>CAMCVW010000031.1 GCA_945881915.1 Thermoflexus hugenholtzii JAD2 | reverse complement strand
GGGAGCAGGGAGCAGGGAGCAGGGAGCAGGGAGCAGGGAGCAGGGAGCAGGGAGCAGGGAGCAGGGAGCAGGGAGCAGGGAGCAGGGAGCAGGGAGCAGGGAGCAGGGAGCAGGGAGCAGGGAGCAGGGAGCGCTGCTCGCGGGGCTGCCGGTGTTGCGCATCACTGTGATTGCCAATGTCGAACACAACAGGCATGACGATGATCCTGCGACCTTTTTCGCGCTGGTACGCGCAGCAGTGCTCCGTGACGAACACACAGACGGATAGGCGCAGAACCGACGAATCTTTAAGCTGCAATTGCCTGCATGGCAGCGGTAGCGCGCCACACTGCCCGCGCAGTGGCGCAGATAATGCAAACACCGGGCTAGTCCTTGTGACCAGCCCGGTGGGGTGTTTTTTTATAAAACTATGGCTACTTAACTGAAGAAAAACGTCACAATGAGGTAGATATTGAGCGTCATGATGACGACTGCAATGGTCCAGGCGAGGATAGAGAGCCAACGGGGATTGACGAATTTGCCCATTTTGAGGGCGTCGTTGGTAAACATCACTAGCGGTACGACCGCAAAACTGAGCTGCATAGACAAGATTACTTGTGAGAAAACCAGCAGTTGTCCCGTTCCACGCTCGCCGTAGAGTGATGTGACGATGACCGCCGGAATAATCGCAATCAGACGCGTAATCAAACGGCGCAACCATGCCGATAGCGTAAATTGAGGAACCCTTCCATCACGATTTGACCTGCCAGCGTACCGGTCAGCGTCGAACTCTGGCCCGAAGCGAGCAGGGCGATTGCAAAGGCAATACTTGCAAACGATGCACCCAATAGTGGCGTAAGCAAGCGGTGGGCATCTGCAATATCTGCAACATTTGCATATTCGGTGCCGTGGAACGTCGCCGCTGCCAGAATCAAATTGCTGCATTGATGAAGAATGCAAACGCCAATGAAACCGTTGAATCAATGGTCGCAAAGCGTATCGCCATCGATTTGCCAGACTCGTTGCGCTCGTATGCGCGGGTCTGTACGATGCTGGAATGGAGGTAGAGATTGTTTGGCATCACCGTGGCCCCGAGGATCCCAATGGCAATGTAGAGTGCGTTCGGATTCTGCACGATTTCGGGGGGCGGGATGAGACCACCGAGCACAGATGCAAGTGCAGGCTGCGAGATAATCATTTCGTACAGAAAACACAAGAAGATAATCCCAATCAGACCGCCGACGATTGATTCGATAATCCGAAAGCCGCGTTGTTGCAGAAAGAGCACAATGAAGACATCGACAGCGGTGAAGAACACACCCACGACGAGTGGAATGCCGAAGAGCAGATTGAGCGCAATTGCCGCACCAATAATCTCGGCAAGGTCACACGCGGCAATCGAGATTTCGCACAGAATCCACAACGCCAATGACACCGGTCGTGAGTAGTGGTCACGGCATGCCTGTGCGAGGTCACGGCCGGTCGCCACCCCCAACTTGACCGACAGGTGCTGGAGCACCATTGCCATGATGTTGGAGAGCAAAATGACGGACAACAAGAGGTAGCCAAACTGCGCACCGCCGGCGATGTCGGTAGCCCAGTTCCCTGGGTCCATATAGCTGACTGCAATGAGCAATCCGGGACCGGTAAAGGCGAGCATCCTACGCCAGAATCCCCAGTTCGGATCGATCCGTACCGTTGCAAATACCTCTGGCAGGGAAGGACTGAGACGTGCAAAACGCCATCCGCTATCGGGTGGTTGGATGCCGTCAGGAATGTGCTGTAGATTTTTTGTCACTCCTAATGTGTAATTTAGACTAGACTAATTTAATATGAGTATAAAGAAATAAGGATTTTTGTCAAGAACAGACATCAGACGGAGTGAAGAAGCTACACAACAATGCGGAGTGACCATGGTCACTCCGCAAGAATTCGGACGGACTACAGCCGTGCTAATGCGTGCATATCAGAGGCGAGGTGGCCATAGAGCTCACGATAGACTGCGTAGGTATCGTTGTGTTTTGCGACAGCGTGGGGATTGGGGTGGAAGGTTGCGGCGACGCGCACACACCGCTGCACGGCGTCGTCGACGTCACGGAAGTAGCCTGTGCCCACACCTGCCAGGAGCGCTGCCCCGTACGCTGGGCCTTCTTCGGCGGCCAGGGTCGAGACGGGGGCTGCGTAGATATCGGCTTGGAGCTGACACCAAAAGGCAGATTTGCCACCGCCGCCCGTCGCCCGGATGTCGGTAGTGGGCACCCCGAGGGTATGCATAATGTTGATGCCGTCACGGAGGGAGTAGGTCACCCCTTCGAGGACTGCGCGGGCCATATGCCCGACCGTGTGACGACTGGTTAACCCAATGAATCCGCCACGCGCGAGGGGATCGAGGTGCGGGGTACGTTCACCGCTGAGATACGGTAAAAATAGCAAACCTTCAGCGCCTACTGGCGTTGGGGCTGCGACTGCGACGAGGTCGTCATAGCTGAGTGCATGATTCCCCATTTGGCGCAGCATGTTGCGGAACCATGCGAATGAGCCGCCAGCCGACAGGGTGACCGCCATCATGTGCCACGCGCCGGGTACGGAGTGGCAGAAGGTGTGCAGTCGACCTTTTGGGTCGAGGGCGATGCGGTCGCTGTGTGCAAAAACGACCCCGCTCGTGCCGATGCTGCTGTTGACAACCCCTGTTTTGACGATGCCTGTGCCGATTGCAGCAGCGGCATTGTCACCCCCGCCAGCGACGATGGGAATACCGGCGCGCAAGCCAAGCAGGGCTGCCGCCGCCGGAGTGAGTTCGCCCGTTATTGCTGGCCCTTCGGCGAGCTTTGGTAACCAGTGGCGAGGAATGGCGAGCGCGTTGAGGATTTCGGCAGAATAGTCACGGGCAGTGATATCCATGAGCAGAGTGCCAGCACCATCGGCGACATCGGCGGCATAGATGTCACTGAGCAGGAAGCGAATGTAGTCTTTGGGGAGGACGATGTGCGCAATGCGCGCGTAGTTTTGTGGTTCGTGGTTGCGTACCCAGAGGATTTTGGGGGCCTGGAATCCCGTCAATGCGGGATTACCCGCGATGGCCAGGAGTCGATCAGCGCCGACTGTTTGGGTAATCTCGGCGCATTCTGCAGCGGTACGTTGGTCGTTCCAAAGGAGGGCAGGTCGAATGACGGTGTTTGCGTCGTCCAAAAACACTGCGCCATGCATCTGACCGGTCAGACCAATGCCGCGGATCTGCGCTGCATCGACCTGAGCAACAACGGTGCTGATGGCAGTCTGTGCGCCATGCCACCAGTCTGCGGGATGTTGTTCGCTCCACAATGGGTGCGGTGATGCAATCGGGTATTCTGCGAGTGCGCTGGCAATAATGACGCCATCGCCATCACAAATGATGGCTTTGGCACCGGATGTGCCGATGTCGAGTCCGAGAAAAAGCGGCATACTGATGGCCTTTGATAGACAAAAGGGGTGAGGTATGCCTCACCCCCCAGTTGCGAATCGTCGTGTGCGAGGGTCAGCGGACTCCCATGATGACTTCCATGGTGAGTTGGTCGAGCTGTTCGTAAGGCTGACCTTTGCTTGCAATGGCAGCCCGGTCGAAGGAGTGGTTGGTCAACAAGGCGGCTTTGTCTTTGCTGAATCCGCCTTGCCAAGCAGGGAGCCCGGGGGCAATGCTATTGACCTGCTGCACGAGTGCCTGGATTTCTTTGTCGCTATTCCAGCGGGCGGCTTTTTCCTTCAGTATGAGGTAGGTGCGCATGCAGCCTTTGGCGAAGGCTTTGACGCCGTCGTAATTGTCGGTACGGAATGCGTGGGCATCGAAGTGTTTGCTGCCGTTGTAACCGACATCTTCGAGGAATTTGACCAGATGGAAGGCACCCTTGATGTTGGACGAACCGAAGCGGAAGTCTTGGTCATAGCGACCGACGACTTGATCATTGAGGTCGATGTGGAACAGCTTCCCCATTTCCCATGCTTGTGCAACTCCATGCAAGAAGTTGAGCCCTGCCATTGTTTCGTGGGCGACCTCAGGGTTCACTCCCACCATATCGGGATCGTCGAGGGTCGAAATGAATGCGAGCGCGTGACCGACGGTGGCCAAGAAGATATCGCCGCGTGGTTCATTGGGCTTTGGTTCGAGTGCAAAGCGGAGTTTGTAGTTTTGGGATTTGGAGTAGTCAGCGAGGAAGTTAATTGCCTCACGGAAGCGTTTGATTGACTCAGCAGGATTTTTGGTGGCGTCGGATTCGGTTCCTTCACGACCGCCCCAGAACACGTATATCTCGGCTCCACATTCGACGCCCAGATCGATGGCACGCATGGTCTTTTGGATGGCGTATGCACGAACGGCAGCATCATTGGATGTAAATGCTCCATCACGGAACGCGGGGTCGGTGAACAAGTTCGTGGTCGCCATAGGCACGACCAAACCGGTCGTGGTCAGGGCATTTTTGAAGTCGCGGACTATCTGGGTGCGTTCTGCAGCGCTCGCATCGATGGGAACGAGGTCGTTGTCATGGAAGTTGACCCCCCAAGCACCACATTCTGCCAAAAGATGCACGAGCTCAACCGGCGATTTTGGTTGACGGACCGGCTCGCCGAAGGGATCGCGGCCGACATTACCGACGGTCCAGAGACCAAACGTGAATTTGTCTTGCGGACGAGGAGTGTAGTCCATAAATGATCCTCCTTGGATCGATATCGTGCTTCTTTGAACGGAACGCATCTATATTACCATACCGGATTGTGGGTTTGTGAAGTGCAATCCATTCCATCGGTGTCGGCGAACGCTAGCGCGCGTATAATAGCAGTATGAATAAAACGTACCGTCCCGAAGTCATGAGCCCTGCTGGCTATTGGCCCCAGCTCAATGCCGCCGTTGAAGCAGGCGCAGATGCCGTATATTTTGGATTGACCCATTTTTCGGCCCGCGCCAAAGTCGGCTTCGCCCTCGATGAACTCCACGAGGTAATGCAGACCCTGCATCGTCGCAATGTGCGTGGTTTTGTGACATTCAACACGCTCGTCTATGGTCACGAGCTCGCAGAAGCAAGTCGGGCTATTGCCGCTATTGCGGAAGCCGGAGTCGATGCCATCATCGTACAGGACATCGGCGTAGCCGCATTGGCGCGCCAGATTGCACCAAACCTCGAGGTGCATGGCAGCACACAGATGAGTGTGACCAATGTGGCCGGTGTTGAATTCGCCCGTCGCCTCGGAGCAAACCGAGTTGTGCTGGCACGCGAATTGTCGCTGGCTGAGATTCGTTCCATCAAAGAGCAAACGGATGTCGAACTCGAAATATTTGTCCACGGTGCATTGTGTGTTTCGTATTCAGGGCAATGTTTTTCGTCCGAAGCATGGGGTGGCCGCAGTGCGAATCGTGGTCAATGTGCACAAGCGTGTCGCTTACCATACGATTTGATGGTCGATGGCAAACACAAGCCACTAGCTGATGCACGCTATTTGCTGTCGCCTGGTGATTTGATGGCCATTGATCACGTCGAAGAAATGGTCGATATTGGAATTGCGTCCCTCAAAATCGAAGGCCGCTACAAAGATGCAGAATACGTTGCATTGACCACACGTGCCTATCGAGCCGCTGTAGACGCTGCCCTCGCCAAACGCTCCCAAAAGATTAGTCGTGACGAAAAACTCTTGTTAGAACAAGTCTATTCACGCGGGTTGGGCGATTTTTTTATCGGTGGTACCAATCATCAGCAGGTAGTCAACGGACGTGCGCCGCGGCACCGCGGAATCTGTGTCGGCACCGTTGCCCAAGTCGGTGAGCAACACATAATCATTGAGCCACGTACCGTCCCGCTCAAAGCTGGTGACGGAATTGTTTTTGATGCAGCAGATTGGCGCAGTCCCGAGGAGCGCGAAGAAGGCAGCCGGATATTCTCGGTCACGAATATGGCGAATGGAAACGTATCCCTGAGTTTTGGACGGCGCGCCATCAATCATACGCGAGTGCGTCCCGGTGATTTGGTCTGGCGCACAAACGACGTCGATGTCGCCAAGGCTGCAAAGCCATACATCGAGCCTCATCTGCCGGTGACACGCCAACCTATCGAAATTTTCTTCGATATGACTTTTGACCTTCGATTGCAAATGACGTGGCAATTGTTCTACCGACCCGAAGCACAGGTCGTGATCCTCCTCGACCCACCGGTCACGGAAGAACCGCAGCGTCCCGTCAGCGAAGAATTCTTGCTCAAGCAGTTGGGTCGGCTCGGTGGGACGTATTATCAACTTGCACGGGTCGAAAATCGCAGCGGCATTGAGCTCTCGCTGGCGCCGTCGTACCTCAATACCATCCGTCGCGAGGCAGTGGCGTTGCTCGACGCTGTGCTTGCTGCGGTGGATGTAGGGACGGTGCATGAACCGGTTGCGGTGCTTGCCGCTGCCCAAGAGCAGATTGTGCGTGAACCCGACACGAACGCGCCCGTACAACTGCATGTCATGGTTCGCCAGGCATGGCAACTGCCGGCTGCAATCGCTGCTCGACCGGCATCGATAACGCTCGATTATTTGGAATTGTACGGGCTCAAAGACGCTGTGGCGTCAGTGAAAGAAGCCGGTATCACCGTTCAAGTTGCGTCACCACGCGTACTCAAACCCGGTGAAGCACGAATCACGCAATTTTTGACAAAGCTCGATTGCCCGGTATTGGTGCGCGGTGCAGGCTATATCGACGAGTTGCGTGACGCCGGAGTGACGATGGTGGGTGACTTTTCGCTCAACGCAGCGAATGGCTTATCGGCACAACTGTTGCGTGATGCCGGGATTACTCGCCTCGCACCCACGCATGACTGTAATGCCGCACAAATCACCGATATGGTGACGCAACTAGGCGGTTCATCCATCGAAGTCATCGCCTATCATCATTTACCAGTTTTTCACACCGAACACTGTGTTTTTTGCCGATTTCTTTCAAGCGGGACGAGTTACAAAGATTGCGGTCGGCCCTGTGAATCGCACCAGGTTGGTCTGCGAGACAAGCATGGGCGCATCCACCCCGTCATTGCAGATGTAGGGTGTCGAAATACGGTATTCGGTGCTGAAGCCCAAGAAGGCACAAAGCACCTCGCAGGCTGGTTGAGTGCGGGAGTGAAGCACATCCGGTTAGAGTTTGTGCACGAAAGTGCAGCCGACGTCAGTGCAGTGATTGCACTCTATCAGGATGGGATCGCAGGTACTCAGAGCTGGAGTGACATCGGGCGCGAACTGCGTCATGCAGCCCCGAGTGGCGTGACCGAGGGAAGCTTCTTTGTCCCAGATAACTACATGGTCATCCCGTTGCGCTGATGTCAGGTACAACAACCCCCGTCACGCAGAGCGTGACGGGGGTTGTTCATTCCGCGGGGTTATTTGGTTGGTACAGCGACGACGATGAGGCGTTGGCTGAATCGATCAGGCCCGGTTGCTGGCCAGCAGGTAACTAGTGTTAATTGCTCATGGTCGGTAGGGTCGAGGAGTTGGAGGTTGGCAATTTGCTCGTCCGCACTCTTGGCTTCGGCTGGGATGAGTTTTTGTTTGCTGACCGTATATGTGTGTGCGATGTCGCCTTCATACAACGTAATTGTTTTGCCAGGGATGAGTTTGTCGAGGTTCGCAAACAACTTGCCATACCCAGCAACGTGCGAGCTGAAGACAATGTTTGTGCCATCACCGGGCAAACCAGAAGCGTAGTGGTGACCGACGGCGTAACGCGCGACCGTCCACTCTTGGAGGGCGGTGACTGGGTTTTTTGTCCAACTGACCATCAGCACCGGGGCATCGAGTTCAATCGAATCAGCAGCAATCCGGGTGATGGGTGATGCACTAATCGGAGGTGCTCCAGGCAGGAGCATGTCTGCACCAGCGCTATTGACCCGCGCAATGGACTGTGCGCTCAGTGGAGCACCGGTCAGTTCGCTGACTGCATTGACCCGCATCACAGCGACCTGCGCGAGGACATAGACACCCGTGACGATGAGCACCGTGATTCCCATGTGACTTGATATGTGATGGCGCAGACGAATATGCCAATGAGACGAAAGGATTTCGCCATTCATGAGTGCACGTCGACGGGATTGGCGGATTTGTTGTTCGACTGATTGAGCGTTTTGCATTATCTGTTCCTCCCAAACCAAAAACCAGCAATAGTGATACTGCAAATGACGGTAATGAATGCGACAAACGGGATTTGTGCGGGCCAGCCCGAGCCATCCAGAACTCCCGTGTTCGGCAACACCAGTGGTCGACTCGTGCTGCCAGGGATACGTACCGGCTGAGGAGTTGCGGCTTGCACGGTTGCTGCGACGGCAATGTTCAAGGATTCAGGCAGTGCAGTCGGAAGCGAATTGTCATCCGGGGCGCGTACATGCAATGCACTTGTCGGAGTAGGCGTCGAAGGCAATATCAATGCGCCGAAATCGGCGAGTGCGGTACTCGATTGTGAAAGCACACGTACGATGACTGCAATGATAGCCACGACGATAAGTATGGCCATGATTTGACGAGTCATATAGCGCCTCGCATTCGTTATATGTACCATATAGTATAGTACGCACCATGCACACACAAGCCATGACGGGTGTTGTCACGTAACTGTAATCATCATATTTAGATGATGTCAATCAACTATATCGTAATTTACTACGCTATGGTACTATACAACGTAGTATTACAGACAGAACGGTATTGGTATGTCTGAGGAAGCACACAACCCAGATGACCTGCTTGCAGCGTTGTTGGCTCTAATGCCACAACGTCAGACGACAAATGGACGACATCGATTGCCGTTATTTGATATTGTCAGAGCAATCAGCACCGACATCGGCTGGCGTCCTGCGGGGAGCACCGCCGAGGCTCGTGCCGCAGAGTACATGGTCCACTTGTGGAAGCGCGCTGACGTTCGGTTTTGGGTTGATTCGTTCCCAACTGCCCTGCGTACCGTTCCCGTAGTCCGTGCGATGGCACTGGCGAGTGTCCTCTGTGCCTGTTTTGTCTCTGTGTCATTGTGGGTTGCACTCGCCTGTGCACTGATTGGAACGATAATCGCATTCCATGCGCTCACCGCAGCGCGGACTCCGACCGTCGGGACGATGGCGCACAGCCAGAATGTCTTGGCAATACACAAAAGCCTGCGCTCTACGATGCGTCGCGTCGTTCTCTGTGCTCCACTCGATACCTTCCCAGCACCGTACCGGCAAGGTCAACCACGGACGCATCTGCTCGTTGCAACCATCCAAATCACCCTGATTGTATTGTCTATCCTCAATCCACTGCCTGCATTGTTTGGGAGTGCTGCAGTTACTATCCCTGTTGCATGGTTGTCCGTCCTGTGCACGGTGTACTATGTGGTGATGGTCATACGCGACGCCGTCCAGCGCCGACCGGTGCGTAGTGCGGGAGCAGTCAGCCATGCGGGTGCGCTGGCAGTACTCGCAGGAAGCTTCGATGAACTCAGTGACCTTGCCCACACTGAGGTGTGGGCTGTAGCACTCGGGGCATCTGCCCTCGATAGTGGCGCAATTGATTTGCTGCAGCGCTACCCCTTTGACCTTGAGTCGACATTCTTCATCGGTCTCGCAGGGATTGGTCGGGGTACCCTCACCTATGCACTCACGACAGGGTATGATCGCGGCCGTGCCGTCGACGCGCTCCTCGTCGAAATGGCAAGTCAACTCCAGGCAGACACATCCATTGAGCCGCGTCTCACCAGGCAACAATCCGTCATCCGCCCGTTTTTGCACCGACAATGTCGCGCAATCGAACTCACTTGCCTCGATCACGAGGGTCTCGTGCCGCTCCAAGGGAGCCCCCACGACACCGCAGCTGCCGTGAATGCGCATATTTTGACACGTGCGGTCCATATCGTCGTCACCATGGTACGGAGCGTCGACGCGCTCGCATTGTCGCCGACCCAATTACACAGATAGGAATAATCTATGGAGGCACAGATTGTTGCCTGGTTGCAACGACTCGTCCAGATCCCCAGTGTCAACCCGAGTCATGTTGGCCCGAGTGCGCAGACCGTGGGCGAAAGCGCGCTGGTGACATTCATGGCACGTGTCTTTCAAGATCTCGATGCCGATGAAATCATCTACGACCCCGTCCTCCCCAAACGCGACAATCTGTATGCCATTTGGCATGGATCTGATCCGTCCGTTGCCTTGTTGGATGTCCACCTCGACACCGTTGGGGTTGAGTCGATGTCCATTGATCCGTTTGGAGGCGAATACCGCGACGGACGCGTCTGGGGGCGCGGCGCTGTTGATACCAAAGCATCGTTGGCGGTTGCGCTGGCAGTCATCGAAGCCCATCAACGCACGGGCAAGCCGCTCACCCAGACCATTATGATTGCCTGCACCGTCGACGAAGAAGAACTCGGCAGCGGCGCCATCACGTTGGCTGCCTGGTTACGCAATCGGCGCATGCGGCCCACGAGCATGATTGTCGCCGAACCGACCGAATGCCGTCCGGTCATTGGGCACACGGGTTTGGTACGGTTGTGGCTGCATACTCATGGCGTTGCCGCGCACACCTCGCAACCGCACCATGGGGTCAATGCAATCGCTGCGATGGTACCGCTGATACAGTCCTACAACGCAGAACACGCTCGCTTGCAGACAACCGCCCCGGCCGCATTGGGACATGGCACGCTGACAGTCTCACTCATCGACGGCGGCCGTGGCATGAATATCGTGCCCGATGCCTGCCGCATCGGCATCGATCGTCGTGTGGTCGATGGTGAATCGGTCGACGAGGTGACCGCACATCTCCTGACACTTGCTGCAGTCGCGACAAACGGCGCTGCTACGCATACATTTGTGACCAGTGCCGAAGCCTTTTATCAAGACCCGCATGACCCGTGGATTCAATCGCTCTGTGCGTTCCATGACACCTCGGTGGCGACTGCCCCATACGGAACAAATGCCTTTGCCTATGGAGATATCCCGCACTGCTGTGTCGTCTACGGCCCGGGGTCTATCGCCCAGGCGCACACCGAAGATGAGTGGGTGGCAGGGACGGAGTTGGTTCGTGCCGCTGCATGGTATCGGCATTGGTGGCAGCTGTCGACTATGGATGCGTTATAAGGAGCAATTACGATGGGAACGACGTCTATTCACACCCACGGCTGCAGAGTATCTGATGAGTGGACAATCCGCGGTATGCGGGCACTCGTCATCGAAAACGAGACTCTGCGCGTGACTGTTTTGCTCGACCGCGGTGCCGAAATCGTCGAGTTGCGCCATAAACCCACCGACATCGACCCACTTTTGCGTCTCCCCGTCGCAATCCATGATCCCGCTCGAGCAACCGGCTCCGTTGCCGGCGCTGTGGGGAATTTTATGGACACGTACTTGGGTGGCTGGCAAGAGATTGCCCCCTCGGGAGGTCCCACCAACACCCACCGCGGCGCTGCCTATGGACAGCACGGTGAGGTTTCTTTGCTGCCCTGGGATGTCATGGTGCTCGAAGACACCCCTGCCCGTGTACGTGTCCGTTGCAGCGTTCGCGGCATTCGCACACCGATCCACATCGTGCGTGAGATGATCATCGAGGGCAGTTCGCCCGTCCTACAGTTACAGGAATCGTTCACGAACGAAGCCGGCGAAGCCATCGACATCATGTGGGGGCATCACATCGCCTACGGTATGCCGTTCTTGTTGCACGGGGCGCACATCACCACCTCGGCACGCACCATCGCAGCCAATGAGGCGCCGGCAGGGACCCCCAATCGTCTCTCGTGCAACGGCGCGCGCGGCAACTGGCCGATGCTTGCCGGTCCCGATGGAATTGAGTTCGACACGAGTGTCGTCCCTGCCTATGCTGATGCACACGGCAGCGACGTGCTGTATCACAGCGACTATCCGTCTGATGTTGCCTGGTACAGCTTGTATAGCGATCACCATGCGTTGGGCGTTGCGGTAGCCTGGGACGCCAGCGTCTTTTCGCATGTCTGGCAGTGGCACGAATTCAGCCGCACCGGCGGGTTCCCGTGGTGGGGTCGTGTCCATGCATTCGCACTCGAGCCGTGGTGTGGGTACCCCACCACCGGATTGGCAGATGTGAGCGCACGCGGCAATCAGCGGGTATTGGCAGCCGGCGAACGCATCGATACGTTTTTGACGGTATCGCTTTTTCAGGAAAAAACCACACCGACGGCTGTTGGACGGGATGGACGTCTGTCGTTCTGACATGCATACGCAGCGCCACGGCGCAGTGGCGCTGCGCTCCTCCCCACGCCTGTGGCATCGTCAGTGTGTATGTGACCCAAAAATGGATACGCAGACCCTGCACCTGACACTCGTTGGTCAGGTGTATTTTTTTACCCAAGACCTCATTCCTCTACGACAGCTGCCCATCAGTCGCATGTATTGAGTGCGCGTTGATTTGTCGCACTGTACCGCAGGAACTGCGGTGTTTCGCAGCGTTGAGTTTCCCCCATGCGCCATCATGTACCGGTTACACGACTTTTCCTGCCGGGTGGACAAAAAACACCCCACTGCACGTCTGTGCAATGGGGTGTGCGGTGTGTACTGCTGACTTAGCTGACGACGGTGTGAATGAACTGTGGCAGATATGCTTTGTTCTGGGCAAACATCTCGTTGACCATCGTCTTGATCTCGGCGGGAGCCAATACAGCGGCGGTCAATGGATCGTTGAGGATTGCATGGTAGACTTTGCGGGCATCGCCGGTCAACGCCCCGTCGACAGCCATTTCTTCGATTTGGGCCGATAGGTTGGTCAGCATGGCGACCTGTGCGGGCAATGCGCCGACGTGAACGGGGTGGAGGCCATCTTTGTCGACAAACACGGGTACTTCGACACAGGCGTCCTGCGGCAAATTGGCGATGAGGTTGGTGTTGCGGACATTCCCATTGAAGCGGAATGGTTCGCCACCGGCTAGCGCATTGACGATATAGGCTGCGTATTCGTGTCCGCGGTCGAGTTTGAGGTTGGCGCTGCCGTCGAACCACGAACGGGCATCTTCACGCCATTCGTTTTCGCGGCGCAGGTATTCATCCAAAATGTACGCATGCACACCGGGGTTCCAGCCGGTGCCGTGGGTGCAGTACTTTTCGATGAGGTCTGGACGCTTGCGGAACCACGCGTTGTACTCGGAATTGTGCCCGCTCGATTCGGTGACGTAGTAGTCCAGGTTGAGGAACATCTCGTTGCGAACGATTTCTTCGTTGTAGACTTCTGGTCGTTCGTTAATCGCCTTACGAATCAAGGGAATGGCGTCTTGGCCCTTCCAGTTGTACTTGACGTACCAGGCCATGTGGTTGATGCCGGCGCAGACGTAGTCGATTTCTTCGTACGGTGCACCGATCCACTCTGCCAACATTTCGGAGGTGCCTTGGACGCTGTGACACAACCCAGTGATAGCAATCTTGGACTCGTGCTGCATGGCACGGCACAGCATTGCCATTGGGTTGGTGTAGTTGAGCATCATCGCGTTGGGACAGTACTTCTCCATGTCTTTGACGATGGACAGCATTTCGGGGATGGTCCGCAGCGCGCGGAAGATACCGGATGGTCCACGGGTATCGCCGACGTTGATGTCGATCCCGTATTTTTTGGGAATCTCGATGTCGTGACGCCAGACCTGTACACCACCGGCCAAAATGGTAACCATGACGACATCTGCGCCTTGAAGGGCCTCTGCGCGATTGCGGGTCGAACGCACGGTCGCTGGATATTTGCCCAGTTCGATAATGCGTCGGACTGATTTTTCGGCGAATTCGAGACGTTCCTGGTCGATGTCCATCAGGACCAGTTCGGCGTTTTTGAGGCGATCGAAGGTCAAAATGTCGCGGACGAGTGTACGCGTAAACCCGATGCTGCCCGCCCCAATGAAGGTAATCCGAGTCATAGCGATCCTCTTCCGTTTGTCGTGTTGTCTATATAACTCGTCGTGTGTTCCCACAATGCAGCGCCCATGGTGTTGACATCTGCGAGCGACGCGACGGAGCCATCAATAATCAAGGCGTGCAGAAATGCATCACGATTTTGGGTGAGTGCTGCTTCGACAATCGTGTTCACCCAGGCGTAGCGTGAGGCGAGCATGCCTGCCACATCCATACCGAGATGCGCCTGCACGATGGGAGTCAACGCGCCGTTTTGCATCTGCGCAGGTGCTTCGACAATCGCCCCGCGTGGAAGGTTGGGGACTTGCCCCGTGTTCGGCAAATTGACCGCATATACCTCAGCAGATTGTGTTCTGATTGTTCTGACGATCTCGACAACTTGCTCGTGTTCACCCGACTCCCGCGCAAACAAGTGATCGGGCAGTGGTGCTGCGGCGAGTGCATCGGTATGCATCGCGGCAAACTCTGCGTCGCCGCCCGCAATTGTTCCTTCGAACGAAAACGCATCCACACCCAGCCGCATCCCATAATAGTGCCCTGAGCGAAAAAACTGCGGGAAGAATTCCGTCACGTGACGATCGAGAACTGCAGGGAATGCACCCGTCAGTGCAAACAACTCCCACGAGAAGCGATTTTGATGGGCAGACGTGACGGGAATGTCGCGTTGTGCCGTCGCGTAGGCGTGCATCACCGGCAAGATGTCGACACCAGCACTTTCGACAGCCGTCATCCAGGTGAGATGATTATACCCCGCGTACTGCGCAGTCATCGTTGCAGAAGGGAGTTTGAGTGTGTCGGCGAGGTAGTGCATCACGTGGAGCACCCCATGGCAGAGTCCAATCACGGGAATTCCCACTGCTTGCGTAATCGCCTGACATATCGGCGCCATCGGGTTTGAATAATTGAAAAAAAGCGCAGTAGGACAGAGCGTGGCAACGTCTTGAGCGATCGCCACCATGGCCGGTATCATCCGGATGGCCCGTGAGCTGCCTCCGGGTCCGACCGTGTCGCCAACGGGCATATATATACCGAATTGCCGCGGGATGAAGACATCTTGTTCCCATGCACGCCGTCCACCGACACCGACCGTACAGATGACGACGGTAGCGCCGACGAGAACTTCGCGCCGCTGCGTGCTGGCACGCAGGGTGATGGGTGCGTTGGTCTGTGCAATCATTTTGGTTGCCAGGCGTTCAGCAGTGCGCAACGCTTCGGGATTGGGATCGACCAGACGAACTTCACATACCTGTCGCGACGACACCAAATCTGCCAGTAACCCTCGCGTAAAAGAGGCACTGCCTGCGCCGATTAAAACATAGCATTCCATTTGTGTATTTCCTTACTTGAATCCCGTGGTAGCAGCGTTGGCGACAATCTGCCGTTGAAACAAGATATAAATCAATACAATTGGTATGAGCACAATCACTGACGCCGCCATGGTAAGGCTGGGGCGTGAGCCATGATTACTGCTATACCAGGTCAGGAGGAGTGGGAGCGTGCGTTTTTCATGGGTGGTAATCACAATGAGTGGCCACAGGTAATCGTTCCAGGTTGCCATAAAGGTGAAAATCCCCAATGTTGCTAATGGTGCACTTAATTGAGGGAGAATTAAACTCCGATAGATTTGGAACTCGCTTGCACCGTCCATTCTCCCCGCATCAATCAGCTCGCGAGGGATACCTTCGATGAATTGACGCATCATAAAAATCCCAAAGGCGTCTATCATGGCTGGAATGATGAGCCCCCACAAGGTATCGATGAGCTGTAATTTGACGAGGATCAAATAGAGCGGAATCATAATCATCTGGAAGGGAATCATGATTTGCGCCATAATAACGGCAAACATCAGTCCTTTGCCGCCAAACTCGTAGCGTGCAAAAATATACCCGGCGAGGGAACTGGTAAACAAGGTTACCGCTACCCGCGCAATCGCCACGAAGCTCGAATTAAAGAAAAACAACCCGAGGGGTACTTTGGGGTCGTTGAAAATCGTGGTGTAGTTTTGCCATGTGGGTACTTTGGGGAATAACGTAGGTGGAATCTGAATAATCTCACTAGGAGTTTTGAGAGAAGACAAAATGACATACACAAATGGCAGTAATGTGACACTCAAGCCAATTCCGAGTACGGCATAGCGCAGGACTGCACCAATGAGATATGAATAGTTCGTACGTGATTGTGCAACCATATCTTAGTACTCCCAATCACTACGCAAAAAACGAAACTGCAGGAGGGTGAACACCATAATGATGCCGAACAATACAAACGACATGGCTGCAGCCCAGCCCATGTTTTGGTAACGAAACGCGTTTTGATAAATACTCATCAAAATTGTCTGTGTCTGCTCGCGCGGGCCGCCCTTCGTCATCACTTGCGCCAATATAAACATCTGGAGCGACGACAAAATCGTCATTACACAGACAAATAGCAAGGTTGGTTGTAATAACGGTAACGTGACATACCAAAACATTTGTTGTTCGTTGGCACCATCAACCTTTGCCGCATCACGTAAATTTTGCGGAATGCCTTGCAGAGCCGCAATAAAAATAACCAAATTATAGCCAAAATCTTGCCATAAATGGGCGACAATCAAGGCTAACATTGCCAAGGGGATTCCCATTACAAAGGCTTGAGGATCACTCAACCACGCTTTGGGCGGGGTCAAACCAATGGTGCGAATCAGATCACTGAGCAATCCTGCTTGCGGATTGTAAATCGCACCCCAAATCAATGCAACAGCTACTGCCGATGTAACGGTGGGTAAGAAGTAAACTGCCCGGAAAAAACCTTTGACCCGCGTATGACTGCGTTCGATGATAATTGCGAGGGGGAGGGTGATGGCGAGGTTGAGCGGTACGATCAAAAACGTAAACAAAAAGGTATTGACAACTGATTTGCGAAATACGGTTGCAGGTTGACTATCGCTAAACAAATCCACATAATTTTTGATGCCGATAAAAGGATTTGAATCCCCTAATCCAAATAGTGTGCCCCCTACCCGTGCTGGTGAGTAATCGAAGAAGCCCAGAATAATCGCCCATATGAGGGGGATTAAACTGAATAGCATTAAATAGAGCATGATGGGAGTCATGACACTATAGGCAAATCTGCGTTGTGATTGTCGAACCGAGCCAGGTGAGGCCATGGCAATGCATCCTTTATTGAACATGCGCGTCACCGTAACCGGTGACGCGCATGCTTTGAAGAGTTACTTGCTTGCTTTACTGTCAACCATTGCATTGGCTTCAGCATTCATGTTTGCTGCGGCTTGCTCTGGCGTCACCGATCCGTTGATGGCGTCTGTCAAGTTTTTTGCGATAATTTCGTAAAAAAGTTGATCGCGGTCTGTGACGTTCCCCAAGTATTGACCATGCGGGAGTAACTTCAGGATGGGTTGCATGTACGGTGCAACGGCAAGAATTTCGGCTGGATTATCAACCAATTCTTTGAGCGCTGGTACCGTTCCTGAAATTTGATTGAACTTCAACGCATTGGCCCGGTTGACGGTCAAGTAGTTCTGTAACATCCACGCTTCTTTGCTGTGCTTGGTGTTTGTCGAAACGACTTTACCCCAACCAGCATCGGCAGCGAACTTGTATTCGCTCCCAAACATTGGTGGTAGCGCAACGTATTCGAATTTCACATCAGGGAAATCGACTTTGCCAACACCAGCAGCCCATGGCCCGATGTATGCAATACCGACTTGACCTTTGAAAAACGCGCCTGGAAGTCCATTGTCCCCTGAAAAGAGCGTTGCGTCGATGACTTTGTCGTCTTGGGCGTAGCGTGTCAACGTACGGACCACGTTGAGTGCTTCTTCGCTTTCGAAGTTAAAGTGCTTACCATCGTCGGCGAAATAATTCCCACCTTGTTCGAGAATACCGCCTAGCATGATAAACCCTAGTGCATCACCACCAGTGTAGTGGAATCCTGCAGTTGTCATCGTTTCGCCACTAAATGCGGACATTTTTTTGGCATCTGCGATGAGACCGTTAAAGTCTTTGTATTCGGGTGGGAATGCAATTCCGGCAGCCTCATACAATGCAGGATTTACGAGTGCACCACTGTACTCTAAGTTGTATTCGTTCGGCATGCCGTACAGCTTGCCATCGCAATAGTAGCCGTCGAGCGGTGCCTTATAGAAAATCTCTTGGGCTTTGGCGTAACTCATCACTTCAGCCGGAGTTTCTTGGAGGCGACCACCAGTGGCATAATTGCAGACCCATGAACCGAACATTTCGATGACATCGGCTTCGGTACCGGCAGGCATCGAGGTTTGCAAGGTTTGGATGAATTGGTCGTACGGGAAGGTCTCGTACTTGACGATGATGTTGGGGTTTTCCTTCATGAATTGGTCAATGAGTTCTTGGTTGACCTTGTTGAAGGCCGAGTTTTGGTGCGACCACATGCGAATGGTGACTTGTTCGGCTACGGATGCGGCTGGTGCGGCAGCGCCACAACTCGCCAACAACAGTGCAATGACAAGTCCAAGCCAGCGAACGGGTGAATAGGAACGCATACAACCTCCTCATGTACAGACGCGACATTGCGACTCACGATATGGGTCACGAATCATCCCTGATGATTCGTTCCGCTAAAGCACGACCACCGCATTGAGATTGTGCGGATTGTCCGGGTCAAGTCCCCGTGAGGTAGCCCGTGCGTAGGCGATAGTTTGTAACAGCGGCAACGCAATAATGCCTTGAAGGGCATCATCAATCGTCGATTCCCAGTGCATGTCGCAATCGCTGGTCGGCCCAATCGCCAAGGTTTGACCACCCAGTTTGCGCATATCAGCCAAGACCGCTTGTTCTGTGGCTTGCATCTCTTTAGATCCAATCCCAATTACCAATGAATGCGCATCGACCATTGATTGTGGCCCATGGCGGAACTCCATATGGTGAAATGGTTCGCTAATCGTAAGCGACATTTCTTTCATCTTGAGGCTGGCTTCGCTGGCAAGGCCATAGCGATAGCCACTCCCCAAGAAATAAAAGCTGTGATAGTGGGGGTTTTTGCCAATGTCGAGGCATTGGTTTTGATACCGTTGCATTACATCAGCTGCAATATCGGGCAAGCTCCGTAATTCGGTCAATGACCGGCCACTCAGGAGCCAAATTACCCCTAATGCGGCCATTTGCATCACCGTAAAGGCCCGAGTTTGGGCCAAACTGGTCTCTTGCCCTGACGGTAAGATGATGTTGATGTCACCCACGCTCGCCAATGGGCGGTCGGGGTAGCAGGTGATGGTGATGATGTGGCCATTGGGTGCACTCTGGCGGAATTGCGTCGCTGCCCGTAGTACTTCGGTGGTACTCCCTGAGCGGCTGAGCAGAATCAATGTAGGCGTGGCATCACGGGGGATACACGCTTGCGGATTCAGCCATAATTCTGAGGCAGGTACGGCATAGCCGGGGCGCGCGTCGTATTGTTGGGTAATGCGCGCGGCTGCAACGGCAAGGTAGTAGGGTGAGCCACAGCCGCTCCATATGATGTGACTGGCGTGGGTCAAGGCCCGATGAGCAGCAATATTCGGCGCCTGACCAATCACGACATCAAGTGCCGCCCGCCACGCATCTGGTTGCGAACAGAGTTCATTCCACGTGTGCATCCCTAGGTGTGTCATGGAGAATCCTTTGATATACATTATATGATTGCTACGCTTGAATGACACGGACCCCAATGGAGGCAATCGCTTGACACAGCGTGCTATCGGCATTACTGTCCGTCACCAAGATGTCCACAGCGCTGAGTGGTGCCACAAAGGCTGGTGCGCTCCGGCCGATCTTGGTATGGTCGGCCACGATGATGACATGCTTACCTGCACTCAGGATAGCGCGATCGGTCATGGTTTCGGGTAAAAAATCGTTGGTCAACCCTTGCACCACATCTATCCCGCGAATCCCAAAAATAATCTTGGTCATACGCAGCTCGGCCAGGCTCTGTATTGCCAAATGCCCAATAAACGATGATTCACTCTGGCGAAACATCCCGCCTAAGGCGATGACATCGAGATTACTGTCGGCTAAACAATTCAGTACGGGCAAAGAATTGGTCACGACCGTGATGTCGTCCCGGTTGCGAATGCATTGTGCGACCGCCAAAGCAGTCGTGCCACTACTAATAAACACCGTGTCGCCTGCGTCAATGAGGCTGGCGGCCGCTTGCGCAATCCGTCGCTTTTCGACTTGTTGCCATTGACTACGTTGCAACACAGGAGGCTCCGGTGGGGCCGCACTGACTGCGACTGCGCCTCCATGAATCCGCATGATACTTCCCTGCGCCGCAAGCTGATCGAGGTCACGCCGCGCAGTAGCTTCGCTGATGTCAAACGTGGTACAGAGTACGCTCGTGCTGACTTGGCGGTGCTCACTGATGTAGCGTTCGATGTTTTTCAGGCGCGGATGGAAAATATGTTTTGTCATGGTGGGATGAATACTCGCTATAGTTCCACGGTTTATTGGACGTACCCGCCCGCGTTGCTGACTGCTTGCATCTCTACCCGTTTCGCCCCATCCTGTTCGACCCACACGCCACATTCACTGCCATCTTGACTTACGTCGAGGGTGACTTCACTGCCATTAAAACGTAGCGCAGGGGTGTAGAATTGCGATACTTGTTTAGCATCGCCAACGATGTAATGGGTAATCAATGAACGACGGAAGCGGGTCTGACTACTGTTTTGTAAGCTGCCGTGGATTAATTGCCCATTGAAAAACAATACGTCGCCAGCCTTCATAATCACTGACTCAGCCGACATATCATCAGGAATAGGCACCGTTACGTTGGTGAAGCTTTTGTTAGTATCTGCAGGAATCGTGCAGAGCACGGGCAAGTCATGACTCCCTGGTACCACTTGCAAACAGCCATTCTCTTCGTCGCAATCATCGAGTGCCACCCAGGCTGCACAACACGTCCCTGGGTTGACCCGCAGATAATACTGATCTTGGTGGAGTGCTTGTCCGCGTGCTCCCGCCGCTTTGAAATAAATCATGGTACTCACGGCAAAGGGCTCGATCCCTAAGAGCTCAACCATTACATCACGTAAGCGTGGGTCGAGTAAATGGCTTTTGCTTCGTGTATCGATACGATGCAAATTCAAAATACGGGGGTAGCGTTTGAGTGGGTCTTGAGTATCTGCAATGATGTCGGGATCGTATACTTCTTTGGCCCGCTCCGCTGCGTTCATCTCCATATAATGGGCGACTAACTCGCGTACTTCGGCTACCGGTATCAGTCCCCGAATCAGCGTATACCCGTTCTGTGCGTATTCCTTGGTCTGTTGCTCGTACATACGTGCTCCTTTTGGAATGGCAAAATTATGGCAGAAGGTGAATGAATGTGACTATTATATGATGGAATGTGATTGTTTGCAAGCAGCGCCGAATGTTTTGTGAATTAGGCATACCGTTCATTTGATGGCTAAATAAGCGAAACGTCTTGACCAACATTATTTTGTAGGGCAGATTGATACGCGATATTTGCCACTGCCACATCTTGGGCAGCGTTGCCTACCGATTTAAAATACGTAATTTGTTGATCATCGCGGCGACCAGGGGCGGTGCCATTGGCGATAGCTCCAATTTGGACAACGGTAGATGGATCAAGTATCCCTTGATCGCGTGCGGCAATCAGTTCACCAGCTTCGCTCCAGGCTGGCGCATATTGGTCGACGGCTACGTAGGAACGTCCGAGCGTTAGGGGGTCGGCTTCAATCATGGTGTGGGTATACGAACCAATGCCATTGATATGGGTCCCTGGGCGGATTTCGCTGTCGGCGAATACGGGAGTTTGTGAAGAGGTCGCAAGGCAGACGATATCTGCAGTGGCCAACGCGCGCGGACGATCAGTGGTCGCTGATAGGGTGGTGTGTGGGAACTCACGAGCCAACGACGCAGTAAGTGCGGTAGCTCGATCCAGCGAACGATTGACAATCGTGACGGTAGTAATCGGTCGCACGGCGCACACGGCTCTGACCTGTCCCGCTGCCTGTGCTCCAGCGCCGATGACGACGAGGTGTGTGCTTTCTTCACGGGCGAGCAGCCGGGTCCCTACGCCTGAGGCTGCTCCGGTGCGCAAAATGGTCAGCTCTGTACCATCCATGAGGGCAATGGGGACACCCGTGCCTGCATCGAGCAGCAACACTATGGCATGAATGGTCGGGAGCCCATGGTTTGGGCCATTTTGGGGGAAGACAGATACGATTTTCATCCCCAATGATTGACCGTCGACAATTGCGGGCATAAAAAACGAATGCGATTGATGCGCGGACTGTGCGACATCGATACGGAGCGGTACGTCGGTGGTACCACGATCGATGCTCGCATACGCCTGCTGGACGGCATCGATTGCTGCAGGCATCGAAACATAGCGCAACACATCGGCTTTGGTCAATACACGGATCTGCATTGTCATCTCCTGAAAAATCGATTTGCATATTGATTGGCGAGGTGGTATATTAACTGAGGTTTCGCCTCCATCGTCTAGCGGCCTAGGACGACACCCTTTCAAGGTGTAGGTCGCGGGTTCGAATCCCGCTGGAGGTACCAATTGCAAGCGATGTGACTTCGGTCACGTCGCTTGTTTGTGCTATTGGTTCGTGAACCATTCGGTACAATAGTGTTCTGTCCTCTCAGACGCGAGGTGTCCATGCAAGCGCCATCAGCTAGTTACCCCGTTGAACCTGGAATCTGGGCTGGGTCACACATTGGCACTGCCTCCCATGAACAAACGGTATCCCACATCGGATGGTTGCAGATGCAAGGAATCCAATGCATCATCGATGTGTCCAGCCCTGATGATCATCTGCCTGCGTATGACACGCTCTTGGCACAGCATGCGCCCGGGATTGTGTGCTTCAATTATCCCATACGGGATGGGTTCGTGCCATCAGCGGCTCTGATGGTCGCCATCCTGGATACGGTAGCTGCGTATCGTACTCAAGATAAGAACATCTATATTCATTGTTGGGGTGGGGTCGGTCGCACGGGCATGGTGGTCGCCTGTTGGTACATGCGGCGCGGTATGAACGCAACTGGTGGAGTCCGCTTGCTGAACGAGATTCGTCAAATCGCTGGACTCAAACGAACATCCCCCGATTTTCATGCACAGATTGAATTCGTCAATCATTGGAGTGAACCCGACGAAGAGACTCGGCAGCACTGGTATGCAATGCGAGATCGATTCCGTGGCTCATTGTTAGGCGCTGCCTTAGGGAATGCGCTCGGCGTCACAAATGATATGCGGAGTGCCAAGAATGTCGTCACGATTAGCGACTTGTGCGGCGGGGGGATGTTTTCGATTCCGGCCGGGGGTTGGACGGACGAAACTGCAATGCTCCTGTGCGTCACCGAGAGCATTATTCAGATGCGTCGATTCGATGCGCGCGATGTGGCCGATCGATTCCTACGTTGGTGGCGAGAGGCTTATCTGACCTGTAATGGTCGTGTATACGAGGTGGGGAGTACCACCCGGATGGCACTATTCACCTATATTTACAGACTGGAAATCCGCTCTGTGGGATTAGTATGCCGTCTGCCGCCGGGAATGGTTCGGCGACTCGGATTGCGCCCGTTGCGCTTTTTTACATCAACACTCCGTCTGAAATGTTACGGAATACAGAATTGAACTGTATGATTACGCATGGCAATGCAACCGCAATTGATGCGTGCCGCTATGCTTCGTGGTTGCTTACGCAATTTACGCGGGGTGTCGAAAAGAAGCAGGCACTTGCGTTGCAGTGGCCGTATGAGCCACTATCCCCCGATATCGCAGCAGTTGCCAACGGATCATACCGAGACAAATCATTCGAACAGATCCAGACAAGTATCGACATGTCTGAAACGCTCGAAGCCGCTCTCTGGGCCCTCTGGCACCATGATGATTTTGCGTCAGGGGCACTGGCGTTGGCAAACCTCCGCGGATTCACGGAATCTGGCGGCCAACTGTACGGTGAGTTGGCTGGGGTTGTCTATGGCGAGCGGAATCTGCCACCTGCGTGGCTTGAAAAACTCCAAAAACGGGATGAAATTGCGTGGATAGCCGAAGAACTGTTACGAACGGCGTGGCAAAACTTTTCTGGCGATGAAGCAAAAAGGGGAATCGATGCTCTATAAAACCGTCTATGTGGTCGATTCAGGCTTTGTTGTTGGCCCGCATCCTGCGTCCACGAGCGAGGGGCTCGATGTATCTGTGCGTACAATCTTGCAGGAACACCAGATTGCCGTCATCATTGATTTGACCTGCCCTGCAGATGGCCTACAGCAGCCCATGAATGAGCTTTCTGCTGCATTGCCAGGGGTAAAGGTGTATTCGTTCCCGATACCAGATATGGGAGTCCCCAGCCAACCGCTGATGCTGGCTATTCTCGATACCATCGACGCAGCCCGTGCGCAGCGTCGCAACATCTACCTCCATTGCGCTGCAGGAATTGGTCGCAGTGGTATGACAATTGCCTGCTGGTTCATACGCCTGGGTGATTCATCATCCGAATCACTCGTGCGACTGGCGAACGTCCGCGGTGATTTGCACGCGCAGTGGCCGGCACCAGAATCAGACGTGCAACGCAACTATGTGCATGCGTGGATAGAACCGACGACAGCGATTGCGGCCCGGATGCGAGGTTTCCGCGACCGTTTTCGCGGTGCGTTGCTCGGCCTCGCGGTCGGCGATTGTCTTGGTGTGCCGCTCGAGTTCACGCAGCCCGGGGAGCGTACGGTCAATGGTATGGTAGGTGGTGGTCCCTTTGGGCTCGCGGCAGGGGAATGGACGGATGACACGTCAATGGCGCTGTGTTTAGCCGATAGCATTGTCTCGTGCGGAGCGTTCGACGCGAATGATCAAATGCAGCGCTATGTACGGTGGCACACTGAGGGGCTGTGGTCGAGCCAAAATCTGTGCTTTGACATCGGTAATACCGTTGCGGAAGCGCTGGGACGATATTGTCAAAGCGGCTTGCCCTATGCTGGTCGGACGGATTCCCAGAGTGCCGGCAACGGTTCACTGATGCGCCTTGCACCGATCCCGATGGCGTATGGCTATGACGCGCAACTCTGCGCAGAACGCGCTGCACAGAGTTCCCAGACGACGCATGGTGCGCCAACAGCGGTAGAAGCATGTCAATACTATGCTGCCATGATGGCACTGGCGCTGCACGGAGTATCACGTGATGTGTTTTTGCAGACAGCGTTGCGAGAGTGGCACACTCCCGAGATTCGCGAAATCGCCGAGGGTTCATTCCGCACCAAACACCCGCCGCAGATTGTCGGCAGTGGCTATGTCGTCAAGTCGCTCGAAGCGGCACTGTGGGCATTTGCAGGGAACGACTCTTTTGGATCAGCAACGTTGGCAGCGGTGAATCTCGCACACGATTCTGACACAACCGGTGCTATCTGTGGTACGTTGGCAGGCGGTTATTGGGGTGAGTCGGCAATTCCTGCGGAATGGTTGGCTGTTATTGTGCGACGGCGCGATATTGAATGGCTTGCCGAAGAGCTTTTGCGACAGAGTTGGCCGGAATGGCAACGTACATTGTAGGCGGTTGTTGTATCGTACATATCGATTTTTTTGTTTTATCTCTCTCTCATCTTTAATCAGGTATATTTTATTGAGATTGTTGATGTTGAAGCATTGACCAATTCAAGAATGGAGGCTCCATGATAGAGGTAGTAGGGTTAACGAAGCGCTATAACGACGTCACCGTCGTCGACAACGTTTCGTTTTCCGTGGCACGTGGTGAGGTATTGGGCTTTCTGGGACCGAACGGTGCCGGCAAAACCACCACAATGCGCATGTTGACTGGGTATTTGCCTGCAACCAGCGGGTCGGTGAGTATTGCAGGATTCGATGTGATGACTGATCCACTGAATGCACGGCGCCAAATCGGGTACCTGCCCGAAGGCGTTCCGCTCTATACCGAGATGACTGTATCGGGATATCTCGACCACATGGGTCGGTTACGCAACCTGGCCAACCGCCCCGAAGCAATTGAACGCGCCATGGATTTGGTGCAATTGTCGTATCGTGCCCATGACCGGATCGGCAAGCTCTCGAAGGGGCAGCGTCAGCGCGTTGGTTTGGCGCAGGCACTCCTCCATAATCCAGATGTGTTGATTTTGGATGAGCCAACTGTTGGCCTCGACCCGCGTCAGATTATCGAAGTGCGTGAGCTGATTCGTGAACTAGGAGCCATCCGCACCGTTATCCTGAGTACACATATCTTGCCCGAAGTGAGCATGCTCTGCAATCGCGTGGTCATCATCAAACAGGGTACGGTGGCGGCGGTTGATACCCCTGCAGGGTTGACTGCAAGGCTTCAGGGTGCAGAACGTATCGAGTTGGAGACGGGAAGCACGAACCTCGACGTGCAACGCTTCTACAGCATCCCAGGGATTACGACCGCAGTCGAACCGACCCCGGGGCATGTCGTCATCGAGACCGATTCGAGCCGAGAAGTGCGTCCCGACATCGCGCAGCTGACCGTCACACAACAGTGGAATTTGCTCGGAATGCGCAAAATCACCCTCAGTCTCGAAGCGATTTTCCTCGAACTCACCACCCAAGAAGAATCAGTCGATGGTATCCGTGCAGAAGCAGCGTCGGAGGCTCCCGCAGCGCAGGCACCTCAATCCGTCTCAGAACAGGAGCATGCCTAATGCGTACCGCTCTGGTTATTGCACGCCGTGAAATCCTGGCCTACTTCATATCACCCATTGCCTACCTTGTGTCTGCAATGTTCTTGTTGATTTCGGGCTTCCTCTTTTCGTTGATTTTGATTCAGAGCCAACAGGCAAGCATGGACGGTTTGTTCCTGAATATCACGGTGGTGTTGATATTTATCGCGCCATTGCTGACGATGCGTCTGTTAGCTGACGAACAGAAGTCTGGGACGCTCGAAATCCTCCTCACCGCCCCCGTCCGAGACTGGGAAGTGGTCGTCGGCAAGTATTTGGCAGCAATGGGATTGTTCGCAGTCATGCTCGCCTGTACGCTCTACTACCCCATCATCTTGTGGCGCATCGGTGGGAGTCCCGATTGGGGTCCTGTTTTGACTGGATATTTGGGTATTCTGCTGCTCAGTTCAGCCATGTTTGCCATCGGCACCTTGACGTCGTCATTGACCGAAAATCAAATCGTCGCCGCCGTGCTGGGGTTTGGGATTTTGTTGCTGCTCTGGCTCATTGACGCCGCTGGCAATCTCGCTACTGGTGCCACAGACATCCTGCGCTACCTGTCATTGCCGAGCCACTACAACGACTTCGCACGGGGTGCAATCAACGTCGAAGACGTCGTGTATTACCTCAGCGTGACGTTTGTGGCGTTGTTTTTGGCGACCCGTTCGCTCGAGTCACGGAGATACCGCTAATGTCATTCATGCAACGCATCCAAAACACCCTCCGTTTGCGCGGCGTGCGCTATGGCGCAAACGCCAGTGCCATGACGATTTTGTTCATCGCGATAATGGTCTTCAGCAATGTGTTGGCGGTGCGCTTCCATACCCGGTATGACTTGACCGCCCAAAAAGAATTTTCTATTTCACAGCAGACCAAGCAGATTCTGCAAAAACTTACCCAGCCCGTCGAGATCATTGGCTTCTACAACGGCCAAGACGCTGCACTGCAAGCCGACCTCGAAAGTCGTCTGAAGGAATACCGTGCGGTCTCTGCGCAGGTGAGTTACCGGTTCGTTGATCCGGATCGTGACCCGGTCACTGCGAGTGCCGAGAATATCACCACCTACGGTACCGTGGTGTTCAAGTCGGGCGCTAATCGCCAGATTATCAATGCCATTGATGAAAAAGATATCACCGGTGCGATCCTCAAGGTCAGTACAACCACCAAGACCAAGGTGTTTTTTGTCACGGGGCATCGTGAACGACCCATCGACACCACCGACCCGACCGGATTGGGAGACGTCAAGCAACTTCTCGAGGCAGACAATCTCATCGTCGAACCGATAAATTTGGTCATCAGTGCGACGATCCCACTCGAAAACACGGTCCTCGTCGTCGCTGATCCGCTCGATGCCATGCAGCCGAGTGAAGAAGCAGCAATTCAGCAGTATCTCGACCAAGGCGGCCGCATGGTGTTGCTGTCAAACACATTGTCGCCTGCACCATTGGCTTCTGCAATGGCACAATGGGGTTTGGTATGGAAAAACGATCTCGTGCTCGATGAACAGTCGCAAGTCGGTAATCCGGTCGCTCCGGCAGTCCTCGAATATCCATACTCCGACATCACCAAGGATTTAGCAGGTCAGGCGAGTGTGTTCAACTCGGTACGCACCATCGGGACGCTTGCCGAAGAATTCCCAGAAGGCTACACGGTCGATGCGCTGCTCAACAGTAGCGACAATAGCATTGCCGCCACGAAGTTCGATGCGGGCAAAGTCGAAACACAAGATAGCGACGAAAAAGGGCCACTGACCTTCGGGTATACGATCGAAACACCCGCCAAAGCGCGCGTGGTGGTTGTCGGCGATGTCGACTTTGTGACCAATGGATTCCTCAAAGTGACCCAAGCCAATGCGCCGTTGTTCCGCAATATGGTTGCATGGGCTGCCGCCCAAGAAGAGCTCATTTCGGTGCCGACGCAAGAACCGGTTGATCGCCAGGTGTTCATCACCGAAAGCCAAGCGAACATCATTTTCTATAGTTGTGTGATTGGCCTGCCACTGCTGTTCCTGTTGACAGGGGTTGCAGTCTGGTGGCGTCGACGGTAAGGATAGACATGAACGGGAAGTTGACGATCGTTTTGCTGGCAGTGTGTATGGCACTCGGGGCGTATCTGTATGTGGTCCCTGCACCGAGTGAAGTTCCCGAGGATATTGCGGCCAAACGCACTGATGTGGTCAACCTTGTCTCACGCGAAGTGACCGGCTTCACGGTCTTCAAGAACGACGGTGCGATGTTCGGTGTCGCTCGCAATGGTGAAGGTTGGGCAATCACCCAGCCACAACCAGCGCTCGGGGATGATATTGGCATTGGCCAAGTCGTCGCCACGTTATCCCAGCTCCAAGCCCAAGAAATTATCGAAAAGCCCGTTGACGTAGAAGCATATGGATTGCTTTCGCCGACGCTGACCATCATGATTCAAGGAAAATTCGGTCAAGCAGCCCTGATTCGCGTGGGCGATCGAAATCCGAGCGGCGGTGCCCGCTACGTGCAGGTCGATAAAGATGCACGGGTGTTTTTAGTGAGTGATCCCGTCCTCGACAGCATTGATGGCTGGTTTACGAGCCCGCCGCTGGCACCAACCGCGTTGCCGGCACTCCCCAAAGCGCCATAGTGACTTCGATGGAAGAACCGGAGTGATGCACGTGCAGCGCTCCGGTTTTGCGTGTGGTATGCCGATTGGGCGTGAGCGACGGTGGCAGCATGAGCGCAATCGTGCACAGCGGTGCGGTACATGCATCGGTGCAAAACGCAATCATCCGCTGTTTTCACCGGATAAAGATCCACCCGAGGAGTGCACACAACACAGGAACAGTCCAGGCTGGGAGCAGGTTTCGCAAAATAATGATGCTCCCAACGAGCGCTATGGCTACGGTCGTCAGCGAGCCAAACCACTGTGACAGTGCCAGTTCGATGGCGCTAGCTGCCAGAATGCCGACCACTGCTGCGTGAGTGCCCTGAACTGCTCGACCGATGCGCGGGTGGGTCGAAATGTTACTCCACCAAGGTTGTATTCCCAGAATGAGTAGCCAGCCTGGCAAAAAAATGGCCAGCGTACCCAGCAATGCACCCCAATGCGACCCATGGTCTGAGACGGTACCGATAAATGCGGCAAGCGTAAATAGTGGGCCAGGTACCAATTGGGCGAGTGCGTAGCCTTGTGTGATGGTCTGGGTAGGCAGGAACCCGCTCTGCGCAAATCGTTCCGTGAGCATGGGCAAGACGACATGACCGCCACCGAAAACCAACGCACCGGACTGATAGAGGATGCCGTTGACCGTAGGGAATGCCCAGGTTGCTCCCAACAGCAGACAAAACGTGATGAGAAGGAATGTACCAAGTCGTGTAGACACGCTGAGTGACGGGATGGGTGTGATTGTTTTGTCGAAAACCGGCAGAAATGAGGCAACCGCAGCGCTGCCGACGAGGATGATTATCTGGGTCAAAGGTGTGGCCCAGCAGAGCATAGTGACACATGCAGTCGCCGCGAAGCACAACGCAGTGTAGTTGGAGTGCATGGGTTTGGCGAGTTGCCAGACGGCGCTGCAGACGACCAGTGCGGCACCGCACAACAACCCCACCAACAACCCCTGTTGGGACAACATCCACAGATTACCACTCCCGGCTCCATAAAGGAGGAGTGCCGACGGCAGTGTAAAACCAATAAAAGCCGCAATCGAGCCGGGAATTCCTGCGCGCCGCGCGCCGATGAGCATCCCCAACTGTGAGCTTGCAGGGCCGGGCACGAGTTGGCACAGGGTACTGTCGTGAGCAAACTCGCTCGGGGTGAGCCAGTGCAGCCGGTCGACGAATGTCTGCGAAAAAGCGGCAATGTGGGCGGTCGGTCCACCGAATGAGGTGAGTCCGAGCCGCAAGAATGTGACGAATACGACGCTGATGTTACGCCACATACCCACTCAGCTCACAGGTCTTGGTGTACATGTCTGAGGCTGTAATGAGCGCTTCACCCACAAGGATGGCGTGGGCACCGTGTGCACCGACGGTCGCAACATCGGCAGCCGTAAAGATGCCGCTCTCGCTGACGAGGGTGATAGCACGGTCGCGGGGGAGTTTGCGGGCAACCTGGCCGGTGGTGTCGAGCGACAAGCTGAAGGTGTGCAAATCGCGATTGTTGATGCCAATGATGGCGCACTCGAGCTGAAGGGCACGTTGCAGTTCAGCATCGTCGTGGACTTCGACCAATGCTGCCATGCCGAGGGTCGCTGCGTGTGCGGTGAACGTCGCAATCTGCTCGTCGCTGAGTGCTGCCACAATCAACAGAATGGCATCTGCACCGTAGGCGCGGGATTCTGTGATCTGGTATGGGTCGATGATGAAGTCTTTGCGGAGCAAGGGCGGGTGATGCCCATCGGGACCAACTGCATCTTGGAAGCGCACGGCTTCGAGATATTTGAGGCTCCCCTGAAAAAATCGTTGGTCGGTCAGTATCGACAACGCAGATGCACCACCCTGCGTATAGGTCTTGGCTATGTCGAGTGGGATAAATGGGTCAATGAGGACGCCACGGGATGGCGAGGCTTTTTTGATTTCGGCGATGAGGGTAGGGTGGCTATGCCGACGCAGTGCTTGGGCAAAAGAGCGCACAGGTGGGGCAATTTCGGCGCGGCGTTGGATTTCGGCATCGGGGATTTTGGCACGTGCACGGGCAACTTCGATGACTTTGTGTTCCAGTATTTGCTGCAGGATGGTGGACGTCATGACTGCTCCTGTGAGAGTGCGGGATGTGATGAACGAGCGTCGGCAAAATCCGTGTAGCACCAGCTGAGAGTCGATGTCCAGAGCGACTGTTGATTGTGTGAATACTCAGGTTGCCCAAGAATGCGAGGGAAAAGAATCGTCCCGTAATGGCTCGTGCCCATATTCGGTCGCAAGTTTATCTGTGGGCCGCACAGAAGTCACGTGGATAACCAAAAATACTGTGCAACGTTTGACATCAACGTCATGTACAGCAGATTCCCTGGTACGTGGCAGTATCTGTGCTGTTTGTCGCTTTTCGCCACACACGCAAAGTCTCAGCTGTGCGTGTGTGGGAAATGCATCTGTTATTCGCTGTAGCGTTCTTCGAGCCATGGATCGGCGTGATTGTTGTAGCCGTAACGCTCCCAGAAGCCCAACCGGTCTTCGCGCATGAATTCGAGGCCACGCAACCATTTGGCACTTTTCCAAAAATATTTCTGGGGAGTGAGCAGGCGCAACGGATAGCCGTGGTCAGGAGTGAGCTCGAGTTCATCGTATTTATATGCGAGAAGCGCATCGTCGAGCATCAAAAATTCAAGCGGGACATTCGCGGTGAATCCATACTCACAGTGGGCCATCACGTGTGTGACACCCGGCTGGAGTGGTGGCAAGAGACTGAGGAATTCGCTGAAGCGCACCCCACGCCAATGCGTATCGAGTTTGCTCCAGCGCGTCACACAGTGGATGTCCGTGACCACGTCAACGGTAGGCAATGCGCGGAACTCGTCGTAGCTGAATGTTTTGGGAGACTCGATTGCTCCCCAGATGCGGAGATCCCAGGTTTCAGGCAGATTCTGATAGTTGGGCACTTCGCCATAGTGGAGGACGGGGAATTTTTCGGTCAAGTGTTGGCCTGGCGGTACGCGATTGGCGACCTCATCTGGAGTATGGTTTGCCTTGCGGCGGAATGCGTTCAGCATGGTACTTCTCCTGGTTGTTTGTATCAGTATACCAATGGAATGAGAGTTGTTCACCAGAGGGGGTGGGTGTTTCGCAGGGTTGGCCATCCTGGGACGTCTGTCGGGATGAAGTCGCCTGCTTTGCCCCACGTACGCATTGCGAGATACGGAGCAGGCTGCCACTCGCGTGCAACGGTTGGATCGACCGGGGGTAGGTAGGCGATGATGTCACTGATTCCGAGGTGTATTTTGGGACGTGGCAGGGAACGGGTTACCCACCGCTCGTCGAGTTCCGTCAGGCGAGCAAGGGCTATCCGAAACGCCTCTTCGTCTTTCGTTTGCAGCAGTTTTCCCATCAACACACGTACTAGGCCACTTGCTTGCTCGAGTTCGCGCAGAAACGTCTGCATCGACTGCGTGAGTTGATTTTGGAGGTGTTGCAGGGCGTTGTTGAGCCGGTCATAGCGCTGCAAGAGGCGGTACAACTCACTCTGGAGCGGGTTTGTCAAGTCACTTGCGGTGTGGAATGATGCATCGAAGGCATTGACCTCGTGTCGAATGCTCTGTACCCCGCGTGCGATGTCGGATGCAACGGATAACGGGTAGAGGATGAGATATTGCTCGACCATGTTCATCTGGCATTGCAACATCGCCCGCGCGCGGTCACTGCGTTCACTCACCAGGGTGGCGAGTTCGGGGGTATTGAGTCGGAGATGCGGGGTAATTTTTTTGTTGAATGCACGCGCAGCATGAAAGCACAGGAGTCCATCAAACGGGGTGGCATCCGCAGCGCTGTGCGCAGTGGCGTAGGCTTGATCGAGTTCGGTCTGGACGTCTGAGGCCAGCTTCACTTCACCCGTGCGTTGTGCATGCAGAATGCGAACCAGGTCTTCGCACTCGGCGTATTCTTGGCGGGCAATCATTTCGAGGCGGGTCGTATCATCGGCACGCTGAATGATGCACGCGTATATTGTCTGCGCGCGGCGCTGTGCCACTTCTGCAACGTGGAGTGCATTGGCGATGTCGTTATGGAGGTGCGGTTGATGAGCATTGAGGTTTTGGGCATACGTCGTACACACAAATGCTGTGGCGGCGTGTACATGTGCTTCGCTACCGGTGTGGTTCATATCGGTATGTGCCAAGAGACCGATGCGTATCAGCTCTTGGAAGGCGGTATAGGCACGACTCCGAACCAATTCGAACTGTTCGTTCTGTTGCTGGAGTGCCGCAATACGCTCGCCGTGGCGTTGCTGCAAAACGGGCAAGCTCCCACCGCGCTCGACGGCGAGTCGGCGCGTCTGTTCGGCAGTAGCGAGCTTCTCAAGGGCTGCGTTCAAATCAGCGGCGATGAGCGCAGCCAGCGCCGCGTCGACGCGACGGGCAGCTTCGAGGAAGAGTTGTCGACTTTCACTGATGTCGAATCCTTGTACGGCGGCTTTTTCGGCAGCTTGGCGTCCCGATGAAATGCCGTTGCGGATGTCGACGAGTTGCGTGAGTACTTCGCCCAAGGCTGCATAGATAGTCATGGCACGGGAAGTTTCGGGCTCGATGTCGGCATAGCGGTGTGCCGCCATGGCTGCTTGGGCGAGGACGAGATGCTTATCTGCCGGCATGAGCATGCTATGCACCGTGACACCGAGTGCATTGAGCCGATGTGCCAGCGTGCTGTGAGCCTTCCGTGCGAGATCAATCTGCTGCGTCAGAGATGTCAACTGAGCCTCGAGGCGGGTACGGAGCTGAATGCCCTGCTGCAACGCGTCGTCGATGGGTGTAATCAGCGGAACCAGCTCTTCGACAATGACCAATAACCCGCGATACGACGCTTCGTCTGGTGTTTTGGGGAGTGCCCGCAGTGCCTGTTCGAGGTGTTGGTTGCAGTGTGTGTATTGAGCTTCGGCATCATGGAGTACTGACGCAATCCGGCGTGCATCGGCATCGCTGAAGCGCACACGATCGTAACTGGCACGTTCGCGTTCGTTGTTGAGCAGCTGTGCCGTGTAGTTGAGCCTGCTCTTGATGCCACGCAGTGCGACGTCTGTTTCGCCTTGGGCTTGATTGATGCCTTTGTCTGCGCGCAGTTGGCGGCGAATGCGGATGAACACCACAAACACAATCACAAACAACAGTGTGCCAACGGCGACGACGACAATTTGTTGGATGATGAGCTGCGTCATGGCGGGCAATGGATTTGGCTCCATAGTGGTGACCCATTCCTACTCGTGCAGACGACCAATCTAGAGAGAGACGCCGAGAACATCAGCCACACTAAAGATATCTTTGTCGCCACGCCCTGACAAATTCACCAGAATAATCTGATCAGGTGCCATGGTCGGGGCCACCCGCATCGCATCGGCAATGGCATGGGCGCTTTCGAGCGCTGGAATGATACCTTCGAGTTTGCTCAACGCTTGGAATCCGTCGAGTGCCTGCTCGTCGTCGATGGACACATACGACACACGACCTTGGTCGTGCAACATGGCGTGCTCGGGCCCAATCGCCGCATAATCGAGGCCGGCCGAAATACTGTGCGTGGACGAAATCTGGCCGTCGCTATTTTGCAAAATATACGTATAACTCCCCTGCAACACACCCTTGCTCCCGCCCTCGAAGCGGGCTGCGTGGTTGCCCAGCGTAATCGATCGACCACCCGCTTCGACGCCCCGCATTTTGATGCCTGGATACTCGAGGAACGAGTGGAACATACCGATGGAGTTCGACCCACCGCCGACACAGGCGATGATCAGGTCGGGCAATCGCCCAGCTGCTGCGATGATTTGATAGTGGGCCTCACAACCAATGATTGATTGGAAGTCGCGCACCATCGTGGGGTAGGGGTGTGGTCCCAGTGCAGAACCGAGCAAATAGTACGAATCGGGGTTTGATACCCAGTCACGCATGGCTTCGTTGATGGCATCCTTGAGGGTACGCGACCCAGAGGTCACCCCACGTACTTCGGCACCCATCAAGCGCATCCGGAACACATTGGGTTTTTGGCGCTCGATGTCGTCGACACCCATGTAGACCACGCACTCCATGCCCAACAATGCACAGACGGAGGCGGTAGCGACGCCATGCTGGCCAGCGCCTGTTTCGGCAATGATACGCTTTTTGCCCATGCGTTTGGCGAGTAATCCTTGACCGAGCGCGTTGTTGATTTTGTGTGCGCCGGTGTGGGCCAGATCCTCGCGTTTGAGGTAGATCTGCGCTCCCCCACACTGGGCAGTGAGTCTCTTTGCATGGGTCAACGCGGTTGGTCTACCAATAAACGAAGCCTGGAGGGCTGCCAACTCATCCCAGAAGCTTTTATCGTCCTTGACCGCGGCATACGCCGCAATCAGATGTGCTACCGACGGCGCCAGCGTTTCGGGGATATAACTGCCACCGTATGGGCCAAACATGCCAGGGCGTTCAGTGTGGTTCGTCATGACGGTTCCTCTCGATAGATGGGTGACAGTGGCAGCGCGAGTTGCTGACACAAGAAGGTATACTCGATCGCCCGATCGGCCATGATGGCAGTCCGCCCGCTCTTGCCGGCGTGACCGGCGTGCATGTCGGTGACGAGGTAGTAGGTCCCGGCAGGAACAACGTGTCGGAGCGCCGCAATCCATTTGGCTGGCTCCCAATACGACACGCGTGGGTCTTGGAATCCCGCAGTGAGGAGCAACGCCGGGTAGCGTTGTGTGCGCACATGATCGTAGGGGGAATATGCTTCCATCCAGGCAGCCTCGACCGGGATGTTTGGATTGCCCCACTCTTCGTATTCGGGAATGGTCAGCGGAATCGATGGGTCGCACATCGTGTTGATGACATCCACAAACGGCACCAGCGCAATCGCCGCCCGGTACAATTCGGGTCGCTGGGTCACCACCGCACCGACCAACAACCCGCCGGCGCTCCGGCCATAGCAGGCCAGTCGGGCTGCGCTGGTGTACTGCTGTGCGATGAGGTATTCGCCACAGTCAATGAAATCGTTGAATGTGTTTTGCTTCTGGGCGAGTTTGCCGTCGAGGTACCAATGCCGACCACCCTCACCACCGCCACGAATATGGGCGAACGCCAGCACCACGCCGCGTTCGAGCAAACTGAGGCGTTCGACGACGAAGCCGATATTGAGGTTTGCCCCATATGCCCCATAGCCGATCTGCAACGCAGCAGCGGTGCCGTTGCAGGCGACGTCGATGTGGCGTACCAGAGTCATCGGAATCAATGTGCCGTCTCGGGCAGGGACCTGCACACGTTCGATGACGTAGTCGGCAGGATTGTGCGGGCAGCCCAGGCTGTCACGTTTGAGCACGGTCGTCTGCCCCGTCTGGAGCACGTGTGCAGTGGTGATGGTGGGTGTGACGGGGGTGGCGTAGCCGTAGACGAGGGTGTCGCTGGCGTAGACATGGGTGTCGAGGTCGACCAGGCTGTAGGCCGGATCAGCAAAGGTCACGGTCTGTATGGCGGTAGACCCGTGTGCCAGATATTCGATATGCTGTAGCCCGGCGCGCCGGACCCATGCGACGATGTATCCCGCCAGCGCCGTGATATGCTCGATGAGCGTGTCTGTACGCGGCGGGATGACCGGAGTCCAGGACGCTTCGTCGAGCAGTTTGCTGAAAAGCGAAAAATCAGGTGCATCCTGATTCGTACACAGGTACACGCGCCTGCCCGCCATGGCAATGCTGTATTCGATTCCTTCGACGCGTGGTGCCATACAGCCGAGATTGTGCGCGGATTGACTCGTGAATATCCACACTTCTGCGGTCTGCGCGCTATAACTCCCGACGATGAGATGCAGTCCATCCCCTGATGCAGACAGGTCCACATTAAAACGCTCGTCTGGTTCGTAATATATTCGCTCTGCTTTGGCTGCTGCTGTGGCAAATTGCCATGCCATGACCGCGCAAGGCCGCCAGGCTTCGTCGGGGCGAACGAAGTAGATACAACTGTTGTCGGGCGACCAGGCCAATCCGTAATACACGTCGTCGATCGGGGTGACGCATGGTGTCCCGTCGGCGATGCGTCTAATGTGCAGGCGGAACCGTTCACTGCCGTTGTCGTCGATGAGGAACGCAATCAACTGCGCATCGGGACTGATGCGCCAGCCACCCAGTTTGAAGTAGCTGTGACCGGCAGCTTCGGCTGGCATGTCGAGCACCGACTGCACGGTTGTGGCGTCGGTCACCAGCCAGCGCACCAATACGGGATATTGTGCACCTTCTACAAGCCGGAATTGGTATACATAATCACCAATGGTCTGTGGAGCACTGTCGTCACTGGGAGCGAGGCGCTGGATGAGTTCCGCCCCGAGGGTCTGTTGTAGTGCGGGGTCGAGGTGTGCCGCTGCGTAGGCGTTTTCGGCACCGAGGTAGGCATGCACCGCCGGATTGGTGCGTTCGCGTAGCCAGGCATAGGCATCGACACGGCTCGTGCCGTGGAGCACGCTCTGGAGCGGTATTCGTTGTGCTCGTGGTGCGTCTGGCATACGGACCTTTCGTGAGGATAATGCTGTCTATTATACATGTACGGTCTCGATGCCATGGCAGAGTACGCCCAAATCAGTGTATGATAGGTTCATTAACAGCAAGATATTCAATTACAAGGAGTTACCATGGGGAAGTACAGCGAAGCTGTTGCAAAAGCCAAAATCGTCGCAATTGTGCGCCTCGACAACTATGATCGTGCATTGGCTGTCGCCGAGGCACTCTTGGCAGGCGGTATCAACGCCATAGAATATACCTTGACCGGCAGCGGCGCATTCGAAGCCGTCCACAAGGTGCGCAACGCACTCGGCGACCGTATGTTGGTCGGTGTCGGGACCGTCTTGTCGGAACAAAACGCGACGGATTCCATTGCAGCCGGTGCACAGTTTTTGGTGACGCCTGCAGTACGCCCCAAAGTCATCAAAAAGGCCAGCAAAGCGGGCATTCCCACCTGCTGTGGCGCGTTGACTCCTACCGAAGCCTTGACGGCGCATGAAGCCGGCGCAGAATTCATCAAAATCTTCCCCGCACGGACCTTTGGTCCCGCCTATATCAAAGACATGCTGGCACCATTCCCCTTCCTCAAATTGATGCCCACGGGTGGTATCGACGCTTCAAACCTGCAGCTCTACTTGGCAGCCGGGGCTGTCGGTGTGGGGATTGGCGGCAGTCTCGTGACTGCCAAAGCGGTCGCCGAAGGTGATTGGCAGCAGTTGACCAACGGTGCACGCGCCTGCACCGCTGCCCTACGAGGGGTGTAATCATGCCAGAGGTTTTGACGTTTGGTGAATGTATGGCGGTGTTGTACCCACCCGATCCGGTGGTCATCGACGACGCACCCCTCCTCAAGTGGGATATCGGCGGTGCCGAAGCAAACTGTGCCATTGCACTGGCACGCTTAGGCGTTACATCGCGATTCCACACACGCATCGGCAACGATCCGTTCGGGCGCCGCATGGTCGATATTTTGGCCGGCGAAGGCGTCGACACCAGCAGCATACAGATCGACGCGACACGACCAACGGGGATTTTCTTCCGTGAATGGTTATCCGACGGCGCACGGCGCGTGTTTTACTACCGGGCCGGCTCGGCCGCTGCCAACATGGGCCCCGAGGATCTCAACGCCAGTCACTTCGACGGCATCAAAGCAATGCACCTGACGGGCATCACGCCTGCCCTGAGCGAACGCGCGGCCGCCCTGTGTACCCATGCCATTGGATTGGCCAAGGCCGCCGGTGTGTTGATTACGTTCGACCCCAACTTCCGACCGCGCTTGTGGACCGCCGACGCCGCGCGGGCCACCCTGACCCCCATTGCAGCCGCGGTGGACGTGATGCTGATGGGCCACGAAGACGCCGCTGCCATGTTTGGTGCCGGTGACGACGAGCACTACCTGCGGTCTGCAGTGGCATTGGGCATCAAGACCGTTGTGCTCAAGCGCGCCGAACGCGGTGCCTTGGCAATTGTCGATGGCGTGCGCTACGAGGCCGCAGTGGTCGCGGCAGAACGCGTGATTGATCCCGTCGGTGCAGGTGATGGCTTCGACGCTGGCTTCATCGCTGGTTTGTTGCGCAACAAGAGTATCCCCGAAGCACTCCACCTCGGCGCCATTGTCGGCGCTGGCTCAGTCGCCCACTTAGGTGATTATGCCGGTTACCCAACCATGACGGTCTGATTGTTTGTTTTTGGCAAAAATGGCCCCGGGAGCGCACTGCTCCCGGGGCTTTTTGGGCACTCTGGTGCAAAAAAGGGGGTATTTAGCAGATAGTAGTTAGTAGTTTTCAGGTAGCAGTGAGGAGTGCACATATTGAGCGCAGAGCATTTTTCCGTATGTCAAAAAGTTTATCAGCTGATGCGCTAAAATCTCTGACGCCCCTGCGTCTCAGCGCGACCGTATCCCTAACAAACCTCTAGATGCCCTGTCTGAAAACTGATCACTGAAAACTAATCATTACGCGCTACTCATTGCTCCCTGCCCCTGCGTCTATGCTTTTCGTCGTTCAGCCCCCTCAAACGTGATGCCGATGGCAGCTGCTTGGGCAAAAATAAACTCCAGCCCTTGGTGTAATTGCTGCTCGTCGAGATGTTCGATCATCAAGGTGGGTGCCGGATTCAGTTTTTCAATCTCAGTGAGATAGGTTGCGTAGTTGAGCATGCCATCGCCGATAAACGTTTCGTTTATCTGGATGGTGGCATGTTTGGCGGGCATATTGAGGTCTTTGGCATGACAACTCACAATCCACGGACCGAGAATGCTGAAGCATTCTTTGATAAATTGGGCATTGTAATAAAATCTTCTGGGACTTGCGATGATATTGACGGGATCAAGGTGCACTGCAAATCCGGGACGGTCGACGGCTTCAATCAAGCGGGCATAGATTTCTGGGCCGTCGGGCAAGAGATACGACTCGGTTTCGATGACGAGCTTGGTGGAAGTGGGTTGTGTGCGGTCAAGGATGGATTGGATGGCCGTGACCGTCTCATAAAAACTCTTTTCGGACATGTTGAGCGGATTGGCATTACCCCAATCGCCGGTTTCGACCGAGCCACCATGCATGACACAGCAGCGCACTGCCATTTCGTCGGCATATTCAAGCCGGCGACTGATTTCGTCAATGTTTTTTTGGCGTAACACGGGATTGGTATCGAGGATATTAATACAATAAGCGCCAAATTCGGCCAGTACGATATCGGCTTCGGCAAATGCCTGCTTGTATGTGCTGCGTTGGGTTTTGTCTTCGATATACCTGCAGTAGGCTGCCCCAAATCCCAGTTGTTGGTGCAAGGCCACTTCTGCGGCGATGGTGGTGAATGGTTGAAAAATTGGTCCACCGAGTCTCATTAGTCGACTCCTTGCCATGGCAAAATCATCACCTTGCCACATTCCTGCGACGCACAGGTTGCGAATGCTTGTTGGATTTCGTTGATGGGAAAAACGTGCGTGATGAGCTGTTCTGCAACTGGCGAATTTCGAATGACCTGCATCAACTTGTGTGCCCCGTTTAAATTGTAATGCCATTGTCCCTGTAAACTAATCCCTTTGCGGATAAAGTCATTGCTGGCTTGGATGGCCAAATCATTGCCACATTCACCGACCAGCGAGATTTGGCCACGCCGGCGCACCATGTCGATACACAACCGTTGGGCCACGACATTGCCCGAGGTCTCGAGGCAGGCATCGACGCCGCGCATATCGGCATATTCCATGATTTTGGTGCGGATGTCGGGATCGAGTGGTGACAACACGAGGTCTGCGCCCAATTCGCGGGCTTTTTGCTGGCGGTAGGGGACTTGTTCGATGAGGATGGTGCGTGCTCCACGGAATTTGGCGTTGATGACACCGCCGAGCCCCACTGCCCCGCCGCCGGTAATCAACACGGTGTCAGTAGCCGAGACCTGCATGTTTTCGAGTGCCCCAAAGGTAGGTCCCATCCCACAGCACGCCAGAGCTGCCCGGGTGTATGACATCCCATCGGGGATTGGTACGAGGAGCCAATCTTGTTTGAGGAGGTACTGCACGTGGGTATCGCCGCCATAGGCCACGCCGGTAAATTCAGCCGGGTCGTGCATATGTTGACAATGGATGTATTCGCCCGAGATGCAGAGCGCACATTTGCCACACGGAGCACCGGCCATTACCACGACGCGGTCGCCGACGTTGACTTTGCCTGGTTGGGCGACCATGACGACTTCACCGGCGGCTTCATGTCCGTGGTATTCACTGCCGTTGAGCCAGTTTTTGTACTCGGTGCACAGCGGGATGGCATGGACTTTGACCAATACCCAATTTTGCATAGGTTGGGGGATTGGCACATCCAATAGCGTAGTTTGCTCGACGCCGGTAATCGCGATGCGCTTCATGGTATGGGGCATGTATACCTCACCTTTTGTGTGGGGGGATTTGCGGCGCGATGAAATGGATTGGTGCGTTGCTGGTTTTTGATTCTATCATGCTTGGCATTGTCGGTTGGGAGATTCAAATGCTGTGAGGCATGTGTGGTCCTCCCATGGTGTCGCACAAATTATTCTGGACGGGAAGTATTGATGATTTTATATAATGATAGGGAGAAGCTTCTGTAGCCTATTATGCATCATGATGGTTTGAAGAAGAGTGTATTAATTCCCCCGTCTCAGCGTGACCGTATACCAAACAAACCTCTAGATGCCGTGTCTGATAACTCATCACTGAAACCTGATCACTGAAAACTACTCATTACTCCCTGCCCCTGCGTCTCAGCGCGCCCACATCCTAAAAAAAACTCCAGATGCCGTGTCTGACAACGAATCACTGAAACCTGACACTGAAAACTACTCATTACACGCTACTCATTACTCCCTGCCGCTGCGTCTCAGCGTGACCGCATCCCTAACAAACCTCCAGATGCCGTGTCTGATAACTCATCACTGAAACCTGATCATTGAAAACTACTCATTACGCGCTACTCATTACTCCCTGCCCCTGCGTCTCTGCGCGACCGTACCCCGAAAAAACCTCCAGATGCCGTGTCTGACAACTGATAACTGAAAACTGAAAACTACTCATTACTCCCTACTCACTACTCTCTATTTACGCCCGGTCAAATGTGCGCGTCATCATTCGGAGGCGCTCGCAGATGTGCGGCTGGAGTTCTTCGAAGCGGAAGCGCCAGCCCCAATTGCCGCCGAGCCGGCCGGGGTAGTTCATGCGGGCAGCATTGGGCAGGTCGAGGACGTCCTGGAGCGGGGCAACCGCGGTATCTGCGACCGATGCCCAGGCGAGGCGCATTAAATCCCAGGCGGGGTCAATCTGATCGGCGGGTTTGCC
>CAMCVW010000030.1 GCA_945881915.1 Thermoflexus hugenholtzii JAD2 | reverse complement strand
CTGACTGACTGACTGACTGACTGACTGACTGACTGACTGACTGACTGACTGACTGACTGACTGACTGACTGACTGACTGACTGACTGACTGACTGACTGACTGACTGACTGACAATTTTCAGTGAATTCTCCGTCTCCGCTTATAATTTTTCGGATTATTGTATATATACCGCCGAGCACGCCATAATCCATCATCGCTCGTGATAATCCGATCATGAAAGCCACGCTGCCACAAATCAAAATCGATTCCGCACTCTTGCATCAAATTGCGGACACCAATCTTCCAACCGCGCACGATAGACCCCAACGTCTGGGATGTACCATGTGCCGGTTGCTCTGCGAGTACCGCATCTGGCGGGTGCGCGATTACGATGATTGCATGCACATGCTCGGGCATGACAATACACGCATCGAGCTTCACAAAAGGAAAATGTTTTGGTATTTCATACCAACATTCCCAAACCATTGCCCCAATGCGAGACACGGTCATGACGGCACTGGCGACCACTCCCAATACCGGTTCCCGTCCCTCAGAATTCAATGTCACAAAATAATACCCGTTTGCCCGATAGTCATGACCCGGTTTCCGCTGAGAATTGTACCGGCCCCACACCATCACACCATTGCGGCGGTACATCGTCCGTTTCTGCTTCATGCGATAGCTCCTTCCTGCTTGGAAGTTCTACCGCTGAGACAAGCAAAAAAGGTACGTCTGCACCACCATCAGTGACCCGAGTTCCGGCAAGATGTATACAAGCCCCAGCACAACCCTGCGCACACACTATCAACGACAATCAAGGGAACTACATATCTTCGTCTTCGACCACATCTTGCCAAAACGACTCGAGCGGCACACCTAACCCATCTGCCAGACGATTCACATAGGCGAAGTACCCAGTCACCTGGTTGATATCGAGGATGGCAGTATCATTGAAGCCCGCAGCGCGCAATGCCATCACATCGGTTTTGGCCATAATGCCGGGAGTGAGAGTCAGTTTTTCGGCATAGGTGAGCATGGCATGTTCAGCGGCGCTGATGGGTGCGCGGCGCCAGTCTTTTTTGAGGGCGCGTACCAGAGCGGGATTTTTGGTTAAGCGACGGAGACCCCGTCCATGATGCGTCATTCAGTAATGGCAGTGATTCGCCGCCGATACGACGACGGCAATCATCTCACGCTGGGCACGTGATAGGTCCGAAGGTCCGCGCATCACGGTGACATACATGAACATATGCGCCTTGAGCGTCGCGACGTTGAGTGAGTGGATTTTCATGATATTGTCCACACCACCCCAAGGCTCCATTGCGCCGGCATATTCTGCTTTGAGCTCGCCCTCTGCTTCCCCTTCTGGAATCATTCGAATCCAAGCCATACAACCCTCCCGAAGCTCATTGCACATTCACACGAACATGGTACCGTATATACAGATAAAGGAGTGCGTATGGCTTCAATAGTACTATTTGATGGAGTGTGTAATCTGTGCGCCGGAATCGTGCAGTGGGTAATTCCCCGCGACCCAGCTGCGAATATACAATTTGCGGCACTCCAATCCCCGAGTGGAGCGAAAATCTGCAACCGCTACGGAATAAACGCGAGTGAACTCATCAGCATGGTTTTTGTACACGAAAGCATCGCCTACCAAGGCAGTGATGCCGCACTGATGCTGGTCAGCACGCTTTCAACCCCATTGCGTCACTTAACGGTCCTGCGCATCGTGCCACGTTTTGTGCGTGACCCGATCTACCGCTGGGTTGCCCGCAACCGTTACATCTGGTTCGGCCAAAAAGAGTCCTGCATGCTTTCGTTGCCTGAATATAGTGAACGCTTCCTCAGCGATCGCTAGGCAAAGCAAATGTAGAGCCGTTTGTTTTGTTTGCCTTTGTTTTCGCTTTTGTAGATGCGACAAGGGCCTACTTCGTGCGTACTTTCGGCGTGCGTCCCGCCACATGCCTGTGCATCGAACCCTTCGATCTCTACCACCCGCACTTGACCACGATACGCCGGTGGCTGGACATTTTTGGTACGCAATAAATCGGGCCGTTGGGCAAACTCTGCCACCGTCAATGACCGATACTGCACCGGATGATAGGCTGTCAACACAGCGTTCATCCTTGCTTCGAGATCAGCCAACATGATGGGATCGAGCCACGCAATTGCAAAATCAATGCGGGCGTATTCCTCGGTCATCTGCGCACCCGTTATCCAGGCATCGTAGTGCGTCAGTGCCAGCGTATTGAGTACATGCAACGCCGTGTGATAGCGTGACAGCGTTTGCCGGCGTTGCCGATCGACGACCAAGTCGACAGATTGGCCGGTTCGGAGTGACACGTCTGACAGATGCCAAATGTGGTCATCCGCATCGACCTCGACGTGTTCGATACGATGATTCACCCCGTCGACACTGACCACACCAGTATCCATCGGCTGCCCGCCACCACCCACAAAAAATGGCGATGCACTGACCGCAAAGCCACCCGATCGCACTGCAACAACCTGCGTGACCACGTGGGTCTGCTTGGGTGTGTGCAGATAGACGCGTTGGGTGCTCATGTCGCTTTCTTCCAGACGCGCCGAACAATCATGCGACTCATGACCACAATGGCAATCACGGCAATCACAACCACCACGACCGGAATCGCCAGCGCACTCACCGCAGTGACCGTCGCGCCGAGTGCCTCGCCCGTTGCCACAATGGGGTTCGCCAATCCGGCAGTGGTCACCGTCGATGCGCCCCGAATGGTCGCCATCGTGGAATGCAATGCACCAGCAACTCCGCCGCCGGCGATGAGTGCCAGCGACCAGCGCAACCATTCGTCCATGCCAACGACCATCGAGGCAGTCAATAGTGTCCCTGCAATGACCGCGGCCGGCGCACCAATGACGTCGAAGGCGTGGTCCAACACCGGTATGTAGTAGGCCAGCAATTCGCTCAGCGCAGCGACGCTCAACACCGCTAAGGCAGGCCAGCTCGACAACCAAGCAAAATCAGCTGCGACGCTCACAATTCCCAGTTTTGCAGCGATGGCTGCCACCAAAAACGGCACAAAAATCCGAAATCCGACTGCCGAGCTCAACGCAATCCCCGTCACCGCCCCAAATCCAATCACCGCATATTCGTTCATCGTCGCTCCATTCATGCGCTACGATTCTTTTTTTACCATCCGCACAACACAGTCATTCACAAAATCTGGTACCAGCAATTGCCCTGTGCCTTCTCTGACGGTCACGGTGTCGGTCGACCCCCACACTGCTTCCTGCGAATCGAACCAGCTGAGCGCATAGACACCATCACTCAGTCCGTTCACAGTCAAAGGCACGATTGCCTTGACCGGCACCGTATAGACCCAGGCAGCCGGCACATCGCCCAGTGCCAATGCAGCGCGTTGCGCATCACCGGCAGTATACGTGGCCGCACGAAACCAGAGCAACGCCTCATCGCTCCGACGCAATCCCAGCACGACACCAGCGAATCCTTCGGGACGGAATGGACGGAACAACGCCGGATTTTGTTGCACAAAGAACGCTGCCACGCCGCGGAACACCGCCCACTGCGCGGTCGGCGCAACCCATGTATCCCACCACCAATACATTCCCGTGCCGGCAAACCCCATGAACAACGGCGCCCAGACCGCGTTGTGCAGGTGCACTGCCTCGACGGCGCTGACCGGATTGACGCCACCACCGCTCCAGCCCACCTCGCTGACCAACAGTGGCACCTTCCCCGCCAGCGGCTTGAGGGCGATACGTGTGCTATTCAAAGCACGTACCACATCGTCACCACCGTACATATGGTGTTGGGCAATCGCCAGCGGTTGCGATTCCCAGCGTTGCGCGTCGCCCGCCGCCGACCAACTACTCGTAATCGGGTGGTCGTACGGATCAACTGCCGCCAGAACTGCGTTCATGCGTGAAAACCATGGCGTCAAGGCAGCTTCGCTGATGGGCGTCCAGTTGACTTCGTTCCACCACTCCCAGCACCACAGAGCCGGCGAGGCTGCAGTTCGGGCAGCGATATAGCGTACGCGTTGGGCAAACAGGAGTTGCGCCGATTCGTCGGTCACAAAATCCTGCGGTGCCGCCAGGGGGCCGCCGTTGCGCTGATTGTACGGATTGGCGTCCCATTCGGGATTCGTGCTGGTGCTGAATGCGCCGTGATTCAGGTGCGTCAGCATCACCACGATGCCCCGTTCGGCGGCCATCGCCAATACCCGATCGAGCATCCAGGCCTGTCGCATGCGGGCGCTGTAATCGCCCAACGGCGTATCGGTCCATTCGATGCCGAACGACCACGAGGCCATCCAGATGCGGCAGGCAGTGCCTCCGTTGGCCGCCAGCGCATCGAGCCAGGCGTGGTAATCGGCCAACACGGCGATACCCTGTGCCGTCGACCAGCCCAGATTGAGCCCAATCGGAATGAATGGTACGCCGTCGTCATACACAAATCCAGCGCCCGCCGTACGCACATATCCATGCCCAATCCGCGCAGCAACCGGAACCTCCAATTCGGGGCTCCGTTTGTCACCGACCTGTGCCCGCAGATTCCATTGTCCCGCCGAGGGCAAGGTCACATGGACGCGCCAGTGTGCGGCACCTTGCGGCGCGAGCGTTGTCTCGTCATATGCTTGGTACCAAAACGCCAGTGACCGCACGACGGTCGTCCCCTGGCTTGCCTCGACCCAGACCGTGTCGTTCTGGAATGGATTGGCGGGCTGTTCAGGTACGTTAACGATGTATGCAAAAAGCTGCCCTGCAACGACCGGCGTTGCGTCGACGCGCAGCACCGCCAACGTGGCTGGCGCCGAGGTGGCGGTGGGAGCAGGGTTGGGCAGCGCTGGTGCACAGGCAGACAATACTGCGCCTGCGCCGAGGCTCAAAACGGTTCTGCGTCGCATGGATACTCCTCGCCGCTCAGCGCGGTGTCACCATACCAATCGCCACGGCCCACTCATACCACCGATCAATCCAGCCGTCACACGGCAAATGGCGTGTCATCATGCCGAATCCATGCCCACCTCCGGCGTACGCATGCACCTCGACCGGTACAGCAGCAGCCATCCACGCCTCCTGCATGCGGCGCACTGTGGTGAAAATCAATGCCCCGAATTCGTCGTTGTTGGCCAATGCCATGAACAACGGCGGGGCATCTGCGCCAATCGTGATGTCTTCGAACCAGACAGGGTAGATGGGTGCCGCAAAATCCGGCCGGCACTCCGCCGTGTGATGCAACGTCGCCGTGATTGCCACGTGCCCACCTGCCGAAAAACCCATCACGCCGATACGATCCGGGCGGATGCCCCACGTCGCAGCCATGGCACGAGTACGCCGAATCGCCTGTTGTACATCGGCACGCATCAATGGATCATGCTCGGCGGCCAAGCGACGCATCACCACGGGGTCCGATAATTTGGCCGAAAGCTCCGCCGCGTGCTGAGCAGGATCTGCAGGCGATGGAATCAAGCGGTACTCCAGCACAATTGCTGTGATTCCTTTGGTATTCAGCCAGCGGGCCACATCGTGACCTTCGTGGTCGATCGCCAGCACGTGGTAGCCACCACCGGGGCATACCACCACCGCCGTGCCATTGGCCAGCGACGGGGCAGGCTGGTACACCGTGATGCGCGGAATGCGCACATTGCGGACTTGACCAAATGGAGTGCCCGCCTGCGACAAACCGACAAATGTTTCTTCGGCGGGACCCACATCGGGCAACGAACCTGCCGGCCAGAGCAGTTCGCGGAATGGAGCAGGAGCAGTCATGCTGATTCACTTTCGCAGGAAGTTGACGATATACAATGATACTCTATCCGTTTTGAGCATCGGTGTCTGCACCGAAGAGGAGCTGCACAATGGAGACACCATTCATTTTGGGCGTCAACTATTGGCCCCGCCGCAAGGCGATGGGCTGGTGGAAGGACTTCGACGCAGGTGAAGTCCACGGCGAATTCGCCACAATTGCCGATTTGGGTATGACGGTGGTACGGATTTTTCTCCTCTGGGAAGACTTCCAACCAACACCCGACAGCGTCGACCCAGCAAGCCTGGCCAATCTGCACACGGTGGCAGACATCGCTGCAAAACACGGGTTGGTCCTCGACGTGACGTTCTTCACCGGGCACATGAGTGGACCAAACTGGTGCCCCGGCTGGTTGTTGGGCGATCCTGCAGACGCAACCAACTTCCACTCCCTCCAAGTCGTCAGTAACAACAAAATCGTCAACAAACCGTATCGCAACCCCTACCACGACCCCGTCGCGCTGGCTGCCGAACGCCTGTTGCTGACGACGGTGGTGTCTGCCCTCAAAAATCACCCCGGCATCGGCTGGTGGAATCTGGGCAACGAACCCGACTTGTTCGCCTGGCCCCGCGACGCTGCTGCCGGCCAAGCCTGGGTGCGCGAAATGACGCAGCTCATCAAAGCCATTGATCCAATCCACCCCGTCGGCTGCGGCTTGCATGCCGACAGTCTGTTCCGCACCAACAACTTACGCGTGCACGAGGTCTATGCCGAGACCGACTTGGCGGTCATGCACTCGTACCCCATGTATGTCAGCTGGATGAAGAATCCCCTCGACCCAGACTATGTGCCATTCACCTGTGCCGTCGTCAGTGCACTCTGCGGCAAACCGACGTTGATGGAAGAATTCGGCGGCTGCACCGCCCCTCCGGGAGCCCCCTCACAGGTCTGGAACTGGACTGCCTACGGCAAACCGCGTACCCAGTTTATGGCCAGCGAAGAAGACCTCGCCGCCTATTACGAAGCCGTATTGCCCACACTGGTAGACGTCGGTGCCACCGGGGCCATGCTGTGGTGCTTTGCCGACTACCGTTCGGATCTCTGGAACGAGCCACCCTGCGACGAAGCACGCCACGAGCGGTTTTTTGGGATGGTCCGACCTGACGGCACCCTCAAACCACACGCGGAAGTCATCAAGCGCTTCGCAGCGACCAATCCCACCGTCAAACCGGCGGTGCGCCCCGTCACATTGGGCGTCAGTGCCACGGAATTCTATGCAGACCCATCAGCGCACATGAAGCGTCTGTTTGCGGATTTTGCAGGCGCAGATCGACTCAAATAGCCGGATGCTGTAGGACCACTCCTACCCGGTCAGCCAGGGCAGGAGTGGTATAATGAACAAAGTCTATCCCTTCATTGGAATTGGAGCGATGCATGGCAACCTATCGAATGCTCATCCCCGGACCAGTCGACGTCGACGACGCCGTACTGAAGGTCCTCGGCAGTCCCCAGATTCCCCACTACGGTGCAGAATGGGCGACCATCTATGCAGACGTCTGCACCGACCTGAAGCATCTATTTGGCACCAACGGCAATGTATTCCCCATTGTCGGGTCCGGTACGACCGGCCTCGAAGTAGCAATCGGGAGCATGCTCGCCACGGGCAAGCGCATGGCAATCGTGCGCAACGGCTGGTTTGGTGAACATATGGCAAACATCGCTCAAGCCCGTGGCATCGGCGTCCACTTCATCGAAGGCGAATGGGGCCGGGCAATCTCGGTCGACGTAGTCCGCGCCGAAATGAAAAAACACGGTCCGTTCGACGCATTGGGCTTTGTCTATGCCGAGACTTCGACGGGCACACTCAACCCGGTCAAAGAATTGGCCGCGTTGGCCAAGGAATTCGGTATCCCGAGCATCGTCGACGCCATTACCGGCTTTGCTGGCACCCCCCTCGAAGTCGATGCATGGGACATCGATGTCTGTGTCAGCGCCTCCCAAAAGGCTTTGGCAGCCCCTGCTGGATTGGGCTTTGTCGCCGTCAGCCCAAAAGGCTGGGCCTACATGGACAGCCACCCCGTCGGCCCAATCGGTTGGTTGTTCGACCTGCGCACGCTGCGCTCGTACCAGGAAGGCACACCAGAGCACCCACAACCAGCTACCATGCCACCGACCCTCGTGTTGGCAGTGCAGCTGCGCCTCAAACAGGTGCTGGCCATGGGCAAGCAAGGGTATGTGGACCATCACTACCGCGCCGCTGCACGATTCCGCAAGGGTATCGCCAGCATGGGCATTTCCCACCTGGTTCCAGAGGGTGAGGCCACGCCACAAGTGACCTCTGTGCTCATCCCCGCAGGCAAGGACATCAACGAAATCAAAAAGATGATGAAAGAACGCTATGGCTTCTATACCGCTGGCGGTATCGGACCATTGGCCACCAAAATCATGCGCGTGGGGCACATGGGCAAAGGTGCCAGCGATACCTACATCGACGATGCACTCGAGGCATTCGGCGATATTCTGCGCTAAACCAACCCGTTCCGGACGGTGCACACCAGTGCACCGTCCGTTTTTTATGTGCCAATTACGCTATTGTGATGCGTCAAACACGAGGATAGCGGTTGAATGGGAGGTTCTTTCGTTTTTTGGCAAAAAGCGACCCTCGTGTACCGTTTTCGTGGACCAGCTGAGTGTGCGCGCAGGGCTGCGCGTGGACGGCCATAACGGAGTACTCGTTCTGAGCGCCGGCGCTGTTTCCGAGGCAATGGTCGTCGGTCATCACTTTTCTCCAAAAAAAGATCTCCCTCGGGTGCTGGTGGGAGAGGGAAGGGCGGGGTAAAAAGAAGTGAAACGTCATCAAATGAGTTTCGCATCTGAAGGATTCATGCTGTTTGAGCAATTGCACATACGTGATATGATAGCCACATTCTATAGACCCCTCCGAATCAACTCATTACATCAGTTCACCTGCTACAGCACAATGGAGTGATCGCATGACCGAGCGAGTGCGCGCCTGGAGCGAACCTGTGGTGATTCCCACCTACGGTATCGGAGCTCCGCTCAAGCAACCCCAATTTTTGAATCAGCGGGTCTATCAGGGAAGTAGCGGCGTGGTCTATCCGTTCCCCGTGATAGACAGCGTCTCTGACGAAAAAACCGATCGCACGTACACGGGGGTGTTCCTCGAGAACGCCTACCTCAAAATACTGATTTTGCCAGAGCTGGGTGGGCGCGTGCAGATGGCGTTGGACAAAACCAACGGCTACCACTTCGTCTATTACAACCGCGTCATCAAGCCGGCATTGGTGGGCTTGAGTGGGCCCTGGATTTCGGGCGGGATCGAGTTCAACTGGCCACAACACCATCGACCGAGCACCTTCGAGCCGGTGGATTGGCGGATCGTCGAGCACGCCGACGGCAGTGCGACGGTGTGGTGTAGCGAAATCGAGCGGATGTTCTTCACCAAAGGATTACACGGCTTCACGTTGCATCCCGACAAAGCGGTGCTCAATATAGCGGCGCAGTTGCATAATCGGACTGCCGAGGCACAGACGTTTTTGTGGTGGGCCAATCCTGCCGTGCATGTAAACGACGATTACCAATCGGTCTTCCCCCCTGATGTGCATGCGGTGATGGACCACGGCAAGCGCGACGTCAGCGAATTCCCGATTGCCACAGGCACTTACTACAAGGTCGATTATGCGCCGGGGACGGACATATCGCGCTACAAAAACATCCCAGTGCCGACATCGTATATGGCCTATCACTCCGATTACGATTTTGTGGGCAACTATGATCACGGCAAGCAAGCCGGCATGATGCACGTCGCCAATCACCATTTGGTACCGGGCAAAAAGCAGTGGACCTGGGGCAACAGCGACTTCGGGTTGATGTGGGACCGGCAGTTGACCGACGAGGATGGCCCGTACATCGAACTGATGTGTGGCGCGTTCACCGACAACCAGCCAGATTTTTCGTGGTTGATGCCGGGCGAAGAAAAACGCTTCGAACAAAACTTCATGCCATACAAGGGCATCGGTCCGGCCAGCAACGCCAACACGGACGTCGTCGTACATCTGAGCCACCACGCGACGCACGCTCACGTAGGCGTCTATGTGACCAGCCCACGCCGCGTCACTGTGACGCTGCATCGCAAGGGAGTCCTGTTGTGGCAACGCGAGACGACGCTCGATCCGCTGACTGTGCTGGTCGAAGACGTCCCCGTCCACGAGGAATTCCCGGCGCATGAACTGGTCCTCGCGGTCAGCGCAGCCGGTGGCGAGCAATTGCTGCGCTATGCGCCACCCAAACCTGCCATTCAAGACATCCCGGCTGCGGCGACGCCCGCCAAACCACCGGCCGAGATCGGTTCGACCGACGAACTGTTCCTCAATGGATTGCACCTCGAGCAGTACCGGCATGCGACGTTCAAGCCGGCAGACTACTACCTCGAAGCGTTGCGACGCGACCCATACGATTCCCGCTGCAACAACGCGATGGGCGTATTGGCACTGCGGCGCGGTGACTTCCAAGCGGCTGAGCATTCGTTCCGGCGGGCAATTGTGCGGCTGATTGGCCGCAACCCGAACCCTTACGACGGCGAGGCGTATTACAACCTGGGCTTGGCATTGCGCTTCCTACAGCGCGACGACGAGGCCTTCGGTGCATTTTACAAAGCCACCTGGAATGCCGCCTGGCAGGACGCAGCGTTCTTTGAACTGGCGTGCATTCAGGCACGCCGTGGTGATGTGCACGATGCACTGGCGCTGGCACAATCGGCCTTGCGCCGCAACGCGAGCCACCACCAGGCGCGCCACCTCGAGATATCGCTCCTGCGCCGGCTGGGACGCACTGCCGAGGCACACACGACTATCGCGACGGCATTCCGCCTCGACCCGATGGACCCTGGTGCAGCCTGGGAGGAACGGACGCTGAGCAGCACATCCGCCGTCGCCAATGCACTGGTCTGGAACGCCCATTTGTGCGAGTCGCTGGCCCTCGAGTACCTGCACGCCGGTGATACGGCGCAGGCCCTTGCGGTGCTCGCCGCGGGTCCTGCAGATGCTCCGTTGAATGTGTATCTGACGGCGCTGATTCTGCATCGCGCAGGGCACACCAGCGCTGCCAGCAGTGCATTGCAACGTGCGGCAACCTGTGCGCCGGACTGGTGCTTCCCGCATCGGCTCGAGCACGTCGTCGTTTTGCAGCACGCATTGGCACAGGCACCCACAGACGGACGTGCGAGTTACTACCTGGGCAATTTTTGGTATGCCCACCAGATGCCCGATGCCGCTATCGAGTGTTGGCAGCACGCCGTCGCACACGAACCAGCCAATGCCGTCGCCTGGCGCAATCTGGGCTTGGCCTATACCGATCACCACGCCGATTTATCTGCGGCGACAGCAGCCTATGCCGAGGCATTGCGCCACGACCCGACCGATGCGCGCTTGCGCTACGAAGCAGACCAACTCGCTCGGGTACGCGGGGACCAACCCAGCCAACGCTTGGCGGCATTGACCAACGCACGGACACTGGTGGACCAACGCGACGACTTGACCATCGAATACGTCACCTTGCTCAACAACGCCGGACGGTACAAAGAAGCCATTGCGATGCTGCGCGCGCGCTCATTCCACCCCTGGGAGGGTGGCGAGGGTCGCGTGGCCGCCCAGTACGTGGCAGGCTTGATCGGCATGGCGCAAGCAGCCCTCAACACCGATGCAGCGCATGCCCTCGATTTGCTCGAGAAGGCCATCAATTACCCACACAACCTGGGTGAGGGCAAATTGCCGGGCAGTAACGAGAATCACATCCACTACTGGCGTGGTGTGGCGTTGGCGCAGTTGGGTCGGGACGAAGCAGCGCAGACTGCCTGGCAATACGCCACCCGCGGCGACAGTGAGCCCACATCGGCGCGGTATTACAACGATCAACCACCCGACATGCTCTGGTATCAGGGCATCGCCTGGCGCAAACTGGGTGATACCACACGGGCAACGGCGCTGTTCGCGCGCCTGGTCGCGTATGCACGGGCACACCGCGCCGACGACATTCGTCCAGACTACTTTGCGGTGTCATACCCGACGTTCCTCGTCTTTCACGACGATTCCGCATTGCGGCATGGACTGCACTGCGATTATATGGAGGCTCTTGGGCACCTCGGGTTGCAGGAGTTTACCCAGGCCAAGGAATTATTTGACGCCGTGTTGCGCCGTGAACCGAACCATTCGGGGGCACTCACGCATCAGCGTTTTCTCGATCATACGAATATCTAGAGGTGACCATGCGTCCACTCATCCGTGCAATTGCCTACATCCTGCTGACTACCAGCCTGCTCACTGCCTGTGGTGCGCCTGCGCTGACGACTACCACCAGTGCGGAACCAACCACAGCGCCGGCTGCGAGTACTCCCACGCAGACCGACGCTGCTCCTGCGCCGACGGACGTCGCGACTGCGACTATTGTAGATGCGGTAGCCAGTGCAACTGCAGAACCGGCCGTCGCGACTGCGACCGCCGAGAGTACCGTGACCAGCGCTCCCGTCAGCGACGGCACTGGTGCAATGGTCGATACCAATCCGCGCCAACCGATCGCCGGCGGACCGATACTCCACGACAGTCGGCTTGCCATCCGGTATGTTGCGTCCATACCCGTCAACAGTATCCGACTGGCCTATGACAGCACCCAACAGAGTCTCCTGATGCTCAACATGGAGCAAGGCTTGGTGCGCATCGACCCCGCGACCGGTATCAAAGACATCGTTGCTACTCCGGCCGAAATGCTCTCCGGCGCGACCACAAGTGGTCTGGCCGTGGCCGCAGACGGAACGGTGTTCGTCAGTGGCAATCAGACCATCGACACAACGACGCGGGCAATCATTCGTCGCGGCACTCCATCTGGTCAGATGACGTCCATCAATAAGAGCTACAGCTGGACGACCTATACCTGGACGACGGTGGCCAAGACCGAGCCATACCCGCGCAGCGACACGCCGTTCGACCACCTCTTCAACGGTATTGCGATTAGCCCCGATCAAAAATTCATCGTGGTCAATAGTGGCTCGCGGACCGATCATGGCGAAGTCGAAAGTCAGAACGGTGCATTCCCAGACCTGCGTGAAATACCACTCACTGCGCGCATGTTCAAACTCCCCATCAACGGCAACGACATTTTGTTACAGAACTCCGAAGAAGCCATCGCAGCCTATGTGTACGCCAAAGGCTTCCGTAACAGTTACGACCCGATTTTTGCACCCAACGGGGTGCTCTTTGCTGGTGACAACGGCCCGGATGCGGATTTGCCGGACGAGCTGAATGCCATTACGCCGGGCCTGCACTACGGATTCCCCTGGCGCTTCGGCACAACCGATACGCCACAACGTGACCCGGCGTACGACCCAACGAACGACGGATACCTCCAGCCGGACTTCACTGCGGTCCAGATTGGTGCATACGCCAACGATCCGTCATACCCTGCTGCTCCCACGACCTTCAGCGACCCGATTGCCAATGCAGGCCCAGCAGGAGTTGATTACCGCACGGCTGACGGCGCCGCCCATAATGCGGCAGCAGAGGGCATCACGCTTCCGTCGTTCACCCCGCATCGATCGCCATTAGGGTTGGTCTTTTTGGATCGGGCATTCCCGGCATCGTGGCAAAACACGGACGACGGACTCAACGCCATCATTCTGAGTTGGGGGGCAGCGGGTGGGACCTTGCCTGATCGCGGTCAAGACATGCTGGCACTCGAATTGAGCCCAACGGGAAGCACCTACACCATGACGGCGCGCGAACTCGTGACGGGCTTGCGCAACCCGATTGACGCAGCTGCCATCGAAAACCGGGTGTATGTGCTGGAGTTCGGCGACAAGGTATCACTGTGGGAATTCACGTTCCAACAGTGAGGTTGGCCGTGTAGAGAGGACTGCCATGCGTGCACGGAGTACCGACAAAACCGCCCCCGTACGGTCAGGCAGGATATTTGGTTCGGTTTTAAACGAACTCCAACAACGCCTGCGCCAAGGTGAATGGCAACCCGGCGAACACCTGCCCAGTATCACCCAACTTGCCAGCGATTTTGCGGTCAGTACCGGGTCAGTGCGTGAGGCATTGCGTTCGCTGCAGTCACAGGGGCTCGTGCGTATCGAGCACGGTCGTGGCGTCATCGTGATTAGTTTGCATGTCGACGAATCGCCGTTCGACGCTGACTCCGCTCATTCGATGGATCATATGGCCGCATTTGCGGAAGCACGCCGGCTCATCGAGCCCGAGTTAGCCGCCTACGCAGCCGAACGCGGCAGCGATAGTGAACTCGCCGAGATTTTGCAGTTGGCGATTACCATGGAGCAACAAGCAGGGAGTGGGCTTGATTTCGTGGGACCGGATATTTCGTTCCATCGTTCCATTGCCCAGGCATCACACAACCCCGTACTCCGCCAGATGCTCCATGGGATGCATGATTTGTTTGTGATATCGCGCCGTTTGACCAGCCAAGAACTGGGAATGACGGAACGTGCAGTGCGGTATCATCGACTCATCGCCGAGGCAATCTATGAGCGTAATCCGACCCAGGCTAGACTGCTCATGTTGGCCCATATGAATGATGCGTTGAGCAGTGTGTTGGCGATGGAAGCAGAAATCCAGCGCAATTTGGTTATGTAACCCGAAAGGTACTCCTATGCGTATTGCAGTGACCGGTGGTAGTGGTGATTTAGCACGTGTTTTGATTCCCTTACTCCAGGAAGCAGGCCATTCAGTCCTCAGCATCGACCGCACTATGCCCGTCAACACCACCGGCAACCCGTTGGGTGTCCAAGCGAACATCGTCGATGTCTCGGATTTTGGCAGTGTGGTGGGCGCACTCTCGGGCTGCGACGCGGTCATCCACCTGGCGGCACATCGCTCGCCGATGAATGCCCCCGACCATGTCGTCTACCGCGACAACACACTGGGGAGCTACAACATACTGTTGGCAGCCGAAATTCATCAGATGAAGCATGTCTGTATGGCTTCGAGTATCAACGCAATCGGAGCGGTATTCAGCAAAGAACCGCACTACAACTACTTCCCCCTCGACGAAAAACACCCCTGCTATGCCCAAGACGCCTACAGCCAATCAAAATGGGTGCTCGAGCAGCAGGGTGATGCATTTGCCCGGCGTCGCAGCGACGTGGCGATTAGTAGTCTGCGCTTCCACGGGATCATCGACCGTGACAAAGCAATTCAGTACTGGGACGGCAAAGACGGGGCGCGCAAACACGTATGGGGCTACGTCCATCCTCGTGCTGCCGCTCGTGCGTGTATGGCTGCACTGAATGTGTCGTGGCGCGGTCATGAAGTGTTCTACATCGTTGCTCCAGATGCCGCCAGCGCCACCACCAGCGATGTCAATGCACGAACCCATTACCCGAGCGTCCCCCTCCACAGCAGCCTCGCCGGCAACGCTGGATTTTTTGACTGTAGCAAAGCCAACCGACTCCTCGGTTGGACCCATAGCGAGGAATAACGATGCGTATTCGTGACATCAAGTGCTACCCAATCTGGGTAGGAAACCGCAATCAGCTGGTCGTCAAAGTCGAAACAGACGAGGGTATCTACGGACTCGGTGAATCGGGATTGAGCGGCCGCGAACTCGCCGTCATGGGCGCAATCAAGCACTTCCGTGAATTCCTCATCGGCCAAAATCCGATGCAGATGGGACGCATCTGGCAAGAACTCTACCGTAGCCAATACTTCGAAGGTGGCCGCGTCCTCACTGCTGCCCAGAGTGCCATCGACATTGCCCTCTACGACATCGCCGGCAAAGCGCTCGGGGTGCCCGTGCACCAGTTGTTGGGCGGTCATCAGCGCGACAAGGTCCCCTGCTTTGTGACAGCGAGCGGTTCGACTCCCGACGAACTCGTCGCGAGTGCGCAGTTGCTGTGGGACAACGACTGGCGGGTCATTCGGACTGGCATGTTGCAGCCTCGATTGCACGGCGACAGTGTCTTTGAACCGCGCGAGACTATTGGAATCACCGCCGCGACCATGGTCAAAATCCGCGAACGCTTGGGCTCGGAATTGACTCTGGGCATCGATTACCATCATCGGTTGTCGCTGGCCGAGACCGCATCGTTTTGTCAACGCATGCCACAGGGCACGCTTGACTTCATCGAAGAACCCATCCGCGACGAGTCACCCGAAGCCTACGAAGCACTGCGCAAGATGACCGGGATTCCGTTTGCAGTCGGTGAGGAATTCGCCAGCAAATGGCAATTCGCTCCGTACATCGAACGCCACTTGTCGGATTTTGCACGTATCGACATCTGCAATCTGGGCGGATTCACCGAATCAATGAAGGTAGCCGGTTGGGCCGAGACACACTACATCGATTTGATGCCGCACAATCCGCTGGGTCCGATTTGTACCGCTGCGACGATTCACATGTCGGCAGCAGTTGCCAACTTCGCCTGGCTCGAGGTGCGTGTATCACCCAGCGAAAACATTTATCGTGGTGAGGGCGTCAACGACGTCGACGTGTTGTTCCCCGTCCAACCAAAGCTAAATGGCACCGGCTTCGACGTCCCTATGACTCCCGGCTTGGGCATCGAATTCGACGAAGAGACTGCCAAAAAACACACCTGGAAGTTCTGGGAAGCACCGCATCTGCGCCGTCTTGATGGCTCGGTCACCAACTGGTAAGCGGATTGCCGCAGAGAGGAGCATCTATGGATCGTATTCTTGTCGGCGGTTATGCCGACCCCGGTGCTGCCGGGATGCATGTCTTTGAAGTCGATAGTCGTGGTCAATACGCTCCGCTGGCAGAGCTGAGCGGCATTGCCAACCCGTCATATATGGTACGGCATGGCGACATGATTTATACCGTGTCTGAGACGAACGCTGCCGGCGGGGTCGTCGCCGTGACGTATCGCAACGGCGTGTTGAGCGCCGGAATCCGTCGCCCCAGTGGCGGTAATTGGCCCTGCCATATTATTCTGACGCGGGACGCCCAACACTTGGTTGTCTCGAACTATGGCACCGGCACCATGGGTTTGCTGCGCATCGGCACCAACGCAGACATTGCAGGGCTGAATGACATCCGCCAGCACGACGGCAACGGGCCAGTGACGGACCGCCAGAGCGGCCCACACGCGCATTCGGCGACAGTCACGCCAGACGGCAGATTTGTCATCGCTGCAGATTTGGGGACCGACGAGTTGGTCTTTTATACAGTGCAGCCACAGACGAATCAGCTGCGCCGGATGCACGCCGTAGACGTCAAACCCGGTTCCGGACCACGGCATGCGGTTTTCCATCCGAGCAAGCCGATCCTGTACGTCGCCAACGAGATTTCGTGCACGGTGGCGGTTTATGCCTACAGCGAAGACACCCTGCGGCCGCTCTGGGAACACTCGACCATCGCAACGCCACTGATTGACTACACCGTCGCTGACATTCACATCAGCCCTTGTGGACAATTTTTGAGCGTCACGACGCGCGGCGAAAACACCATTGCAACCTATCGGATTCTCGCCGATGGCAACCTGTTACGCATCGAGGTTGTTTCTTGTGGCGGTGCGTGGCCGCGTAACTTTGCATTCAGTCCCGATGGCAGTTACGTCCTCGTCGCTTGCCAAAACGACAACATCATCGCCGTGTTGCCCCGCGACGTGGCAACGGGACAGATTGGTGCACGAGTGGGAACCATACCCGTGAATAGCGTGTCGTTTGTGCTGTTTTTGTAGAAAACGCATATCGATACGCCATGCCGTAACGATAGCCCCACGGCATGCCGTGGGGCTATCGTTTTTCACAGAATGGCAGTGTAATTTATACGCGGGGGTCATCGAGGCGTTTGTATAAGCCTTGCATGGCAAAAATGCGGACGCGCAGAATATCGCGCAGATTCCGTACTGCATCGCGAATGGGGTCCACTTTGGTCTCTTCGCCGTAGTGCCAGAGTACGGGGAGTTCAGAGACGCGGTACCCACGCATCACTGCGAGGTACAAGATTTCGACATCAAAAGCAGTCACCGCAGCCCCTTTGATGACCGGGGCGTCGTCCCCATAGATGCGTGCCCGGCGGAACAAATCATGGGCCACGGGACGCCGGAATGCCTTGAAGCCGCACTGTGTATCGTGGAAGTTCCCAACCACGAGCAATCGTACCAATCCATTGAAAACACGTCCCATCAGATGCCGGTGGAACGGTTCCCCTTCGCGGTGCGCACCTTGCCCCTCACGTGAGCCGATGACCACATCGTAGCCCATGATGAAGTTCGCATAAATCCGTTCCCATTCGCTGATGGGTACCGCCAAATCCGCATCGCAGAGCAGGACGTATTCGCCGACTGCGGCGAGTGCTCCCGCCCGGACCGCGAACCCTTTGCCACGATGATCGAGCGCTAGCAGTCGTAACGCAGGCCAATTGGCCGCCGCATCACGCACAATAGCGGCAGTTGCATCGCTGCTTCCGTCGTCTGCAACCAGCACCTCGACCGTCAATGTGGTCTGTTCGACATATGTCTTGATGGCTGCCAGTGTACCTGGCAGTCGCATTTGCTCGTTGTACGCTGGGATGACAATCGTGAGTAAGGGTGCGTGCGCCGTGGTCATATCGTATCCTCTCGGAAGTACATTCTCGGAAAACACCGGTATCAGTGTGTCAAATACATCCGGTCAGCATCCACAGTGTGCGGCATCGCAGCGCGTTTACGCACAAACTGCCCCAGTTTGGCGAACACCGCAAGTTGACCACGAATCCGTGCCTGCGCCGCGGTCCCACGAATATGTCGCAATGCAGAACCAAATATCAGCACCTGTTGCCATAGCATTGCCGGCATTGCGCGCCAAAAGAGCGCTGGTGGGATGTTTTTGATCCATACCAAAACAAAATTGCGTCCACAATAGTAACTCGCCAATGCGCCACCGCCGGTTGCACTGAGGCGATGATAGACGACCGCAGTCGGCACATAGAGCGTACGCAGACCGCGCACGCGTGCGCGGAGATTGAGGTCTACGTCTTCGCAGTACATTCCCAAATCTGCGTCGAAGACCGCTCCATCCACAGCGAGTGAATCCAGTGCGCTCCGTCTGTATGCAGCAGCACCGGCGCAGGGTCCAAAGACTTCCTCGCGTACATTATACGCGGGCGAATCGGACTGCCACACGCCGCGATTGCCCGGAATTCCATCGATACGATAGAAATCGCCGGCTGAATGAATAATATCACGCCGCTCAAACAACAGCAGTTTGCACGCAGCGAAGGCGTACTCAGGTGCAGATTCGAGTGCCCCCACGAGTTCGGCCAACCAATGTGCGTCACATTCGGTGTCGTTGTTGAGCAGTACCACAAATTCGCCGGACGTCGCAGCTATTGCCGTATTACATGCAGCCACAAACCCGGCATTTTGGGGCAAGCTGATGACCGAGACCTCGGGGAAGGCGAAGCGCACATATGCCACAGAATCATCGGTTGAGCAGTCGTCAACAACAGTCACGAGAACATCAGCGAACCGCGACTGCCGAAGCAGTGCGGGAAGGCAGATCTCCAAATGATGGCGACCATTGTAGTTTGGCACGATGACATCGATCACGCTTGGCCCTCGATGATGCTGTGCACGAATGTATTCACGGCGTCTTGCCAGGGCCGAAAAACGATTCCTTGCGCTGCACCAACATAGTTATTCAGCGCGGTGTAGAGCGGAACACGACTCGGACGGACGAACTCGGCCAACTTCATTGGCTCGAGCGTGACCGAGCTTCGACCAGCAGCGGCGAGCGTCGCAGCGGCTAATTCGTAGCGTGAGCATGATCCCTGATTCACAAAATGGTACGTGCCGTAGGCATCGGTCGTGAGGAGCTGCCCGAGGGCCGCTGCCACGTCACCGGCATGTGTCGGTGACCCGATTTCATCGTCGACCATCCGCAGTGACGACTGCTCACTACTCAGACGTATCACCGTACGCAAAAAGTTCCGTGTTCCTCCAAATAGCCAGGCAACGCGTACCACATACAGGCGATCGAGTAATTCTCGCGCGGCTTGTTCGCCGGCATATTTGGATCGTGCATAGGCATTTATGGGATTGGGACAATCAAATTCACCATAGGGTGTCGTTGCTGTGCCGTCGAACACCTCATTGGTGCTGATGTATATCATGCGCGCATTGGCACGTACCGCAGCCTGTGCGACCCAGCGCGAACCCAGCGCATTCGCTGCGTAGGCGGCGTCGGGGTCACGGGCACATCCATCGACATTGGTCATAGCACCCGCATGGATGATGGCCTGTGGCCGCAGTGCGGCTATAGTGTCGGCGGTGCGTGCTTCGGACAGCTCGATATCTGCATGCCCGAGCGCAGAGAGGTCGTGTAGCCCATGGAATTGCCGCATGACTGCCTGGCCGAGTTGTCCATTGGCCCCCGTGACAACTATCCGCATGACCCAACTCCCTATGGTGTATCTGTTGTCTGTCTATGGTAGAACATCGCTCTATGTGCGTCAAACATCCTTGCAGCGCGCACTGGTGTACAATCGCAAGAGATTGGCACGACGAGGATAGATGACATGACGACACCGTTGCAGCGCGTTGACACCTACATTGACCAACACTTCGACCGATTCCTCGGAATGCTCGGTGAATTGTGTGCCATTCCCAGTGTCGCAGCACAAGGCTTGGGAGTCGAACCCTGTGCAGCGCGTGTCGCCGAACTCCTGACCGAGGTTGGCCTGGACGCACATATCATGCCCACCGCCGGCAATCCCGTCGTCTATGCCGAGGCAAAAGGCACGCGTGACACAACGCTGCTCTGTTATAACCACTACGATGTGCAGCCCGCCGAACCATTCGATTTGTGGCACAGCGATCCCTTCACCATGACGCGCAAAGATAACCTGTTGATTGCCCGTGGTGTGGCCGACGACAAAGGCGAATTAGTCAGTCGCATAGCCGCTATCGCCGCCGTCAAGCACGTGCTTGGTGAACTCCCCGTGGGTATCAAGTTCCTGATAGAAGGTGAAGAAGAAATCGCATCGCCCAACCTCGCGCCATTTATCCACGCCAATGTCGAGCGCCTCAAGGCAGATGCCTGCGTCTGGGAATTCGGCACACACAATGCCGATGGCGTACCGATTAGCTACCTCGGCTTGCGTGGTATTTGTTACCTGGAATTGTCGGTCGAAACGGCCAAAATCGACACCCATTCGGGCATCGCGGGATCGATTCTACCCAACGCCGCTTGGCGTTTGGTATGGGCGCTCAATACCCTCAAAAACCAAGACGAACGCATCCAGCTACCGAACTTCTACGAATCAGTGATTGCCCCAACAGCCCGCGACATGGAGCTCCTAGCGGCGTTGCCCGACAGCGACGAAGAGATGCAAGAGCTGTTTGGCAACACGATGTTTTTGAAAAATGCGTCTGGCGTTGAATTGCGCCGCCGCGAGATTTTTGAACCGACCTGCACCATCTGTGGGATTACCTCCGGATACCAAGGGGCTGGTCAAAAGACAGTATTGCCGGCACGTGCCAGCGCCAAGGTAGACTTCCGTCTGGTACCCGATCAAAAGCCCGAAGATGTAGTCAAACAGTTACGCGCCCACTTCGATACGCATGGATTCCAAGACATTCAGATTACCGTGGTCGGCGCAGGTCGGCCTGCGCGGACCGCTTCGGATCATCCGTTGGTACAGACATTGGTCGATTCTGCCATAGATGTCTACGGGCGAGAGCCGTTGATTTGGCCGATGTCGGGAGGATCAGGTCCCAATTATCTGTTTTCGCACGATATCGGCGTCCCGATTATCACTCTGGGTGTCGGCTACTCAGGTTCACGCATCCATGCACCAAACGAAAATATACGTATCAATGATTTTCGCAATGGGATGCGCCACATGGCAGCGTTATTGATGCGTTTGGGTGCGTGATTACGCACGTTCATGGTGCGCCGTACACGAAGCATGGCGCACCAGTGGGTATACCGACGGACATTCATTACAATATCTAAAGAAAAGCGAGGGAACCTGGGTTTTTGGTGAACATCATCATCACTTGCTCACAAAAGCATGATATAATCAAGTGTCAATTGACGTATCGAACTTCGACACGCATCTTCGAAGTCCCACCTTCCGCCTTCCGTTCACGGTAGCACCCGGCAGGATGTGAGTTCAAGGTTGATACGCAGACCGGTCAGGCAGTGGGGTGAGACCTCGGATTGGCAACTAGGTACGGTTTAGGCGAAATCTATAGATTTCGCGATGTCCAATTTGGTGGGCAGAGGGAGTGGATTGTAATGCGTGTCAAGCTTTTTGTTGGTAATTTGCCATGGCGTATGACGAGTGAAGATTTGGGCAACACATTCGCCGATCACGGTGAAGTTGTCAGTGCCCGAGTCGTCATCGACCGTGATACCCAGCGTTCACGTGGGTTTGGCTTCGTCGAGATGGAAGTCGACAACGTCGAAGAAGTAATTTCGGCCACCAATGGCCTCGAAACTGCCGGTCGTCAGTTGCGCGTCAACGAATCGGACGAAAAGCCCGGTTTCGGTGCAGGCGCTCCTCGCCGCGGACCACGCGACGACAACCGCTACTAAACCATAATTCATCACACGAGCGGAGGCCAGGGTGCGCCTCCGCTCGTTTTTTGTTGCCCCAAAACACCCAATCTGTTGTACACTCGTCCTATCCACTGACCCGATAAGGAATCACTATGCAAACGAAAAGACTCGGCCGGACGGGATTGCACGTGAGTGAGGTGTGCCTCGGAACGATGACCTTCGGCAACCAAGCCGACGAAGCTACTGCACACGCTATTCTCGATACGGCAATCGCCAACGGCATTACCTTTATCGATACCGCTGATGTCTACCCGCTCGGTGGCGATTTCAGTAGTGCCGGCCGCACCGAGGTTTTCATTGGCTCGTGGCTCAAAGCCCGCAAAAATCGCCATGACCTCGTCCTGGCTACCAAATGTCGCGGTGCCATGGCTCCCGGTTCGAACAACGAAGGATTGTCGCGCAAGCACATCATGGCAGCCTGTGACGCGAGCCTGACTCGCCTCGGGGTCGACTATATTGATCTCTACCAGGTACATTCGCCTGACCCCGAGACGCCGATTGCCGAGACGCTCGAAGCGTTGACGGATTTGGTACGTGTGGGCAAAGTGCGCTATATCGGCTGTTCCAACTTTTCGGCGATGCAGATTATGCAGGCGCTGTGGACCAGCGATGCACGCCATCTGAGCAGCTTCGTGTCGCTCCAGCCACGCTACAACATGCTGTTCCGCATGATCGAGGACGAAATCCTGCCGGTCGCCAAAGCATACGGTCTGGGCGTCATTCCGTACAATCCCCTCGCCGGCGGCATGTTGACCGGTCGGTATACCGCACAACGGACGCTTCAACCCGGCACGCGCTTCAATCTGACCGGCGCTGGGGAACTCTACCGCAAACGGTATTGGAACGACGAAGTACACAACACCGTCGCAGAATTACAGACATACTTCGCCGGCCGTGGTATCTCGTTGACGCACGCTGCATTGGCGTGGGTGCGCGCCCAAGAAGGCATCACTGCCCCCATCATCGGGGCGAGTCGCCCCGAGCAACTTGCGGACTCTTTGTCGGGTCTGAACCTCGTGCTGGACGCCGATGCAATGGCAGTTTGTAACAACGTTTGGTTTGATCTGCCCCGCGAGCGTGATATCGCCGTTGCACGACGATAAGCAGGTATCAGGTATCAGGTAGCAGGTAGCAGGTATCAGGTATCAGGTATCAGGTAGCAGGTATCAGGTAGCAGGTAGCAGGTATCAGGTAGCAGGTATCAGGTAGCAGGTATCAGGTAGCAGGTAGCAGGTAGCAGGTAGCAGGTATCAGGTAGCAGGTAGCAGGTAGCAGGTAGCAGGTAGCAGGTAGCAGGTAGCAGGTAGCAGGTAGCAGGTAGCAGGTAGCAGGTAGCAGGTAGCAGGTATCAGGTAGCAGTGAGTAGTGAGTAGTGTGTTGTGGTAGGGATGGATGCAAATCCGCTCTGCCACATTTTTTTGCTCTAGACAATCCTCACCAAAAACACACGCACAGCACGAGAATCAGGTACTTCACCTGCTCTGTGTCTCTGCGTGTTTCTCTGCGTCTTTGCGACTCTGCGTGAAACGCCCCTACTGTCGACAATTAGACAAACGGATTTGCACTCGGGGTGAGAATCATTTCGGGGATATGCGCGCGAGCGGGCAGGCTGGCAATGAATTGAATCGTCAGCGCCACATCATCGGATTGGAGCATGGTGGCACGCCGTTCGGCGCTGACAGGTGCGGGTCTTTTGTCGATGAGTGGGGTATCGACCTCGCCGGGTTGGAGCATCGTCATGCGCACGCCGTGGGCGGCTTCCTCTTGGGCCATGGTACGCACGAACGCCGACAATCCGCTTTTGGCGGCATTATAGGCTGCACCACCGAGCGCACTGGGACGCGGCACAGACGTCGAGCCGATGGCGATGACGACGCCTCTGGCATTGCGCACCAATTGCGCACAGGCGGTCATGAGGTGGAAGGCACCGGTCAAGTTGGCATCGAGCATCATTTGCCACGACGCCGCGGTGAGTTCGGGCACCGTGCGGGCAGGCAGATTTGTGCCGGCGGCGCTGACGAGCACATCGATGTGCCCATAACGGAACTCCACATGTGCAACTGCTGCACGTACCGCGACGGGATCGGTGACATCACAGGGCAGTATTACGGCACGTTCGTGGCACTGCACGGCGGTTTCTTTCAGGGCTTCGACACGCCGTCCGAGCAACACGACGGTCGAACCGGCAGCGGCAAAGCGCATCGCCGTGGCTGCCCCAATCCCACTGCCTGCGCCCGAAATAAGTACCACGTATGTCATGATTACACCGCATCCCAATGCAACGTCACCGCCAAGTATTCGTTGCGGTGATGCAACAATCCGTCGTACATTTCGTGCGCTTGGCTGGCGTGGACGTGATGGGTGAGCATGTTGGACAAGTCGATTTTGCCGCTTTCGGCATAGTGCGCAATCAACGGTAATGCACGGTCACGGGTGAACGGGAAGTGCTCGCGCACGCTCCCACCAATTGCACTGCCGTGCGCCCCGGTGACGGTGACCGATCGACCATGCAGATCCCAGTAGGAGTCGAAGTTTTGAATAATCCCGCGCGGGCTGCCCACCAACACGACTTGACCGCCATCAGCGACGAGTTTGAGGGCATCTTGGAGGGCTGCAGGCACTCCGGTTGCGTCGACGACGACATCGGCCTTGCGACCCAACAGCGCTTGGAGCTGCGCCGGCGCATCGCCGTTGCTGGGATCGATGGTACGAACGCCATAGACCTGCTCAGCCCATTTGCGCCGCTGGGCGAAGCTGTCCACCCCTATAATCGGGTAGGCACCCGATGCAGCGAACAAGCGCGTGGCAATCTGACCAATCATGCCCATACCGAGGATGACGACTGCTTGCCCCAGGATGCGTTGTGATTGGACGAGTGATGTGAATGGGAATCGCGCCAACGACAGCATGGCCGCTTGTGGGGAAGGGACGTGGTCGGCAATGGGGAAGAGTTCTGTTTCGCCATGGACGTCGATGACGGCGTGACTCTCGTGCCGACCAGGACCAAAGACACGCTGTCCTTCGCGATAGCGGGTGACGTTTTTGCCGACCGCGATGATCCGACCCACTGAGCTATAGCCGGGGATGAACGGGAACTTGGCCCATGTGTTGGTGGGGTCTTTGAGCCACTGATGAATGCCCGTGTAGATCGCCAACTCGGTGCCGGCACTGATGCCGGAGGCTTCGGTCTGCACCAACACTTGGTCGGGACCGACATCGGGGATGCGGAATTCTTGGATTTCGACGGTGTATTCTTTGGGCATAACGACGCGGTAACCCTGAGCCATATGAGCCTCCTTACGGCGCAATGCGCCGGTGATTTACTGCGCGGTCCAACCGCCATCGACGACCATCGATGCGCCAGTCATGAATGCCGACGCTTCAGACGCCAGAAACAAAATCGGGCCGTGCAGATCTTTGAGATCACCCCAACGCCCAATGGGGAGGCGTTCGATGAACCACTGATAGGCTGCCGGATTATTCATAATGGGGATATTCATATCGGTGGCGAAGGGTCCCGGGCAGAGTGCATTGACGGTAACTCCGCTACTGGCCCATTCGAGCGCCAAGGTGCGCGTCAACTGGATGAGACCACCTTTTGTGGCTGTGTAGGGGGCGCGTTCGGCGAGACCGACGGTGCCCAACATCGAACTGATATTGATGACGCGACCCCAGCGACGCGCGATCATCTGCGGTGCAAATGCACGGGCCATGTAGAACGGGGCAGACAAGTTGACCTTCATGAGTTCGTCCCATTTGTCGATGGGGTACTCGACCGCTGGTTTGCGCAAATTAATGCCGGCGCTGTTGATGAGGATGTCGACATTGCCGACCGCCTGCACCATTGCATCGATTTGTGCGACGTCAGTCACATCAGCGGCATAGGGAGTAATTACCCGACCGTAGAGGTCACGCAGGGTAATCGCGAGGGCTTCGAGCGGTTCGCTGCGACGGCCGACCAGGATGATGTCTGCCCCAGCGGCAGCGAGTGTATGCGCAAAGACTTCGCCTAACCCACCCGAAGCACCGGTGATGAGGGCGACTTTGCCGTCGAGTTTGAATAATTCCAGCGGAGTAACTGCAGTCATCAACGACCCCCTGTATGGTGTGGCATCAGGGAACGCAGATAGACCACGCTCTGTGCACATTGACCTTCTTCGTAGGCGCCCAACGTCACTGCGTCAGCGCCTTGTTCCCACGGTGTGCGCCAATCGAAGGCTGCGCTACTGACGTGTTTGGCCAGGAATGCCAACAACGGCTGGAGTGTGGCGGGGCTGTAGGTGCGCGGGTAGCCCTGCCACCATTCCGGCGTCCAGATGCGGATGTGGCGGGCATTGATGGCGGCCAGCTCGATGTTGCAGGTGGCCTGTGGTGCGACCTCGGCGAGCACTGCAAACAGGGCAGGGACGTCGAGTACTCCCGCACCGAGGGCACAGCGCACCAGACGATACCCTTCGCTGGTCAGATGGATGGTGTAATCCTTGAGGTGCACATTGACGATGCGTGTGCCGAGCGCGCGGGCAAAGGCAATGGGCTCTTCGGCGACGGCAAGCGGATTGACGGCATCGAGGGTAACGCCGATGTGTCGACCACCGACTTCGTCGCACATGCGGATGAGGTCGTGGCTATCGAGGTCCTGATGATTTTCGGCAGCGATGACAATGTCGTGGTGTTCGGCGAGGGATCGATTGGCTTTGAGGATTGCGATTTGGCGTACGAGGTGCGCTTCCCAGCCGCCGGGGAACGAAGCCCGTGCGCCTTCGAGCATCCCACTGAGCATCACGCGCAGGACTTTGGCGCCGAGCAATGCAGCTTTGGGCAAGAGTGCCTCCAGCATCGCGGAGTCTATCACCGCGCCATCGACGACGATGCCGATACCGAGTGAATCGGCCCTGCGCCGGAATTCGGTCAGGCCGGCAGCGGATTGATCGCGGATAATGTCGACGGGAATTTCGACCGTAGCCATGTTGTAGTACGAGGCGAGCTCGAGCAGTGCATGTGCGTCGTACGGGCGTGGGCAGACGCGGTCTGTACCGGCGCCGGCGAAGCCGCAACGCCACGGGAAGGAATAGGCCGCTAACCCAATGGGATTGCGCCCGATGTGCAATGACATAGCCCCTCCGTATTAGGCGACAGACCCATTGGGGCGCAACACTGCTTTGGGGATGGTCAATTCTTCCATCGCCATGAAGCCCTCGTGCCAGTCATGCAGATCGAATTCGGTCACCAATGGAGCGACATTGAGCTGCCCGGTGCCCATCAGCGCCAGCACCCGTTCCCAGGTGCCATGCAGATGGCTGAATGAGCCCTGCAGGGTGGCGGCTTTGATAATGAGTCGGTCGAGGCTGAAGCCTACGGGTGCGGGACCCCAGCCGATTTTGGTGATTTGTCCATTGGGACGAACCATGTCGAGGCTCTGATCAAGGGTTTTGGAGACGCCGACGGCGTCCACCACCAGATGTGCCCCGAATCCATCGCCGGCGTCGATGACGGCTTTGACGGCGTCTACTTCGTCGGCGACGAGCACGTCGTCGGCACCCATCGTTTTGGCGAGGTCGAGGCGATGGCCGTCACGACGGAGGCCGATCACACTAATGCGACCGACGCCGGCGATGCGCAGCATGGCGATGCACATCAGGCCGATAGGGCCGGGTCCGAGGACGACGGCGTGGTCGGCAGGACGGGGCCTGCTTTTCTCAAAAATAGCGTTATAGGCCACACAGCCAGGCTCTGTCATCGAGGCATGCGCCATCGATACCCGGTCGGGAATACGGTGCAGAATTCCCGGACGACTGATGACGTAGTTGGCCATCGCGCCGTCTGCACCAAAACCAAAACCCTTGCGCGTGGGGCAGACGTTGTATTGGCCAGCGCGGCAGTACGGGCAGACTCCGCACACCCACGATGCTGTTTCGGAGACGACGCGCTCCCCAATGCGAAAATCGCTGACCCCCGCGCCTAATGCGACGACCTCGCCCGAAAACTCATGGCCGAGAATGCGTGGACCTTCCATCTGGTGATTATCACCCTGCCAGACATGGATGTCGGTGCCACAGACGCCGACAGCGCCGACCTTCATCAAGACTTGGCCGGCTGCGGGAGTCGGCACCGAGACTTCTTCGATCTGCGTGCGTTCGCGTGGGCCGCGGTAGACGAGCCCCTGCATCGTTGCATTGCTCATTACGTTTCCTTTGTTGGGGTTGCTTTGACGCAATTATAGCAGTTACGAATTAGTAGTTTGTAGGTAGTAATGAGTAGTTATCAGATCCGCACAGAAAACACAAATGCGATCCCGCGCTATGTTTGATTTGCATCTGCGGGCGATGAATACCTGTGCGATTTGCATCTGCGGGTGACGTACCCCGCTTCGCAGGGCATGACTACGTCGCCCCTGGTTGTTCGCTAGCGTGCACTGACCAATAAGGGCGAGTACCCCACTTCGCGGGGTATGACGACCTCGCCCGCTATCTCCCTACCTCGCCCGCCATCATCTTGTCTCGTCAGTCACTGTACCTACCTCATGGCGCGCATCGAATCTTCACTGAGACAATTCATCATTCAAAAAACAGGTCTAAGGCGATGCAGCGCATCCTCCCCAGACCTGTAACCTGTAACCTGTAACCTACTTATTGGCGGCGAGGTCTGATTCGACCATCATGGTGACGAGTTGTTCGAAGGTGACTTCGGGCTTCCAGCCGAGTTCTCTGTTGGCTTTGGCAGGGTCACCGACCAAGAGTTCGACCTCGGCGGGGCGGTAGAAGCGCTCGTCGATGACGACGTAGTCTTCGTACTTGAGGCCGACATGACCGAACGCTATTTCGCAGAAGCGCCGTACCGAGTAGGTCTCGCCGGTCGAGACGACGTAATCGTCTGGTGTGTTCTGCTGGAGCATCAAATGCATGGCGCGCACGTAGTCTTTGGCGTAGCCCCAGTCGCGCTTGGCGTCGAGGTTACCCAGGCGCAATTCCTTGTCTTTGCCCAGCTTGATGCGGGCGACTGCATTGGTGATTTTGCGGGTCACAAACTCCAACCCTCGGCGTGGACTCTCGTGGTTGAACAAAATACCGCTACAGGCGTACATATCGTAGCTCTCGCGGTAGTTGACGGTAATCCAGTGGCCGTAGAGTTTGGCGACACCATAGGGTGAACGGGGGTAGAAGGGCGTTGTTTCGGATTGTGGGACGGCCTGCACCTTGCCGAACATCTCGGACGAGCTGGCCTGATAGAAGCGGATGCCGGGATCGACCACGCGCACCGCGTCGAGGATGCGGGTCACGCCAAGGCCGGTCACTTCACCGGTGAACACGGGCTGACTGAATGAGGTCTGCACAAAGCTCTGCGCGGCCAAGTTATATACTTCGGAAGGGCGGTGATCACGGAGCAGGTTGATCATCGAGACCTCGTCGAGCAAATCGCCGGCGACGAGGGTGACTTTGTCTTGGATGTGGTGGATGCGCTCGAAGTTGACCGTGCTGGAGCGACGAATCATGCCGATGACGTCGTAGCCTTGTTCGAGCAGGTATTCTGCCAGATATGAACCGTCTTGACCGGTGATGCCGGTGATGAGTGCGCGCTTTTTTGCCATGATGACCTCGATATGTGATAAGACACTAAGTTGATTTATACTACACACATGCATAGTTGTCTGCTAAGTCAATTAGCGGGATTGGTGACATGAACCTGATAGAGCCACGTGAATCACTCGGCAAAAAAATCGCCCGCCTGCGCAGCGAGCATGGCTGGACCCAAGAACGCCTGGCCGAACGGCTCGCGGTGTCGCGCGTGGCCGTGTCACACATCGAAATGGGTTTGTCCGTCCCTTCGGAACGCACCGTCGTGCTGCTCGCCGGCATGTTCAACCTCGAACCACCGCAACTCGTCGCCGGCACTAGTTATCCTGACGCCAAACGTGATCGCCTGCCGGCCACCACCGCACGCTATACGGCGATCGATATGCTTGCTGCACTGCTCGATGCAGATATTGCTTGGGTACAGGCAGGGCAGGTACGCCCCGGTCTGCGCCACGAATGGCTGAACCGCATCGCCGAGGCATATAGCGCACACGGCGAACAGACTGATGTGCAACGCGTGCGCGAACTCGAGGCAGTGGTGTTGCAGCGGTTCGACCCGCACGTCTAATGTGCAACACACTGCTCCGCTCTCATACGCTACGTTACCCAGAGCATTCCGACAAGTTCCCTACATACACAATGGAGAAGGAATTCGCACATGACGCAGCAACCCCATTTGAAAACCGTCGGTTTTGCTACCAAAGCCATCCACGTCGGCCAAGAACCCGACCCACAGACCGGCGCCGTGGCATTCCCCATCTACCAGACGTCGACCTTTGCCCAGTTCGAAGTGGGCAGCAATCAACCATACGACTATGCACGCTCAGGAAACCCGACCCGTACCGCGCTCGAACAGGTACTGGCCTCACTCGATGGTGGCTGCGACGCGCTGGCGTTCGCATCGGGCTTGGCCGCCGAAACGGCCGTCCTACACATGCTCTCGCCCGGCGATCACGTCGTCGCCAGTGATGATGTCTACGGCGGCACGCACCGCTTGCTCACCAAAATCTTCGCCCAACACGGCATCACCACGACCTTCGTCGACGTGACCGACCAAGCAGCCGTGGCTGCGGCATTCACCAGCGCGACCAAATTGCTCTGGATCGAGACGCCGACCAACCCGATGTTGCGCGTCGCCGACATCGCCGCCTTGAGTGCCATCGCAAAATCACACAAAGCGCTCACGGTTGTCGACAACACCTTCGCCTCGCCGTACCTCGTGCAGCCGTTGGCGCTGGGGGCAGATATTGTCTCGTATAGCACAACCAAGTATCACGGCGGGCACAGCGATGTGATTGGTGGGGCGTTGGTGACCAATACTCCCGATTTGGCGAAAAAGCTGCGCTACATCGAAAACGCCGTCGGCTCGGTCCCCGCGCCTTTCGACTTGTTCCTGATTATGCGCGGCGTCAAAACTCTGGCATTGCGCATGCAAGCCCATTGCCGCAACGCGCAGGCGATTGCTGAATATCTCGAAAAACATCCTGCCATCGAACATGTCTACTACCCGGGGTTGAAAAACCACCCACAACACGACCTGGCCACCCGGCAGATGCGTCTGTACGGCGGCATGGTGTCGTTCACCGTCAAAGGCGGGACTGCTGCCGCGCATCGTCTGGTCGAATCGACCAAGTTGTTCACCTATGCGGTCAGTTTGGGCGGGGTCGAGAGTCTGATTGAGTTGCCACGTATTTTGACGCATGCAGCAGGATCGGCACACGAGATTCCTGCGCATCTGGTACGCATCTCGGCCGGGATCGAAGAGACCGAGGATTTGATTGCGGATTTGGCACACGCGCTGAAGCAGTAGTGATCAGTTATTAGTGATCAGTGATCAGTTTTTTGCAAGCGAAGACACAAAATAAATCAGCGCAGTGCATGGAACATTTCTTTAGCCTGTAAATGAAAAAACCCCGCGCTGCCGCGCGGGGTATCTTTTTTCGCCATACAAGACAACAATCAGTGTGCGAATGTCACGTTTGCAGGTGAGACCGTATAGACCACTCGACCATTGACATAGACCTGCTCGACGATTGGTGCATGGCCTTCGTACCGCACGACACACACATCAGCCAGCATGCCGACGTCTATGCTCCCAAGCTGTGCATCCATTCCGACCGCTTTGGCGGGATTCGCCGTGATCAACGCAATCGCTTGCGGGAGCGTCAAGATACCTGCAGTCGCGATTGAAAAAGCCGCAGGCAACAGTGCAGCAGGGTAATAATCGGCACACAGCCAATCGACAACCCCGGCTTTGATTGCATCGAGTGCGCTCAGATTGCCACTACTCGACTTGCCGCGCAGGACGTTGGGAGCACCCATACCGACGTGCATGCCACTCGCGTGAGCAGCGGTGGCTGCTTCGAATGTCGTCGGGAATTCACTGATTTGGATACCCAACCGATTCCACTCTGCAATTTTGGCCGCAGTGTCGTCGTCGTGCGTTGCAATCGGTATGCCACGCTGCTGACACGCCGCGACGACGTAATCGATCCGATCGGCGATGAAAGTGCGTTGTGCTTGCTTGTGAGCGATGATTTGATCTATTTCTGCGTCATTCCGACCGGTTGTTTTGGCCACATAGTAGCGGAACGCCTCGTCGGTAGCGTACTGACCCTGACCCGGACTATGATCCATAATCGACACGAGACGCACTGCCGGGTCATCGATAATGGTAGCCAACGATTCGGTGCCGCGCACGCTACTTATCTCGACGCGCGCATGCACCAAATGACGCACCGTTGTGGCACGGGATGCAGCAATGTGGGTGATGAAGTCTCTGACAAAATCATCGTTGCGCACGCCGAATTCTGCGTCGTCGAGGGACAGTGAATGGAACTCACAGGTCACACCGGCACTGACCAGTAATCGATCGGTGACCTGCAGACCAATCGCGGTGTCGACCATGACCCCTGGTCGGGGCTGAACCATTTTTTCGATGGCGTCACAATGGAGGTCAATAATGCCAGGAATAATGAATCCGCCCGCGCAGTCGACGAGGGTCGCAGTGCCATAGTCAGGGGGCACAGGCAACGACCCATACCCGGTGATATACGCATGTTCGATGGACACCCACCCCGAGGTAATCACGCGATCAGCCAACACGACGGTTGCATTCCACAAAATAGTCTGCATGTGATACCTCTGCTACAGTGCGAGTTGTTGATCGGCGACCGACGAGAGGGTATCGATGTCGTGCGAGACAGTGACGATGGTGGTGTTTTTGGCGAGCGCATCGCGAATCAGGTCGATGACGATTTGCTTCGAATGGATATCGAGGCTGGCGGTCGGTTCATCGAGCAACAGGAGCCGGGGTGCGGTGATAAACGCACGACCCAAGTTAATGCGCTGTTGCTCGCCGCCGCTGAAGGTCACTGGGCTGGCTTGCCAGAGATGCGGCGCTATTTGGAGTTTGGTGAGCCAACGCATCGCCAGTTCGTGGGCGTGCTTCACGTCCATACCCGTGCGGCGTAATGGTTCGCTGATGACGTCGAGCGCCGACACGCGTGGCAAAACCTTGAGGAACTGCGAACAATAGCCTATTTCTTGCTCACGCAATGCCAGGACGGTGCGCTCGGGGATAGTCGTCATATCGATAATCCCGGCATGCTCAGAATCGTACAAGATATGCCCGCTGGTGCTCAGATAGGTGCGATAGATGCACTTAAGCACACTGGTTTTGCCGACCCCGCTGCGGCCCCAGATGAGGAAGTGTTGGCGCGGCATGACGGCAAAAGACATCTCTTTGACGGGGTGAATGGTCCGTCCGTCGATGAGGTGCAAGTCGAATGATTTGTTGAGCTGCTGAACCTGAAGGAGTGGTGTCTGCATCGTATCCACCATCACAATGCCGAAGAAACAAGAAGCTGCGTGTAGGGGTGCTGTGGATCTTCGAGGATTTGGTCGGTGAGTCCACTTTCGACGATATGACCATTCTTCATCACGATGGTGCGGCGAGCCAGCTGTTTGATGACGCCCAGATCATGTGACACGAGCAACATGGTCATTTTCTGCTCCCACTGAATACGGCGGATCAAGTCGAGGACGCGTGCCTGCACCGACAAATCCAGGCCACTGGTGACTTCGTCGAGTAACAACAACGCAGGATTGCTCGACAATGCCTTGGCGATCTGGACACGTTGGAGCATGCCACCGCTGAAGGTATGCGGGTCATCATCGATGCGTTCGGGCGGTAATTCGGTCTGAATCATCAATTCGGTGATGCGCTCGCGGATTTTACCGACGTGCCGCCAATTCGCCAAGAGGAGTTTTTCGGCGACGTTCCCACCGACACTAAATCGCATGTTGAGGCCCAGTTCTGGCCGTTGGTGGACGATACCGAGGCGATCATTGCGGAAGTGCCGGCGCGTGAATCCATCCATCGTCAGCAAGTCGGTGCGCTCTGCATCGTTGCTGGGTTCGCGGTACCAAATGTGACCAGAGGTCGCGGTAGTGCTCAGATTGATGAGCTGCATCAGTGTGCTTTTGCCACTGCCGCTTTCGCCGACAATGCCCAGCACCTCACCGTGATAAATAGTGAGGTTTGCATCGACACACGCCAACACGCTGAGGCAGTACGGGCATTGACTGGTGCCGTGTGCGGGGCCAGTGGATCCTGCGCATTGCGGACATCCGGCACCGTAGCGTTTATTGAGGTCGGCGACGTTGAGTACCCAACTGTCGTGCTGTGTCATAGTGTGTGCTCCGGAATCCCTTGGGCGACGAGCTGTTTGTCACAATAACTCGAATCGGAGCAACTCGTGACCCAGTGGCCTGGTTCATCCTGGGTCGTTGCTTTGACGAAGTGTCCCGTCAAGAATGTATTGGTCGCACCACAACGATGGCAGCGCTGATTAGGCTGATACTCGGTTTTGAAGCGGTAGTCCTCGAATTCGAGGGGCTCGATTGTGGTATACGGTGGAACTGCATAGATGCGCTTTTCGCGGCCAGCACCAAACAAAAACAGCGTATCGGCATTGTGTAGGCGCATCACGTCCCAACGCGGGATCGGGGTGGTATCCATCATGTAACGGCCTGCCACCATGACCGGGTATTGGGTGGCGATGCGCAAATCACCTGCTTTGATGATGCTCTCGTACATATAGACCCACATGCGGCCATAGTCGGCTTCGCCGTGCATAACGGTGGCGCGCTCGAGGTTTGGTTCTACCCAGCGCAACGGATCGACCATCGGTACTTGGAGCACAAGAATTTGGTCGGCACGCATTTTTTCTTCGGGGATGCGGTGGCGCGTCTGGATAATCGACGCCTGCTGCGTATCGGTGGTTGTGGCAACGCCTGTGGTACGGGTCAAGAGCCTGCGTAGGTTGACCGCATTCACGCTCTCGTCGTCGCCTTGATCGATGACTTTGAGGGTATCAGAAGGGGCAATGATGGCCATCGTAATCTGCAGTCCACCGGTGCCCCAGCCACGTCCGATGGGCAAATCCCGGCTGGCGAATGGGACTTGGTGGCCCGGCAGCGCAATGGCTTTGAGGAGCTGACGTCTGACTTCGCGCTTGGAGTCTTCGTCGATAAAGGCGAAGTTGTAGATGTTTTCTGCTGCAGCGCTCACGGTGTATCCTTTCCCGATGCAACGGGGGCAACATGGGCTTGTAACGCCTGGCTCTGCACGTGCTCGGTGGCACGATCGAGGACTTTGAGGTCTGCTTCGAAGGTCACATAGTGCGGGAGTTTATAGTGCGCCGTAAATCCACTGGCTTCGATTCCATCGCTATGGAGCAGCACGAATTCTTCGTTGGCAGCCGGCCCCGATTCGCCACTCAACCCATTCAGTTTTGCTTGGGTGAGGACGCTATCGAGGATGGCCATGCTCATCGCTTTGACTTCGCAATGTCCAAACGTAAAGCCATAGCCGAGTTGAAACTGTGGTTTGTCCGACGCATGCGCAACACTGTGCGCCTTCGAGACAATCTCGCACTCCGTCACCACAATCTCGCCGATACAGATGGGTTCGCCCGTCATCGGATGGGCGACTTCGACGGGCATGAGCCCAAAACGCAACTCCGCCAGCGTGGGGTGTGCATCGCCGTAGCCACGTACACTGCTATAGGCGTAGGTCAGCAGACAGCCGGTGTCACCCTGTGCCAGGCTTTGTAATCGTGCACTTCGGCGGCACGGGAATGTCAGTGCGGTGCGGGTGATGTCGAATGGTTCGTCCGCTTCGTCGTCATGCCGCATCGACACAAAACCTTCTTGGCGCATATAGTCGACGACTTTGCTGAAGTGTCCGATCGCCTGCGGGTCGCAGTCACTCTCGGCTGCCAGCGTGGCATGGGCATCTATGACGCGCTGGATATCCGCGTGCGATTCATTGGTGAGGAGGGAGTTGAGCATGCGTATCTGATAGTCTTGCGAAGGTCCGAGCATCTGTCCGCCGGGGATGTCTTTGAATGAAGCCGAAATGCGGCGCATACAGCGGATGGCAGTCCCTTCGGCAGGAATCGTCGGCATCACGCGCTGCAACGTTGAGCGATAGGCGCGGAGCAAAAAACTCGCTTCGATACTGTCGCCTTCACTCTGCTTGAGTGCGAGTGCGGCTAACTCAGGCGCATAGAGCGCGCCTTCATTCATGGCACGACCGACGGCCGCTCGCATCTGATCACGAATCTGATCCAGAGCAATTGGTGTCGATTGCCCTTGCAGACGCATGTATTCAACTAACAGTTCCGCATTGAGGATTGCGTTCGTTCCGCCACGCGCTGCGATGTACCCCACGTTATCCTCCTCGCACGGAGTGCGCTGCAATGAGTTCGATTCGCGTCGTCCGCGGTAAGCCGACACATTTGCCTGCCTGATCGATGAGAAAAACATCGACCCCCAGCGGGAATTGTGTGCGTGTCTGTTGGATAAAACCCACCTGGCGCATGGTCTTTTCGTCGGTACCAAAAGACGCACTTCCATCAATCCCCGGGCCGCGCAGTCGCCAGCTGCCGCTCTCGGATATTTCGGGCACCGCACAAAAGACCGTCGTGCTCCGCTCGGGGAATGTCAGTGAGCCGCGCGGCAGCTGCGGAATGAGTGCCAACGAAGCCACATCCCACAGGTAGGCAAACTGTGCGTCTTGTGGCGCGACACGGCGCGCATTGGTCCGCACGTGTACCCACGACGTTGCTTCGTGTCCTTGCAAGAGCCATGCGTTGTCACAACCCAACACGAAATTGGTCTCTTGGTCGATGAGTGACATACACGCACCCAGTGCGTACATGTTTGCTGGCACCGCGCCGTGCGCGTTTGTGATGGGTGCCGGTGCACCGAGAAACGTCGGTTGCGTCAGCTGGCCAATGGTGCCCGGACGAGCCAGACAGTTCAACATGATGCGATATGTCTCGGTACAAAATGCGTCAAATGCGCTCGGCGTGCGAAATGCTGTATTCATATGCCTCTTAGAAGGTGTCAAATTCGACTTTGGTACTGTTGCTCGCCGCGAATTGTGCGTGTTGTCGGTGCTGCAGCTCTGCCGCCAGGCAGGCAATCTGCTCCTCGAGGAGCACCGTATGCTCGCCAGGGATGCGTAACAAGGCATCGATGAGTGCCAATGCGGTCGAAAACTCGGGCTGATTGCCGACTATCATGCCGAATCCAAACGTGCCGTTCAGCTCGAGTCGCGTCTCGGTGACGAGGACTTCGCCAGCGTTGAAGACCGTCTCGGCCACACTCTCTTTGAGGCGGAGTTGCACCATGGCTACTTTGGGACCACTAATCATCTCGATTGTGTGCGGCGTCACATAATCGAGTGCCTGTGCGGCAATTGCGCACACAGATGCACTCGGACACTGGCTTAATACGTACGTCGGGCTGGCCATCGGCTTCTCCATCTCGAATAGGTTCATTGTTCCCGAAAAGTATTAAGACCACCGCGCGCAACCATTAGCTCCACGCGTACGCATGTTTAACCGCAGATTAGCCCTGCATGGTTTTGGTGTGTAACTTGGTCGCCACATACTCCAACAGCACCGCAAAAATGAGAATCGCATAGGTGAATGCGCCCATCTCACGCAGATTCAGATAGAATCCACTGGCCATGAACATGTCAAACCCGATGCCGCCTGCGCCTGCAGCGGCACCCATGGCAATCGCCGTCGAAAAATTAATCTCGAAGCGCAGAAATGTCCACGACATAAGGGCTGCCCGGGAACTCGGGATAAACACCTGCCCGACGACTTGCCACCAATCCGCGCCACTCGCCTTGAGGGCTTCGATACTGCCGGCGTCGACTTCTTCAAACGATTCTGCGTATGCTTTGATGAGATACCCAGCCGAGTGGAACGTCATGCCCAGCACCGCGGCAACGCTGCCCAGTCCAGCCGACACCGCAAAGATGAGCACCCAGAGCACGGTAGGGATGGCTCTCACGACCGCAGTGAAGGCTTTTACCACAACGCTCAACCAGACAGGTGCCAAATTCAATGCGCTCGCGAGGGCAAAAACCATCCCGATGACAGCCCCGAGTACCGTTGTCAAAAATCCCAAGGCAACCGTCACCCCGAGATTTTTGAGCAGTCCTTCGATGGTCACATTCGATAACCCTGGTGCAAAAAACAGCGTTTTGGCATTGTCGCCGAGCATGTCAAGTGCCATATCCATATCGACACCATTGGTGTCGAAGGTTGTGAATCCATAGATGGTCAATACCGCGAGAATCGCCAGCGTCGCACTCAGGACGAACGATGAGCGATCAAAGGGGCGACGTGGCAGCGGGGTGTGTGGTGTTGGTACATGCATTACAACATCATCCTTCGTACGGTGTTTGACAGCGCTTCGACCGCCAATACAGCCAGAACAATCGCGACAATCACCAAACTCGCCGCGTGATAGTTCAAGCTTTTGTAATAGATATCAAACAAATACCCAATGCCCGTACCGGTCAAGATACCGACAAGGGTCGCACTGCGGATATTGGTTTCGATCATAAACAATGTCCAACTGACAATCTGCGGCAGACACGCGGGTATCACACTCTGGGTGATGACTGCGCCTGCCCCCGCACCAGTCGCCCGTAACGCCTCGATGGAGTCCCCGCTGACTTGATCGATTGTTTCGATGAGCACTCTGACCATGAATCCGAAGGTCACAAAAAACAACGCCAAGTACCCCGTGAATGTGCTCTGCCCGAACGAAAATAGGAGGATGAGTGCCCAGGCCGAGACATCGACGTTCCGAAAGAGGCTCGCGATAGCTCGGCTGACCAGGCTAAACAGCCAATGTGGTCGCGTGGATGTTGCAGCGATGATGGCAAAGAAGAACGCCAGTAGCGAGGCACACGTCGTTGCAGTCACGGCAGTAATGATGGTGTCGCTCAACCGTGTGGCTATTTTATTTATTTTCTTGAATGAAGCGGCATCAGGGTAGAAATTTTCGGTACTCCAACGTACCGCTTTGGGGATAGAAGTAAACCCTTTTGCGACATCATATTCGGTGACGACGATAGACACATAGACGAGTCCACAGAGAATCACGAACACGACAAACGCCACGATGCGCTGGCGCACAAAAAAATCAATGCGTGCCATGTGTGTCACCATCTGCGAGAATGAGGTCGTGTGCTTCAGACCCATAGATTTTTTGAATGATGTCGATTGTCAAATCTTTCGGCAGCCCGTCGTAGATGACGCGCCCGTTGTTGACACCGATGATGCGGGTCGCATAGTCACGGGCAACATGGACCTGGTGCAGATTTGCAACGACCGTGATTCCCAGGCGTGTGTTGATGTCACGCAACGTGTCCATGACGATCTTGGCAGCACTGGGGTCGAGCGACGCAATTGGCTCGTCACACAGCATCAACGTTGGATCTTGGATGAGTGCCCGGGCAATACCCACGCGTTGTTTTTGTCCGCCACTGAGTTGATCACAGCGCTTGTAGATGTGTTCGTGCAAGCCGACCGCATGCAGGATTTCGTAGGCGCGATTTTTTTCGCTCGCTGTATAGAATCCGCAGGTGCCAGCGATGGTGGATTTATATCCGAGGCGCCCGTGCAGGACGTTTTCTAACACAGTTAAGCGATTTACCAGGTTGTAATGCTGGAAAATCATTCCAATGGTACGCCGCAATCGACGTAGCGACGGGTTCGAAAGTCCGGTCACAGCGATTCCGTTGACCGATACTTCGCCCGATGTGACAAAAATCAACCGATTGACACAGCGCAGGAGTGTGGACTTCCCAGCACCAGATGGTCCAATGATTGCGACAAATTCACCCTTTTCGACCGAAAACGAAACGCCATCGAGGGCGTAGCTGTTCCCACCATATGTTTTGCGGACATTGTCCACATGTAGGATTGTCATACACACCTCATGCTATACACAAACCCCCCACTACAGCTCGGCTGTAGTGGGGGGAAGCGCGATTACTTGGACAATTCGCGGATCGGATCGAAGAAGGAGTCTTCGACGACGATGAAGCGCTCTTCTTTGGTCTTCTTGAAAATGGGTTTGTAGCCGGCTTCGATTTCGGCCTTGGTGGCAAAAATCATGGGGTTGTTTGCGGTGGCGTCTGAGGTCAACGCTACCTGAAGCTTTTGGATTTCTTCTGCGGTGAGGGTGTTGCCGTTTGCGGCGAACGGTGAATTGAGGACCGGAGTGACCGAAATGAGGACGAATTCTTTGCCTGTGAACTTGTCGAATGGTTCGGCTGCTTTTTCGATGACTTTGTAGGTCGAACCAACCGTGTTGGCTTCCCCATCGCTCAATTCCGTGTAGTTTTCGACACAGGTGTCACAGAAAACCGCAACATCGGACTTGCCCGAGATGAGGTTGACTGCGGAACCCTGATGTGACCCGCCGAATTGGACATCGGAGAAGAAATTGTCTGCGCCGCCTTCGAGCAAATCGTCAGCTACGAGCTCTTTCCACTCTGGTTGAGCGGAGAACAACGTTTGGATGGCCTTGGCAGGCACCTTGAATCCTGAGGTCGAGCTGTTCGAAACGAATGAGAAGCGCTTGCCAACAATGTTTTCGATGCTGTAGACGCCATCTTTTTGATAGGCTTCTTCTTCACCCTTGTTGACGGCAAACCAGGCGTGGTAGAGCGCATCTTTGGCGGTGCCCGATGCACCACTGGTGATGACCAACGGCACGACGCTGTTGTTTTTGTTCTTGGCTTCGATGTAGGCCTGAGCACCATAGAATGCCAAATCGCCATTGTCATTTGCCAATGCTTCGACTGCGATGATGTAGTCGGTGGTCAATTTGTGTTCGACCGGGCGACCCAATGTTTCGGTGACGAGCGCACCGATGGCATCGCGAGCAGCGACCAAATCAGCGCCGGATTCGTTTGGCAACCAGACGATGATGACGGGCTTGACTGGGGCTTCGGTCGGAGCGACAGTCGGCTCTGGGGCCGCAGTAGGCTCGGCGACAACTTCAGGAGCCATCGTTGGCTCGGCGGCCGGGGCAGCGTTGCCACATGCCGTTACAAACATGACCATGACTAGCAGACTGAACAACTTTCGCATGACTACTCCTTAAAAAGAATCAATCACCGGGCGTAACCTGTGACTCAATAACTGTATCGGGGCAATATGAAATACATGTCAAGGTGCATAGTGCATCCGGTTATCTCTGTGCCAACCTTCTGCGCGACGATATTGTCATTGGATTATGTGTGTGTGCTGGTTCGGACAACGCTGGCATCGTCATTGACAATAGGCATGGTGAGTTTTCGCGTTATGGCTGTGAGCTCATCGGTCGTCAACCCTGCTTCGCCAAGATATCGCTCGGCAGTGCCATAGTTGATCCGCACGTGCTCGAGGCTCGCCTGCAGATTCGCCCGTTGGGTCGCCAACAGTTGTGTATATATCTGCGCTCCGAGGTACGCGGGCGGATCGAGCAGCAGTGACGACACGAGTGTGGCGGTGCGTTCCTCGGTCAACACATAGTCGTCGAGAATCGCTGCGTCCGGTACTTCTGCGAGCGACAACAACAAGGCGCTGATGATTCCCGTCCGGTCTTTGCCCAACTTACAGTGGAAGAAGACGCCGGACGGCGCAGCCGCACAGACACGCATCACAGATGCAATTGCTGGTTTGGCGTGCTCGATGATGTGGATGTAGAACGACGCAAGTGTGGTTGGTTGCTGAGCCAGTGAGTTACCCATGAACAATGGCAGGTGGTGGTATGTAAATCCCGGCGTAGCAGCCAACGGATTTGGATGGGATGCGCATTCATCTGGTTGCCGCAGATCGATGATGGTGGTCATCACTGCGTGTTTGAATGTTTCGATTCCTGCCGCATCGATGTGGTGTGGCGAATCCCCACGCCAAAACTGCCGCGATGCGGTGACAGTCATATCGCGACAGGGTAATCCTCCCAAATCGCGGACGTTATGCAGATGTGCTATCGGAGTGTGACGTTTGCTATGCATGAGTGTGTGCTCCTCTGTGTCGTACTCTTGCACACTACACGAGCCGTGTTAACCCCGGATTATCACGCGAGGATGATTGGGACAAAAACTCACACAGCAGTTATCAGTTATCAGTCATAAGTGATCAATTTATTGCAAGCGAAGACACACTAAAACAAGCGCAGTCCGGATTGCTCCGGTACTGCGCTGATATCTCCCTACACCTGTAACCTCAAACCTGTAACCTAAACCTGTAACCTCAAACCTGTAACCTCAAACCTGTAACCTCAAACCTGTAACCTCAAACCTGTAACCTCAAACCTGTAACCTCAAACCTGTAACCTCAAACCTGTAACCTCAAACCTGTAAC
>CAMCVW010000029.1 GCA_945881915.1 Thermoflexus hugenholtzii JAD2 | reverse complement strand
CCCCCCCCCCGCTTCTCTGTGTCATCTAGTTCATTGGGATTTGCGGAACGATTTTGCTTTCGATGCGGTTGAAGATTTCTTCGAGGGAATGGCCGGTGATGGTCAGACCGTGATTTTTGAGGCCAATGACTGCCCGTGACGGATCAGGTGCTTGGCGAACCAATTCGGCGACTTCGGCAGCGATTTCGTAGGTACCACACGGGTAGTTGACCTGAGTCGACGGAATCGGGTCGCTCCACCAGGCGTGGACGTGCACAATGGCGCCGACGCTGGGATGTTCGCGATAGATCATCCAGTGCTCGATGGCGTCGACCGATACGCGCCGTGGTTCGACATTGGTTGGTACGCTGAGCGTGATTTCGAGCCGTTCCGGCACGTAGCCCGTGACCAGCAGCACATCGCGGCCGACGGTTTCGAGCTTGCTCTTGTCGACGCCGGAAGCCGACATCCAGAAGAATTCTGGGTTGTGTGTCGCCCGGGCGCTCAGATTCCCATAACTCAAGCCACCGATGCCATAGAGCCGGCGGACCATCTTCATGTCGGAGTCAGTCAGGTAGTCTTCGATTCGGGTGGGGGAGGGCAGCAAGCCCATCTTGTCGAGACGTTTACCGGCGTCGCAGATGTCGCGCATCGGTTTTTCGCCGTCCCACAAGGATTCGGGCAGATTGGGCACATAGTCGTTGTTGATGACCAAGTGGCTCAATGCCAGCGGAGTGACACGATGGTACATGTTTTCGTAATCGACAGCCAGATTACCGGTGTGCTTGACCACGTAGTGGCCCTGCTCGGGGGTGATGAAGTGGCTCTCGCGCACGCCGTCACGGACGGTGTTGTAGATAATCAGATTCGAAATCGAGCGCACCAACAACGGGTAGGCTGCGTGCATCACACTCGCTTCGTTGCCGGCCCCTTCGAAGATCGACGCCACGAACGTCCCTTGGCCCTTGCGGTTGACCGGCTTGGGTTTTTCGGTGTTGCACATATTGAGGACCAGGCGCAACGGATCGTTGAGTTTGATTTCGCCCGAGGCATCGACGGCATTGGCAGCAAAAATATGACCTTTGGCCACAATGATGTCACGCAAACGGAGCGCAAACTGGTTGACGAATTCGCTGGCAGATTCACCGGCTATGGTGAAGGTCATAATCTCGTTGGCCGGGAATGGGGATTTCCAGGTCGGAGTATGGGGACTATTTGTCATTCTCTCATCCTTAAGACGCGAACCATCCGTGATGGCTCTGTGTCGTCGTGGGCGCACGGCGCAGCTTTTTCACAAACACATACTACCATAGTCTTTCTTTGGCGTTCTGTCAAGGAAAAACACGCTACATGGCGTCCACATGCGTCATATCACCCATTCCAGCATCTACGACAGCGCGCATCCGAATCTGCGATAATGAGCAGACCAACCAGCAGTGAGCCATTGCATGCGCATCGGGATTCTCGGGGGGACGTATGACCCCATCCACAACGGCCATCTGCACATCGGCCGACAGGTCGCCGAACAACTCGGGTTGGCGCAGATTTTGCTCATCCCCAGTCGGACGCCACCGCATCGCCCTGCGCCACAGGCCACCAGCCAGCAACGCATCGCCATGTGTGCACTCGCTGCCGCCACTGACCCGCGCTTCCAGGTCAGCGATGTGGAGTTGTTGCGCACCGGTCCGTCGTACACCATCGACACCCTTGAGTCACTCGCCCGCCCCGATACGTCGTTGATGCTCATCCTCGGCGCCGATGCAGCAGCATTATTACCGCAGTGGTATCGTGCCGCCGACTTAGGTGACGTCTGTGAGCTCGTTGTGGTCAATCGCTCTGGAGCGGCAATCGCCCTCGATCCGATTCGCACAGCGATTCCATCATTCGCCGGACGCATGCATACCGTCAGCGCACCCGCATACGACGTGTCGAGCAGTCTCTTGCGCCAGCGCTGCACCGCGGGCCTGCCCATCAGTGATCTCGTGCCACCGCGTGTGGCTGACTATATTGCCCAAAACGGGCTGTACCGGAGTGCATCGTGATTGAATTCTTCGAGCCGATCGACATCTACCTCGCCCGCAATATGATTGCCATGACGCCCGCCCAACGCACCGCACTGGTGACCTACCTCGAGACGCTCCGTGAGTGGAACGAAATGCTCAATCTGACCGCCATCAAAGACCCCGCCCAGATGGTCACCAAACACGTCCTCGACTCCCTGACCTACCTGCCGTTCTGGGCGACACCGCCCAAGCGCATGATCGACGTCGGCACCGGCGCCGGCATCCCCGGCATCATCCTGGCCATTATGTGGCCATCGACCCATGTCACGCTGGCCGAGAGCATCGCCAAAAAGTGCAAATTCCTCGTCCACGTCGCCGAAAAGCTCGAGCTAAAGAACGTCCACATTGTCAGCGAACGGGCCGAAGTCATCGGTCACAACTGGGACTATCGCGGTCAATACGACCTGTCGACCGGCCGTGCTGTCGCCGAACTCCGCACCCTAATGGAATATCTCTTGCCGCTGTGCGCGGTCAACGGCGTCGTCTACGCCCCCAAAGGCCCCAACCCCGAACAAGAGGTCGCCGACGCCACCAAGGCCATCAAAACCCTCGGCGGTCAGCTGCGTGACATCGTCCCCATCGACGTGCCACCGCTCGAACCGCGTACCATGATTCGCATCGACAAAATCCGTCAGACCCTGCCCCAGTACCCGCGCTACCAAGGCACTGCCAGCAAGAACCCGCTCTAATTTTTTCTTTTGGGGGAAAGGCCCCGCCCGGCGTTGCCGGTCGGTGCATGCACGCCGCGGTCCAGCGCACCGCAACGGTCGCTGCGCTGTGGCTTGCAAATACATCTTTGCGGTCGTTGCACAACGCGGCGCAGTTTCGCATGACGCTGCACGGGCAGCCTGCAGCGCGTGCAGCGCCGAAAACGCGATTGCTGCGGCCGCCACGCCGCGGCTTGCAAAAACCCCCGTCCGGCAATGCCGGACGGGGGTTTGCCTACACACTGTGTAGCCGACGGACCAGGCGTTACGGGGTAACCGTGATTGTCGGCGACAACGTTCGCGTACCCGTTCTGGTCCGCGTCGATGTCCGTGTGCGCGTCGGAGTACGCGTCGGGGTTGCTGTCCGTGTGTTCGAGGGAGTTCGTGTCAGTGACGCCGTTCTGGTATTTGACGGAGTTTTTGTGTATGTCTTGGTTGGTGATGAAGTCCGGGTTTTTGTGTACGTGCGTGTGCGTGAGGGTCAAACTCAGCACAACAAATAGAACGATGCTACACACAGCAGAGAGTTTGCGTGTCATGAATAATCTTTCAATAAAAATTAACTGTTTAAAAATTTATATAGAAAAAACTCGGTCTGAATGACACTTCATATGCATCCCAGCAAAAGGTCAATATCGCCTGAATGGTCCAAATAGAACCACCCCGTCTGGCAGTGCCAGACGGGGTGATGCGATAGGATCTGTCTACTTCGAGACCTTGAGATACAACCGATTCACGTATTCCTTGAGCATACGGCGCGTACTGAACTGCGGTGCACAAGTGGCAATGGCCGCCTTCGAAATAGCCACCCAGCGGGCCGAAACTCCGTCTGCGTTGCGGTCGTAGTAGGCTGGAGCGACCTCTTGTTCGAGCAAGTGGTACAGATGCTGTGCATCGTTCCAGTCCTGTTCGTCGAGGTTGTCGTAGTGGCGCTCGTCACCAATCGCCCAACCATTCGTCCCGGTGTATGCCTCTGGCCACCAGCCGTCGAGGATACTGAGGTTGGGAATACCATTCAAGCTGGCTTTTTGGCCGCTGGTACCGCTGGCCTCATACGGCCGGCGGGGCGTGTTCAACCAGACATCGACACCCTGCACCAAGGCCCGTGCCACACACATATCGTATTCTTCCAAGAAGACGATTTTGCCTGCAAAACCCGACTCTTGGGAGCGGCGATAGACGTCCTGGATGAAGTGCTTGCCCGGCTCGTCGGCAGGATGTGCCTTGCCCGCAAAGACCATCTGGATGGGACGTTCCGGATTATTCAGAATCGCTTTGAGGCGATCTGCGTCTTTGAACAACAATGTGGCCCGCTTGTAGGTCGCAAAGCGCCGTGCAAAGCCGATGGTCAGTGTGTTGTTGTCGAAAATCGGCCACGCCACTGGTGGGGAGCCCAGCCGCGTGTGGCGTTGCGCCAAACGCTCACGCACAAACTGTACGAGGATGTTTTTGAGGTGCATGCGGGATTGCCAGAAGGTCGCATCGTCGCTCTTGGTCAATGCCTCCCACAAGGCTGGCTCGTCCAGATGGTCGTACCAGTCTTTGCCCAAGACCGAAGTGTAGAGTTCGTTCATCTTGGGGGCTAACCACGAAGCCGAGTGCACGCCGTTGGTGACCGAAGTAATCGGTACTTCGTCCTGTGTCGCGCCCGGGTAGAGCCACTGCCACATCGAGCGGGCTACCTCGCCGTGCAGCTTGCTGACGCCGTTGTGCATCTGCGACAAACGCAAAGCCAGCACGGTCATCGCAAAACTCGGGCCCCAGGACTGCTGCTGCATGGCGATATTCATGAACTCGTCACGGCTGATGCCCAGTTTGTCCCAATAGCGGGCAAAGTACTTGTCGATCAAATCGAGCGAGAACGCATCGTTGCCGGCGGGAACCGGCGTGTGCGTGGTGAATACTGCCTGGGCTTTGACCTGCTCGAAGGCCTGCATAAACGGCACGCCTTTGGCGACCAATTCACGGGCTAGTTCGAGCACGAGGAAGGCCGAGTGGCCTTCGTTCATGTGCCAGACCGTCGGGGCGATGCCCAACTGGCGCAGCGCACGGACGCCACCCACACCCAAGACGAGCTCTTGGGCGACGCGCATGTCGTGATCGCCGCCGTACAAGCGGGCCGACAGTTCGCGGTCGCTCGGACTGTTGGGGTGGATGTCGGTGTCCATCAAATAGAGCACCACTCGGCCGATGTGCAGGGTGTAGACTTTGGCGTAGATAGTCCGGCCGGGCAATTCGACCTCGACCACGACTTCGTCACCGTTGGGGGTGCGGGCTGGGAATGCGGCGATGTCGGCAAAACTCATCTTGGTATTGACGGCTTCTTGCCAGCCACTGTGGTCCAGGCGTTGCCGGAAGTAGCCCTGGGGGTAGATAAAGCCGACTGCCACGAACGGCAAATCGAGGTCACTGGCTTCCTTCACATGGTCGCCCGCCAAAATGCCTAGGCCACCCGAGTAGATGGGCAGGGATTCGTGGATGCCGAATTCTGCCGAAAAATAGGCAATTGATGCTTTTTGGGTGGGGTAGGTGCGCTTGAACCAGGTCTGGCTGTTCGCCATGTATGCATCAAAAGCGGCTACCACGGTATCGTAATCGGCGACCCACTGTGCATCGTTGCTCGCAGCAGTGAGGTTTTTTTGGCGCACATTGCGCAAGAATTGGATCGGGTTGTGATAGATTTCTTCCCACAGGGATGGATCTACACGGCGGAACAAATCGGTCGCGCTAGGATTCCAGGCCCACCAATAGTTGTAGGCAATGTCCGACAATCGAACAATGCAACTCGGGACCGGGGTAAACAAAACATCCGTACTCGATGCGCCCAAGGTTCACCTCTATTCAACAATAACAGAAGGAATTTGACACACGAGAAGCGACGGTGCTCCCCGCAAACACCGTTCACTATACACGGAACGCCGGCAACACGCAAAAATCTTGGTAATGCGCTGGTAATGCACACCTGTCAGACTGAGCTCGGATTCGCAGACAGGAGGTATCTATGTCCCCAGAAAACTACGCCGCCCGACCGCTCCGACCGCTCTTCGACACCCATGGTGACGCCGGTGTCTACCTCATCCAGATGCAGACCGATGCCCAGCAGGAGCCATTCACCAGCGCAGGCGGTCCCACGCAGGCTTGCACCGGCGCGGGCGACATCGCCAGCGATGTGTGGGACACCATCCAATCGCTCTATGCCAACCACATTGTCGAGGCTGCAGTGCTCACCCCGACCGGAATCAGCGCCTTGATCCGCCTCTATGAACCGAGTTGCAACGAGGACTCTGAACTCGATGAAACGTTTTTTGCGGATCACGCCGATGAGTGCCCGTGCTGCGCGGAACTGCATGCCCTCATCCAAGAAGAGGATGATCCCAACGCATTTCATTACACCTTTGAATTCTTCGGATCGGCCGCCGAATTCGTGATGGAGGTTCGCAGCGAAATAGCCCGCGCGGTGTGGAGTCGCACCGGCCAACGCGGGACGCAGTTTTGGAGCACGATTCACATTGAGCCAGTCGCCGACATCCCCGATGTGCTCCTGGCCCACCGCGCGGCAATGGCGCAGATCGGTATCGAGCTGCCTGCCCCGTATGGTCTGAACGAAGACGAATCACCGACAGATTGGTCCAAGAACTAGACGGCATCACTCACCGGAGCAGTGCACGGTCCCACTGCTCCGGTTTTCTCTGCATAGAGACGCTTGCTACGTTAAAATATGTAGAATTCCTCACGATGCCCGAAAGAGCTGCCATGTTGCGACGCCTGCCGATATTCGTCCTGAGCCTGTGTGCTGCCGCTGTGGTGGTCATCGTCCAATTGCCGTTTTGGGTGCTGTTTGTGGTGCGCCGTGTCGGGTACGCCTACCCCATCGATTATGGCGAGGGACCATTGCTGCGGCAACTCCAGTTCCTCATCCACGGCGGTTCACTGGCGGGACTCTATGGTGATTTGCAGGCGGCACCGTTTGTGGTGGCCAACTATCCGCCGTTGTTTTTGGCGCTGACGCGGATTGCGGCTATCGTCATCCCGCCCCTCACGGCCGGTCGGGTCGTGTCGATGCTGGCAGGGTTGTTAGCCGGCGCTGCCATCATTCTGCTGGCACTCCCGCGGGAGCGGACACGGCCGGTGTTGCTGGCAACGATTTTAGCTGCCCTCGGCTGGTTTGCCATCCCGATTGTGCGTGAGTGGAGCGGCGTGATGCGCGTCGACATGCTGGGGGTCGCCCTCGGTCTGATTGGCTTGGTGCTGGCACAGCGGGGTCGACTCACGGCGGGGACGCTGTTGGTGGCGTTGGCAGTGCTGGTCAAACCGACGTTGATAGCAGCCCCGCTAGCGTTGCTGGTACTGCTCCTCGGGACCTCTCGCCCGGTTGCGCTGCGGGCACTCGGGATTGCCAGTGCCGTACTGCTGGCCATACTGGCACTGCTGCTCCTGAGCGGTGCAAACCTCTGGCTCCATCTGGTGCAGTCCAATGTAAACGGCTGGGAATATTCCTTAGCCAAAGGTTTTTGGCAGGAACTCATCACCCTGCACTGGCCATTGCTCGTCATCTGTGCGGTCGCCTTTGGCATCCTGCTCCTCGATTGGCGCGCCGCGCTGCGCCCCAGTCAGCGTGCATTGACCATGGCGCTGGCCTATACCGTGGGCGGTGTTGTGGTGGGTATTGGGATCGGCAAAGTAGGCGCGTACGCCAACTACTTCCTCGAACTCTATGCTGGCTTGCTATGGGTTGCTGCCGTATTAGCAGCACAGTGGAGTGCTCGGGCTGACCGGCAGCGCTGGTTGGCAGTGGTGGTGCTGGCGGGGTGTAGTCTGGCGGTGGTGCGCTTTTATCCGTTGTGGAGCGAGACATACCCCAAGCCATATGGCATGATCGAGCGCCAACGACCGGCTCGGCTGGTAGTGGGCAGCTACGGGGTGCTCCAAGATTATCGGCGCGAAGGGCAGATTCTGACTGCCAACGCCGTCACGAATGCCGATTTGACCACGCGGATTCAACAGCTGGGGAGCAGCGTTTTTACGGATGTGCCGGCCATCGCCGCCCAAGCCGACGTCAGCGCGCCGATGCAGGTGTTTGAGCACCGCCAACTCCTCGATGCAGGACTATGGGACCAAAACCCGCTGTTGCGGCAGCTGGCCAATGGCACCATCCCCATTGTCGTACTCGATTATCTGGGCAATTGGATGACGCCCGAAAGCATCGCGCTTATCACCACCCGCTACGCCCAGAGCGGTTCGCGCGGGAGTTTTGATGTCTACCAGCCGATTGCAACCGGGGCGCCACAGCACATCGCGGTATCGTTCCAACAAGCCCTGGTCGATCGCGTGGCCATTGCCGCGCCGTTACTGCAGTCAGCTTACGAACCCGGCACCATCCTGCCCGTCACGCTGCGCCTGAGCGGCAATGGCGACAATCTGCCACACCGGGTGACGTTGCTTTTACGTGACGCGCAGGGAGTGGTATTGGCACGCAACGAACAAGCGTTGTTTGCCGGGGCGTTGACGCTGGCTGATTTGGCAGACGGGCCACTCGAACATCTGCAGGCGCTGTCCATCCCGCGCCGCACACCGGCAGGAATCTATGCAGTGGCGCTGGCGATTGACAACGGTGCTGCCATCGACATCGCCCAACTGCCGGTCGCCGCGACCAAGGGGATCATGCGTGGGGAGCCGGCCTACCTCATCCCCGCGGCGTTTTCGACATATATCACTGCTCACGGTGGGGAAGAAGCCTATGGCATTCCCCACATGCCCGCCATGCCATTCGCCGATATGACGCTGCAATGCTACACCCATCGGTGTTTGATGCTCCCCACTGGCTCGACCAGCGTCCAACCCACGCCGTTGGGGGAGTGGCTGCGCGGCGCGACAGCGTTACTGCCGAACGCAACTGCGGATGATCGATACCACTTCGAGCGGGTCATCGCGCAGACGGGCACATTCGAGGATGCGGCATTTACGACGGTCGGGGTGCCACGCAACGACGGCACAGCCGTCATTTGGCTGTGCCGTGATGTGCTGTTGTTGTTTGCGGATGATACGGTCACCGTCGCGGATGGTGGTGCCCGGCTGTTGCGCTTGCCCGGGATTCCCTATCGCTGGGGCATCGCGCCGTAATCAGCTGTTGAGTGCGGCGCGGAAGATACGCACTGCCTGGTGAATCTGCTCGTCGTTGACCACCAAGGGTGGGATGAAGCGCACGACGTTGTCGTAGGTGCCACAGCTGATGAGGAGTAATCCGGCTTCGCGGCACGCGGCCAGGGTGCGATTGGCGAGCACAGCATCAGGAGCGCCGTTTTTGTCAATCAGCTCGACACCGACCATCAAGCCCATGCCGCGTACGTCGCCGATGCGTGGGTCGGCTTGCTGGAGTTCGCTGAGTTCACCTTTGAGGACTGCGCCCATAGCGGCAGAGTTTTCGACGAGGCGCTCCTGGATGATGACATCCAGTGTGGCTACTGCTGCGGCACAGGCCAGCGCATTGCCGCCGTAGGTACCGCCGTGGGTGCCGGGGTGCCACTTGTCCATGATGTCTTTGCGGGTCATCACGGCAGAGAGCGGTAAGCCCGAGGCTATTCCCTTGGCGGCCACGATGATATCTGCCGTGATGCCGAAGTGCTCCATCGCAAAGAATTTGCCGGTACGCCCAAAGCCCGTCTGGACTTCGTCGGCGATGAGCATAATGCCGTATTTGTCGCACATAGCCCGTAACCCTTGCAAGAACGACGCCGGCGGCACCACATAGCCACCTTCGCCGAGCACCGGCTCGATGAGAATCGCAGCCACGTCGTGGGGCGTGGTATTGGCATGAAGGATATGCTCGACACGCTCGAGTGGATTGCCACAACAGCCTGCCTCGTGTGGGGCAGCGGCAGACATGCCGGCCCGGTCACGACCCACCGCTTTGGCGATGGCGCAGTTGTAACAGCCGGCGTACGGCGCGACGTGGACACCAGATGGGAGTGGCGCATAGCCACTGCGATATTTGCCTTTGCTGGTAGTCAGTGCCATAGCACCCGACGTCCGTCCGTGGAAGCTACCGTCGAAGACGATGACATCGGTACGGCCGGTGGCGTGGCGGGCGAGTTTGAGGGAGGCCTCGACGGCCTCAGCGCCTGAATTGCTGAAGAAGAACGAATCGATGCCGGCTGGCACCACCTGGCGCAACGCCTCGACGAGGCGCAGCATGGGCTTGTGATAGATGATATTGGCTTGGCCGTGGAGCAACAAGCCGGCCTGCTCGCGGATGGCGGCGACGACGCGTGGGTGGCAATGGCCGGTATTAGTCACACCAATGCCGCAAGTGAAGTCCATGTAGGCGCGCCCGTCATCGCCATACAACATGATGCCTTCGGCTCGATCAGCCACGATGTTGGTATAGCGCGCCCAGACGGGCGACAGGTGTTTGGTTTGTTCCTGCAGACTCATGACTTAGCCCTCCATATCCAAAACGACTTTCATCGCACCACGGCTGGCCACAAAGGCCGCCATGGCGTCATTCATTCCATAGGTAGCCTGCATGAGCGGGGCGGTCTCGATGAGGCCGCGTTCGAGCAGGCGCAGGGCGGCGGCGAATGGACCGCAGCGCGAGCCGAGGAGCTGGATTTCGTCCACGACGAGCATCGTCAAGTCGAGTTGTGTCTCGGCAGCGACGGTACTCTTCATCACCAAACGCCCACGCGGCCGAACCAGTTTGCGCGAGGTGTGTAGCCCGTCGGGGTTGCCGGTGACGTCGACGACGACATCGTACCAACCACTGGCCTCGGTGGATTTGACGGTTTTGATGCCCTGCCGGTGCAACAGGTCCCAGCGCTCGGGATGACGACCGACCACGGTGACGTCGCTGCCGGGCAGGCGCAAGACTTGCGCGATGAGCAGTCCCAACTTGCCGTCGCCGACCAATGCAATACGGTCGGTCGGTTTGATGTGGGTCTGTTCCAGAATTTCGAGCGCGGCTGCCAATGGCTCGGTGAATACCGCTTGGGCGTTGCTGACGCCGGCGGGTACTTCGTGCAGGCAATCGATGGGCAGGCTGAACACATCCGCCATGGAGCCAGCGCGCTTGTAGATACCCAGCGTCGTGCGATTGGGGCAATGTGGGTCGTCGCCGCGCAGACAGGTGGGGCAGCGCCGGCAAGCGGCGTTTATCTCGCCCACCACCCGTTTACCGACCCAGGAGGCATCGCCACAGGCGATGACCGTGCCGACGAATTCATGGCCGAGGATACCATTGAAGCCTTTATAGCCGCGGGTAATCTCGATATCGGTATTACAAATACCTGCCAGATTGACCTTGATGAGGGCTTCACCGTCGCGGAGGACCGGATCGGCATGCTGGGTGTCGAGGTGGAGTGTTCCGTCAAAAACTACTGCGCGCATGGGAGTTCCTCGTTCGACCTGCTAGTGCAGGATGCGTTCTGCATTCAGATAGTAGACCTTTGCCAAGACATCGTCGGGCAGATATAAGCCATAGATGCGCCAGCGGCCCTGGGGCGGAGCATCGTCGGTGTGATGGTAGGCGAAGTATTCGTCGTCGGATTCGAGGAATCGATAGTACAGCTGGTACATCTGCACATCGACGGGCAAATCAGTGCCGAACAAGATGCGATCCGCGTATTGGATGAAAAACTTGCGCGCACTATACGGTTGACGGCCCAACTCGGCAATCCGTGCCGAAAAGTCGATGACCACATTTGGGCATTCATCCAGCCACTGCGCCACCCAACCGAGATTCTCGGCATAGCAGCCCACGTGCGCAATGATGAATGTCGTGCGCGGATGACGCTTGGTGACGCGCTTGAAGGCCTCGAGGATGGACAATACCGGCGGGAACGGCGGCGATGGGAAGTGCCAATCGGGATGGGCGTGCAATTCTTCGAAGCGTTCGTTGAACGCATCGATGGGATCGAAAAACGCAATCGGATCACCGACATGTACCAGCACCGGCACGCCCAACATCCCTGCCATGGCCCAGATGGGGTCGAGGCGAGTGTCGTCCACATAGCCGAGTGTGCCTTCGGGATTTTTGATGTGGAGCCCGAACGGCTTCCAGATTTTGAGCCCGACGGCACCTTCAGCGACCTGCTGTTTGAATGACTCAGCAGCCCAGCTTGCAAATTCACCACCACGCACCTGCCATTGATCCCATTCGACACCGCCAAAAAGTTTGACACGGTCGGGGATATGCAGGGCGAAGTGCTGACGATGTTTTTGGCGCATCGCATCGCCCCAACCACCGTCGAGGTCGACAATCATGCGCACATCGGCACGGTCGAGCACGTCGATAAACTCGGCAATCGGGCGCTCATTCCAATGGCCGCCAAAGACCGAACAGAGGTGGTTGTGTGCATCGATGACGGGGAAGTGGGGTTTGGTAATGGTCGTCGTCTTGGTGACCAACTGTTGGCGCGGCAGGTACTGCTCGATATTCATGTATACCTCTTTTAGGGGGTCAGATAGACGATGAGTTGGGATTGAACAGCCATCCGGTCGTACGTCGCCAGCACCGGTTGGTGGATGATGGGTAAGCCGGCATCGCGCAGAATGGCATCGAGCAATACATCGCGGTCTATGCGTCGCTGCTATGTATGCGAAGCATCATCGAGTTCGATGGCGACGCGTAGCGCCATGTCGCGTAGACGCACGACGACGAAGTCGATGGATTTCTGCGCAATGCGCGACCAACGCGGGTTCGCCAGTAGTGCGTCTTGGGGAGCCGCTGGGCCGTCACCAGACGATTCAACGCCACTTGCACCATTATCGTATATCCCGCGGGCACTGCGTCACCCAGCACGGTATAGAACGATTGTTCGGTGACCGTGATGATGCGCGGCACTTTGGCGTAGTCGTGTGCGACGCGTACCGCCGGTGTTCCACCTGCATATCCACCAGGCAACGGGACGCGGCGTGCCCTGATCCGGCGAACCGTACGCACCAACGCGAACACGACCAGTATGACGCCCAGCAGACAAGCCAGATTGGCGAGTGCGACGAAAGAATCGGCGCCGTTCGGCATACACGCACCTCTACTGATGCAAATTCTGTTCGTGCTACTATACTACGACAGCACGTCCAAAGAGCGCTAGGATTCGACATGAAAACCATGATTATCGATATGTTTTCGGATATTGTCTGCCCCTGGTGCATCATCGGCGGAGCCCGCCTCGAGAAGGCAATCGCCCAACGGCCCGACATCATCTTCGAGCGCCATTGGCACCCATACATGCTCAACCCCGACCAAAAACCGGGCGTTGAATTCAAAAGCTACATCGCGAAGCGCTTCGGCGGCGACACGCGTTCGTCGCAGATGTTTGCCCAAGTCACCCAGGCAGCCGCCAGCGAGGGAATTTCGTTTGACTTCGACTCCATCACCACCTCACCCAATACGCGTGATGCGCATCGCTTGATGATGATGGCCGAAGAGCTGGGTAAGCAGTGGGAGCTCGCGCCGTTTTTGTACTACGGCCACTTCCGCGACAGCCTCGATTTGAACGACCACGATGTGCTCCGTGATTTGGCGGTGCAGGCGGGATTGCCCAAGGCCGAAGTCGAAGCAGTCCTCGCAAATGGCATGTACAACGATCATGTCGATGATTCGTTGCAGACTGCGCAACGGCTCAATATCAGCGGTGTGCCGTTCTTTATCTTTGACCGAAAACTCGCCCTCTCGGGAGCACAACCGCCCGAAATCATGCTGCAAGCAATCGATCAATGCATTAACACACCATGAGAATGCGGTCTGCGCACATCCAACAAAAGTAATGTCTTCGTACTACAGATATATGGAGAAACGGAGGCAGCTTTGGAAGTGATACAACCGCTCGCCCAAACAACACTCCCGACGCGCTACGGTGTTTTTCACATGGCAGTCTACGTAGGCGACAATGTCGCACTGTGGGTCGGGGATATCGCCCATACTGCGCCACTGATTCGGTTGCACTCGGAATGTCTGACCGGTGACACCTTCGGTTCGGCCAAATGTGACTGTGGAGAACAGCTCGATGCTGCACTGCAACGCATCCAAGACGATGGTTGCGGCGTTTTGCTCTACCTGCGCCAGGAGGGCCGTGGCATCGGGCTCATCAACAAAATAAAAGCGTACGCATTGCAAGAAACCGGACTCGATACGGTCGATGCCAATCGCGCGCTCGGCTTACCCGATGATATGCGTGATTACACCATCGCGGTACAGATGCTGCACGCGCTTGGGGTCACGCAGGTGCGGGTGCTGACGAATAATCCCACCAAAATCGGTGCCCTCGAAAGCCACGGCATCCACGTGGTGAGCAGAGAATCCATTCAAATAGCCTCAAACGTGGTCAATCACGAGTATCTCGTCACCAAAAAACACCGCATGGGTCACCTACTTGACTTTGATAACGACCGTGTCAACCCATAACAACACGCGCTGATTGGCACTCGAACGCGCACGAAGCATTTCGTGCGCGTTTTTTATGCCTATTCATCACTCAATGTGCAATTCCGCGTGCTCCCGGACCATCGAATCACGTGCGTCGCACCGACGTGTTACCGGTTTTCGTCCGGTGATAGCGCAGCTGTGATCAGCTGGGACCGTTGCTAGCGAGTGACGCGCTGCAACACCTGGTACCAGCAATCGGTAGTGTCTTGCCAGCGCGGCAGCTTTTGTCCGCGCTGTGCTGCATGGTTCGCCAAATCACGCCATGCGTCTGCATCGTGTAAGTAGCGATGCAATTGCACGGCCAACGCATGGGCATCATCGACCGGTACGAGCACCCCACCCGTGCCGACGACTGCAGCGACGGGACCTGTGTCGCAGGCGAGTACGGGCAACCCGGCCCAGAGTGCTTCGGCAAAAACCATCCCATAACCCTCGAAGCGTGAAGGCAGGACAAACAGCGTTGCCTGTTGGTATGCGTCGATAATCCGCGCATCGGGTACGCTGCCGTGTACGGCAATCTGCGCCCCATTCTGCCGTGCCGCTGCAATCATGGCGTCGATTTGTGCCGTGTACGCGTAATCTGCATCACGCTCCCCATACAGGTGTAACACTGCGCCGGGGCAATGGGAGTGCCCCCACGCCGAAATCAACGTGTCGAGCCCTTTGCGGGGAATCCACTGCGCTACACACAATACCTGCGCCGGCTGTACAACCTGCCGTAGCGGGGGCACACCGAGCCGATCGCAACCGGGGGGAGCAATGATGATGCGCTCATCGGCTACGCCACGATTCCGTAATCGTTCGCGCCCATCTGGGCTCACCACAATCAGCATATCGGCACGCAACAACGGTGCCTCGTCTGCTGCATCGACGCCTGTCGCCTCAGATGGCAACTCATGCACCATTGCGACGACTGGACAGGTCTGACGCCAGGTATCGATGTATGGGGCAACTGCTGTTCGCGCCAATGCATCGACCATGATTACGGTGTAGTCACCCGGTTCGAAGGTCATTGAGGCTTCCCGCTGCGAGACGACATCAGCAGCCGAGAGCACCACTTCGTGGATATGGATTCCCATTGCAGACAACAGCGGATATACCCGTGCATGGTAGAGGTAGCCTCCGGTCTGTCGTGTTACATCCCCGACCGTCAGCATTGCCACGTTCATTGCGGCAACGCACGCGTCACACCGGCCCACGCACCGGGTGATTCCCAGACGGCAATGCGTAATGTGACCAACCCTGTCTGGAGTAATGCGGGAGCGACCTGGAGCCAGATATACTCTGCAACGACCTCCGCAGTCGTGTTCCGCGTATTGAGTCCGGCAATTTCATCGAGATTCTGATAGTGCAGCTGGCCGATGACCGCAGCGAGTGCGTTTTGCAGCAGGACGATGTCGAACAACGTCCCATCAGCTTTGAGGGTGTTGCCATAGACCGTTGCTTCGACGCGATAGGTGTGTCCATGGAACCGCTGGGCGGGACCAAAGTCCCCAACCAGGCGATGAGCCGCTTCGAATTGCGTCACAACCCCGACTTCAAACATGTTCGTCTCCTTGCGTGTGCTCGTACGCCAATACCGTTTGAATCATCGGTACCAGCTGTTGATCGATGTCTTGATATGCAATGGCTGCATCGAGAAAACGGTATTCGTGGGTAATGACCGTCTGAAAGGGAAACTGAGCGAGAATTTCCCACACGACAGACATACGCCGCTGATAATCCCATCGTGGCGCTAAATCTGGTGCCAGCTGCCCCACTTGCGAAGACCGCATCCGCACTCTGCCACGATGAAATCTGCTCCCCAAATCGAGCGTGACTGGTTTGTTGCCATACCACGACGCCACGACGATGAGCCCTTCTTGGCCAACGACGTCGAGCGCCATCGGTAATGCCTGTGGATTGCCGCTGACCTCGATGACGCAATCCGCACCGCGCTGAAGACTCTGGGTACGGACGCATTGCGGTGCCTCGTCCGGATGTACGACGGTCTGGACACCGAGCTGGCGGGCACACGCACGCCGATGCGTTGCAGGGTCCACCGCGATGACTTGCACCGATTGTCGCGACAACAACCACGCCACCAGCAAGCCAACCACACCCAAGCCAATCACTACGACCACATCACCGAGGGCAGGTCGCGTGTCGTGCACGATGTTGATGGCTGTTTCCATGTTGGCTGCCAAAACTGCTGCTTTGAGCGGTACCGTTGCTGGGATTTTGTGGACCAATGATTGCTGCACATGACAGCGCGTTTGATGGGGGTGTAACGCAAAAACGGAATCACCTACAGTCATCCCTGAAACTGCGCTGCCCACCGCTGTCACCGTACCCACGACCGCGTACCCGTATTTAATCGGGAATGCAAAGCTTCCTTCGAAGGTGGGCAGATCCAGGTTCATCCCGTCTGAAACCTGGCCGCGGTACACCAGCATTTCGGTGCCGTGACTGATTGCCGAATAACGCGCAGATAGCGCGACCTCGTCGGGGCGCAGTGGTTTGGGTGATTCTGCCTGAATGCGCACCTGGTACGGTGCCACCATCCAGAGTGCCGAAATATCAGCGATAACACACCTCGCCTTCCATCCAGATATCGTCGCCGACGCGTTGCGTCTCTACCGCACTGAACGTCAGCGCGTTGGACATCGTCGTAACTCCAATCGTTCCAAAGGCGTGAATTCCTTCGCCCAAAATTTTGGGTGCTATCGTAATCGCCACGCGGTCGATGAGTCGTGCGCGCAGCATGCTGGTAATCAACCGGCTCCCACCCTCGATCATGACGGTGCGGATGCCGCGTTCGGCGAGGAGTTGGAGTGCCACCGCCAGGTCGACTCCACCTGACTGCGCATCTGTTGCAGTCGATAGAACCACTGCCCCGCACTGCAGCAAATGCTGACGGCGTTGGGCATCAGCGTCTGACTTACAGACAATCCATGTGCCTGTCGCCAATTCTTCATTCAAGACATGTGCCGCATCAGGAATACGCAAGTTACTGTCGACAACGACGCGTATCGGGTTAACCCCGTCGACTAAGCGCACCGTCAGGCGGGGGTTGTCCGCCACAACCGTCCCCACTCCCACCAAAATCGCATCGTGACGCGCACGGAGGGCATGCGTACGCTGGAGTGACGCTGCACCACTAATCCAGCGCGAGCTGCCGTCGCGCGCAGCGATGTACCCATCCAGGGTTTGGGCATATGCGAGGGTGACGAGCGGGCGCATCATCTGCGTCGTTTAATGACGATCGTCGAGCCTTTGAGCACCGTGCTCCCCAACCGCACAAAGGGTTTGGTGACTTTGACTTGCACCCACGCTATCGACGCTTCGGCGGCCAGAATCTGTTGTGCAATCCGTTCCGCGACTGCCTCGGTTAACTGCAGCGGCGGGCCCTCGACCACTGACTGTGCTATGGCATGGAAACGCGCATAATCGACGCCGTATTGGAGGTCATCCGCGCTGCCTGCTGGTTGTAAATCGAGTCCCACGGATACATCGACTTCGAACCGTTGTCCGAGGGTGCGTTCCTCGGGACGTGTGCCGTGATATCCAAAAAATTGCATTCCTTCGAGGATGATGCGATCCATGTCATGTCCCTTTTTTCAGCGCTGCTATTCCATAGAGCATGGGGAACTGCGGAATGTGTGGCGGAGCTACTTGACGGCGCCCGGTTGTGGCGACCATATTGCGGAACGGTCGCTCACCATTACTGAAACAGTACTCTTCGAGCCGTTCGATGACCAATCCTGCTGCTGCCAGCGCAGTGACGACTTCACCAACGCTCCACTCAAACAAATGGCATGGTTCCGTGTTCACAAACCCACTCACGCCGGTATGATACCCCGACGGAGTCAACCCTCCGCCCGAATCTGCGACGTAATCATCGATACCCGCGAGTGTGCGCAGACGACCCGCGTGCGGATAATCACGCTCCAGTTGCCAATCGGGAGAAAACATATTCGACGTGGGGTGGAATTCCATCAATACAAAGCGCCCGCCCGGAGCCAAGACGCGCGCTACTCCCTGCGCCCATTCCTGTACATCGTTTAACCAACAGATGGCACCGTATGAGCAGTACACCGCATCAAATTGCTGGTCAGTTGTCGCAAGCCAATCATAGACATCGGCCTGGACGAATCGTGCATCAATACTGCTTTCGGCAGCCCACTGGCGTGCCTGCACAATCGCACTCTGACTAATGTCAACCCCACACACAATTGCACCGAGATTCGCCAGGCTCAAGGTATCAAGCCCGGCGTTACACATCAGATGGACAATTCTTCGCCCGCGAATGTCGCCCAACAATGCTACTTCTTCGGGGAAGAGTGAACTCCCGCCACTGCGCAGAAACCCAGGCACGTCGTGGTGATGACTCACATGCGCAGGGACCACTGCGTCCCAAGAACGTTGATTTTGGCGGCGAATTGATGTGTCGTCCATTGCGTGTGTTCTGCTTTTCAAAAATCTTCTCTCTGTACATACGTATTATGGCATCTTGGTGGATGCAGGATTGTAGTTAGTAGTTATCAGTGAGTAGTTTTCAGGTTTCAGTTGTTGTGTCGCGGGGCGTACAGTTATTGCATGCGGCACACGCTCCCCCCACCGTCATGGCATGCCTCGTGGTTTTTCTGCGGGCGAGGTGTACCTCGCCCCTGCCCGCCCAACGTTGTGGCATGCCAACAAGTACAAGATGCTCACATGACCACATCTCAGATGAACTGCACCCCATCCACACAGTGATTCTGCATGCGGCACACGCTCCCCCCTGCCGTCATGGCATGCAGACTGTCGGCGTTGTCGTATCGCAATTGTTCGTCGTCGGCATGCCATCGTGTATAAGATGCTTACATCGCTGCATCTCAGATACGCTTTGATTCTCCATCTTGCAGACGATTCCATTGGCACTGACGCGGTGCGTCAATGCCATGACGGAAGTTTTCCGCAGCATCATAAGCTATTGTATGACCATGGAATGACGGGGACACCGTCATGGCATGCCGACTCGATACAGGTATCAGTGCGTAGTTTTCAGGTTTCAGTTGTTGTGTCACGGGGCGTACAGGCACTCCATCCTGCACACGCTCCCCCCACCGTCATGGCATGCCTCGTGGTTTTTCTGCGGGCGAGGTGTACCTCGCCCCTGCCCGCCCAACGTTGCAGCATGCCAACAACTACAAGGTGCTCACATGACTGCATCTCAGATGAACTGCACCCCATCCACACAGTGATTCTGCATCTTGCACACGATTCCATTGGCACTGACGCGGTGCGTCAATGCCATTACGGAAGTTTTCCGCAGCATCATCAGCTTCTGTATGACCATGGAATGGCAGGAACCCAGATCGGTGCTGTGTCGCGGGGCGTACAGGCACTGCATCTTTTTTGAGCGGGGCTTATTGCAATAAGCCCCGCTCAAAAGGCACACGCTCCCCTCCACCGTCTTGTACATATTTTTGCATGCTAAAATACGTACACCCAAACCCGAACCCGCGCAAAGGAGCCCGGCATGAAACAATTGGATTTGACTGCCAACGTGGCACAGTATCACCGTGATGGCTACACCATCGTGCGTGGTCTTTTTTCGTCCGACGAAGTCGCAGCCTACGTCGAGCACTTCATGGAGATGCGCAAGGCAGAGTCTCTGCCCGGCGACTTCGCCGGTGTCCCCATTGCAGGCGATGATAACAACACTCCCGACCCATTACAGCAATACCCACGCATGATTCACATGCACCGCTGGGACGAACGCGCCCTCAAATGGATGATCGACGAACGCCTCGACACCGCTTTGACCGCACTGCTCGGCTCGTCGCCCTACGCGGTACAGACCATGCTGTACTTCAAGCCACCCGGTGCACGCGGCCAAGCGCTGCACCAAGACCAGTACTACCTGCGCGTCCAACCGGGCACCTGCATGGCAGCCTGGTTGGCACTCGACGACTGCGACGAAGCCAACGGCTGTATGCAGGTCGTCCCTGGCAGCCACGAGTTGCCGTTGTTGTGCACCGTCCCCGCCGACACCACGCAGAGCTTCACCGATGTGACCGTCCCATTGCCAGAAGGCATGACCAGCATCCCTGTCCACATGAAGGCCGGCGACGTCTTCTTCTTCAATGGGCAGATGATCCACGGCTCATACCCCAACACCACCACCAACCGCTTCCGGCGCTCCATGATTGGCCACTACATCGTCGGCGAAGCCGAAAAAGTCGCCAAGTACTACCACCCCGTCCTGCGCATGGACGGCACCGAGGTCGACCTGGGCGTCAGCAAATCCGGTGGCGCCTGTGGCGTCTGGGTCGAGCAAGATGGTCAGCAAGTGCTCGAAATGCGCGCCCCCAAAGCCAAAATACTCGCCGAAGATCCGCCACTCATCGCCTAAGGAGCAGGTCAATGACGACTGACGTTGAACCGGTAGCACAGTCTAAAATCCATTGGTATCGCGTCCCCATCGACCGCGCCCTGTTGGCCGAACTCAACCAACGTGAAGACGGCGCCGGCTTCGTGCAGACGCTGGGGCACTTGGGCATCATCGCCGCTACCGGCGCGCTGTCATGGCATGCCTACGACAACTGGAGCTGGCCCGTCCTGTTGCTCTGTCTGTGGTTGCACGGCGAAGTCTATGCGTTCCTCTTGAACGGATTCCACGAACTCTGTCACAGCACGGTCTTCAAGACGCGTGGGCTCAACCGATTCTTTCTATTGTTCATTAGCTTCATCTCGGGATCCAATCACGTCTTCTTTTGGGCCAGCCACCAAGAGCACCACAAATACACGTTGCATCAGCCCGACGACATGGAAGTGATTTTGCCGGTCGAAATCACGCTCAAGAGCTTCTTGCTGACCTCGTTTATCAACCCCCAAGGCTTTGTGACGCGCTACCGTGACTGGGTACTGCTCAGTCTGGGGCACATGCAAGGCGATTGGATGAAGACACTCTTCCCCGACAGCAAGCCCGCGCGCCGCAATGAGCTCATCAATTGGGCACGGATTTTGTTGGTGTCACACACCGCCATCATCGCGATTGGCTGGATTACTGGTCTGTGGATGATTCCGATTCTCATCACCTTTGCGCCATTCTTCGGTGGTGTAATGCTGTTCTTGTGCAACAACACACAGCACGTTGGCCTGCAAGACGACGTCGAAGACTTCCGTCTGTGCACCCGAACCATATTGCTCAACCCGGTCCTCAAGTTCCTCTACTGGCAGATGAATTACCACATCGAGCACCACATGTACGCCGGCGTGCCGTGCTACAAACTCGAGCGTCTGCACCGTGCCATCAAGCACGAATTGCCCTATACTCCCAATGGCCTGCTCGAGACGTGGACGGTGATTATCCGCATTATGCGTCGCCAAAAGGTCGAGCCCAGCTACGAATTCGTGCCCGAGCTACCCAACGCCGCCACTGCATAGTCACCGGGCCGCACGCCCAGGAGGTCCATATGTTGACTGCGTTTTGTATGATTCAGGCACGCCCCGACGCCATCAAAACGATTGCAATGGCGATCGCTGCCCTCCCCCACGTCAGCGAAGTCTATAGCGTCACCGGTGAATGGGATATCATCGCCATCGTGCGCTTGGCTGACTACGAAAAGCTGGCCGAAATCATCCCCGACGAGATTTCGCGCATCGATGGCATTACCAAAACCAGCACCGTCTTGGCCTTCCGACGCTTTTCGCCCAATGACCTCGAGGCCGCTTGGAGCGTGGGAATCGAGTAACTACGCGCATTCCACCATACATCCACAGCAAAACACCCACCCGAGATTCCCTCGCAGTGGGTGTTTTTGTTCGTACCATCACGCTCCTGGCTATCCTGCAGCCCCGCCCACAACACACCTCCTGCCCGCCCAGATACGGACATGCCACTCTGGCCCAATTGCTTTTCACACACATCCGCAGAAATAATTGCTATTCCTGGATGTAGCGCAGTCACGACACGCAGATGCACCACCGACACGATCCAGGCGATCCTGCAACCCCGCCTGCATGACATCTGCCGCCCCCCCAAAAGTCACCCCGCCACACCCTCCGCCTCGCTGCTTTTGTCATGTTGCTGGGAATGCCCGTGTGGGAGTGCAGACACACAAACACCCGCTCCGAGTGCGCCTCGTCACGGGTGATTGGGGGGGTGGGGGATCGACCTACTCGGGGACTTCGAGCTCGTAGGCATCGGACATCTTGATCTGCCCGATGGTCAAGCGGAAGAATGCATACCCGATGGCGAACGACCCGAGGGCGATTGCACTCGCAATGAGTGACTGACGGACGAATTTTCGCATGATGAATATCCTTTCAACTATCTCCTAGACGTCGGTGGGTACATTTTGTTGCAGCGACGGCCTGATTGATTCGGATCGTACCCAACGGATGGCGACAATGCAACTCCACAAGACGCACAGACTGCCCATCACCAGCATCCCCAAGATGGGATTGAGTGCCGAGAGTTGCGCCAGCGGCGCGGTGTGTACCACGAAGCCGACCCCCGGTATCCCACAGGCGACGATGACGAGACGCACAAACCAGCGGCGCGCCGCCAACAACACGAGCGAATTCCCCGCCAAAAACCCGACCACACTCAACACTTCGAGTGCAATGACGCTCACCAGCAAAAGTCCTGACGAGATTGGCTGCATCAGAAGCGTGACCACCGCAGCGACCCCCATTAAGGCCAGCGGCTGGACTATGGGGCGATAGCCGCTGCTGTGCCTACCAGCGGCGCCGCGCAAGACGGTCTCTTCGGCGAGACACCAGACAAACAACCCCGGCGCAATGCTCAGCAAAGACACCAGCGCCGACCAGTCCCATGTACCGAACGCGAGGGTCGTACCTGTCGTCCAGAGCAGGACGATGAGCACCAGCACCGCCACCACTGCTTCGCCCCACATCTGCACCAGCGCAATCCACGTCCAGCGTGGCCAATCGCGGCGGTAGGCAAATGCAAGCAATGCTGCGCCCAGCACCCATTCGAGATTTGGCCAGAGCAGCAACGACCATGCACCGTTGCCCACGAGGCGTATCAGCTGCGACTGTGCCAATCCAAATGCGACCAGCACGGTGACGACAGGGATTGCAAGGATGAGGTAGAGCCAGTGGCGCAGTGTGTTCATGCGCATCCCTCAGCCTGCAGGTTCCAACAAGAGCCAACCGGAGCATCGGAGCAGGTGTCGTGGCATGCGTGTGTCATGTATTCTCTCAGAGCCGGTATTTCAGCGGCGTTGTGTGATGGCATCAGTGACTTCGCCGTGGCGGCGACCGTCTCCATCGACCGCTAGAGTGCCAGTCGTGCTTGCTGCTGGGTGTTTGGCCAGCCTTCGTGCTGGAGCAACCATTCTTTGCGGTGCAATCCGCCGGCGTACCCCGTCAACTGACCATTGGCGCCGATGACGCGGTGGCAGGGCAGAATAATCGCAATCGGATTGAGGCCATTGGTCCGACCCACGGCCCGGGTTGCAGCCGGGCGACCGATGCGGGCTGCTTGTTGCCCATAGGTGGCAGTCTGCCCGGCGGGAATGGTGCGCAGGGCCAACCATACTTGTTGTTGGAACGGTGTGCCGCCGGTCTCGACCGCGATAGCGTCGACGGCATCGATTTGTCCGGCGAAGTAAGCGTTCATGCGACTGCGCATTTCGAGTGGATCTGCTGCCTCGCGCAGCGTATATGCAGCGGCACCGTAGCGTGCCTTGAGGAGCGTGTGCATGCGCGCTTCGTAGTCGTGGTAATCGAGGAATTGCACCGCTCGATCGGAACAGACGATGAGCAATTCACCCACGGGTGAGGGCATGCGCAAGAAATCGAGTGTGGTCATCGCGAATCCTTTTGGATGAATCTCATGACTGCCATCATACACCGCGACACTCCACGCGTCGTGCGAATTCGTGCACACTGCATCGCAGCCCTACTTAACCATCGCTCATCAGTCCTTGGTACAATCGATGCATCAGAACAATTGTAAGGGGTATCGTCCTATGCGTTCGTTGTTCACATTCCGCATCCCGCTCTGGTTCGTGCTGCCGCTGTTGGCGGTTTCGAGCGTGGCAATGCTGGCAATTGGGTATTATGCGGCGACGAGTTTGGCGACGTCGTGTCCGTTGGCCGCAGAAGATTGCCAAAAGCTCAATCGACTGTATGCCGCTTGGGATCTCATCAAAGAAAACTATGTCGATCCTGACGCAGCCGATTCCGATGCGCTGGTCAATGGCGCAATTACCGGGTTAGTCGATAGCCTCGGCGACAAAGGGCATAGCCGCTACATGTCACCCAAAGACGCTGCCCAAGAGCGCGAAGCGCTGGACGGCACCTTCGAAGGCATCGGCGCCTACCTGAGCGAGCGTGAAGGCTACGTTATCATCGCTGCCCCCATCGAGGGTGCCCCCGCCGAGAAAGCCGGCGTCTTGCCGGGCGACCGCATCATGACGGTCGACGGCATCGATATGAAGAGCGCCACGATCAGCGAACTGCAAGGCAAAGTCCGTGGCCCGAGCGGAACCACCGTGGTGCTCGAGATTCTGCACGAAAACGGACAGACCGAGACCATCTCGATTGTGCGGCAGAGCATCGATATCCCCAGCGTGACTTGGAGTATGCTCCCCGGCAACGTGGCACATATCCACCTCAACCAGTTCTCGGCACAGGCCAACGACGACATGCGCACCGCAGTGCAGGCAGCCCAAGTAGGCGGTGCAACGGCGATCATCCTGGACTTGCGCAACAATCCGGGCGGCTATGTCGACCAGCTGATGAGCGTCGCGGGGCAATTTTTGCCGACCGACAGCACCGTCTTGATCGAAGAGACGCGCGACAAGACCCGCACCCCATACACCACCGACGACACCCCATTGGTGCCCGATTTGCCCATGGTGGTGCTGATCAACAGCAATAGTGCCAGCGCTGCCGAGATTTTGTCGGCCGCACTGCAGTACGCCAAACGTGCATATTTAATCGGCGAACCGACCTATGGCACGGCGACGGTGTTGCGCCCATTCGACCTCGACTCCGGAGCGCAGATTCGCTTGGGCACCACCCAGTGGCTCACCCCCGGCGGTGAAGTGGTCCGTGGTGTGGGAATCAAACCCGACGAGGTGATTGTGTTAGCCAATCTGTCTGACACGCTGAGCCCCAAATTGGCCGCTGCCCTCAGTGCCGATGAGCTCCGAGAGAGCAAAGATACCCAACTCACCGCTGCATATATCCGTTTGGTCAAATAGAAAACCCGACGCCCATGGCGTCGGGCCTGCTCCGATGCGCTGTCCACCGTTCCCTCAGCGGAATTGTGCCCACAGCGCATCGATGATGAGTCCCGCAAAAAAGAGCAACCCGAACAGACGTGTGTGTACGAACGCATACGGCGCATACCACAGCGGCCACACATCAGGCGGGTAATCCGCTGGCGGCGCTTCCGGCCGTTCGGTGCGAAATACCTTGATGGCCGCCCAGGCTGCTGCCCCAGCCACAATCACCACACCCATCACCGGCGACAACGTCCCTCGCACAATCAACCAGACCACAATGGCATACTCGGCGACAATCATCAGGATTGCGACCGCTTTGGCAAGCCGTGAACCGAGGATGACGGGTAGGGTATAGATTTTGCTGGCACGATCGGCAGAACTCTTGTCGATGTGTTTGCCAAACAACACCGTCGTCGCTGCCAACGTCTGCGGCAGGCTGATGAGCACCGCGTCCCACGACCACTGCCCGGTGATGACGAAGTAGCCGCCGCCGACCATCAACGGTCCCCAAATGGCGAACACTGCAACCTCACCCAACCCGATGTACTTGAGCGGCCAGGTATAGAAAAGCACAAACGCGGCCCCGATCAACAGCAGGTAGAGCGCTAATTCGCCACGCACATAGACCAAGTACGCACCAGGAATCAGTGCAATCAAGCCCGTCACCGCAATGTAGACCAGTAGGCCCTTTTGATCGAGCAGACCATGGACGAGCGGTTGCGGTCCGTATTGCGCACGGAAATAGTTGTCGTGATCGACACCCGAACGGTAATCGACCAGGTCGTTGATGAGGTTGTTGGCGGCGTGCGCCATCGTCAATCCGACCAACACACAAAACCACAGAAAACCGTTGAACATCCCGTCGTGCCAGGCCCAGACACCGGCAATCATGGCAGAAGTCGTGGTCATCACCAGCACCGCAGCGCGTGACGCCACCAGCCAGCGCGAGATGACATCCAGCGACAACCATTCTTCTTTGGACAAGCGCGGAATCGTCCGCAACGCCTTGCCCCACATCGCAACATTCATATGAAATCCCCTCCTTCGTGGTTGGCGCAATAATAGCACAAAAGACAAGATTCTTAATGTTTTGCTTTTCGCACTGCTCTATCACAGCGTGCTACGATATGATTGTGATGAATTCCACAACAAGGATGATGTATGCGACGGCGCTATTGGCGGATTTTGTTGACACAGTTGCATATCGTGACGCACATCTTTTTTTTCGACATCCTAATGGGCTCGTGGTTCCGTGCCAGCACCACCCGGCGCTGGACCGCTCTGGCCCAAAAATTCCGCGACCTTGCCATCGATCTGGGTGGCGTCCCCATCAAAATGGGGCAGTTTTTGTCGGTGCGGGTCGATATTTTGCCGCCCGCAGTGACCCAGGTACTATCCGGGTTGCGTGACGACGTACCGGCAGTCCCTTTTGCCCAGGTGACCCCGCGTTTGGCGGCCGCCTGGGGACCGGACTACGCGCACGTGATTGCCTTCGAGAGCGAATCGCCCGTGGCAGCCGCCTCGCTGGGGCAGGTCTACCGCGGCAGACGGCGTGACGATGGTCGGGCGGTGGCAGTCAAAGTGCTCCGACCCAATATCGCTGCGATTATCGAAACAGACCTCGCCGCCGTGCAGATGGTCGTACGCATCATCAAAGACTACCCGCTCATCCGCAAACGGGCCGACATTCAGCGCGTCTACGAGGAGTTCGCCCTCGTGTTGCGCGAAGAGCTCGATTACCGCATCGAGGCACAGAACAATCAGCGTCTCAGCAGCGTTTTGGGGCGTGATGCCCGCATCGCACTACCGGTCGTGCACAGCGATATATCGAGCGAATCTGTGTTGGTGATGGACTGGATCGACGGCATCGCGCCGGACAATGTGGCGGCATTGACTGCGGCCGGCATTGACCGCACGGCAGTGGCACAGATGTTGCTCGACGTTTTTTTCACCCAATGCTTCGAGTATGGTGTCTTCCACGCCGACCCACACCCCGGCAACATGCTCATCGTGCCCAATGGGGATGGTACCTGGACGCTCCATCTGCTCGATTTGGGAGCAGTTGCCACGGTCCCAGCGGGGCTGCAGAAGCAGTTGCGCAAAGGTATTTTGGCTGTCGCGGCCAACGACGTGGTGGGGACGGTCGAGGCGCTCGATGCCATGGGCATGATCATGGCCGACGCCGACCGCGACGACATCCAACGCGCCGTCAAACGCGTCATGGATGAGGTCTTTGACCGCAGCATATCCGATTACAAGAACATCGATTTTGTGGCGATGTCGTATGATCTGCGTGCGATTTTTCTCACGCTGCCCTTCCAATTACCCCAAGACGTGGTCTATTTGGGGCGCGCGCTGAGCCTGCTGAGTGGCGTGATTACTATTTTGGATGCCGACACGAACTTCATCCGGTCCATCCAACCCATCGCGCGGCGCTGGTTGAGCCAAAACCAAAGTTCGCTCATCGACAATGCCGTGCGCATCGGTCGGCAACTGCTGGGGTTGCCGGGGCGTATCGACCGGGTGTTGGGGATGATCGAGCAAGGGGCACTGCGGGTGGATATGCGTACCATGGAGCGGCAGTTGCAACGGATGGAGCAACGTGCTGCCCGCAGCGAGCGGATTCTGACGCTTTCATTACTGATTGGTATCGGATACGCTGTATGGCACTACATAGCATCGTAAAAGCCACTGCGTGCGTTGACACTGCCCCAGATGGCGGGTACCATGATGAGATTCACCGTGCGTAGGCATTGAGGGTTATGAAAAAATTTCGATTACTCATTGGCGTCGTCATCAGCATCGTCTGTGTGTATATTGCATTCCAGGGACTGCACTTCGAAGACTTTTTTACGGTCGTGCGTTCCGTCAATTATTGGTGGATTATCCCCGCCGTGGGCGTCTATACCATCGCCGTGGTCATCCGCACCTGGCGCTGGAAGTCGATGCTCCGGCCCATCGCCGACATCCCGATGGCCCGCTTGTGGCCCGTCGTGGTTATCGGTTATATGGGAAACAACGTCTACCCCGCCCGGGCCGGTGAGGTGTTGCGCTCATACGTGCTGCGCAAGCGCGAGGGTATCTCGATGAGTGCCTCGTTGGCAACGGTGGTGCTCGAGCGGCTGTTCGACGGCTTGATTATGCTCGTTTTCGTCTTTGTCACCTTGCCATTTGCACCGTTACCACCGGTCTACACCCAAATCGTGACGGTGTTCAGTCTGATATTTGGCCTGGCGCTGGTGTTCTTCCTCGTGCTTGCATCCAAACCTGCCCTGTTTGTACGGGTCTGGGAGTGGGTGGCCCAGCGATTCTTGCCGGCACGGTTCAACGCTGCTGGTACGGATGTGGTGATGCGCTTTGTCAGTGGGCTGCAATCGCTCAAAAGCCCGCGTGAGATGCTGGTTATTTTCGCCTCGTCAGCGCTCATCTGGCTGACCGAGACGGGCAAATACTGGTTGGTCATGCAAGGCTTCCCATTCCACGTCGACTTCACCGTGCTGATGTTGATGACGGCCGTGGTCAATTTGGCCACCACGGTTCCATCGACGCCGGGATACGCCGGCACGTTCGACGTGCCAGGGATTTTGATTTTGCAGCGCTACGGGGTTGCACAGGCGATGGCAACCGGCTATACGCTGGTGTTGCATGTGGCCTTGTGGTTACCGATTACCTTGCTCGGGGCATATTACATGCTGCGGGATCATCTGAGTTGGGACGACTTCGGCAAGGCCGTAGAAGCCCGTCAGGGAGAGGAATAACATCATGCATATATTGATTGTCGGCGCAGGCTACACCGGCCTGACTGCCGCCAAAGATCTCTTGGCTGCAGGCCACAAAGTGACCATCTGCGAGGCAGCACCGGCACCGGGTGGCCTGGCATCTGGATTCCGTGGCAGTGACCGCTGGGAATGGCCGCTGGAGCGCTTTTATCATCATTTGTTCGAGACCGATAGTGACCTGCGCGCGTTGATCGGCGACATCGGTCAGAGCGACAAATTATTCTTCGAAGCTCCGCGCACGGTGCAGTGGTGGCGTGGGCGCACCTGGCAACTCGACAGCCCCGTCAAAGTCCTGCAGCTGCCGCTGATGCCGTTCATCGACCGTGTGCGCTTTGGTTTTGCCATCGCCTACCTCAAATACATCGTGCGTGATTGGCGACCGCTCGAGCGCGAAACAGCCGCCAGCTGGAGCCGCCGCGTGATGGGCGAAAAAGCCTACACCGGCATGATCGAGCCACTGTTGCGCGGCAAATTCGGGTCGCTGGCCGAGACGGTCAACATGGCCTGGTTATGGTCGCGCTTCAAAGCGCGCAGCTTCAAACTGGGCTACTACCGCGGCGGATTCCAAGCCTTTGCCGACGACATGGTCAAGTATGTGGTCAACAAAGGTGCGACCGTCCACCTCAACCGACCCCTCACCGGACTGACCTATGACGGCCAAGCCTGGTTTGCGACGTCGACCAATGGCCAAATACTCAACGCCGATCGTGTCTTGGTGACCACCGGCCCCGATGTCCTGAAGCGCCTGGTCATGTCATTGCCGTCGACGTATCTGGCAGGGCTCGAAAAACTCCAGTCACTCGGTGCGATGGTCATGACGTTGGCCTTGCGCCAGCCGTTGACCGAGAACGATTACTGGATCAACATGCCCAAGCCCGAGTTCCCCATGCTGGCAATGGTGGAGCACACCCACTTCATCGATGCAAAACACTACGACGGCGACCATATTTTATACTGCGGTGACTATGTGCCCGTCGACCATCCGTATATGACGATGAGCCGCGACGAGATTATAGAGGCGTTTTTGCCCGCATTGCAACGGGTCAATCCGGCCTTCGAACGAAGCTGGATTCGCGACGCCTGGGTCCACCGTGAGCGCTATGCGCAACCGGTTGCGCCGGTCAATCACAGCGGCAGTATCCCACCCATCAAAACCCCGGTGGACGGGCTGTACTGGGCCAGCATGAGCCACGTCTACCCATGGGACCGTGGCACCAACTTCGCCGTCGAGATCGGTCATCGCGCCGCTGCAGTGCTCATGGCAGACAACAAATAACTGATTGCACGCAGACGGTATCGTCTGCGTGCAATGTGTTTCGCGTCATAGGTGGGTGAAAGCCCGGCCAGAACATGCCATGCGCAAGAATCGACCGCTTCGCTGGTCGACACCGGATGCGTGTGAAAGAGCGCACCCCGACATCTCCTGTGGCAGGTATTTCGGCGGAATGCGCTCTGAGTCTCGGCCGTTCATCTGTTTGCGGTGCATACGGGAGCGGGGAATGGCTGATTGTCGTGGGATTATGTGCCTGGGCTGATGTTAATCGTTCGGGCGATTTTTCTTTTTTTCGAGACCCAAAAACAACCCTCCGAGCGCACCCATACCAGTAAACCACGGTACCGATTCAGTGATGCCCTGCCACACCTCGGGGCCATTCATGAACCACGATGCCATCCACCCAAATGCAACGCCAAAACCAGCTCCGAGCAACGCTCCGGCAGCCAAACTCATCACTATTCTGAGCCAAGACCATTGTTGCCGCATGTATTTACTCTTTATACACAAAGAAACCGGGCTTTCACGGTGTGAAAGCCCGGCTTGTGCGATTAGGCGTGTGCTTTATCCTGTGGCAAACTGCCGTCTGCTTCGCTCTTGGCACGAGCGATGAAGAAAATCAGCAAGCCATAGCCACACTTGGCTGCGACATCGGCGAACGCATACCCGGATTGCACGGCAACAAAGGACGTTTCCATCCCAATGCCGAGGATCGGCAACAGAAAGGTAATCGGGTAGACGCCCCAGGTAGCCAAGAGGACAACGCGCGTGGTCTTGAGCAGGCTTTGTACCGCGGCACTTTCGTTTTTGACCTGTGCCCCGAGTTGCACCCAGAGTACATACAAAATGTATACAAACGGAATGCTGCTCAGCGTGCCCCAGACGGCGCGCATCGTCATGTTGGTGTACTCTGCTTCGCCAGGGTAGCCGAGTCCAATCATCAAGACTGCAGCGATGATGAGCTTGATCAACATGCTCCGGCCGACAGCCTTTGACAGGTGCAACACTGCGACCAATTCGACCAACAAAAGAGGAACAGTCAGCAACCAGTCGACGTAGCGGTATGCGTCATTGAATGGCTTGCCGCTCGGTGCATATGCCCCATCGACCAACGTGTATGCATCGTTAAAACTGTCGAAGATGCGCAAATAGTGATACCCAGCGATTCCGACCACCAGGGCCGAGAAGAGCAATGCGGGGCGATACGCAACGCCGACCTGCTGGCGGGCTGCCAAGAAGAACACAAAGGACGAAAGCATTGATGCAATCGTGAAACTCAACACGTTGTAGATCAATGCGTATTGGCTCGCTGCCAATCCTGGGAGCATGTTCATGAGATTCACTCTCTTTTGTTCGATACAGAAAAACATCACGCATACGACAAGACAGATACAAAAAGACATGTGCGTGCAGTGTTTTTTCGTTGCTTCGGTACGAAACATCCATAGACAAACACATGAAGCAGGGAAATGTTGACATGCATCACCCGTAAGGGGCAATACGCTGCTCCATTTTTCTTTTTGATTCTGCTATCAAAAACAATGTTTTTCGAAAAAAACGGCGAACAAAGAACAAACGCCGACAGTGTGCATCTCGACACTCAGGTCAGTCGATGGACCTCCCTTCCCGTCATCTGCACGAACATCAATTGCAGATTGCGTATTGTACAGATGGTAGTTTCAACTGTCAACTACAAATTTTTCTTGATAATTCATCCACTTCATGAGCCAGAGTAACAATCGAGTGCGTGCACAAAGTACCTGAGATTTGTGGATGAATTTTTGTGAAACTTCCCTCTTGGTACGTTGACAGTGCCCGTGTTGACGTTTAAGATGGCATGAGAATGCAGGATATATGCGTTGTGTGGAATGGCGTGTCGGTGCAGGGAGGACAACACACGACGCCGAAATCATCGCCACGTGTGCCCGATGAGCAGCACGTCTCCTCGTTTTCTCATTATCAGGCTGTCTACTGCGTGGTTGCACTGTTGTGCGCCAACCCCAAGCCATCGGGATCGGCCATCGCGCCGCTGCAGTGTTGATTGCAGACAATACATAACCAGAGACGACGTCGTCTGTATATATCCAGAGGAGGGTGCCATGACCGAACGTTTTCTGTTGACAGGAGCACTGGGCTGTATCGGCTCGTGGGTCGCCAAAAACCTTGTCGACGAAGGCCTACCCCCCGTCATTTTGGACATCGGCGGCGAGCCCAAGCGGCTGAAGCAGTTGATGAGCGATGCAGATTTGGCCAAAATCACCTTCGTCAACGGCGATGTGACTGATTTGGCCACCGTCGAAAAAACGCTCGACGACCACGGCATCACCCATATCATCCACCTGGCCGCCCTACAAGTGCCATTCTGCCGCGCCAATCCGACCCTAGGTGCGCAGGTCAACGTCGTCGGCACGGTCAACATGTTCGAGGCGTCCAACAAACGCAAGGACCGCATCAACAAAATCGTCTATGCATCATCCGTGGCCGTCTACGACAACGTCGACAGCCCGACTGGGGCTGCCATTGCCCACGGCTTGGTCGGTCATCCGACCTCGCTGTATGGCGTCTACAAGCAGGCCAACGAGGGCACTGCACGGGTCTATTGGCACGAGCAGAAGTTCCCCAGCATCGGCTTGCGGCCGTACATCGTCTACGGCACGGGGCGCGACCAGGGCATGACCTCGGCGCCCACCAAGGCCATGTTTGCCGCAGCCGTCGGTGCGCCGTATGCCATTCCGTTCGGTGGCCGGGCGGACTATCACTACGCCGACGACGTCGCCAAGACGTTCATCAAGTGCGCACGCGTACCGTTCGCCGGCGCCGAAATCTACAACCTGCGCGGGAGCCTGGTGGGTATGGACGAGATGATTGCCGCCATCAGCGCCGTCGCCCCGCAATCGACCGGGCAGATCACGCACAGCGCCAACACCTTGCCCTTCCCCGACGAATACGAATCGGCACAGTTGGCGGCGTTGATTGGTACTCTGCCATATACGCCGTTGAACGTCGCGGTGGAGCAGACCATCGCGCGCTATCGTGATTTGACCGCCCGAGGCGTGTTGGCCAAAGACGCGCTGCTCGGCTAGGAGCAGGGGTTTGACTGGTATTTTTTCGCACCGAAAGTGAGCACCATATGCCCCGCACCATCGTCGTCCTCGAAGGGGACCAGACCGGCCAAACACTGCTCGAAGAAGGCCTGCGGGTCATTGACCCGAGTGTGACCGGCGTCGCGGTGACGTTCAAACGGTACAATCTATCCATCGACAATCGCCGGGCCACCAAAAATGCCGTCGTCAACGAAGCCGCCGAAGCGATGATGGAAGCGGGTCTGGGTATCAAAGCCGCCACGATTACGCCCGAGATATCGGGCGACGTGGGCAGTCCCAATGCGATTCTGCGTGAAAAAGTCGACGGCACGGTCATTGTACGTACCGGCCGGCGCATCCCCGGTGTGCGCACCGTGGCTGGCGCATATAGCCCCATTGCAGTGATCCGTATGGCCGTCGGTGATGCCTATGGTGCCAAAGAATGGCGTGAGGGCACAGGCGACGACGAAATCGCCTGCCGAACCGAGACCATCACCCGTCGCCACTGCCGGGCCGTGTCGGAATATGCCTTTATGTATGCCGAAAAAATCGGTGCCAAGGTCTTTGGCGGCCCGAAATATACCGTCAGCCCGGTCTATGAAGGCATGCTCAAGGAAGAAATGGACGCCGCCGCCAAGCGCCACCCCAACATCCGCTACGAGCCCCAGCTCATCGACGCGACCTATGCGTTGCTGCTGGCCGGCCACGGCGACGCCATGGTCATCCCGGCGCTCAACCGCGACGGCGACTGCCTGAGCGACATGGTGTTGCAGATGTTTGGCTCGATAGCCGGCAGCGAATCGTTGCTGATTGGCTTCGACGAAAGCTGGAAGCCGCGTGTCGTGATGGCGGAGGCACCCCACGGTACCGCGCCGGCGTTGTTCGGCAAAAACGTCGCCAACCCGATGGCCATGATTCTGGCCGGGGCGTCGTTGCTGAGCTACTGCGGCCCCGAGGGCGTGTTGGCGGCCCGCGCCATCCAAGAGTCGGTCTTTGAAGCGGTCTATGACCAGATTTGCACGGCCGATTTGCAAGGGCACAGCAGCACCACCGAGTTCACCGACGAGGTGATTGCCCGCACGCGCAAGAAGATCGAAGTGTGGGGCAGCCTGCAGTAGAATTATGAATTAGGAATTATGAATTAGGAATTGGTTTTTTGGGTGTTTTTGAACATGCGTACGTACATCATTGCTTCGCGTATCCACGCTGTCGTGCGCGTGCAGCCGTGGGGCAATGATGCATCACAATCAGGATAGAAATCAATGACTGCTGACCATCGACCCACCATATACGTCGCCTTGTCATCCGGGATGCGTGCCGAGTTGGAATTTGACCACTATCTGCACCGCCTACACGCCATCGGCACCGTCCATCTGTGGGAGGGGGTCGGCAGTCCATCAGATGCGTTTGTGGCCGATGCACTGGCACACGCCACGATTATTATCACCGGCTGGGGCGTACCCTATTTGGCCGCACTCGAAGACTGGACACCGGCCACATCGCAGCTCCGACTGGTGGCGCATGCAGCCGGCACGGTCAAAAGCTTGGTACCGTATGCCGCCGTGCAGCGCGGGCTGTTGGTCAGCAGGGCGAATCATTCGTTGGTCGAGTCGGTGGCCGAGTTCACTATCGGGGCGCTGATTATGGCGCGGCGGCGGGCCTTTGTGGCGGCCGAACGCTACCGGGCCGGCGCGGCGTTGGTTCCCATCGTCAGCCAGCGCGAGTTGCGCGGCAGTACCATCGGCATCATCGGCGCCAGTGCCATCGGCAAGGGCGTGATGGAGCTGTTGCAGCCGTTTGGCGCGCGCATCCTGCTGGCCGACCCGTATGCGACCGAGGCACTGGCAGCGCAATACCATGCGACGCTGGTCGATCTGGGCACACTGCTGGCACAAAGCGACATCGTGTCGTTGCACGCGCCGGTGACGCCCGAGACGATTGGGATGCTGGGTGCGGCGCAATTTTCGGCGCTGCGCGACGGCGCATTGTTTGTCAACACCGCCCGCGCGCGCTTGGTCGACATGCCGTCGCTGCTGGCCGAGCTGCAATCAGGTCGCTTGTCGGCAATGCTCGACGTGACCGAGCCGGACGAGCCGTTGCCCGTCGATTCGCCGTTTTTTGCACTCGATAATTGCACCGTGCTGCCGCATATGGCCGCGGTCACCCGCGATGCCCGCCTGCGCCAGAGCGAGATCTGCGTCGGCGATGTGGAGCGCTTTGTGGCAGGTACTCCGTTGCTGCATGGGGTCGATGTAGCGCAGTGGGAACGGATGGCGTGAGGGGGTGGGGGTTAGGATTTTCCGTGCAGTAGGGCAGACAGATGGTAGCATCTGATACCGACGATAGAAATTCCGTGTGTTGAGAAGAGGAACCTTAGAGCAACTCGTCTACCTGCAAGTAAAATCAATGGAACCCTACCTTCCTGCGACTATTTGAGTGCAATGCATTCAACGAAATATAGCCAGTTACATCGATTGAAATGATGCACAGGTGTGTTTTCTGCTATGCTTGCGTTATACGTTACTATGCGCAACGTATAACGTACAAAATTCTTGCTATTCCATATGTAACCGGACCGTGAATTGTGTTCTTCAATGAAGTTGACAAATTTCGTTAGTCTGCATTCATACGCGAAAGTCACGTATACGAAGTACCACACCAATCTTTCCTTGACTTGAATAGATTTTGCATGCTGAGTCCGTTCTCTAGATTTCAGGCTTACTTTCTAAGGAGTAGGTTATGACGAGTTCAAAACCAAAGCTAAAAACCCAACAAGAACCAAACTTAAGCAAATTGAAGAAACTTGAGTTGACCAATTTTAAGGCGTTCGGCGAAGACATTAGTGTTGCATTTCGGCCGATTACACTTATTTTTGGGCAGAACAGCAGTGGAAAATCCAGCATCATTCATTCATTGTTGCATATGCACCAGATTCTCATGGTAGGTGAAGGGGTCACACCACATAACATTTCTTCTACAAAATTGGGTGGAGATTCGGTTGATTTGGGTGGTTATCCACACTATTTGTACCAGCATGATGCCAGCAAAACACTCAAAGTGAAACTTTCTTTTGAAAGACAACGCTACGACGCAAGATTCAACTCATATTTTGCAGAACCATCTTCAACCGAAGTTGTTCTCAAACAAACGATTCAATTCGATACAAAAATCTTAACGAATACAACCAACGTACAGTTGTTCGATCAACCTCTGTACAGCGTCACATTGAACCTAACTCGTCTTGGTGCTTATGAAGCTGGCGCTCAGAATCAGGATGTCGAAACGCATCAATTTATCATTGAGCAACTATACCCTTTTTTCACAACCATCGTCGACGTTGTTCGTGAACATTTACTTCAAGATATACCTGAGCACGAGCGCCTTCTTCATCCAGTAGCGCTTGCATTCCAGGATTTCGCGGCACACAATCATCTCGTATTCGCTGAGCAAATTACATCGAGAGTGAACCAATTTCTTGGAGCATCTTTACCCCAGCTAGACGCATATGACCGCATTGACATCAACAATAAGGCGCAACACCAAGATTCGTTCCCTTTCCATTCAGCACGACAAATCGCTCGTATGTATTCGAAAGTGCTACGCTCGGAGGGTTGTCGGCAGTTGATTTTTGAACTACTCAACAAGTCAGAAGTCATTAGAGAACGAATGAGCAATACATTTGTGGCACAGACGTTCGACATGCATGTGGACTTGTTTGAATCACTCAAAGATGATGTTTTGGAAACAACATTTACGGATGCCAGTTGTGCTGAATTCCTCAATTCACTGCGTTACATAGGTCCGCTCAGAGAAATTCCCAAACGGTTTTTCAACCAGCCTTTCACAAGAAGTGCGAAACTTTTTGACAGCGCCAATGCGTGGAAAAAACTCGCCACGGAAGAGCGCTTACGCAATCACATCAACGAACAATTCATAAAATTGAAGATGGGATATACGCTCCAGATACATGCCTCTGAAAACACATCGACATTTGATAAGAAAGATCTCGATGAATTTCTCGAAACTATTACTGGCATGGAGTCGACCGAATTTGATAGTCTACAGCCTCTGATAGCTGAATTCAAGAACAAACGCATACCCCCACCAATTCAATTATTTGTTGAACTTCTCGATAAACATTCAAAGACCATTGTCTCCCACCGTGATGTCGGCATCGGTATTTCACAAGTATTACCAATTCTTGTTTATTGTTCCAGCGAATCAAACGCCACTATATGTATCGAACAACCGGAACTCCATCTGCACCCGCGCTTACAAGGTGACCTCGCCGATGTATTCATTCGCACTTCGATAGGGTCGGAACAAAATAACTCTTATGTCATCGAGACACATAGCGAACACATTATCCGCCGCCTGATGCGTCGCGTCCGTGAAGGAAAAATCAGCAAAGACGATATTTCGATTGTGTACGTAGAGCCCGGCCCGAACGGTAGCACTGTTACCCATTTGCACCTCGACGACGACGGTGACCTTATGGACGAGTGGCCAAACGGCTTCTTTGAAGAGGGCTTCCGCGACAATATGGCTGGGAGGTGATCCATGATGATTCCCATAGCCCTCGACTTCAGCAACCACGACGCTTTCCCCGAGCATCAGCCTGACGCGTCCGACTTCATGTCGCTGCTGAACTGCCTGCGGTCTACCCCGTGTGTCCTCCTCTACAACGGCGACACGCTCGCGGATTCGACGTTGATTACGCAACAGCATGCTATTCCAGTCAAATTTCGTGATATGTATAAAGGGTTGTTGCAGCGCCTCCCCAAACAAACAATCCCCGCCTGGAACGGAATTATCGACAATCAACTTCCACCGTTTGCGTACGAAAATGAGCACATCCTGGCGGTGTCACGGGCGACCTACTGTGTCGCGCTCGAAAACGACCTCACCGATGTATCGGTGCGGAACCCCGCTGCACCGCACGCCGAAATCACCATGTGGAAATCGATTGATGCCACACAGACCTATGACCAAGTTAAATCCTTGCTCAACCGCGAAATCTTGGTCGGTGACCTCCGTAGCGTGCTGTGGCAGGATCGCATGGAGCCAGTAATCAAGCATGTGAAATGGCGTTCGATTACTATCGTCGACCGCTATTTTATTGGCGATGACAAAAGACGCGACTACGAAGCCCTCGACTACCTCATCGGCAAAATCAATGCAACGGCGCGTACACCCCTTGCACTCCACATCCACCTCGAGACAAAGGTGCCAAGCTGGAGCCATAAACACCCCGGTGAAGCAGTCGATGCGGCGAACGAACTGCTACAACACCTGGCGAAAAAAGTCTCAGATGCTACACAAATTAGTCAGATCAACATCTACGCGCACAGCGAATCACTGATGAAGAATGCATTCCACGACCGCTTCATGTTTCTGAACTCAGCAGACGAACTTTTGTACAGCTATAGTTTCGGTGCAGGATTTATCGTTTTTAGCCACGAACGCATCAAAAGATTGTCGACGTTTCAGATGAAAGTCGACCTGACCGCGAGGGAACATCCGATCTACCAGCAGCTCCTCGGGATGCGGCCACACCGTTCAATCCCCGCATCGTATAGCGCCGAGAAGGTCAAGATTTTCCTTTGCACCCAATGAATGCGGTTCTTACACGAGGCACGCAAGTGTTCGGCGTTCTCTGCCGTGATGCCAGTCACTTCCCAAAGGCTACGATGACCTCTCGGCGATCGGTGACCTCGACATGGGTAACAACCCGTGGGCCGAGGTGACGATATCCCACCCTGCCTTGTGCGTTGCGATGCGAAAACACAAAAAACTCCTGACCAAATAAGTTATTCGGCTTCCGCCAGAGGTCGTGATATCCACATTCCGTTTCGCTGATGCGCGCTTTGGCAATCCATGCTGACACCGTCACCACAAACAAGCGTGGCACATTATTGCTGATCGGGGCTTTTAGCGCACCCGTGGCACCCGTATATGCACAGAAGATATCTGCGGGAACGAACGTGTGAATCGGTATTTGCGCCATCCGCTTGTTCATCGCCGCTCTGACAGATGCGTCTTCATGGAACACCGTTCGTTCGTTTTTCAGACGCGTTGCGAGGCGCTGTCGGACCAGAGTCAGATCGGCATACAACAACAACAGCGCGTGGATAAACGGCATCTTGAACTGGTCGACGCGGTATGTCGCGTCGTGGACCAACGGGTTGCGGTACTTGGTAAACTCCTGTAACTCTTTCGCGGTCAATGTGTCAATATCCCCGTAACCTTCGAGGATATTGATGACTTTTGCGAGATCATTAGTCTCGTGCCGTGCGCTCGAAAGCGTCGTCCCATTTGCCTGCGCTGCTTGATACTCGTGTTCCTCGGTCTCGATCGACGGTGCCGGTAAGCCATGTTGGAGCGCATGGCGTTGGCGGTACAGCGCACGGACCCGTCCTTCGACCATCGAGCACAGGAGCAGCGTCGCACCCATCCGCTCGAGGACTGTTGCGTAGTCATCGAGGGCTCGGATCACCGACAGCAGTGCTTCGGTTTGTGCGCCACGAGCTCGTGCATTCAGTGCTCGGAGCGGTCGGGTCATCACTTGTTGTTGCCAAGCCTCTGGGAGTGATGCGAAAAAGCTCGTCGCAGGGCGAGAGCGGCTGGCTCCGAGTGGATGAAGCTCATTGCTCGCGCGCGGAATCGTGTTCATCCTGAGCGTTGGTTTCTTGAATAAATCATCGAACATGTCAACTCCCTTTTTTGTTTCTCACTCCGTAGTAGCGCCATAGATCGCGCTTCTCGGGTTGGGTACGCACACGTGGCACACACCGGATGGTCGCCGACTCATAGCGGCGCGTATCCCTTTGGAGGAGTGGATCAGGCCAAAAGTGCTTTTTGTCGAGATGCGTATTGACCGAAGATCGAATTGTGTCGTCTGCTTTTTCCGATAAACGAGACTGTAAATTGTGCATAATCGTTGATGCTGTGACCTTGCATGTCGAGGATATTCATACACGTTCTTTTCTGCTTTTACGTAAGTCATATTCTAACAGTGAAGAGTCGATTTGAGTCAAAGGAATACTCCTGACAGTGTGCCTCAGCATACTCCCAGGCGCTTCTTGCCTTACCTTGTTACAGAATCAAACTATCGATTTCGATGACAGCGATTGATTACTCCGTAAACCACGGCTATGTACTATTAGCCCCCCTCACGGCAAACCCACCACCGCCACCGGCGTGGTGACCACCGCTGATCCGACGGCACCGGTGCCGAGCTGGCCATACTGGTTATTGCCCCAACATTTGATGGCGCCGGTCGAGAGCAGGGTGCAGCTGTGTTTTTCACCCGTTGCCACGTCGATGACTTTTTCGTCGCTGGCAGTCACTCCACTGATGGGGAGTGCGAGAGCGCTGGTGAATACGGTCGCGGTGTCTTTGGCAAGCTGCCCATAAAAGTTGTCGCCCCAGCAATACACTGCTCCAGTCGTGTCATACGCACAACTATGCCCAAAGCCCGCTTCGACGCCTGCAACATTGCCAAGTGCGACGGAGCTCGCGCCACTGCTACGCTTCACGACACTTGGCGACGTCACACTGCTGGTCAGCACCGCCCCACCTGATTGGCCGTACGTGTTTGCCCCCCAGCACGAGACGGTCTTGGCGGTGGTCAGGGCACAGGTATGATTGTTGAAGGTGCTGATGCTGGTTACACCCGTCACCGGGACCAACACGGCTTTGGTGTAGGTTGTGGTATTGCCTTGGCCGAGCTGGCCGTAGGTGTTGCCGCCCCAGCACATGACCTTGCCGCTCGCCAATAATGCACACGAATGCGTTGCACCGAGGGCAAGTTGGGTAACGCCGCTGACATCGAACACCACCTGCGCACTGGTCGCGTCTGTCGTGACCGAATTACCTAGCTGCCGCTGGCTATTCAAACCCCAACACAGGACGGTGCGGTCGGTGGTAATCGCGCAGGCGTGGTGCCAGCCCACGCCGATATGCCGTACCTGCGCCAGCACCGTCGCACTGACTGGGGTGTTTGGCGCGGTCCCAGGAGTCAAATCACCTAATTCGCCGTAGCCGTTATCACCCCAACAGGTGAACGTACCGTCGCTGGTACGCACACAGTGGTGATTCCAGGCACCAGCCAACTGGCGTACCGGTGCGCTGGCACCGATTAAGACCGGACGAGGTGTCGTTTGTGCTGCCAAGACACCTGCACCAGTCTGGCCATAGGCGCTGTCACCCCAGCACGTCACGTCCCACGCAAGCGTCAGCAAACAGGTGTGCGCGGTGCCAGCGCTGAGCCGATTCTGTGACTCGGCCACAGCAGTCGCGGTCGTGGTCATCGTCGCCGATTGCGTACGCGTACGGCTAGCAGTCGCCGTCGCAGTAATGGTCGGTGTGACACTAGCGGTCAACGTAGGCGACGGCGTGAGGGTGGGCGCGAGGCTGCCCGACCCCGCTATAACGCTGAGCATGCGCCCTGAGGCCACAACCAATTGCCCTGCAGTCGCATCAATAGACTGGACGACAGCGCTCCCTGGGACTGCCTTCGCTGCTGTTCGGAGGCGCACGGAGGTAGGCTCGATGTCGTACAGCAGCACAGTGGTTTTGTTGGCTATCAGGGCGCTTGCGTCATAGCGCGCAGACACGAGTTGGCGTTGACTGCCGTCGAGTGCGAGCACGTCAGCAGCACCGGCGCGCGTAAACGCAGGTGCTGCCGCCAACACACCGGTCGTCGGGTTGAGTGGTAGGCCCGTGATACCCAGCCGATCACTGTAGAGGACAAGTGCATTCGGCGCCACACCATCGAGCCGACTCTGGACCACCACGCTCATCACTGGGCTCGCTACCATGCTCCTACTGCACAGCTGCAGCGATGTCGGCTTGGGCTTGTACGTGCTGACATACCCCGTTGTCGTTGCTGCGGTACTACCCACCACAACAATCAGATCGCTCTGCGGCACGTCAACAATGCGGCTGATTGGACCAGGCAGGCTCGCTTGCACGCCAGGAAGTGCGACGATGTCGGTGGGACTGCGGATATCATAGGCCCGCACCTCGTAGCGTTCGGGGCTAGCCGCAGTGGTCCTCACACGCATCCCCACATAGAGCACATCACCCACTGCATGGGCTGCGGTGATGCTGCCATCCCCGGTGACGAGATGCGACGCTGCCAACACCGGCGTCAGCGATGTCACGTCGTAGCGCTGGATGTACATGGCAGCGTCATACAAACGCCCCGCGACTATGTAGGACCATGGGCTACTGGGAAGCGTGGCGAGTGCGTTTGCGGATTCGCCGGGGAGAATTTTCCGCTTCAGCACGCCGAGGTTTCGATCGACCACGGCGAGCGACGACGCTGCTGCCACAGATCCGCGTTCGAGCACCACGTAGCCCGCCGCTGCGGGGAGCGCTTTGACCCCGACGATATCGGTGGTGGTAGTCGTGCTGCGTGTCACACGTACCGATTCTGCGGTGGGTGTAGGCGTCGCCGTGTATACACCGACGGTTGCGCTCAGCGTCTTTGAAGGCACGGCGGTGCGCGTCGGCGATCCAGAGGCACGCTCGGCGGTGGCAGTTTGTTGATCTTGCGTTGCTGCGACAGCGGTTTGTGACAACGATACAACGCGGGTTGTCTGTGCAACAGCCGTGGCAGTCAGAGCTGCCGAGACAGTCTGAACAATGGCAATCGGGGTAGATGTCGGCATCCGTGTCATCGTTGCCGTAGAGGTGCGCGTCGGCAACCCCTGTGTGCGCTCGGCAGTAGCAGAACGACGATCGTCGAAGATCACTTGTGTGCGTGCGATGGCAACCTCGGTCGCGACGCGATTGACGGCGCCAAAGGTCCTCGTCGCAGCAGCAAGGATGGTCGCCGCCAAAGGACCATGCGTTGGTCGCGTGGTCGCTGTTCGGGTCGGACTCCGCGATTGCGCCGCGTGTGTCGCTTTCACTCCGACATCGGGAGTCGTCAACGAATTACGCCCAACAAGCCCGACGGTCATCGGCACGCCGTCGACAGTGAACGTCAATTTGCCGGCCGAGATCTGTAATTGTCTCGTAGCAGTCGGGCGGAACGACACGACGACACTGCAACTAGAGATTTGGTCATCCAGATAATTCCTGCA
>CAMCVW010000028.1 GCA_945881915.1 Thermoflexus hugenholtzii JAD2 | reverse complement strand
TTGCTCGAGCATGTTGCGCAGGTCATCGAACAGTGATACATTCGTGTTGGTCATTCTGTGGCCTTTCGTTTGGTTTGCACTTCAACGAAACCACAGAGTGACCATTGTGTCAATCCGGCGAATTTACACCACGTCTAGAGACATTATCCATGCTTCACTAAAAACTCTCCAATAATTTTGGATATCCGTAAATTACTGACTTCGTCACCGTAGTTTGCGTCCATTGGTATATCCATCACGACAGCGCGCAGTATGTTTAACCGAAAAAGCATATCTGTCTCGAAGAAGTAACGTCGACTTATTTTTTTGAATGGCAACCGACTCGCTACTTCAGCGTGTATAGCTGTGAACCCATTTGTCGGATCAAAAATATTCCAATAACCGGACGAAAACTTGCACATGAGTGAAAGCACAGCATTGCCGAAGATGCGTACATTAGGCATTGATTGTACTTTTTCAAGATCAAAAAAGCGATTGCCTTTCGTGTAATCAGATTCTCCATTGACAATAGGGGTCACAAAATCCTTGATCAATGTCGGATCCATTTGCCCGTCGCTGTCGATTTTGACCAATACTTCCGCCCCATCCACAATTGCTGCTTGGTAGCCTGTCATAACGGCACCACCGACACCTTGATTCTCTGTGTGCTTTATGACAGTGACACGTATATCTTTGCAGTTTGCAGCGACGAAATCACCAGAGCCATCGGGACAACAATCATCAACGACATATATTCGAGCGACCTCGGGGCCAATGCCGTTGATCACTGCCAAAATATGATTACGTGCTTTGTATGTCGGGATAACCACAGCAACTTGCGTTGCCTTACGTGTATTAGTCAAGTTAACGCTCCTTGATTTGGTTATACTGTTCTGCGTACAGCACAAATCATGAATCTAATCACAATGACGCAGTTTCGACTCAATCGAAAATCATTCTATCATTCCTGCGCACTGTGTCAAGAAAAGCAAGGTTTCTCCGTCTGAGTGACTTCGAAGCACACGAAAACGAGTGTTTCGAATACTGTGCGTACTCGCTCCAAAAAAACAGGAAAACAGCGGAGACAATTGAGCACCCTTGTTCTTGAGCCCCCTCGATCGCCCTACGCGTCTACGGTAATCTCATTATCATGGAGAACCCGAACCATTCAACCTTCCACCCGAATATCCATTTTTTGCGCAGAACGAGTCATAACATTAATTCACTTCCACAATGATGTTTTTAACTTCGATTGATGATGTATATTTCGAAGATATAAGAATCGAACCATTGCTCGCACCAATTGGTATTGGGATGGCTTCAGTGAATGTGACGTTACTAGGCCCACAAGGAAGCAGTCGGCGATACGAAGGACCAATGTCCCATTTGATCTGCGCAACAAAAGAACCATCCTCAGATGGGCAAAGATATTCGACTGTGTAGCGTGCCTGTCTTGCCCGTAGCGTAGGCATGACTGCCAGAATTCTGTCCTTATCCGTTGTTGTTACGGCCTGGTCTGTAGCAAGTGTCTGCAACTCGCTATTTCCTAACTTATCTCCTTCCGATAGGTGCAAGGCAAATACTTTGCGATACTGGACTAGAGTATCACTAATTCTGTGCAGATAGAAGCCATTCTCTTGACTTTCCACATACCCGTATTGCGACATATACTCGCGCAACAAAACCGTCAGAGAATAACGAAAGACGTCACTGTCAAGAATCGCAAAGTCAATTTTTTCATTCACCAAAAACTGTCTGAGCCCATCAATATCCTTTACTTCGCGAAGCTCCTTTTCACGTAATGGCTGATACCAACTATTGTAAATAGGGGTACCGTGGAGCGTTGCACCAAGCGTTCTTTTGCGCGGGTAGAGAACTCGCGATCCTGGTGCCATTGCATTAATGCGTTCTGTAAGAAGTGCTGTGGGTGCATACATACTTGTATATGCTTCTCTGCCTTCACGGGAAAATGCCATCCATGCGGGAAAGCGCATCTTCCCCGAAACTTGCGCAAAGAATAAGAGATTTGATGCAATACAGCCTACTGAAAGAATCACAGCCACATATCGTATCACAGGCTTTTTTTGGAGAAAGAGTGACCCCATGAGAACCACCGCCAATGGCATAACAGGAAACAGATAGCGCCAGTACGTAGTAGTGTAAAACATGATTAAACCAAAACCCAGAATCGGTATCAATAAGACTCGAAATCCGATAGGTGTGCCTGATCGGATGAGTGCGAACATTGCCAATGGCAATATAATCAGGTACTGCCATCCGGCAGTATACTGACCGCACTCACAGTATGCTGTGGTGTTAAAGAAGGCAGTCACATAGCTTCCAAGACTGAATCCTTGCTCCCATGTGTCAGTGCTAAAGTTTACAGGATCCGCATACGATGATCGAAATATTCCATTCAGGAGCGGAAAAACTGGGTTTCCGGTAAGTACCCAAGCGGCTGCGTACGAGTGAAAAGCAACAAAAACCAGCGGTACGAGAAGCACGAGTGCTGGCCAGCGAAACACCTGACGTGTTGGCAAGGTCTCATCACGCTGGGTCCACCAGTGGACTGCAAAGGCAATAAGAAGTGTCGCTCCCAGTACCGTAGCTGGTAATTTTATGCTGACACATAGAGCAGCACAAGCAAGCACTCCCATGAAATGCTGACCACGATACCCGCCTTGAGCGTCGATCACGAGGCGCATCCCTGCTAACGCGACAACAGCGAGCATCAATTCGGTTTGCAAAAAGAAAAGCAATGCTCCCAACATTGGGGTGCTGGCCATCAGCACTACCAATAACCACTGTGTCCAAGCAGGCAGTTTCAACGTACGGAGTATCCCCAGCACGAGGAGTAGCAGGAGGATGGTCAAACCCAGGTTCATGGCGCTACGCGCATCACTCCCAGCCATAAGGGACAAACCAGCGTGCAATAAATTGACACTAAACGGTGTCGCAGACCAAATCTGTGTAGTGAAATCAAAGGTGTACCGATGCAGTGTCAGAAGTTCAGTCCACATTCGCAAGTGGGTTGCATGCTCATCGGGCCCTACGGTAGGAAAACTCACCCAGCGCAGAACCCAGCTCAATGCTCCTATGCCCACGACCCAAGCCCAATACGGTATCGTGTGTAACCAATCTTGGGTGGCACGTACCCCGGCACGTACACCGTTGCGGATCAATGAAAATCGGTTAGCCATGTATACACATGGCAATAAACTTAGAATAATATGTCCTGTCTGATAGTTAACCGCATAATGGAGCATCACACCCCAGATGGCGAGCCAAACGGCAGCACCGACCGAAACTGCTGCAGTGGTGCTGATGTGTGCGGGATGCTCATTGGATTGCACCTTTTCTAGTATCAATACACCCAAACTCCAGGAACTCGCTACCCACAATATGACAAAAGCAATTTCAATCAACCCAACCCCGACAAACAGATACAACAGTACTGCAATCAGCATAGATACATGTGCCGATCGGGGCAAAATCAGCCCAAGAACAACCGCCACCAGAGCGACGGCGCACATCCAAGCCAACGCATCTAATTCGACAGTTTTTTGGGTAAAATACAGACTTGTACTAACCAAAATCAAAAAACCAAATCCCATAAAAGTCAGCTTGTACCACCATTGATCCTGCAAGGCACGTATGTTCGGAATCGTGATCGTACGCGGAATCGTGAACATACGCGGAATCGTGAACATACGCGGAATCGTGATTGTGGGCGGAATCGTGCCTTCACGACCAAACGTGACCATACGCGGAATCGTGACCGTAAGCAGAATCGTGATCGTAAAAAGAGCATATCCCGACCAAAGCACATACCAATCAGATGGTACATACATCTCAACAATAAGTGGTGCAAACCACAACGTGGTTAACAACATACTTGGAACGGCAAGAGCGCTCCACAATGGCCAGCGGAGCCAATAACAGATAATGACAACCCACAACCATAGCAACCCAATATAGAGAAAACGCAATAAGCTCGCGCTATATTGAGAATTCAACGTTGTATCAGTGAGCTTTATAGCGTTAACAGCTACACCTAATTCTCGCGGATCCCCGACAATTGGCTCCGCATTGATGTTCCAATCGATGTCACGATACACTCCGCTTCGTTCACCATCAATTATCAGAATTTTTACGTGTCGCCAACCACTGGGAAGTATCAATTTCTGTGTTTTTTCGCCTTTGATAAGTTCGAGTTCAACAGATGAGTCCACACTACGCCCATGGTGCAAATGAAGACTTACCAATTGTGCCACTGGCATCGTCCGTCCAAACAATCGCAACGTGTTGTTCGTTAAACTCCAGCGAAAAGCACCTGGGGATGCGGAATCATTGCTGTATTCAATAGGTTGAATTGACGATATGATGCTCGGAAATGCAAGATCAGCAGCAAGCATTTCTTTGGTTTGTGGAGGCATCAACAGCACAACGCACAATTGAACGACAAGAAAAATTCCAATAACTAGAAAAAATTTCCCGAGCGTAAGGGGTTTTGTCATACTAAATACCTACTCACTTGTATCATTGGTCAGCTAGTCATGGCATTCATCAGGGAGCAAACACTTTGCCATCTTATTTTACACTTACATCTCGTTGATGTCCATGAAGCATTTTATTTCGCTTGAGATACATCTTAATCTAGTAAGTTACTCAAAAGACCCCACACCACACAAAACAAACGTTGTCCTTATGTCTGTGTTTTCGGATACTACATCCACGGTGCGTAAATCGACATCTACACTCATGTGCAATTGCATGCCATTCTTGAACTGTTGCCTTGTTGGATTGAGCAAAACGAAGAGACCAGATTTTACTCCGTTGCGCCGAAGCTACATGGGTGCATTTTGAAGCTACGTCTGTTTTTTCTCCTCATGATCGTCCGCAGCAAATTAGCTGGATGTTACTGCACGAGCCTTCCGAACAGGGGAACACTTGTCAAGCATTTGAATTGCACAATCATCCCGTTGGCACAGTGAAACTGAGCATTTTACTGCACACCCATGCGTTGACACGAAAGTTGAATCATGAATGTGGACGTGATTCGGCATGAGCCGTCACATCGACAAAGAGAAAAACACGCACACGCACCCGCTAATCATTCGAAAATGGAGTCTCGTGCATCGCGTATAATAAAAAGTATTAGATTTTTTAAGGAAAACATCATGCGGCATTTGACTCTCTGCCTCCTCGCGTTACTCGTATTGACGAATTGTGGTCGAATGAGTGGCGCACCTCCCCCGCCTTCAGAAGATCGCATCAACGCACCGACGACTCCTGCCGATGCGCCCCCTGCAGAGGCGTTCGAAGCCAATGCCACACCAGGAGCACAAACAATCACTGCCGAAGTGTGGTCAGATAACTGGTTTGCGCTCTACGTCGACGAGACGCTGTTCAAAGAAGACTCGGTATCGATTACGACAGAACGCTCCTTCAACAGCGAAGTCTTTTCGTTTGCGGCGACATATCCACTCTACCTCAACGTCGTGCTCAAAGATTACATCCAAGACGACACTGGCCTGGAGTATATCGGGACCGAACGCCAACAAATCGGTGACGGCGGCTTTATTGCACAATTCAGTGATACAGCCACCGGCAAACGAATTGCGGTCACAGATAGTAGCTGGAAGTGTATTCCCATCCATATCGCACCCCTCGACCCTTCCTGTGCAGCCGAAGCAAATCCGGTCGCTGGCCAAGGCGCCTGTACCAATGCGATCTTGCCTGAGCCAGACGGTTGGATGACGCAGGGGTTTGATGAGTCGAGTTGGCAAGCTGCGATTATCTATGATGCGCGTGTGGTCAGACCCAAAGACGGCTACGACGAAATTAGCTGGGACCCCAGCGCGCAATTCATCTGGGGGCCAGACCTCAAGACCAATAATACTGTCTTGTGCCGGGTGACCATTCAGGCACCATAGTTTTCCCGCATCATCAAATCGAGCACTATGCATCAAGAAATGCATGTAATGCTATAATCCGCACATCACTTACAGGAGCACTGCAATGACGCACACACCTGCAACCATCGTCGGATTTCGCGATTCTACCACTCTGTTTGCTGATCCTATCGCATTGCGCGCGCGGGCAGCTGCAGATGGATATTTGTTCTTCAAACAACTCCTCCCTAAAACAGATGTCCAAGCGCTGCGCGACGTCATGCTTGACATCATCGCGGAACGCGGTTGGCTCGATTCAGGATCCGCACGCGACCGTGCGCGCGTCGACGCAGAAGCGGTGGCGAACCTCGAATCGTGGGGTGGGACGGGCGTCGACGAAGCCGCCTACCGTGCGTTACAAACGCACCAGACATTCCAGCAATTCCAACACCATCCACGATTAATCAGCCTATATGAGACATTGTTCGGCGAGGCGGTATTGCCGCATCCACGCACCATCGCACGGATGATGATTCCCTGTCCATCGTTCCGCCCCACCCCCATGCACCAAGACTACATCCACATCCAAGGCACGCGTGATACCTGGACCTGCTGGCTCCCGGTGGGCGATGTACCGCGCGCACTCGGCGGGTTGACCGTGCTGCACGGTTCTCACGCTTTGGGCGTACTCACCGTACGTGCCGCCGAAGGTGCCGGCAACCTCGAAACAAATCTGTGCGATGTCGACCTGCCGTGGATTGAACATGATTATGAAATGGGCGACGTCCTGACGTTTAACAGTTGTTTGCTCCACAAATCGCTCCCACATCAGCAACCCGACACGGTGCGATTGTCGTGCGACTTCCGTTTCCAGCCGGCTAGCGAGGACATCGAAGCGAAATCGCTCGTGCCGCACATGCAGGTTGCAGGTTGGGACGATATCTATCGTGACTGGCCCGAAACAGCACTCAAATATTACTGGTTGCAACGGGGAACACCCCTCTCGCCTTGGGATGAATCGCTCCATTGGCAAAAAGAACGCATCTGCGACTAGCAGCGTATGCAGCGGTCGATTCCATAGCAACCCCACTGGAGGCCTGTATGTCCCTCCTCAAACAAGCCATTGACCAGATTGCCATCTACGACACGCACGAACACCTCATCACGCCCGCAGCATACGCCGCACTGAACCCCGATATCATCACTGCGTTGTTTGGTATGCACGCCTACATCCAGCACGACCTCATCAGTGCGGGGTGCTCCTACTCCACTCTGGATGCGTTTTTGGATCAACACAATCACGACATTGCTGCCCGCTGGGCACTCATCGCACCGTTTTGGGCGCACTGCCAATACACGGGGTACGGCGAAGCCGTGCGATTTTCAGCCCATGCGTTGTATGAAATCAACCATCTGGATGCCACGTCTCTTGAAGCGGCAGCTGCGTTGCATGCACAATACACGGGCATCGCTGGTTATCAGAAGCTGATGACACTGGCGAATCTGAGTCACGTGCAGATTGATGCCTTCACCTGGCAGCCACCGGTGACCACAGAGGTTCCTGCACTACACTACGACCTGAATGTCCAAACCATCGTCGATGGCAGTGTATCTTTTGCAGCGTTGGCACTCCACACCGAAATAGCGATTACCAACATCGCTTCCTATCGAACTGCACTGCAGACGCTCATCCAAAAGCACGCAAGAGATGTCGTTGCAATCAAGACACAGCACGCTTATACACGCACGTTAGCGTGGAGTGCCGTCAGCGATGAAGCGGTTGAAGCCGTTTGCGCACAGCACCTGGCTGGCGTGCCGTTGTCGTCGCACCATGCTATTCTTCTGGGGGACTGGGCGTTTGCTGTCATCGTGGATGCTGCCTGTACGGCGCAGCTGCCCATCAAGATTCACACCGGTCACCATGCAGGGAATGGCAACATGCCGCTCGAATGGATTTCGCCGCGACTGCTCATTCCGCTCTTGCGGGCATTCCCTGCAGCACGCTTTGTGTGTATGCACATCGGCTACCCATTCCAGGATGAGCTGCTCAGTCTCGCCAAGCACTACGCAAACGTCTATGTCGACCTGTGTTGGGCATGGAGTATCGATCCGGTGACGAGCGGCGCTTTTGTACGCCGCTGGATTCACACCGTACCCATCAACAAGTTATTCGGCTTCGGCGGGGATGCTTTTTTGCCTACGCAGACCGTCGGGTTCTCGTTGCAACTGCGTGCATGGATGAACCGCACGCTTCGGGCCGAGGTCGATGCCGGCACACTCAAAATACCCGCGGCAATCCGTATCGCTCAGGCACTGTTATCCGAAAATCAACGTCTTTTCTATACCCGTTCCCAGGAGTAGTATGCAACGGTATGTATCGTCAGCGAGTCTACGCACCCTGCTCGGCAACAGTTCGTTTCTGAGCATCCTCCTGATTCTGACCGTTTTGGCAGGCTGGTCACAGGCGCAACTCCCTGCCCTGCTGGGCACGCTCATCGATAGTGCCGTCAGCACGACGGTTTCGAGCGTGATGATTCTCTGGTACGCATTAGCTGCGATATTGGTACAGATTTTGTTGTGGCTCTGTAGCTTACTCGCAACACACACCAGTTGGGCTGGCACGAATGCGTTACGAAGCGCGTTGGTGCAGCATCTCGTGGCGCAACCGGTGGCGTTCTTTCGCAGCCATGGAATCGGCGAACTGACCGAACGCCTCGAAGCAGATATCAACGCAGTATCCGGTGTGTTTGCGCTGAGCAGCGCACAATTCCTCCGAGCGGGGGTCGTCGTGGTGACGGTGTGCGGCATCGTCGTCGCCTCGGATGGAGGAACGGCAGCAGTATTGGCTGTATACATCGTCGCTGGAGTGCTCATCGTGGCACCTACACAGCATACCAATGCCGCGTTGTGGGAGGATGAGCGTCGTGCAGATGCCGCGGCGTTCGACACGCTCGAAGAGACACTCGCTGCGATACCAGCACTGCAGTCAGTACAGGCACCGCAATTCGCGTATGAGATTCTCGTACCTCGTCTGACCTCACGGCTCGAGACGCATCGACGTGCGAGCATGCAAAGCCAGTGGGGCGCTATCGCTGCAGGCATTGTCAACGCGGCGGGGTGGGTACTCGCAGCGGTCATCGTCATCTGGCGCTACCGCGCAGGGACCGCAAGCGTCGGTGATGCGGTCGCACTCCTGGTGTATGTACGCCTATTGAACGGGCCAATGACGACGTTCGGCACAGAATATGCTGCATTGCAACAAGCGCTCGCTGCGTTCTCGCGCTGTGACGAAATCTTCGCATCGCCGACTATCCGTGCAGACCGTGGGGTACGTTTACCTGCTGGTGCACTCTCGGTCCAGTTAGAGGGAGTGACCTTTGCCTACCCCGAAAACGACGGATTTTCCCTTGCAGGTACCACCCTCAGCATCCCGGCCGGACTGCATGTCGCGATTATCGGTCGTACCGGCAGTGGCAAAACGACGTTGGGTCGCCTGATTGCCAACCTCGAACAATCGGACTCCGGCATGATTCGGATTGGCGGAATTCCCCTCGTTGACGTGAGCGAGGCGTCCCTTCGGCAGCGTGTCGGCGTCATCACCCAAGACATTGACGTGTTCCCTGCAACACTCCGTGAAAACTTGGTTGCATACAATGCCAGCATTACCGACTCAGCCATTGACCTTCAGATTGCGGCACTTGGTCTCGAGCGCTGGTATGCCAGCTTTAGCGGCGGTCTGGATACCATCCTCGGGGGCGGTCATCGCGAACTCACCCCCGGCGAAGCACAATTAGTCGCAGTGGTACGCGTTGCATTGCGTCAACCTGGTCTCGTCATCTTGGACGAAGCCAGTGCCCACGTCGATCCACACACCGAACGCCTCCTCCAACAGGCGACCCAATTACTCACAAAGGAACGCACGACCATCACCATCGCCCACCGTTATTCAACCATTGAACATGCAGATGTTGTCGTGGTTATGTCTAGCGGAGAGATCGTCGAGCAGGGAACACCTGAGGAGCTTTCTTCTGCTCCAAACAGCCAGTATGCGCAACTCCGCGCTCGCGAATTGCGTGGTGTGCTATGAAGATTTCCACCCCGCAGTTCACCGCTGCAATGATTCGTCTGTCGCCGTTACCGTTCGTCAGCTATAGCCTGGCACGGATTGTGACTTTTTTTGCGCCGTTTGGAGTTTTGCTCATCGAGCAGGAATTCTTCAATGCATTTGGTATTCCCGTCCAGCGGACCACGGTGTGGTGGTTTGTGGCTGCGTATGCAGCAGTCAGTCTGGTCCGATTGGGGTGTCTGTTGCTCGAGTGTTGGACCAACATCACGTTCCGGTATCGCGCCATGGGCACACTCCAACTCAACACCGTGGCCAGTGCACTCGATCGTCCCGGTGCAGCCGCATCGCCCGTCCAGCCACTGGAAGGGCTGAACCGCTTACGTGACGACGCCGGTGAAGTTGCAGACTTCCCCCTGTGGCTCCCTGAGGTCGTCGGAACGAGCATCGCGGCGAGTAGCGCATTCATCGTCATGTGGCAGGTCGATGCACCACTGAGCCTGCTGGCGATGATGCCGTTACTGCTGCAAGGAATGGCTGCATTGGCATTTTGGCGTGTCTATTTGTACTACCGTTATGCCGAAGGAAAGCTCGACGATGCGTACAGCGTCCTGATCGGGACCATCGTCGGCAAAGCGCAATCCATCCGTATCCTTGCATTACAGTCAGTCTTTGTCTCGAAGGTAAAGGCTCTGGGCACACAACGTCGGCGCAACGCACTCGCCAAGACCGCCTACGAGCAACTATCGACCAGTAACATGGTCGATGTGAGCGTTGCTATCTCCAGTGCGCTGTGCCTCTGGTACGCGGTTCCTGAAGTCGCGGCACTGCGCATCGGGGTCGGCGATTTGTTGGTTTTTTTCAGCGGTCTGAGTATCGTGGCCAGCCTACCCCAGACCTGGGCGACATTCATTGGCGACTATGCCCAACAACGCGTATCGATTGAACGTCTGACCGACGCCTTGCCGCAGCGCCCCGCAGCGCTGATTACCCCACGAGGCTGGTGGCTTAGCCCATCACAGAGACGTGCGCAACGCGTGCCGTTTGAACCACTTGCGCAGCTACAGGTGCGTGGCGTATCCTATCTGCACGCAGATGGTCGTGGCATCACGGATGTCTCACTCAACATCACCCGTGGGAGCTTCACCGTCGTGACCGGGCATATCGGCAGTGGCAAGAGTACGCTGTTGGATCTGTGCGCTGGGTTGCTCGATCCCGCTGCGGGTGACTTCGTCTGGAATACACAGCGCTGCCATTCACTCCGTGGCGCACCCGTTGCAGCGGTGGCTCAGCTTCCGTTTCTGTTGAGCGCCAGCTTGCGTGAGAACATCTGTTTTGGAAGCAATGGGGGTGCGCTCCCTGCGGTCATCACCTCCAGCATGCTCACAGAGGACATTGCGCAAATGCCTGCTGGGCTCGACACCATTGTGGGTCCGCGTGGGGTCCGCCTATCGGGAGGGCAGCGCCAACGTGTGGCACTTGCGCGGGCACTGCTCGTGCAATCCGAGCTGTTGATCATCGACGACGTCAGCAGTGCACTCGACAGCGCTACCGAGGCACGTATTTTGCAGAACCTTCGTCAGCATCAATCCAGAACGATCCTCGCGAGTAGTACGCGGCCAGCCATCGTCGAAGCGGCTGATACTATCATCGTCGTAGCCGACGGCCGCGTCGTCGGAACGGGCACGCTGACAGAGCTGCTGCGTACAAATACGACCATGCAAGAGCTGTGGTCCGCCATCCAACGCCCCGAGGCACCACGCGCAGGATGAACGATTCACCCCGAGAAATCAGTTTTCCACCACCATGACGTCCAGAAGGAGTACCGCATGACCCGTGTAGTGATTGTCACCGGCGCAGGTTCGGGGATCGGCCAGGCAACCGCGTTGCGCTTCGCAACACAACAGGATGCGGTCGTGATAACCGACATCAACGAATCCGCGGCACGTGCAACCCTCGCACAGACTGCTGATCCGAGCGCGCACATGGTGCACATCTGCGATGTGTCGAACGAACATTCCGTCCAGATGATGGTCGCCGCAGTGCTTGATCGGTATGGTCGCGTGGATGTACTGGTTAATAATGCCGGGATCCTTTTGAGCAAACCCCTACATTTGACGAGTTGGGTCGAGTGGCAACGCGTTCTCAATACAAACCTGGGCAGCATTTTCTTGTGTAGTGCTGCGGTGTTACCCACCATGTTGGCGCAACACGCAGGAGCGATTATCAATCTCGCATCACCGCATTCGTTCGCAACGACTTCCAATATCGCTGCATATGCCGCCTCGAAAGGCGGGGTGGTCTCGTTGACACGGCAAATGGCAATGGACTATGGGAGACTCGGCATTCGCACCAATTGTGTCGTCCCTGGCGCCATCGATACCGCCATGCTGCGGAGCGATATTGCGCACGGTGACGGGGTCGAAGCAAGCCTTGCTGGCTGGGCACGGGTGCAGCCCATCGGGCGGGTCGGCCAACCTGACGATATTGCGCAGGTCATCTGTTGGTTGGCGAGCGACGCTGCCGGATTTGTGCTCGGCGCTGCCATTCACGCCGACGGGGGTATGTTGGCGCAACTGACCCCTCCCACAGAGTGACTTGCAGGTGAAAACCGCCGCCGTCGTCCGACGGTGGCGGTTTTGGTTTTGTCGACAGAGCGTGGGTAATGGATGTCATCCGAATACAGCACGCCTTATCAGCTGGTGTTCCAGACAGGTCTGCGGTTTTTTCTTTGATCGACGGAATGCGAAACGGTCAGGATGACGGGGGAGGCTTCCTTTTTCGGATCGGTCTGTCTCGCTATGTACCCTGCAGTCGTGATTCATTGGTGTTTTTGCCGCACAGCGGCGACACAGGAACTCCGTATAATAGCGATACCCATCACAAGGAGCATGACTATGACGTCCTACGGCATCGGCCCCGAGCAACTGACCCACATCGATGCGTTCCGTACCCCTGTCCCGATTACCATCGATGGCGATTTGACCAAAGCAGTCTGGACGAACGCACGGCGCTCGCCCCGTTTTGTCGATATGGTGAGTGGTGCACCAGCTATCTATGACACGCGTGTGGCCTGCCTCTATGATGACACTCACCTCTACGTGGGATACTGGGTCGAAGAACCGTTCGTATCTGCAACCATGACCGAACGTGACAGCTTCATTTGGTTCGATAACGATATCGAAATTTTCATTGGTGGGGATGATTGTTACTACGAGCTCGAGGTAAATTCTTACGGTACCCTCTACGAATGCTTTTTCATATGGCAGGATGCGCACAAAAAAGGCGGACGCTTCGATCGCTCTGAATTCGATGTCTACGAACGGAACGTCGACATACTCGGCGGCTTCCAAGACTTCCGTTATGGCAAACATCCCCGCGGCCGAAGATGGGGATTTCTCGACTATGATCTGCCGGGGCTCCGCTGTGGCACGCAGGTACAAGGCACCATCAATAACCATAGCGACGTCGACAAAGGGTGGACCGTAGAACTCGCCATTCCCTGGCAGAGCATCGGATTTATGTTCGCCTCGGGAGCGTTCACGCCAGAGCCAGGGAAAACGCTGCGTTGCGATTTTTCGCGCTTCGAAGCACTCCAGGTTCATGGTGCCAATCTTCCACAAAACCCCGGCTGGAGTCTGAATCCACACGGCGTCTACGACTCGCATATCCCAGAATCGTTCAGTGTGGTGACATTCCGCTAGCGCAGAATATCATGGTGCAAAGGCATTCCACACGCCACAGAGCGCCAACTCGATTTGACAAACGGTCCGTCTATCGTGTACAGTAACTGAGTATCAAGTGGCTGTGCCGATGTGGCGGAACTGGCAGACGCGCTACGTTCAGGGCGTAGTGAGGGTGACTTCGTAAGAGTTCGAATCTCTTCATCGGCACCACTTGACCTTGGTGGGGTATAGTATAACGGTAGTACATCTGACTCTGAATCAGACAGTTGAGGTTCGAATCCTTGTACCCCAGCCACCCAATCCTCCCGCTTGAGCGGGAGGATTTTTCTTTGGTCCGTGAACGGAGCTTCCCCTGCGGCGCGTTTCGGGACCTCATCCCAAGCACACAAGACCGCCGATTCTTGTAGGCGTCACGGCACTGTATTGCGCCAATCGTGCAGTTTAAAACTCGGTTTGACAAACGCCCTTCCTGGCGTCTATAATACCGTTCAGTTGCCGAGGTGGCGGAATTGGCAGACGCACTAGTTTGAGGGGCTAGTGAGCAGCAATGCTCGTATGGGTTCAAGTCCCATTCTCGGCACCACACACCCTCTTGGTCAGGGCGATTAGCTCAGTTGGTAGAGCACCTCGTTTACACCGAGGGTGTCGGCGGTTCGAGCCCGTCATCGCCCACCAGTCCATATGCCAAGTTAGCTCAGTTGGTAGAGCGCGTGTCTGAAAAACACGAGGTCACCGGATCGTGCCCGGTACTTGGCACCAGCAGAACAGCCAGCCCTAGGCTGGCTGTTTTTCCATCTGGGGAGGTCGCATAGTGGCTTAGTGCGCGGAATTGGAAATTCCGTAAGGGGCAACCCTTCGAGAGTTCAAATCTCTCTCTCCCCGCCAATAACCCCGATCCATGCATGCATGGGCGGGGTTTCTGTATATGTGACTAACGCATGGTTAGTGGAATGCGCGCGCTGTATGATGGTGTCACAAGCCATGGTTCGCACCATAAGGGGTATAATCTGTTCATTCAGTTTAATGGAATTGCATAATGGAACGTCAGGCCGGATTTCTCGATGTGATGAAGTTTCGCGATTTCCGTCTCCTGTGGACGGGGCAGCTGATTTCGATCACTGGTTCGCAGATGCGTATGGTGGCAGTCGACTGGCAAGTCTACGAAATCGCCACCAAACAAGGTCTCAATCCTGCCCTCGCGCTCGGCACCATCGGACTCATGCGTGTCATCCCGATGACCTTGTCTGCGTTATTTGCAGGCGTCGCAGCTGATCGCTTCGAGCGACGCAAAGTCATTATGGTTACGTCGTTCATCGCATTGTTTGCGTCAATCATTCTGGCACTCGCAGGCAGTTTAGAAACACCAAATCTCTTAATCGTGTATGCGATGGTGGTGGTCACTGCTATTTCATCTGCGTTCGAGATGCCCGCGCGCCAAGCACTCATCCCGGCACTGGTGCCCGCACCCATGCTCTCACAAGCGATGAGCGCCGGCATTATTTCGTGGCAGCTGGCTACCGTTTTGGGGCCATCGATAGCGGGCATCTTGATTTCGATCTATGGCGTTGTGCCGTTGTATTGGATCGATGCTGCGTCTTACTTGGCCGTGGTCGCTGCAGCAGTGATGATGCGACCCGTACTAGTGGTGTCGACCCGACCACCCGTTCAGATGAAGGATGCGTTCGAGGGGCTCAAATTCGTCTTCAAACACCGGATCATGTCATCAACCATGCTGCTTGACTTTTTTGCAACGTTCTTCGGTGCGGCTACCACACTAATGCCGATTTTTGCCAACGAGATACTGGGCGTCGGTGCCGAAGGGTACGGTTTGATGCGCGCAGCACCATCGGTCGGCGCAGTCGCAGCCGCAGTGTTGTTGTCATCGCGGCGCATCACCAAACAAGGTCCCGTACTACTCATTTCTGTGGCCATTTTTGGCGTTTCGATGGCCGTTTTCGGGGCGTCGAGTTGGTTTCCACTCACACTTATTGCGCTTGTGTTGTCCGGCGCAGCCGACACCATCAGCATGATTATTCGTGGCACGTTGCGCCAATTGCTGACCCCTGACGACCTGCGTGGGCGGATGACTGCCGTCAACATGATTTTTGTGGCGGGTGGACCACAACTGGGGGAATTCGTGGTAGGCATTACGGCAAGTATCATTGGTGTACCACTCGCCGTCCTGATTGGCGGTATCCTGTGTGTGGGACTGGTGACCGGGACAGCCCTCAAAGTCCCAGAACTGCGTACACTGGACACTCCCGAGACACTGGCACGCTAAACTGATGCTTAGAAGGGAACGACAATGACGTCACGCTTTACCAAACCCGACTCCCGCTGGTTCGTCCACGATCGTTTTGGCATGTTTATTCACTGGGGGCTCTACGCAATGCCGGCCAGACACGAGTGGATCCGGAGCCGCGAAGAAATCAGTATTGCCGACTACCAGAAGCACTTTGAGCACTTCGATCCTGATTTGTTTGATCCCATCGCATGGGCTCGCATGGCAAAACGTGCTGGGATGGAGTACTTTGTCATTACCACAAAGCACCACGATGGCTTCTGCATGTGGCCCACGGTACACACCGATTATTGCATCAGCAATACCCCCTACCAAAAAGACTTGATCCGCATGACGGTCGATGCCTTCCGGGCCGAAGGGATAAAAGTCGGCTTTTACTACTCGCTGATAGACTGGCACCATCCCGAGTTTACCATCGACCGCATTCATCCCATGCGCAATAACGCGGCCGAACGAGCCCGCAATCCCCTCCGAGATATGCGCAAATATGCCGAATACATGCGCAACCAAGTTCTCGAACTCTGTACCCAATATGGCAAAATCGATCTGTTTTGGTTCGACTTCTCGTACCCAGGCGAGGATGGCAAAGGGCACCAAGATTGGCAATCCGAAGAGCTCTATGCCATTGTGCAAGAGTTGCAGCCGCATGCGCTCGTTGATAATCGCCTCGACCTGCCCGATGTGGGTGATTTTGTCACGCCCGAGCAATTCCAGCCCGCGGGCGGACTGCGCGGGGCTGACGGCAAACCCGTGGTCTGGGAAGCCTGCCAGACATTCAGCGGCTCGTGGGGGTACTACCGCGACGAACACGACTGGAAGAGTGTCGACATGCTCGTACGCATGCTCGTCGACGGCGTAAGCAAGGGTGGGAATCTTCTTCTCAATGTGGGACCAACTGCGCGTGGACTGTTCGACCAGCGCGCCATCGACCGCCTCGAAGGCATTGCCGATTGGATGCGCCTGCACAGCAAATCCATCTACGGCTGTGGCGCGATGCCCGATGGTATGACGCAACCCACTGACTGCCGCTACACCTATAATGCGCAGACCAATCGCCTCTACTTGCATATTTTTGCCTGGCCATTCCGCGACATCTATTGCCCCGGATTGGGTGATCAAGTTGCCTATGCGCAATTCCTGCACGACGGCAGTGAAGTCCACTTCGGTGCTGTGGGCGAAGCCAGTTGGGCCGGGATGGGCGGGTATGCGGACCAGGTCCCCTTAGCATTCCAAGTACCCATCATCAAACCCGACGTAGTGGTACCGGTAATCGAGATTTTCTTGAAGTAGCTGCACCCAGACGAGGAGCCCCCCATGCCGACCAATCCAGACATCGTACTGTTGCCCGGTGCCTATGTGGAACCCGGCGTCACGCTCGGTCAGCGCATCACCATCGGTGCAAATTCCGTTGTTTTGGCCGGTGAGGCTCGCTCCTCGCGTATCGAAGACGATGTCTGGATTGGCGCAAACTGTACGATCTACGGCGATGTCGTCATCGGCGCACGTGCCCGTATCAATCATGGTTCCGTGGTGACGACGTCGGTTCCACCCAAAGCAGTGGTGATGGGGAATCCGGCCAAAATCGTGGGCTATGTCGACACCCCGCTCTACCAGCACGGTGTCGCTCAGACCCGTGTGAGCGACACGACCACAATTGCTAGCGCAGTCAACAACGTGACCCTCTCGACACTCAAGTACGTGCCCGATATGCGCGGATCACTGTCTGTGGGCGAGTTTCTGCGCGACATCCCGTTTGCCCCCAAACGGTACTTCCTCGTGCTCGGAGTCCCCACTGCCGAAACCCGCGGTGAGCATGCCCATATAGCCTGCCACCAGTTCCTCATTGCGGTCGCAGGCAGCGTAGCCGTCGTCGCCGACGATGGCACCAATCGCCAAGAGTTCATCCTCGACCGGCCACACGTGGGGCTCTACCTTCCTCCGCTCACCTGGGGAATTCAATACCGCTATTCGGCAGACGCGGTTCTGTTGGTTTTTGCATCTGATTACTACGATGCCGATGACTATATCCGTGACTACAATCAGTTCGTGCAGTATGTGAAAACTGGGACGAAATGAGGCATAACCACCCGTGAATCATGATGTGCCTAGTGCATACCAACATTGCTGCTGCAGATGAGGCTGCTATCCAATTCTTGCCTCTGCGTCAAGAATCCAGCCCTCGATAATTCGGAGAACCTTTGCCTCTTGCAGCGACACACGCAGTCATCGTCGGTACATCCTTCAGCGGTTCATGGCACACCGACACACACGGAACGCACCTTCTCTGTGAATCGAATAGGACAGCCCGTTCAGCGCGTGCGCCGAAAGGGCTGATTGCTTTTTTCATCACGTAAAACTACTGACTACTGACTACTCTCTCCTAACTCCGATACCCGTGTGGATGAGTCCGATGCCATTCCCATGCGCTGCCGATGATGTCATCGATGCTCGGGTATTTGGGCTGCCAGCCGAGTTCAGTGCGAATTTTGGTCGCTGATGCAATCAGAATTGCCGGGTCGCCCGGGCGTCGATCACCAACACTACAGGGGATAGCGTGGCCGGTAATGCGTCGTGCAGCTTGGACCACCTCGAGGTTAGTGAAGCCATCGCCATTCCCCAAGTTGTATTTGCGGCTTCCTAATCGAGCGATGCCATCTAGCGCCAAGATATGTGCCGATGCCAAATCGACGATATGCACATAATCGCGTACACAGGTGCCGTCGCGAGTCGCATAATCGCCACCGAACAACGTAATGTGCGCACGTTGACCGAGGGCTACTTGAAGGACCACCGGAATCAAATGTAATTCAGGTGTGTGATCTTCACCGCGGTGCGGGGTGCCACCCGCTGCATTGAAGTAGCGCAAACAGGCATATTTGATGCCATAGATCCGCTCGTACCAATGTAACGTGCGCTCGAGGATGAACTTGGACTCACCATACGGGGAGCCAGGAACGATTTTGTTTTCTGGCTCAATGGGCATCGACTCGGGTTCTTCGAACAGATTCGCCGTCGAAGAAACAATGAATCGCTCTACACCTGCTTTGACTGCTGCATCGACAAGGTTGACTCCGGCCACCGTATTGTCGCGCAGATATTTTGCGGGGTTCTGCATACTTTCGCCCACCAGCGTGTACGACGCAAAATGCATCACAGCATCGATGCCACGATGTGCGACAAACAGCTGCTGGACCGCAGCTTCATCGCACAAATCTACCTGCACGAATGCGGCATCGGGGTGCACTGCTTCGCGATGGCCTTGATACAAATTATCGGCGACCACGACCTCGTGGCCGGCAGCCAATAACTCAGCACTTGCGACACTGCCAATATACCCAGCCCCACCGGTGACGAGAATCTTCATGTGTCTATCCTTACTCGGCTATTGCCGCCAGATCACGCCAAAATTCGGGGTACGAGACATCGACTGCTTCGCTCCCTCGAATCGTCATTTCGCTGCGCGCAACCAGCGCAGCAATCGCCCATGCCATCGCAAGGCGGTGATCGCCATGACTGTCGACCGTTGCACCATCCAGCGCGCCGCGACCGTCGATAATCATTCCATCTGCAGTCGCCTCAATCCGCACACCCATTGCCTGCAGCGCCGTCACCACCGTGCTAATCCGATCGGTTTCTTTTGCTTTGAGTTCTGCTGCATCGGCGATGATGGTTTGCCCAACCGCCATTGCAGCCGCCACTGCCAGCACGGGAATTTCGTCGATGAGTTGTGGAATAATCGCGCCGTGGATGGTGGTTGCGCGCAGACTCGATGAGCTGACCGTCACGTCTGCCACCGGTTCACTGCCCTCGGTACGTGCGTTACTGACGGTAATCTGTGCTCCCATTTGCCGGAGCACTTCGAGCGCACCGACACGCGTGGGGTTCATTCCCACCCCCGTGGTGGTTATCTCGGCATTGGGATGAATCGCTGCCGCTACCCACCAGAATGCCGCAGACGACGGGTCACCGGGGACACGTAATGACAATGCATAGGGGAATACAGGGTGGACGGGCGGAGTCAACGTCACCACGCTGCCGCGTGTCTGCACATCAATACCCATTCCCGTCAACATACGCTCTGTGTGATCACGCCCATCTGTCCGGCCGGTCACAGTCATGACGCCATCACCAGACAATCCAGCCAACAAGACGGCGCTTTTCACCTGGGCGGAGGCAATCTTGAGGTCGTATGACCCACCATGAAGGGTGGCGCCGCGTACACTCAATGGAGCCAATGCCCCGTTTTGTCGACCGTCGACGGTTGCCCCTAGTCCACGAAGTGGGTCAACAATACGGCGTTGTGGTCGCGAACGCAACGAAGCATCCCCCGTCATCACCGCATACATACCATCTATTCCTGCCAACAGACCGGTCATCAAGCGCAGCGTGGTGCCTGAATTCCCGCAATCGAGCACATCGGCCGGCTCACGCAAACCCCGCAATCCAACCCCATGGACCACTACTCGGTCTACGCATTGATCAATCTGCACACCCATTGCCCGGAAGCAAGCAATCGTCGACAGGCAATCTGCACCCATCAAAAAATGCGTAATCTCGGCTTTACCTTCGGCAATCGCGTTAAACATCACCGCTCGGTGAGAAATCGATTTGTCCCCGGGCACAGAAAGAGCGCCACGGAGTCGCGGCGCTGCGGATAGTTGTACCTCTGCCATTATGGTTCCTTCGTGGCTGCAACACCTATCTTAGGCGTCGCTGTTCATGACCAACTTATACCCAAATCCACGTACGGTCACCAAAAACTTCGGTTCCGCTGGGTCTGACTCGATGCGTTGCCGGACCCGGTAGACCAGTGCATCAATGGCATTGAAGTCATATACTTCGTAATCCCATATGTCTTTGGCGATGTCTTCTTTGCTCACTACATTGCCATTACGGCGGTGCAACAAATGCAACAACTGGAATTCTTTGACCGTCAATGGTGGGTCCAATAAGACACCTTTTATCTGAACGGTTTTGGCTCCATCGTCGATTTGGATATCACCCTCAGGCGTGCGTCGTGTAGAGAAATTGGGCAACTCACCTTTTTGTGTCGCTTCGGGATCGATAAATACTATTTCGGTCGCACCAACCAGAATCACATCTTGGCTGTTCAATCGCATCAATTCTGAGATGACCTGACCATTTACAAACGTACCGTTGGTACTATTGAGGTCACGCACCAAATACCCATGTGCGTCGTGCTCGAGCGTTGCATGACGACGTGATGCCAAAGGGTGCGTAATGACAATGTCGTTTTGCTGATCACGACCGATGGTGATGGTATCGCGGTGCCATTCGATCTGCACTTCACTGATTTCGGGATGGCGAATACGCAACATGGGTACGGGATTCGTATGTATCACGTGGTGCCTCCTATTGTCGGACGCAGTGCATGTCGATGCGGGATTCGGCGTGTAATAAAAAAGTCATGTGCTACAATGACAGCATTAACGACGATTATACCATATCGTCGTCATGTTGAAGGATGACTAGTGCTGAATTTAGTTGGGCGGCGATTTGAACGGTACAAAATCCATGCCGAAATCGGACGTGGCGGTATGGCACGCGTGTATCGTGCAACCGACACCATCCTCGGTCGTTCAGTTGCACTCAAAGTTCTGTCACCGCAACTCGCCAGTGACCCCGAATTTTCGGCTCGCTTCCGACGCGAAGGCAAAATCGTCGCTGCGCTCCAACATCCGCATATCGTCACACTCTTTGACGTCGGTGAATCCGAAGGTATACAGTACCTCGCCATGGAATTCATCGACGGCCGCAGCATCTATGCCGTCATCAGTGAACGAGGGGCTCTGCCCGGCGAAGCCGTCGCGATACTGATTCGCGCGGTTGCACTTGCACTCGACTACGCTCATATTCGCGGCGCGATTCATCGCGACATTAAGCCGCAAAACATCCTCATCGATCAGAACGGTCGCATCCTGCTGACCGATTTCGGAATATCGGTGTCTACTGATGATGACTCGGGCCGCCTCACCAAGACCGGACTATTCATGGGTACCCCGGAATACATGTCGCCGGAGCAAGTATCTGGCATACAGGTAGACCAGCGCACCGACCTGTATTCGCTTGCCGTAAGCGCCTACGAAATGTTTGCAGGTGAAGTGCCTTTTATTGGCAATACTCCCGAGCTCATTGTCGCTCACGCGCAAAAATCACCCCCACCATTGCCGGTGTTTAGTCATGGTCTGCCGGAGGGACTCGTCGCGGTTCTGCACAAAGCACTCTCCAAAGATCCAAAGGACCGCTATCAGACCGGTATTGCGTTTTCGATGGCCATCGATGCTGCGTTTGCAGAACTCCCCGTCAGCACAACTGCAGCGTCGATGGTCGCTGGTTTGGCACGACCACGCAACGAATCCCCGCGCTCAACGCGCATGATCGAATCCGATATCGACACCACCCGCGAACTCAATGCTGCTCCGCCACCCTACCAGACGGGGTCACCTACAGCGCCACGTAAGCGCAATATACTCGAAGCGCGCAGCAATGCGCCACTTCGGCCTGCTTCGATTGCTGCCAGTCTCCCGCTCTCTATCATTGCGCCAGTCGCTGTCGGTATCCTCATTGCCGCTTTTTTGCTGGTTCGTTCGCAGGCGGCTTCCCTACAGATACCAACAATCACTCCCACGCAAACGACGACGAGCACCCCGACACTGTCACCTACTGATGTGCTGAGCGCTACATCGGCGACGGTGCAACCGATTGTGATTCTGCCGACGATTGCGAATGATACCGCAATCCCCACTCAAAAGCCTGCACGCACCAAAAAACCAACACTCATTCCTCCAACACAGACGTCCCTGCCCGCCGTTACCAGCGCGCCGACGAGTCCTCCGTTACCCCCTACCGAGACTCCGAGCATGACGGCATTGCCAAGCGAAACAGCCACAGCCACGCAGAACACTACTGCTACGGCAACCCAGACACTGACCATAACAGCAACCAAAACACCCAGTGTCACTGCAATACCTTCCGCTACCCGCACGTACTCACACACGCGCACTCCTACGAACACTGTTGTGCCGCCCACAGCGACGAGTGTCCCGCCGACTGCGACTCCTGTGCCGCCAACCGCAGTTCCACCGACCGTCACCCCCGTACCGCCGACGGTAACGGCAGTCCCTGTACCGACCGCCACACCATGATTGAACTTCCAGCCCGCCTGACGGTGGCATTACGCGCCGAACTTCACAAGACCCCAAGCGCTCAGTGGGTTCCCAATGCAACGGCACTCAGTGAACGGTATCGTGGCGCCCGGGACGGAAGTCCACTCATTCGCACTTCCCTCGATGCCCTCTCGTATGCTGCACTCCTGATGCCTGCCACGTACGCCCAACTCGACGGTGCATTGCGCGCAACGCAGCAACGTCTGCCTCACATGGCACCTACGTCGTTGCTTGATTTGGGCAGTGGCCCTGGTACCGCTGTCTGGGCGGGGCTACAGCGATTCCCGTCACTCCAACACATCACCACGGTTGAACAAGATGCGCACCTCGATGTACTCGCCCAAACCCTTCATCGGGCGCATGACACACCGGTGCAACAGCTCCGCCAAGACATCACGCGCACGCGCGACTGGTCGACCCACGACCTCGTCATCATTGGTCATGTCCTCAATGAACTGACGCCGGCACAACGCAGCGACGTCCTCGCCAAAGCGTGGGCTGCCACCGCACAGACCCTCATCATCGTCGAACCGGGGACATCTGCGTTTTTCCCCATAATAAAAGACATCCGTCAACAACTCATCGACCTCGGAGGACACGTCATCGCTCCGTGTACGCACGCCCAACCGTGTCCACTCAGCGATGACTGGTGCCATTTTGCTAACAAAATCGCCCGTCCCGACTTCCAACGCCTCGCCCGCGGTGCATCGCTCCCCTACGAAGAAGCGAAGTACAGCTACATCGCGGTGAGTCGTCAACCGCTGACGTATCAGGGTGTCCGTGTGATGCACGACAGCAGTACCCACAAAGGGTATATCACCCTCGAACACTGTTCAGCGCGGGGGATTGTGACCAGTAATGTTCCCAAACGGAGTCGCGATGCATACCGTGCCGCCCGGGATGCTCAATGGGGCAGTTGGCTCAGCGACGCAACGGTTTTTCCTGCTGACTAACCTACCCCCGTCGAGAAAGCCTCTTTTTCACCCGTATTTTTTTAGAGAAAAAACCTCCACACACGTCTCTGCAACGCGCTGTAGGTATGACACAATACCTCCCGCACTTTTGAACGGATTCCGCAGGATTCACGTAGCCACCGTATCGGTCGCCGCATCCCAGCAACCAATCGGGAACCCTACAGCGCCGCGATGGGATGGTCCACGAGCAAAAAATGAATCGCTGTGCCTACCCAACGCTGTTGTGAACCACGGGTAACTAATGCTAAGATAGTGCGTCACTCACTGAATGAGGAATACTATGAGCAGTATCGCAGTTGGTATCATTGGATGCGGCAATATCAGCAGCATCTACCTACAGAATTGTCATCAGCGCTTTCGTGGCATCCATATTGCCGCCGTCGCTGACATTGACGTCGCCCGTGCCCAGGCACGAGCCACCGAGTTTGGCGTCGCCAAAGGATGCTCCGTCGACGAGCTCCTCGCCGATCCCGAAATCAAAATCGTCATCAATCTGACCGTTCCTGCAGCACACGGCGAAGTAGCCCTCAAGGCGATTGCAGCCGGCAAATCGGTATACAACGAAAAACCACTCGCCGTCACTCGTGCCGAAGCACAGCAGATGCTCAGCATGGCAGAAGCCAAAGGCGTCCGCGTCGGTGGCGCTCCGGATACATTCCTCGGCGCAGGATTGCAGACGAGCCGCAAACTCATCGACGACGGTTGGATAGGCAAGCCAATCGGCGCAACTGCCTTCATGCTCGGTCGTGGACCGGAAGGATGGCACCCCAATCCATACTTTTTCTATCAGCCCGGGGCTGGTCCGATGTTCGACATGGGACCGTACTACTTGACCGCATTGACCACCCTCCTCGGGCCGGTCAATCGCGTCAGCGGCTCAGCCCAGGTGTCGTTCGCCGAGCGCACGATTACGAATAATCTCAACTACGGCGATAAAATTCCCGTCAACACGCCGACGCACGTGGTCGGAGTGCTCGATTTTGCAGCTGGTGCAGTTGCCTCGATCATCACCAGCTTCGACGTCTGGCACAGCACATTACCCTGGCTCGAAATCTATGGCAGCGAAGGCACGATGCTCGTTCCGGACCCGAATAACTTCTCGGGGAGCATCAAAATTCGTCGCGGCGGTGATAGTGAGTGGCGTGAGATGCCCCTCAGCCACTCGTTTGCCGAAAACAGCCGTGGATTGGGCGTCCTCGATATGGCAATGGCCATGAAAGAGAACCGCCCGCACCGCGCATCCGGCAAACTGGCATATCATGTCCTCGACATCATGCACGCCATCCATGATTCATCCCGCGAAGGACGCCATATTCCATTAACGAGTGGTATCGAACGCCCAGCACCACTCCCGATGGGTATGGACAACAAAGGCTTCTAGGCAACCGGTACGCGGAGAAATGGGATGTTGACGCAGATTCATCACATCACCATTCACGTCCGTTCGATCGCCGTCGCACTGCGCCGGTATACCGCATTTGGGCTGGTGTGTCTGCGACACACCAGCCTAGAGGCGTGGCTGAGTGCCCCCAATTGTCTCATCCTGCTCCGCGTTCCAGAGCGACCAATCCGCAATGACAGAACAATCTTCGATTCGGGCTTCAGTCACTGCTGCATGCAGACCCCATCAATAAGTCACTTTTTCGACAAAATCGCAAATACCGATGTTCGCCCGCGTTCGCAGCCCGTCGACCTAGGCACCGGCCATCGCTATGCCTATTTGGACGACGATGATGCCATCGTCACGGAATGTGAAGGCGTACCGTACGCACCACCTGAACAAACTGCGTGGCTCGCCCACGTTGCAATTGCCACTGCAAATCTCGAGCGGCTCGGTGCATTCTACGGCGAACTCACCGGGGGGAGTATCCGAACAAGCGCGCTCATCGCTGATAATCCCGGGATTGACACTATTGCCCAGCACTCGGGTATCCGCGCACAGGCAGCCTGGATCCGCGGACTCAATCTGACCATCGAACTCTGGCAATTCCATTCTCCCCAAACAACCCGGCTACCGCTACAAGATCGGGAGATGGTGGGGTACGCTTCGATGAGTTTTGTCTGCGACGACCTTCAGAGTGCCCAAGACCACCTCGTCCAAGGCGGAGCCACTATGGACCCGCTGGACCCGTCTGGCACACGCTGGTTTGACCCTGACGGCAACGGTATCGAACTCATTACGACAGCCACTGTGGCGGCATTGGGACTCGGTACACGCAGCGAGCCAGGGATTATCGCGCGCATAGAATCATTATGGCGGGCAACCTAAATCGTGAGGAATAACCAATGACACACCCAGTAGTCCTGATCACGGGGGCGGCCCAAGGAATCGGTGCTGCTTGTGCTCGCGCGTTTTCCGATGCTGGCTGGGTAATTGCTGCGATTGATGTTCCTGGGACGGACTGGACGGCTTCGCAGCAGCTCGCACCTGGCATGCTGTGCCTGACTGGCGATGTTGCAAACGCTTCCGATTGGGGGCACTGGCTCGACCAGACACACGCACGCTACGGCAGAATCGACGCATTGATAAACAACGCAGGCATCGCTGGTCCCATCTGCGACTTCCTGACCTACCCAGACGATGCGTATGACCGCGTCATGGCAGTCAACGCCCGTGGCGTGTTCCTCGGCACCAAGTACACCGCTGCCCGCATGGTGGCCTATGGTACTGCAGGTGCCATCGTCAACGTGGCTTCCAATGCTGGTCTAGCTGGCAGCCCTCGGATTATTGGCTACGCAACGAGTAAACACGCGGTCATTGGCATCACCAAATCTGCTGCCAAAGCGCTGGCGACACGCAACGTGCGCGTCAATGCAATATGTCCCGCCCCGACAGATACCGCGATGGTTCGGACCCTCGAACAATCTGCTCCGCCTGAACAGGTTCGTGCCGCACTCACTGCAGGCACACCGATGGGCAGGTATGGTGACCCGAGCGAAATAGCAGCGGCCGCGCTCTTTTTGTGTAGCGCGGCCGCGAGTTTTATCACCGGGGCAGCACTCCCCGTGGATGGTGGATCAGTCGCCTAGGTCGCTGGCGCACCTGCAATACCCAGTCCTGATGCCCGTGCCGTCAATGCTGCAATCACGTCACCGATGAGCTCATCGACATCAATCCCAAGGCCTGCAGCACCTTGGAGGATGTCGTCACGATTGACCGCGCGTGCAAAACCTTTGTCCTTCATTTTCTTTTTGACTGCGGCGAGGTCGACGTCGGCGATATTTTTGCTGGGGCGAACTAACGCCACGGCAACGACGAAGCTCGACAATTCATCGACAGCGTACAGCGTTTTCTCCAACTGCGAATCGCGGGACACTCCCGCATAATCCGCGTGTGACAGAATGGCGCGACAGATACCTTCGCTCCAGCCGTTTTCACGCAGATAGCGTACACCGACAAACGGGTGTGCGTTTTCTGCATCTTCAAGGGTGGGATGACGTTCGTAATCCATGTCGTGTAACCAGCCGGTGGCCTCCCAGAGGTCGTGGTCTTGGCCATTCTTGGCCGCGAGGTATGCCATCGAAGCCGCGACGGCGCCGCAGTGTTTGCGCAACACCTCAGACGTCACCCATTCAAACACAATTGCGTGTGCACGTGTAGTCAGTGTCATGTGCGTCCCTTTCAGCCAAAAATTCCGTTATTTGGCCGTTGTGCGGGCATGCAGTGCGTGGTAGAGCACGACCGAACCGGCCACCGCGACATTGAGTGATTGAATCTGCCCGTGCATCGGGAGTTTGACCATAAAGTCACAGCGTTCACGGGTCAAGCGAGCCATACCCGCACCCTCCGAGCCGAGCACCACTGCGAGCGGCATATTCAGGTCGGTTTGGTCATAGTACTGCGCTTTTTCGTCATCTTCGACACCGACAACCCAGACCCCTTGCTTCTGCAATTTTTCGATGCTTTGCGCAAGGTTGGTGACGACAGTGATGTGGAGGTGTTCGACAGCACCTGATGACGCGTTGACCACAGCCGGAGTGATTTCGGCGGCACGTCTGCCAGGAATAATGACCCCGTGCATACCGACGATTTCGGCAGTACGCAGCAACGTGCCGAGATTTTGTGGATCTTGGAGGTGATCGAGCAACAGAATAAACGGCATCTCGTTGCGTGATTTCGCCAGAGCCAGCATATCATCGAGGTCACTGTATGGATACTCACTGCACTCGAGGATGACCCCCTGATGGTTGAGCCCGTGCAATTTGGATTCGAGAAGGCGCTTATCGACCATTTCGACGACGACGTCTTGTTGCTTTGCGGACGCAACCGTGTCTGCAAGGGTTCCTGATATCTGTGCGCCATTGGCTACCAGCAGCCGTTGCGGCGTCCGACGTTGCGCACGCAACGCCTCGCGAACTGCGTTCCGCCCGTAGATGAGCTCTGTCATGTTATAAGCCTAAGGCACTCTTGATGCGGTCTAAGATACCCTCGTCATGCGGGTGTGTCCCGCTACTGTGACCTGCGTTCCCCGCATCGGCGCCGGTCGAGGGTGAGAATGTATGAGCCAACGCCGAAAAAAGCACGCGCTGTTCTTCAGAGAGCTTTTCGGGAATAACGACTTTGGCAATCACAATCTGATCGCCGCGCCCACTCGAACGCAACATCGGCACGCCTTTACCCCGTAATCGGAATGTCGTGCCAGACTGCATACCGGGTGAGACTTTGAGCTGCTCGGTGCCCTCGAGCGTGGGAATGGTCATCGTCGCTCCCAAGGCTGCTTGGGCGACATTGACCGACATCTCGTAGACAACGTCGTTTTCTTGGCGTCGGAAAAAAGCATGCGGCTGGATTTCAAATACCACATACAAATTCCCGAATGTACCACCGCGGGGGCCTATTTCGCCTTCACCGGTCATGCGCAACTGTGATTGACTGTCGATTCCGGCTGGAATTTTGAGGTTGAGACTATGGAGTGTGCGAACCCGCCCATCACCACGACACTCACGACAGGGAATGGCAATCACCACCCCTTCGCCGCGGCACGCTTCACACGCCATGACGGTGACCATGTTGAATATCGGCGAGCGTTGACGAACCTCGCCGGTGCCACTACACCGGGTGCATCGGGTGGGCTCGGTACCTTCTTGCGCGCCACTTCCTTTACACGGTGAGCAGGTTTCTTGGCGGCGATATTCAATGGTTTTTTCGCAACCAAAAACTGCTTCTTCGAACGAAAGCTTGAGGACGTATTTGAGGTCTGCACCGGATTTGGGACCGCGCTGCCCGCGGCCGCCTCCTGCACCACCAAAGAAGGACTCGAATATCGCCGAAAAAGGATCCTCCCCACCAAATGGATCACCGCCGCCGCCCATTTGTGGGCCGTTGTGACCAAAGCGATCATAGACGGCTCGCTTCTCGGGGTCAGAAAGGACCGAGTTCGCTTCGTTGATATCTTTGAACGTGGATTCAGCATCCGGCTCGCGGTTCACATCGGGATGGTATTTGCGTGCCAATCCTCGATATGCCTTGCGGATATCATCCGCTGACGCATCGCGTGGCACACCAAGTACTTCATAAAAGTCACGTTTATTCGTCATCTCGTCTTCCTACCAGGCGTATGTGACTTGCGCGCACTCACCGCGAGCGCAATCGGTCCAAAAGGCCACTTAGGAGCTGCGCAGGTGCAAGGGATTTATGGGGATCGAGTTGATCGAGCTCATCGGTGATTCCCACAGATTCGGTCCGGTGCTTGTTTTGCACGTCGTGCAACACAATCGTGATGTCTGCAATTGCATCACTGATGACCTGCGGATCGGTACTTTCCCAGGCGGTATTGACTGCAGCGATTGCCTCAGTCAGGATTTGCTTCCGCGCATCGGATACGGATTCATCGTCGTCGATGATGTTTTGGGCGTTGTAGACCAGCGTTTCGATACGATTCTGGAGTGCCACCAAGTCGCGTTTGCGACGATCAGATTCTGCAAATTTTGCAGCTTCTATCACGCGTGCGTCGATTTCCGATTGGCTCAAACCCGACGAAGCAGTGATGGTGATGTGTTGCTCGCGATCGGTGTTGAGATCGCGTGCGCGGACGTCCAAAATGCCGTCTGCATCGATGTCGAATGTCACTTCGATTTTGGGGGTGCCGCGCTTGGCAGCCGGGATTCCGTCCAAAATGAAGTTCCCGAGGAGTTTGTTATTGATCGCCTCGGCTCGTTCACCCTGGAGCACATGGACCTCGACGGCGGGCTGATTGTCTTGCGCGGTCGAAAAGACTTGGCTTTTGAGGGTGGGTACCGTGGTGTTGCGGGGAATCAACGGCGTCATCACGCCACCAGAGGTTTCGATCCCCAGTGTCAGTGGGGTCACATCCAGCAACAAGACATGTTCTACCTCGCCCGACAACACCCCGGCTTGAATGGCAGCGCCGATGGCGACGACTTCGTCAGGATTGATGCCTTTGTGTGGCTCTTTTTTGAAAAACTTCTTGACTGCCGCTTGAATGGCGGGCATGCGTGTCTGCCCTCCAACCAAGACGACTTCTTCGATGTCGCTCGGTTTGAGCTGAGCGTCCTCGAGGGCTTGACGGACCGGTGCGAGTGATCGCTCGATCAAGTCACGGGTCAACGATTCGAGTTTTGCACGGGTCAGGTCCACGGTCAAATGGCGTGGACCAGCATCGTCGGACGCGATGAAGGGCAGATTTATTTCGCTTTTGAGGACCGACGATAGTTCCATCTTGGCTTTTTCGGCTGCTTCGCGCATACGCTGGAGCGCAGTCCGGTCATTGCGCAGGTCGATGTCTGTTTCTTTTTTGAAGATTTCGAGCAGATGATGCACGATGCGTTCGTCGAAGTCATCCCCACCGAGGTGGGTATCGCCATTGGTCGACAAAACCTCGAACATGTTGTCGTTCAGCTCGAGAATCGACACGTCGAAGGTTCCACCGCCGAGGTCGTAGACCACTATCGTTTGACTGGTTATTTTGTTGTCGAGGCCATACGCCAATGCAGATGCAGTCGGCTCATTGATAATGCGCAGCACATCGAGGCCTGCGATCCGGCCAGCGTCTTTGGTCGCCTGGCGTTGGGCATCATTGAAGTACGCGGGCACCGTGATGACGGCTTGCGTGACCGGTTCACCGAGGAACGCTTCTGCATCGAGTTTGAGCTTCTGCAGAACCATAGCAGAAATCTCCGGCACGGCGTAATTCCGGCCAATCAGGGTGATATTGACATCACCGTTGTCGGCACTCACCAGATGGTACGGCACCATCGTGCTGTCGGCTTGCACATCTGATTCGCTGTACTTGCGTCCGAGGAAGCGTTTTGCCGAAAAAACCGTCTGCTCGGGATTCACCACAGCCTGCCGCTTGGCGACCTGGCCGACTAATCGTTCGCCAGATTTGCTGAACGCAACGACTGACGGGGTGACGCGCAATCCTTCCGCATTGGGGATAATCGTCGGCTCTCCGCCTTCCATTACCGCCATGACTGAATTTGTGGTGCCGAGATCAATTCCGATTACTTTCGCCATGCATTCCTCGCCGTACCTCTGTATTACACGCGTGCGCATCCCGCGAACGCCGTTCGCAATTATGCTTTTTGACCAACTTTGACCATCGCAGGGCGCAGTATTTTGTCTCGCAGCAGGTAGCCACGCTGCAACTCTGCCACGACCTGACCGTCCACCTCGGCGGCACATGGCTCGTAGGCAATCGCCTCGTGCAGATTAGGGTCAAAGGGCTGCCCGACCGACGCGACCAGGGTTACCCCTTCACTGTCGAGGAGGCTCTGAAACTTCTGCGGAATCAGGCGAAAACCCTTGTACCAGAGCGTACCTTCGACGTCTGGTGTGACGCTGGCGACTGCCCGTTCGATGTCATCCACGACGGGGATGAGTTTGAGCAACAAGGCTGCCCCCGCGCGTGAAATGAGCTCGATGCGCTCTGCATCATAGCGGCGTTTGAGGTTTTTGTAATCTGCAGTTGCACGCAGATATGCATCCTTATGCTCAGCGACTTCCTTTTCGAGGGCGTCGATGCGCGCCTGCATATTGTTCGCCGCAGGAGTCTCTGCGGGTGTTTCAGGCTGCTGTTCGGGGGTGTCGTTCGTCGTCATGTCGTTCTCCATTTGATGAACCAGGGTGTCATTCACGGTCCGTACGGGTCTCTCCGTGCAATTCATATACCAAATCACTCATCACACCTGCGATGTAGCGAACGGTGGCAATAGCGCGTGCATAGGGCATCCGCGTCGGGCCCACCACACCGAGGACACCGACCATCTCGTTGTCCATTCCATAGCGGGCAAGCACCATGCTGACTTCACGCAGATCGGGTTGTTGCGACTCTGCCCCGATAAACACCTGTACCCCATCACTCTGGGTGACTTGTGGGATGAGCGGGGCCAACGCGGTGCTCGTCTGGACCAACTCGAGCATGTGTCGGACGCGATCGGTGTGGGCAAACTCGGGCTGATTGAACATCTCGAGCAGACCGTCGGAGCGCATATCTATCGACAATGCATCATCATACAGGCGCAATGTCGCACAGACCAGATCGACTACTTGCCGCAGAACTCCTACGTTCCCATCGCTGAAGCCATCCATCCGTTCACGGATTTGGCCGACAGAGGCATCGTGGCAATGGGCATTCATCATATTGGCGACGTGCTGCAGCTCGTCGATGGTCTGCGCGTGTTCTGTGACAAACGTCTGTTGGCGTACCATGCCGTCGTTGAGTACCATCACCGCGAGAATGACCGCATCGTGAATGGGTACAAGATGGACATTGCGCAGTCGCACCACGGGTCCGCGCGGCGGCATCACGACCGAAACATTTTGGGCGGTCCGCGCCATCACCGCACCAGCCATGTGAATCCATTGATCGAGGGTCGTATGTGCAGTCAAAAACTGTTGGCGTATCGCGTGTTCTTCGTGCGTCGCCAGCGTGGGCCGGTCCATCAGATTTTCCACAAAAAAACGATACCCGGCATCCGTCGGAACGCGCCCCGCTGACGTATGAAAGTGCGTCAAAAAGCCGAGGTCTTCGAGAGCCGAAAGTTCGTTGCGTATCGTCGCTGATGACACGGTCATGCCGTACCGCCGTACCAAATGCTCGGATGCTACCGGAGCAGATGATTCGACGAATTCGTGTATGACCAGTTTGAGAATGTGCCGGCGGCGCTCGGTCATCTCTGCAAACATGGCGTCTCCCGATACCTGGCTGGTTCGCACCAAACAGCGTAGTGCCCTTGCACCACGTCATGCTATTGTAACATAAACCACTTCAAAACTGCCTCGGTGTGTATTTTTCGTTACGGTAATGGCGCACGACGGGTCCGAGCGCACACTTGGAATCCTCTGATTTCGGCAGTCTTGCAAACAAAAGACGTTCGAGTTGTGCAGGTTTTGCGTAGTATACCAATCGGTATAATAATGGAATGACTCAATCGGTACGTACGGAGTAGCGACACATGGACGACGTCATCGTCATTGGAGCAGGACCGATCGGTTCGGCCGCCGCACATCATGCCAGCAAGCGCGGCATGCACGTTCGCGTGATTGGACCGAGCGAAGCGCCGCGGGCCACCCATCGCGTTTGGAGCAGTCACTACGACCAGGGCCGATTGACCCACCGCTCCGCGCGGAATGTTCCGCTGGCATTGTGGGCAAACGAATCCATCCAACGCTACCGCGAAATCGAACAGCGCAGTGGCATTTCGTTTTATACACCCTGCGGCACCCTCAGCTTGAGCACCAATATGGATTCGTTCAGCTATACCCGTATCCGTTCCGAGCTCGAAGCTGCATTGGGCTTTACCTACCAAGACTACGCGCCTACTGAACTGACCCAGCGCTTCCCGATGTTGGCAGCAGATTTGCCCTATGCGGGTGTGTATGACGCACCGCCGTCTGGCATTATCAATCCACGGCGCATGGTCGCGGCGCACTTGATGTTGGCAGTGCAATACGGCGCACAACTCAACCGTGACATCGTCACGCAGCTCTCTGTGAGCGGCGATGGCGTTACCGTACAAACTGCCGATGGGCACAGCTACCAGGCAGCGCAGGCGATAGTCGCCGCTGGAGCCTATAGTGGTCTGAGCGGACTCTTGCCAGCGCCGATTACCCACACCGTCAAGAGCGAAACCGTGACCCTGGCAGAGGTATCGTCGGCGCACGTCGAAGCGATGCTCGGCATGCCCAGCATGATGGTCGATTGCGCATCCAGCGTCATTTCGGATGCGTATTTGACGCCACCAGTGCTCTACCCCGACGGCAAGTGGTATCTCAAACTGGGGAGCAATAGCATCCACGATGTCTTTTTGGAATCCCCAGAGCAGATCCGCCATTGGGTTGTGTCGGGTGATCAGACGACGACGCACCACGCACATATTGCTTTGATACGGTCGTTGTTTGGTGGGATCGACTGGCTGAGCTTCCAATCGATGCCGTGCATCATCACGCGCACCCCCAGCGGTGTCCCCGAGGTCACCAAGGTGCATGAGCGCGTGGCCACTATGGTGGGGTGCAATGGCTCGTTGGCCAAGAGCAGTGATGCCATCGGACGCGTCTTGGTCGATACGCTGTTGGCTTGATTGTGCCTGGTGGTACAGCTACCGCATATGTCAGCGTGTCGTGATTGCGTGTCGATGGGTATCTGGATTGGTATGAGAAAACCCCCGCTGTCGCTGACAGCGGGGGTTTGGCACATGAGATTACTTTTTGGTGTGATCAAATACGGCGCCGGTCTGCCACGGGGTACCCACCAGCGGCAACGCAAAACGGTCGAGCCCGAGCCAGCCGGCGTTGCGCCAGGCCAAGATGATAAAGATACTGGGAATGAGCAACATCGGGTTGATGCTGACCGTGCCTGCGAGCAGGAAATTGGTGTTCATCACCACGCCGAAGAACGCAGCAATACCGGTCAGTAGACCCAGGATGAGGCCGAGCCCGACAGCGACTTCGCCGAAGGCCACCAGATAGCCAAACAACGATGCGTTGGGCAGCACAGCAGTCGTCAGAAAATCGGCATACCACTGCTGGACGGCAGGGTGTTCGCCGGTCGCTTTTTCGATCGCGCCCTGGACGAACCCCGTAATCGCCACGCCGGCCTTGGCACCGACCCACACCCCTGCGTGATTGGTGATTTTACCCCATCCCGACTCGAGCCACTGATAGCCGACCCATATGCGGACTATCAACCAGATGATGCTGGCACGTGGGTCTGCAAACAAGAGGTGGGCCACCATGGACTCGCGGAGTTGGACGGGACTGGTAATGCGCTCACTCATACGGGGGCTCCTTCTGCGTTCGTGAATATGAAGACACTCGCGAACAATTATGCGTACCACGTAGGCTGGGGCATCGGGCGGAACGGGAGTATTCTGCATTGCCAAATCCCGTCAGCGCAGATGACCATGTCCATACGGTACGACACCGGAATCAACTGTGGCGTGCATTTTTGCTTTTCTATGCAACATCATCCACGTGATTCACCTGCACCCCTGTGCAGGATTCGTTGGGGTGCGTCGTGAGTACTCCATATCGCGCTACCCCCAACTGCCGTCAGTATAGACATTGTGAAAAATTTGTCAATAGAATAACAGAGCTTTTCGCCCTGTTTTGGTTAGATTCATTTAATTCATTTTTAACTGATAGAGGTGTGAGAATTGGGGGGTTACACAACGGGCTGGTCTGGCCCAACGGTGCAGATATAGTTGCGCAGGTCTACTTTGCCAACGGTGATACGGGAATGTAGGGCATCGGGAGGTAGATCAGTACGGTGACGTAAATCACATCATTGCCATATCAATCCATAAATATGATAGGATACAATCCCATAGTAATTTACGTAAGAGGGAACAACATGCGCAACAGCTATCGGTTCTTGAAACGGTTCATCATTTTCGCGAGTTTTCTCGTCAATGCGTTCCTGGTGTTTTGGCTTTATGATCTCGTCGGCAATAATACCCTGCTACGCGACGCTGCAAATGTACTCAAGGTGTCGGTCGTCACCCTCGAAGCAAAGGTCAAAGACCTCGGGCGTGATGTGACAGATCTGAATCGAGAAGTCGAAGACAAGAAGGTAACGGTCACAAAACTTGAATCCAAACTACGTTCGGCGGTGTGCAAAAATCCAATGACCGATGAAGAATTCCAAAGTCTCAAAACTGCGGACGACGTCGGTCCATTTTTGCGTGAATATATCAATCGACAACCAGGTGTCACAATAACGGATGTTGTAACGAACGAAGCAATTTGGACAAACAAACGTGACTTCAACATTGAAGTTTCGTACAATTTGGCAAATGATGAGCGTAACTACTCACAGTCTTACAATATTATCTACGGTGCGTCAAAAGGCCAAAAACGTGACAAGGACATTCATAGTGTGATGTCTATTGGGCAAGCGTGTTTCCTCTATTTGAGTGACTACGACATTGTGATTGTGAATGACTAATCCAAGGCACACAGCTGGAATACCTCACGACAAAAAAGCCACTGTCTGCGATGTTGCAGACAGTGGCTCTCGTATGAGCATCACACAAAGCTATTGATAACAACCTCAACAGAATCTTGAATCTGCTCCTGGCTGGGGATGTTTATTTGGTCACCGCGTAGCGACTTGATGTACTTTGAGATTGCCACTGCCTGGAAGCCTTCGAGCATAAAGGAATTGAGCATCTCTGCCTGTTTGAGGTTCAAATCGTCGCTTGCAGGGACACCAGTGACACCCATGGTTGCACTTGCAACGACGAGTTGCAAGAAAGCCTTCCCATGGTTTGATTTGTTGCCTCCCTGTGCAGTCGCAAGCCACTCTTCGATACGCTGTGATGTAAAGATACTTCGTTCAAATTTGCTATCGAACTCATGCAACGCATCTGCTGCAGAGCCGTTTTCTTTTGCCTCAATTGCTTCGAGTAGGCGCAGATCCGCCATACGTGCTTCTGCCTGCACTGCGTCGAGCGCTTTGGGCATCGTACGTTGCACCAAGGTATTCGCATGCAGGAGCGTCAAACCGTAGTTTTCTACCTGCGTGTTGATGCGTGTCGCGATGATGTTGATGAGCTCGTGCTCTGGTTGACTCCAAATGGCCAGAGTGTTTTCAATGTAATACAAGACCGCACTTTCGACCTTCACACGAAGGTCATTGTCAAAATCAGACGCAGAATTATACAGTGTTGCCAGTCTTACTGGGTCTTTCACGGTCAACGAGAGGCGCACCGTGATGGTTGCTTTGTCAGAAGACGTGGTGATACCGAGGATATTGCGTTCACCAACGATGGTGAGTTCCGCAGCACGTTCGTTGAGTGCAACGAATTTGCGAGACTTCATATCTGCGGTGTCGGAAACATAGATAATCTCGCCGCCGCGATAGGTTTCGTGCAAGCCATTCTGGTCCATAATGCCTGTCATAAACACATAGATTTGACCAGGCTCGACGACAATTTTTCGTCCCGCATAGCCAGGTCTACCTTCACCACCAATATTTGTTGCTTTTGCAACCACGTTGAAGCTGCTGTTCGATACAGAAAACATTGAATCTCCTATCTGTTGGCAATCTGCTTCTGCATAATTGCATAATCTCGGATAAAGATGCGCTCGATCTTATAGAGTGAATATGCGTAGACAACGAGAATGGAGTAACCGAAGATAACCATACCATTGACATTCATTGCATATCGCAAAATAGTGAAACAGACTTCCTTGAGAATTTCGGCGATCATTCTCCCCGTTTCGGCTGCACCCAGTGCATTCGCGATAATAGGAATGACGACAGCCAGCACAAAAATAATCAGCGCGAGGATGAGTTTGTAGACAAAGAACCCGATGACCCACTTCGCGAGGCGTAACGGCAACCACGCGACGACCGGTTCGATGTTTTCGTTCATTGCATCGGTGTGGACAGAAGCACCAACGAGTTGTATGGGTAGCTTCTGCGTCTGATCTTTGAGATGAATTTGGCTCACGAGAGCTGCATATATTGATTGCAACAAGAGATTGGTCACATACAAAATACCAATCCCCACAGCGACAAAAATCACGAGGCCGATTCCTGGGATGATGAATTTCTCCAATTCGCCTCCGATGGGAATCGTGATCTGCGAAACGATGTCCGTCCAGTGATTGCGTACCTCAAACAGGCGAGCACCAAGCCAAACAAAGAGACTGAGGAGAAAAAGAAGTAACAAAATCATATTGTGCTCACTTCATCAAAATCGATGTCCATGCGGACCTGGATAATCTCTTCATCGAACGCTTTTGATGTGGGGACAATTGCGCTTGGTTCAATCCAATTCGGATTCGGTTTCCCGTAGCGTCCCTCGAGCGATCCTTGGAGAAAAGACGGTACTAACAAGACGGACATACTTTTGGTAGATGCAGGGGTATCAGCACGTGGCGTCGCATTTTGATTTGCCGCAGTGTTGAGCCACACCCAATGTTTTCCTTCACCGAGCATTGTGGTCCGATTCAGTCGTGTGCCCGTGGACGGCATTACGACACTTGCTGAACGGTTGATTTCGTAGAGCAAATGCAACTTATTCATGGGATTTTCGAATACCCGTTTGACATACAGACTGCAGAAGTTACGCATACGAGTTTCAACACTCTGCTTTGTCAAAGGTCTGCGGCGCAATTGTTCGGCAACTTGCTGCAAAAGCAATACACTCCCGCGATAGAGCCCTTTGCCCCGAGCGTCGCGGTTCACTTCAACCTGTGTCGCAGATTGAAGGCTCAAGCGCGTTTGGCCATCGATTTGATACGTGGTAACTTCTTCACCGATGATCAAATCCCAATCCCCGAGATTATCTGCATCTGAGTTCACGAGTTTTTTTGTTTCGCCCCAGACGGTGTCAATTTGCTGCAGAATCCATGCATTCGACGTTATGATATCGTTCGGTTTTACCTGCTCTGCGTGCGTATGATCATACGAGTCGATGAGATCGATGTAGATGCTGTTGAGGTGCCGCAGGTGCGAGAGCACGCGATCGCGTTCACGAATGAACACCGATTCGATGACTTCAATGACTGCGCCCCCGATTACGTCCTCAATCACACGATTCCGTACCTGACGGGCGTAGAGATGATATTGGCGATATGAGTCAATGGCACTCAGCATCCCGGTTCCGAGAACGATGAGCGGGATGACAAATGCAGCGATATCTTGGTACTGCGATGGCCCAACAATCGAAAAAATCCCATTTAACAACGGAATCAACAAGGCCATACGGATGACCGAGCCTGGTAGGCTGAATACAGAGCGACGGCGACGGGTGATCCGGTTCATGCCGTCAGTCAGTTCCGCATGGATTCCTTCAGAGATTTGCGTGAAGAAGGACGTTGTGCTTACCTTGGAACTTGCAACGAGTTTTCCTTTGTAGGTAAGCAAGTGGGACGTTTCCATTTGCTGAATGTAATCCTGCAAACTCTGTTGAATATTCCGCAAGCCATAGCTACTTTGTGTTTCAATCTGTTGAAAGATTTGGGCAAAGAAGGAATCGAGTGACTTTTGCGATGAATCCCGAACGGCGACCGTTACTCGATCATGTAATCGTATCAAGTTTGTCTGAAGCATAGGCAGAATATCTGCTTGCTTCGGGTGAACCTCGACAGAACTGTCCTTTTGCAACAGATCCATGAGCATTTGTGTCGCCGAAAAGTCTGCATCACCAGCCAGCCACCAGTTTGCGCGCGTTGGGAAGAGTGTTTTCCCGAGTACGGAACCCTTGCGTATGCCAAACCCCGCTGTTCTGGTCTTTTGTGAATGGGTGGGTGGAGTCCCAAGCACAACAGGCGCAACCGATTGCTCATCCACGGTATATTCGACCGAAAAGTCGAAGTTTTCGTTGACTTGCTTTTGAATGAGCTTCATTATGTCGCGTGCGTAGGAGACGCGATTTTGTGCAGCCACACGCTTCGAGTCATCGACCTCTTCTTGGGTGAGATCGTCGGCGCGCAGAATTTCGATCATGCGTCGATACATGTTTTCGAGGACCGTCTGTTGTGCCAGGTCCATCCCAAGAACAACCGCAGCCGCACCACACCAGACGACTTCTACCGCTGCATCACCTTGCTGTGCGATAAATCCACTCAGCTCGGAATCTATTGAAGCGATAACCAGATGTTCGATGACATTTTGCCAATCGGTGACTCTGTCACTGACTGCATACCGTGGGAAATAATTCGCACAGGAGCCCTTAGTCCAGGCATAATCTGCTTTATACCAGATCAGTGAAAACTCAAAGGGAATTTGCAAATCTGCATAATATCGGTTCACTGTTGCATAGATAAGGTCTAGTGTCGCTGGCTCTAATTCGTGATCGAGACAGACCACACAGACGCGAGCTTGATATTGGGCAGGAATGAGCCCCGAAAGTTGCCAGATAACAATCTGTTCTGGCGAGAGCCAACCTTTGGATGGAAGACTATCGGTAATCAGTTCTGCGTTTTCGGGGCGAATTGTTGCTTGAGCGAGGAGTTTCGACTCGACGAGACGATGTGCGCGGGATGTGACCCCGGTGGTCAGCGCGTGCAAACGCACGCGCTCTTCCTGGTGCGTTTTTGCGTTAACGCTGTCTACCCACAGGATGAGTGTTGGTTGTGCCATATATCACCGTCACCTCTACTAATCTTGGGATTCGGGGATTTTAATTTCTGCACATACGTCGGTTGGCGTATAGCAGACCTGCAGATCTTCTTTGCGACCGACTTTTGCAGCGGGCACCGAGACGCTATAGTAATGCCCTGAAACACCGAAGATATCTGCGAACTCCGCTGCTAGCCCTTCAAAATCATCGACATAGTGAAAACCACAGCCGGTTGCAAGCTCTGACAGTGCTTTGGAGGAATCTTTATTCTCCTTTGCCCCTGCAGTCACCGCGATAACACAGATATCGATTTTGTTGTCAGTCGCTGCAGTGTGTAGTGCGGTAGCCTTCGCGGATTCCTCTTCGGCGTCGGCCATGAACTCGCTTCCGTTATCCTTGCCATCTGTCAAGAGGACCAACGTACGGCGCGTGATTTCGGGCTTACACGTACTCATACTCTGTATACCGGAATCGACTGCGTCCCAGATATATGTACTCTTACCATTGATATTCAGCAGATCGATATCAATCGGCTCGAGACTGGTCATGTCAACGGGAATGATTGAATCTTTGCCCGAGAATGCAAGCAAACCGTAGTAATCTGCCGGTTTGCGATATCCGTTGAGTTGGTCTACTGCCGCTCGGACTTGCTCCAAACCTTGTTTGCCGACGGAGCCGGATGAGTCCGACAACAGCAGCATACATACTTGCTCGTCTTGTTTGTGCTCAGTGACAAAAGCATCCATTGATGTATCGTCATTGCGTACAATAACATCGCCACTGGCATCCTCGATGGGAGTGTCACCTGACTCGAGGTTCTTCAGTAAACGGATATCAAAGGTGAGTGCTTCCTTCGATGCTTTGACGTGTTCTGTTCGAATTAGGACACTCGGTTTACACTTTTGCGCTGCTTCGTCGAGACGTTGCGATTGGACTTCAATTGCGCTGAGTAATGAGGTTAACGTATGTTCTTCGGCGAGTTTCTTTGCATCGTCGAGCAGCTTGCCTGCTTCCGCGACTTTCTCTTGGCAGCTCGTGATTGCATCGTCAGTGCCGGGAGAAGGGAGATCCCGTAGTGTCTTAATTGGAGCAGCTGCGAGCTCAAAATACGCTTGGGCAAGCTGAATTTCGGCATCGCCGACACAACCTTGCGCTTGTTCCTTGAGGGCATCAGGAGTCTGGGCTGGCATCGAATCGAGTCGCTTCTCTTCATCCTTGAGAAAGTTTTCGAGGAGCACGCGAGCACCTGCGAAATCACCGTTTTCGATGAGTTCTGCCCCTTTTTTGGGCGGAGCACAGTCGAAGCAAAATACTGCTTTGACAGGTGCAAGCTGCCCTACAGTGAGCACCAAAACAATAGGAAGAATTGCAGTAGCAACCGCACCGCCGGCGACGGAAAACACGATGCCAATGAGCGAATCATCAAGCCCGAACATCTCTCGTAGCATGAAGAACAACCCAAAGACCAACACGAGGATTGCGGCCCCTATGGTAAAGGTCTGCAACATGCCTTGGCACTGGGCCATGATATTGACAAGAAACTGTGTGCCGACGAACTGTGCCAAGAAGAATCCGGCAACGACAGACAGCAAAAAGAAAATGTACCGAATCATGCAACTGCTCCTAGGTGCTAATTACTCGCCCACCGTGATGAAGTACTTGCGAAGGTCAACACGACCGCCGCCGATTTGTTCATTCATTTCAACGGTGAGATAAATTGGTTCACCGATTGAAGACCCTGCGAGTCGCTGGATATACCCCTCGACGTTCCGATCGGAGTCTTTGATTTGCAGGCTATTGAGGAGCGGGGCCAACATGATGGGCACGAGCTGTCGCTGACTGCGAACACATTCGACCGAAAGAATTTTCAGCCCGGTAAAGGCATTCGGAGCCTGAATGTAGTTTGGTGCAAAACCATGATTCTTCGCATATTCGTCATTTGCAGCTGTTATCTCGAACAACTCTTCTGGCGGTAGTGGCGGCAATACTCGGTATGAGAAGTCAAATTGCCCAGGGGCGCCGATGCTATACACCTGGCCCTGCCACCACTTGGCTTCTTCTGGCTTGTTATCGACCATTAAACGCCCAGCTCGAGAATTCAGTTCAGCAACGACTTGTTGACTGGAAGCTTGCTGTGGTATCCCCATCACATGGCGCAAACCATGCGTCGTGAGTCCACGTGAGCCCCAGACTACCGCTGACTTGAAGTTATTGACCACCATTGGCGATTGGAGATTGCCAATGAGTGTATCGTGTATAGACGCAATCCATGTCTTGGTGTCGAGCAAATCAGTGAGCTCTGCACTGCTCGTCAGAACAACCTGAGCCTGTGCTGGCATTCCGTCTTGTTGCTTTTTGATGAAGTCGACCATCACCGCTAACCAATCTCGAACATCCGAGATGAGTGCATCTGATTTTTCGACGACCGACGTGAGCATCCGAACGAGGACGAAGGTTTCGACAAATGATTTTATGTTGTCGCGTACCTTTGCATCGACTGCCTTATTCCCATCGAACATGCTTGGAACCATTACATTCCATTGATTGAAGAGTCGTTCTATGACACTCTTCTCGGTTCCACCACCTGCAAGCAAACGGATTGCCATTGCACGCACGTCATGTGCCCGATATACATTGTTGATGTACTGAGCGGAATATTTTGGAGCAATCTGTTGATCGAAGGCGACCATATCAAGCGATGACTGCGGATCCTCAGGCCCAACGCGGAAATCGTATGTATAGCCGTGTTTGTCCTGCATACCGACATAGTCCTGCAGGAAGTCCGACATTTTGGTCCATTTGGTCATGAAATCTTGTGACTTGATATACTCTGCTGTGGAATCTTCGTCATAGCGGTTTGGACTGAGCGAGCTGAGCTTGGACTTCGCTTTGCTCGGCTCTTTCTGCTCGACCAAGCGCTCTACTTGCCAACTGACAATTGATGCATTTGGTTGGACTTCGTAACGCAGTTTTTCGACAATATTTCGATAGTTCGGAGTTACCAATCGCGTCATCTTGGCCCGCAATTGTTCTAACGTCTCACGATACGTCGCCTGCAAATCGACTTCATTGGCCCAGTAGCCCACGCGCACAAAGACGCCCTTGAACCAGTCTATAGGACCGATATTGACCATGATGATTTGGAACTTTTGCGAGAGGTCCTCGTTCATGATTGCCCGTGAAGCAATTTCAATGTCTTGCATGCGTAGGGCTTTGTCGACACCAACATCCGGTGTCTCGAGGTAGAAGAATTGAAAGTCGGCAAGCGCCTTATCGGCACTTGACGCAACCGCATCGAAGTCATCAAAGTCGCTATTTTGCACCTGCTGCGCATAGGCAAGACCTGCGTCATGCAAAATTGCCATAGCGGCGTTTGTGTTGGTGCGGAAGTTCAACGAAGCGCCAATTTTGTTATATGTCCATGCCCCGACTCGGATAAATCGTACTGA
>CAMCVW010000027.1 GCA_945881915.1 Thermoflexus hugenholtzii JAD2 | reverse complement strand
GTATCGAGTCAGTGCTGACCGACCTCAAATCGACTCAAAAAGCGCTCGATTCGCTCAACGCAGCCGCTACCGGCAGCCAAGCAGATGATTTGCTCAGCGCTGCGACTGTCAAATACGGTGTGACCTATGTACTCAGCCGTGCGGATGGCAATGAGGGTGCCCAGCTGCGTGAATTGGCTGAGCAACTCGTCAATAAACAACCGGCTGCGGTCGTCGTGTTAACCAGTGTTGTTGCCGACAAGGCTTCATTGCTGGTGATGGTGGGCAAAGGGGTCACTGGCAAGCACGCCGGGAATCTCGTCAAGGAACTCGCCCCGGTCATGGGTGGCAACGGCGGTGGCCGCCCCGATGTGGCGCAGGCGGGCAGCAAAGACATCGCCACTATCGATGCGGTGCTGGTAAAAGCCAGGCAGCTGCTGGATTTGGCATAAATGATTGCGGTCATGACGCTCGAGGGGCACCTCGAGCGTCTTTTTTTGATGAAGGGGGCTCTTATGTCCTCACCGAATGGTCGGATAATGGCACTCGATGTAGGCGAAAAACGAATCGGTGTTGCGCTCAGTGATGAATCCCAGACGGTAGCCACCGCCTACACAACGTTGCACGCGCAACCGTTCCATGTATTTGTCCAAAAGCTGGCAAAAATCATGGCCATGGAGTACGTCGTCGAGATTGTCATTGGCCTGCCGTTGTCTCTCAATGGCAACGAGGGTCCGCAAGCTGCGCGGATTCGGGAATTTATAGCTGCATTGACACCACTCGTCACACAGCCGTTGAGTACCTGCGATGAGCGCTATACGTCTGCCGAAGCCGAACGCATCATGATGGAGGCAGGACTGCGGGCTGATCAACGCAAAGCCAAAATCGATGAAGTAGCTGCGTCTATAATATTGCAGGATGTCCTGAATGCGCGGCGCATTCAACAAACGTATCGGGTCGATTCGTAGGTCGCCGCCATGCAAGACCGGGAGCATGCCCCCGGCGTGCGGGTGGGTAGTCGCCGCCATGGTGGCGACGGGGATGGATGTGGCCCCCCGGCGTGCGGGTGGGTAGGTCGCCGCCATGGTGGCGACGGGGATGGATGTGGCCCCCGGCGTACGGGTGGGTAGGTCGCCGCCATGGTGGCGACGAGGATGGATGTGGCCCCCGGCGTACGGGTGGGTAGTCGCCGCCATGGTGGCGACAGGCAATATGCACGCCATGGTGGGGAATCAGCGATTTTTGCGGCGACGTTCTTCGCGCTCGTGCCATCGTCTTGGATTATTGAGTATGTATTGCGTCCTCTGGTCGTATTCGAACTGATTGCGAATAATGCGGTCCATGAATCCGGGATACCAAAAACTTTCTTCTGTGCGTTTGAGACCTTCGTCCATTCGGTGCGTTACTGCAGCTTTGAATGACCCCATCGCTTGACTCAAGAGATAATCTGACGGTCTGTATTCATCAGTCCCGTCTTGCTTGGATGATGTTCGCACGCGTGGTGCATTGACAGTTATTTCGATAATTCCATGCACGTGATTCGGCATCACGACATACGTATGCAAGACCAGACCCGGGTAACTGTAGGGAATGTGCTCCCAACAATCGACGGCTATGAGCCCTCTTTCGTTGTGGATCATCAGTTCATCGACGGTGCGTCCAAATACGCGTCTGAAATTCCTGACGGTGGTCGTCACGAAGTAATACCCAGGGCTCGAGTAATCGAATTCAGCGAGTCGAAGCGATTTTTTCGTATGCATCATGCTACCTCCTAGGAATACCATAAGGTCGTGGCATTACTACTGCATTACCAGAAGCAGTACAAAAAACCCGGGGTTGCCACAGGCAACCCCGGGTATCTACATAATGACCAGCCTACGGCGGATCCAACATGGTATCGAGAATTTGCTTGAAGACCGCGTACGGTTGTGCGCCGGCGTATAGCCGGTCGCGGATGATGAACGTCGGGGTGCTACGGATTCCGTTTTGCTCGGCAAAAGCGATGTCCGCTTTGATCTGTGGGAGATGCCGGTTGGTCGTCACACAGCTCTCAAATTGAGCGCGATCGATGCCGATATCGCTGGCGTAATCGCCAAACAACGTAAGGTCATCCATTGACCCATCGCGCCAGGCTTGGTCGCGCGAGCCCGTGAACAGACGACCACGCATTTCGGCATAGGCACCCTGTTCTGCAGTGCAATTGGCTGCTTGGGCTGCCATCAACGCGCCAGGGTGGATAGACATCAGCGGGTAGTCATACAATTCAAGGTAGACTTTACCGGTGTCGACATAGTCCTTCATCAGTTGAGGGTACGTCTCACGGACGTATTGTTCACAGTACGGTCACTGAAAGTCGCTGAATTCACGCATCACTATGGGTGCCTTCGGGTCACCAAAGGCACGCGGATTTGGCGAACGCTCCGAGAGAAGCGATACCGTGCCGTTCAAGTCCACCGGCTGCGTTGCTGTAGGTGTGAGCCCACAGCTCGAGGCGACGAACGATATACCGATGCACCATAAAGCCAAGCGGTTCATGCGTGGTCCGATCTGCTCACTTGGGGCAGGCGGACGTTCGTGGTGCGACCAACCATGCCGGAGCCATCGTCACCGCAGAATGGGCAAATCGCCCACGTCAGGTCAATGACGCGATCGCATGCGATACAACGGCGACGCAGACCAGTGTGACAATGCGGACAGAGGATGTATTCGTGGTCAATCCCGCGTTGGCACTGGGGGCATACAAATTGCTCCTCAATGTCGTGACGCAGATATTCTTCTTCGAGTGAACGCTCGTAGCGATCCGCGATAGTCTGGCGTGGACGCAGGAGGGAATAGATGCCGAGCCCTGCGAAGGGAATCAAGAGTGCAAGAGACACGCCGAGGACCTGCAGCAGCGTTTCTTCGGTGCGTGCATGGATATCGCGGTATGTCCAAATGACGCTCGCCATCCAGAGCAATACGATATATCCCGCAAATACCCACTTGAGCAAGTCAAAAACGGGACCGAGCACTCCGAGTGTTCCACCTATATCCACGATTCAACCCCCTCACTTCACAATTGAACGTACTGTGTACAAACGAAACATGCTAACTCAGGACGCGCGTGACGGATTCTGCGTTGAGCACAAAAACCGTCGCTCCCCCAACCTGGACTTCGACGGGTGTCGGTGGGTAGAATTCACCGGATTCAGCGACCGGTGGCAACGGAGAAATATACCGAATACGCATATTGCAATGCGTATGAATGAGCTGCATTACTGCTTCGATCTGTTCTTCTTCGACCGCAATCAACAGGGTGATGTTACCCTCACGGAGGAACCCACCTTCACTGCTGATGCGTGTCACACGGTGGCTGCGAGCGGTCAACGCATCTACGAGATCGCCAGCATCTTGTCGTTGGACTACAGCAATCATGAGCTTCATAGGGTGGTCCTTTCATTGACCGGTATAGCACGACGCGGCACCTTGTCTAGGTGAGGCGCCAGAGTGGTACGAATATGTGTCGCCAATACGGCAATGGATAATCCTGCGTCGCAGTTGACCCATCTGTGTGGTTCTGCGGTAGCCAAGTCTTGGTACCCTTCTGCCACCCGTTGATGGAAGCTGAGTTCATGCGCATCGAGACGATTCCATTCGAGTTCGCCAGCAGCCGTTTGTTTGCGTTGTAACCCGATTGCCGGATCGATACGCAACCAGATGGTAACATCGGGTGCCAATCCGCCTGTTGCAATTGCTGTCACCGTGCGTAAATCTGCCAGGTTGCGACCAAGTCCGTATCCCTGATATGCGTAGGTGGAATCTGCATACCGATCACAAATCACGATGCCGTCTGCAGCCAACTGTGGGCGAATAATCTGGTTTACCAGCTGCGCGCGCGAGGCAGAAAAAAGCAAAGACTCTGCGGTGGGGTCCATTTCGGTATTGTTCATCCCGAGAACTACTGCCCGGATCTGGTCACCGATCGGTGTCCCACCTGGCTCACGGACATGGATGGTGTTATACCCGGCGGCTCGTAAATGCTCATGGAGGAGGCGCGACTGAGTGCTTTTACCGCACCCTTCACTGCCTTCAAATGTGATGAACAATCCCATAATACCCTTTTTTCAGCGTGTCTGCTAGCGCGAGACTTTGACGCGGCGATGTGGTTCTTTGCCACGGCTCTCGGAGGTCACGTTGTAGCGCTCTGCCATTTGGTGTTGTAGGCGACGAATGATACTGCCTTGCGGGGTCAATTCGACCACGGACTTTTCACCTTTGAGGACCTGATGAATTGCCGTCTCGGCTTCCATAATTGCACCTTGGACTTCTGGAGTACCTGATCCGACGCGTTCGTGGCCGCGTGTGGGTACTTCAATTCCAAAAATATCCAACAGCTGGCGTTCGATCTGGATAGCAGTGGAAGCGCGGAGCACATAAATGGGCAGATTCCGTTGCTCGGCACCACGTAAACGGGCGGAACCTTGGCGATAGTAGTTTTTGAGGGTCATCACCATCGTCGCCTCATCGATGTCTCGGACGACTACTGCGGGTACATGAAGGCCTTGGATGACTTTTTCGACTTTGTCGCGACTCAACCCAAAGGCATAGATGCGATGGGTAATGGATGGGCTGTGTGGTACTGCAGGGGCGACCGGAGCCGATTGCGCTGGGATTTGCGTCATCATGGGGTCTTGCAGAACGCCGTGCAAGCGCTCGGCAGGGAGTGCCATCATGCCCATCGAGCGCGCAGGAGTGCCAAAGCGATCGTTGCTTCGGCCTCGACTGCCACGGCGCGACTCGGGCTGCTGGTCAAATCCCGTGTTGTGGGCGCGACGTACACTCTGAGCGGATTGTCCGGCTAATCCTTCAGGCGGCTCAGTAGAGACCATTTCGACCGAGATGGTACCGTCTGCAGCGCGGGTACGGTGCTCGGCCTGGGGTGATTCGCCGAGCAGGAGGCTATCGACGGCTTCGCCGATGTTGTTGTAGATGAGGACATCGTCCCAATTGCGAATTTCGATCAAAATATCAAACGTCGGTGGTTGTTTGCGTTCCAGAACGGTTTTTTGGGTGCCACGGCGGCGGGCTTCGTCGTCACCCAGGGTGACCGGTTGGATGCCACCGACGAGGTCCGAGAGCGTCGGATTGACCATCAGGTTTTCGAGCAATTGCCCGTGCGCGGTGCCGATAAGCTGGACGCCACGTTCGGCGATGGTGCGTGAGGCTTGTGCTTCGAGCTCAGTGCCTATCTCGTCAATGACGATTACCTCAGGCATGTGATTTTCAACGGCTTCAATCATGACGGCGTGTTGTTCGCTGGGTCGTTGCACTTGCATGCGGCGTGCGCGACCGATACCAGGGTGGGGGATGTCGCCGTCACCGGCTATTTCATTGGAGGTATCGACGATGATGACGCGTTTGCGGGCATCGTCAGCCAAGACGCGGGCAGTCTCGCGGAGCATCGTCGTTTTGCCGACACCCGGCCGTCCGAGGAGGAGGACACTCTTGCCTGATTCGACCAAATCGCGGACCACGCTAATCGTACCGATGACAGCTCGACCGACGCGGCACGTGAGTCCGACGATGCGACCTGAGCGGTTGCGCATTGCAGAAATGCGATGCAGTGTGCGGGGTATGCCGGCACGGTTATCTTCGCCGAAGGCACTGATCCGTGAGGTGACTGCTTCGATGTCTTCGAAGGTAATCTCGCGGTCGCCCAATAAATTCGAAACCGTGCGGTAGCGCGCTTCGGGAAGGCGGCCGAGGTCGAGTACCACCTCGAGGAGATCATCTGTTGACTCAAGCGCCTCGGCCAGCATGGTCCGGACCCGGGCAGGAATGATATCGAGCAGATCGTCGATGTTACTCGTGATGACGTTCGGGTGTGACATGATGCCTCGCTTGTTCGCTGACCGGGATGATAGAAGGGATAGGGGTGCCCTGCTCACGAGCGGGGTCGAGGACGCGTGCCAATGCCGGCCTGCGCGAGAACGCAACCGTGTGCCGCACCAACAGCTGGTGTTCTCGGAACGGTTGGAAGCCCAGGTCTTGGGCAGGCCATTGCAGCTCCTCTTGGTATTCGCGCAGAATCAGCCACATCGGCAGCGTGTCAGCGATTTGGCTCATCCCATAGCGGAGCATATCTGCAACTTCGGCGCGCAGGTCTGGGTGCACCAGGAGCGTAATCACGTGTGCGGTGCGACTACTCTTGATGCGGATTGTTGCCACCACCCGGTCTTCGTGACGGAGCACCCAGGCACGGAGTTTATATGCGTCCCAGGGCGTGGTAATTGGGAGTGCCCAGTCACGTGCGGTGCGTGCTTCGGCGTGTTGGACGGGTTTGGGTGTGACCGCTCCGTAGAGTTGGTGCACCCCCCAGACATCTTGACGGGTCTGTGGCTGAAGCGCCGCAAAGCGTGTCCCTTGATTCCAATCGGGACCTTCGAGGCGGAAGACGGTCTGCCGTGCATAACAGCTGTAGCCGCTCTGGCGGAATATTTCGGACAGATCATGATTCAACGAAAGCGTTGCATAGAGCCGTTGCACTTGCTGGTTTCCACTCGCGATGACATGAGCCTCGAGCAGTCGGAACCAAATATCATGGTCGCTCGGGTAGCGCATGTGTGGCCCGTAGCTCGCGAGAGCGACGAGTTCACGTTCAGGCCGACCGGGAGGTGCGTGCGCGTACAGGACCGCACTGACGGCAACATCACGAATGTATGCACTACTCCAGCGTCCGTGATTGCTCAGCACTGACCGTAGCCCATACACCAACGGACGGTGAGGGGTCAACAACAACGCATCAGGGTGTACCACCGCTAATGATCGTGGTTTGTGGCGCAGGGTCAGCAAATCTGGTGGCGTGAGCAAACGGTACATAGACCCTCACCGACTAGATTGTCAGAAAATACCGATGGATGCGGTCGTCTTCGGTCAACTCAGGGTGGAATGACGTCGCCAGCATATGGTTTTGTTGTGCAGCGACAATACGCCCGTCTGATAACTGAGCGAGAATGCGGCAAGAGGGGCCAGGATTCTCGATGATGGGGGCTCGGATAAACACGGTGTGGAAGGGTGCATCGAGCCCAATCATCGTGATGTCTGTCTCAAAGCTATCGAGTTGACTCCCAAAGGCATTGCGTCGCGACTCAATGTCCATTACCTGCAACGCGGGTTGGTCTGGACGACCATCGACGATGCGGCGTGACATCAAGATAGCACCGGCACAGGTCCCCCACACCGGCATCCCAGCGTTGATGCGGTCACGCAAGGGAATCAGCAAATCATACATGACCATCAATTTGCCGATGGTCGTGCTTTCGCCGCCGGGTAGAATGAGGCGTTCGATGCCATCGAGATCTCGGGGCAGACGAATCTGCCGTGTTTCGACACCGATTCGTGTGAGCATCGCTTCGTGTTCGATGAATGCGCCTTGGAGCGCGAGTACGCCGACTGTCATGGCCACTCCGGTGATGCTAAAAGACGACCACGTGCGCCGCACGTGGTCGTCCTGTTGAAGGGATTACCAGCCGCGGTTTGCCAACAGTTGATCCTGTGGCAGTGTGCTAATGTCGATACCGACCATGGCCTCGCCGAGGTGCTTGCTGACTTCGGCAATGATGGCAGCATCACGATAATGGGTCGTGGCTTGGACGATTGCCTTGGCGCGCTTTGCAGGATTGCCCGACTTGTAGATGCCGGAACCGACGAATACGCCGTCGACACCCAGTTGCATCATCAGGGCAGCATCAGCTGGGGTAGCAATGCCACCTGCGGCAAAGTTGACCACAGGCAAACGACCGGCCTGGGCAACGGACTTGACCAGGTCGTATGGCGCTTGCATGTTTTTGGCAGCTGTGTAGAGTTCGTCTTCTGACATCCCGTGGAGCTTGCGGATTTCGCCATAAACGGTGCGTGCGTGGCGCACTGCTTCGACCACATTGCCGGTACCTGCTTCACCCTTGGTGCGCAGCATGGCTGCACCTTCGGTGATGCGGCGGAGCGCTTCACCGAGGTTTTTGCAGCCGTTGACGAAGGGAATTTTGAACTTGTGTTTGTCGGTGTGGAATTCTTCGTCGGCAGGGGTCAACACTTCTGATTCATCGATGTAGTCGATACCCAGTGATTCGAGAATCTGTGCTTCGACGAAGTGACCAATACGTGCCTTGGCCATCACGGGAATGGTAACGCACTCTTTGATGCGTAAAATCAACTCCGGATCGCTCATGCGGGCTATTCCGCCTTGCTTGCGTATATCTGCTGGTACGCGCTCGAGTGCCATTACGGCAACTGCGCCTGCTTCTTCAGCGATTTTGGCCTGTTCTTCGTCGATGACATCCATAATGACGCCACCCTTGAGCATCTGAGCGAGACCAGCTTTTGTGGTCCAGGTTGATTTTTCGATAGCCATGCGTGAGACTCCTTGCAATCGAGAGAAAAAACGGGTTCCGGGGGGTTCTGAGCGGTATTGTACCACAGATGCATCAGTCTTCAAGGGTAAAGCGGAATTCAGCAAATGCCGAACTCCGCTTCACAATCACTGTTTTCGTGATATTGTCGATGAGTGAAAAATTAGCGACCGTATTTTTTGGCGACGACGTCCCAATTGACGACGTTCCACCATGCCGATAGGTAATCCGCACGGCGGTTTTGGTAATTCAGGTAGTAGGCATGCTCCCACACATCGACACCCAATACCGGGGTCAACCCTTGCATGATTGGGCTGTCTTGGTTTGGTGTGCTGATGACCTTGAGTGTGCCGCTTGCATCACTGACCAGCCAACTCCAGCCACTGCCGAAACGCTTCATGCCGGCATCGTTGATGGCTGCTTTGAGCTGATCAAGACCGCCAAACGTGTTGGTGATGACGACGGACAAGTTGCCGGTTGGAACCTTCGAACCGCCAGGAGTCATCAATTCCCAGAACATGGTGTGGTTGACGTGTCCGCCGACGTTGTTGATGAGTGCCTGACGAATGCTGTCTGGGGTGTCGCTGATTTTGGTCAACAACTCCTCGGCACTCAAGGCCTGCAAAGCACTGTGGTCATTCAATGCGTTGTTGGCATTGGTGACGTAGGCGGCATGGTGCTTGCCATGGTGAATCGTCATCGTGGCGGCGTCAATGTGTGGCTCGAGAGCTGCAACATCATACGCCAAAGTTGGCAATGTAAACGGCATGTGTGCCTCCTAGGTGAACAAAATCATTCCTAAGTAGTATAGCATTCCCTGATTCGCACTGTCAAAATCATTGACATGCACAAACCACTCATGTATGCTAGCAGTAGTGATGCAGTCGTCGGACACCTACTACATGTGGTGTAGTGACGCACAGCTTACATCTGTCGCCAGACGTTGTTTGCTCCCAGTGTTGCCCGTGATGTGTTGCTTCAGACTCGAAACAGCGGATTGTGCCAGGAGGCGTCCATGCAACGGGTACTGGTGTTGAATGCGAGTTACGAACCGTTGCAACTGGTGCCCGCGCGCCGTGCATTGGTGTTATTGCTCCAAGAAAAAGCCGAAGTGGTCGAGGCAGCCCAGCGTTTTATATGTGGTATTTCGCGTCGCTATGCGGTGCCACTCGTTATTCGACTGACCCGATACATTCGCATCCCCCGCAACCTCAAACTTCCTTGCACACGCCACGCAGTATTGATGCGTGACAAAGAGACCTGTCAATACTGCGGTCTTGTCTCGACGCGATCGCAACTCACCATTGATCACGTGGTGCCGCGGGCACATGGTGGGACGACCGAATGGCACAACGTCGTCGCTGCCTGCAAAGCCTGCAATCACCGTAAAGGCGGGCGCACTCCCACCGAGGCCAGTATGCCGTTGCTCAGCATACCGCGTCGACCGACATACATCGCGTTCGCGCTCTTGAATGAGCTCGAACGCGATGCTGTTTGGCGCAAATATAGTTTTTTCTAAGTCAGCTCATGGCCTGAGTTAATCGCTGCTGTGCTGCGCCCGAGGCAATAGATGCCCGGGCGCGTTCGATTGCCTGCTGCCAACTCTGATGCATGTCGGCGGCGCGGATAGCGGCAGCTGCATTGAATACCACTACGTCGTGTTGGGCAATGGTACCCTGACCGCCCAAAATCGCACGTGCAATCGTCACGTTTTCGATGGTGTCACCACCGGCGAGTGCAGTATTGGCTGCACGCGTCAGCCCGAAGGCAGTCCCATCGAGCAGGTACCGCTCGATAGGCAGGTTCCCATGTACCTCGTAGACAATGTTTTCGCCCTCGAGCGAGAGTTCATCGACATTGCCACAACCGGCATAGACCATCACTGCGTCCATGTTGAGCAGAGCTAAGGCATCAGCTAATTTTCGCGCCAGGGTGTCGTTGGCGGTGCCGATAACCTGGCGGCTGACGCGGGCTGGGTTGGTCAGCGGTCCGAGCAGATTGAATGCAGTGCGGATGCCTATCTCGCGACGCACTGGACCAGCAAAGCGCATCGCAGGGTGAAAGCGTGGTGCAAACATAAAGCCGAAGTGTTGCGTGTCGATGCGTCGCGCGACCTCGTTTGGTTCGAGTTCGAGGTTGACCCCCAAGCCTTCGAGGACGTCTGCCGAGCCACAACGACTGGACATGGCCCGGTTCCCGTGTTTGGCAATGCGGATACCTGCACCCGCAGCGACGAAGGCTGCAATGGTCGATATGTTGAAGGTGCCCGCACCGTCCCCACCCGTCCCGCAGGTGTCGACCGCCCCCGGTCGGACATTGACGGCGAGTGCATGATCGCGCATGATGCGTGCCATACCGGCGATCTCGGCGGCGGTTTCTCCTTTGAGATGGAGCGCGGTCAGAAAAGCAGCAATTTGGGCGGGGGTGGCAACGCCCGTCATAATCTCGGTCATCGCCTGTGCTGCATCGCCCTCTGCCAAATCGTTCCTGCCCGAGAGGCGAATGATGCTGTCTCGTATCGTCATACTACCCCCGCTGAAACAATTCCTTATCCAAATAATACCAACAAAATCACCCCCGCTGCGACAGCACCTGCCCCAATCAGACGCGACGCCCCAAAAGACTCTTTGAGCCAAATCCAGCCGACAACGCCGGCAATGATGATACTCATCTCACGCGCGGCCGCTACGTAACTCACCGGGGCAATTGCATAACAGCTCAACACAATCAAATATGACGCATACGAACCAATCCCGATGAGAACCGCGCGCGGTGCTTCAGCGGTGATGGCTTGCCGCAGTTTGGGTGTCTGCCACCAGATATACGGGAACATTGCCACGCCGGTACAGGTCATGCAGACCGAGTAATACACAAATGGACTACTCACCCGTGTACCGTACGCGTCCACGATGGTATAGCCCGAAATAATCAGCGCGACCAGCAGTGGTAACCAGGGTACGGCGTGCCGTTCGCCCGGTTTTCGATTGCGCAAGCCAATCCAGATCGTTCCTCCGGTTATCAGGATCACCGCCCCAATGCCGTAGACGTTCGGACGATCGCCGAGCAACAGCACGGACCAGATGGTCGACAATAGTGGCGCCACTCCGCGCGCGATGGGGTACAGCACACCCAGATCGTAATGCTCATATCCGTAGGCGAGCAACAGATAATATGCTGCCTGAAAAACGGCACTCCCGGCTGCCAATACCCATAGATGTTGTGTCGTATCTGCCCATACAAATGGCAAAGATACAATGCCGGGCAAACACACCGCGAGCCACGAGCTGACATTGCGCGAAGTCGCCCCTTTGAGGAGGAGATTCCAGCCGACGTGTATACATCCCGATAAGACAATGAGGGCAATGACACTGAGCGGCATGTGATTCCTTTACACAGTGCAGAAGTCCGCCTGCTAGGGAAGGCGATCGGGTGGGCTCAGCGGTTTGCCGTCCGCAGGCGTCTGCATCGTTCCACTGGCACGCATCAATGCAATGAGTTCGTCGATGGGCAGTGCATGGGCGGTGCGGCCTTTGACGCCGACCGTCGTCGTCGCCATACACAGTGCGTTCAGAATGGACTCCTCGACGGCATCAGCGACAGCGTGGAACAGCGCGTTCATCGCCCCCGGCGCTACCTGATGCAAAGATTCGAGCCTATTGACGTCGTCGACGATGCGATTACCGGTACTGAACGCTAGGAATAAATCGCCGCTGCCGTTGTGGCCGTAGCCTCCAGTACGCGCCAACCCAACGGTTGCACGCTGTGCGAGGCGGTCACAGCCACTCGCAGACAACGGCGCGTCGGTGGCAACGATGACGATAATCGAGCCGTCACCAGGGACATGACCCGTTTCAGCCCAGCCACTGGGTATGCGCTCGGTGCCGATGCGACGCCCAATGGGAATGCCGTCTGCACGGAAGTCTTCGCGAGCGCCATAATTTGCCTGCACCAAGACCCCTACCGTGTAGACATTCCCCGCGATGAGTACCTGGCGCGATGACGTCCCGGTGCCACCCTTGAATTCGTGGCATATCATCCCGGTGCCACCGCCAACGCAGCCTTCGGCGATGGGACCTGCGGTTGCGTTGGCAATGGCAGCCTCGACCTGTGCGACCCCGACGAGGTTGTCCATGCGGTGGCTCAGCCAGCCGTCATACGTTTCGGTCACGACGGGGAGCAGAAAACTGTCGTTGTAGCCGTTGCGCATCGAATGCTGACAAACCGCATCCCAGACTGCCCCGACCCACGGTGTCCCAGTGATAGCAATCGGATTGTAGAGCAGCCCAGATTCTTTGAGCCAGGCGATGCCGGTCATTTCGCCGCAGCCATTGTAGGAATGGTACCCTGCATACACTGGCTCTTGCCAGCTCTGGTGACCGCGCGGGAATATCATCGTCACGCCGGTGCGGGCGACGTGCGGCGTGTCGCGTACGACGGTTTCGTACCCTACCGTCACACCGGGCACGTCGGTGATTGCGTTGTTCGGGCCGGTGGGAGTCGTGCCGATGGCCATTCCCAGTTCGCGTAGTCGTGGCATAAGAATTCCCTTCGGGAAGTTATCAGTAATCAGTTATCAGTTATCAGATGTATGTCTGTGTTTCAGGCGTGCTGCGCGAATTCTAAACGAGGTATCTGCAGCACCAATCAACGGCTTCCCATGACCAAAAACCGCATGGCCGAAGTTCTATGCAGCGAGTCGCTGGAAGCTCGTAACGGCCATTGCCTTATCCTCATAAGAGGAACGAGATGTTGGGCTGGGCGGTGAAGTGCACCGCTGCGTACCCGCGTACGAGAATCCCGCCGTCCACAGGGCTATAGAGTGATATCTGGCCCAGCGAATGACCCGGGGTGGCAATGACCGTCAGTTCGTCAAAGAGCACAACGCCATCGACGCCATCTGGACGTGTCTGCGCGGACGGACCGCGCTGTGACGCAATCATGCGCCGATTGATACCGTCTTCGAACCAGCCAAAAGGACCGGCAAAGTGCATCGGACGCATCCAGATACCGTGCGCGACTGCTTCGGAGTCGTTTGGGCTCATACTGCAGCAGGTGAACCTGCTGCTTGGAGTTCGCTCAGTGCCCCGACGTGATCGATGTGCAGATGCGTTGCCACGATACGCAGGTCGGCAGGGCGGTGCTTGCGATGCACCAACGCCGCTAGAATTTTGGGCCCGTCACCGGGATTCCCGCAATCGATAAGGATAGGGCCGTATGTGCCTTCAAAGAGGTAGCAATGCACCATACCGAGTGTGAGCATCGAGAGGCGCGGAGTAATCTGTAGGAAATGCACGTGTTCCTCCGCTACATGGGAATGCGTCTCTCTGCCGGACAGCTTCAGCGATGATACCGCATCTGACCGGAATGCGCCGTGGATTGGGTTCACGGTTGATGGGTTTCGGATGATTCAGCGCTAAAGCGCGCGTACTCCCAGATGACCGCAGCCGGCGTGCCGCGGATTCGTCGGACGACGTCGGTGCTTTTGCGGCGGAATTGATCGACGGCGTCAGCAGCCAAACGGACGTCGTCGGCATAGATCCAGCCACTGATGCCGTTGCCGCGGATGTGCAACGGTGAGCAGCTGATACCTGGAACACTCTGCGGCAACAGCCGCCAACATTCTTTTACCATGCGAATATAGACACTCTCGGGACGTTGCATGGGAAAATCAGGTGCGAAATCGAACATCACACGCCAGCAGCCACGGTGTTGCATATACCCCTCTTGCACAAAAAAACGGTTCTCGAACGAGAACCGTTTTTGCCGCCCGAAAAGGTACGCGCGTCTGTTATCTTTTTGCTTTTTCGGTAGAGTGCTTGGTGCTGAACTGCAGGAACCACGTCAGTGCCGCTATCACCGCCGCGATGGGGAACCCGATAAGCATCAGGTCGCGTTTGCCATCCCAGCTAATCACCTGACTCAAAAAACTGACGCCCATCACGACGATAATCACGCTGGTCAACTTGTTTTTGAGGTCATCCAAGGTGTGAATCTGAAGCCAATGCGGCAAATCCAGCGTGTCGTCGATGAACAACTCATACAACCCCAGGGCAGTGATGTAACAGACAGTCCCCAGCAAAAAAATGTCGATGACTTCGATGACTGCAAACGTGAGTTCTTTGGCGAGTTTTTCGTCGCTCAGGCGATAGAATGACTTATACAGTACATTCAACAAATCATAGAGCCCGTATCCAAATAATGCAATCATGCCGAGCATTGATCCGACAACAGCCATGAGCACTAGATAGCGGCTTTTTGCCAATAAACTCGAAACAAAATGTCTCATGCGGATTCTCCTTTTTTGCGTGCAATCCGCGCTCGTAATTGTGCGTTGATTGCCGGCCATTCTGTAGCAATAATAGAATAAAAAGCAGAATCGCGCACCCGTCCGGTCGGGGTAAGCAAATGATTGCGCAATGTGCCCTCGTAGACCGCCCCGAGCGCATCAAGCGATCGGCGTGCGACGGTGTTGGTGGCGTCGGTTTTGATCTGGACGCGCACACAATGCAGATCATCAAATGCGTGGGACAACATGAGGAGCTTGACCTCGGGGTTGACTCCTTGTCCCTGTACGGTGGGATGGAGCCATGTTGCGAGTTCGAGCCCACGGTGCTCGGGATGGAGTTCGATAAATCGTGTCACACCGACAATCAGGTTGTCCGTGATGCGACGGATGATGTAGGGGACCTCGCTGCCTGCATCACGGCGTCGGATGAGTTCGCTGATGTGCACATCCATCCCCGCAGTCGTGTCGCCGGGGGGGAAGCGAAGGAATGTCCATATCGACGCATCAGATCCTGCATGAATCAACCCATCCCGATGACGCGCAGGGTCGAGTGCCTCGAGGGTGCAGATGCTGCCCACAAACTGTGCTTGGGTAATCCAGACTGAACGCATTGGATGTCCAATCATTTGCCACATGCAGGGAGGATAACGTATAGATGGTCCTGATTCAGGGCATTCATGTTTTCGTCAAATCGGTCGCACGTCAGGCGCGTATGCCACGGCCGCTGCATGACTCCCGTCACGACGGTGACCGTTGCGAGAGTGCCGTAGCGCCACAGGAATGACATCTCGTTGACAGCTCTACGCCGCTTAGCAACAATCGCGCGCCATTTGGTCCGGTGTATGCCCTTGGTCGATGATGTGTTGTTGGTAGGGACGGATGTGGATCCATGGGGCTGGCTCGGGATCGGGATGGCGCTTCATGATGCGACCATTCAGGATGGTCTGCTCACAACGGAGCAACCCCGTCCCCGTACGCGTCGCCATGGCAATGTCATAGAAGTGGAATGTCCCCTCGTGCATGCGCATCAGCGCGACATCGGCATATGCACCCACGGACAAGGTCCCCACGTCTCGCAGTTGCAGAATCTGGGCCGGCTTGCAAGTGGCAGCTGCGACGACATCGTCCAGACTGACGCCAATAGCCATGAATTTGCTCATGCATGTCGGCATGTCGAACATTGGCCCGTGTACGCTGAGCTGATGCATATCGGTCGATACTGCGTCGGGCAAGATCCCCGCGGCCAGCATGCCCTCTGCCACGACAAAGTCAAACGAACCAGCACCGTGCCCCACGTCCAGGATGACCCCGCGTTTGGCGGCGGCGATGATGCTCGGGTGCGGCAATCCGTCAGCTGCGGTGATGCGCATGGTGCCACCCGTGTAGCAGTGCGTCAAAATATCGCCCGCCTGGAGATACGTGAGCACTTCATCGAGCTCGGGCGGGCCAGAGCCGATGTGCACCATCAAGGGTAACCCAGTACGATCGGCCACGATGCGCGCGCGCCGGAGTGGTTCGAGGCCGTTTGTGCCAACGGTTTTTTCTTCGATGCGGGCTTTAATGCCCACGATGATATCACGATGCTGCGCCACAACGGCGCAGCAGATGTCGATATCACAGTTGTCGAGGTTGTAATGTTCCCCAAACGGAGCGGTCAGGCCAACGGCCGAGATGTTGAGAAAAGTGACAATCCGGGGTTCTGTGCCGCGCAGGATGAACTCGCGCAAACCGCGGAAGTTATATGCACCTGCTGACCCGACATCCACCCACGTCGTTACCCCGCTGCGTGCTGCAATCGCATCTGGTTCGATGCCCCAGTACGTCACTCCGTAGTAGACATGGGTGTGTAAGTCGACCAATCCGGGGAGCACGAGCAACCCACTGGCATCGATGCGCTGATGTGCATCTGCATGCGACAAATCTGCTTCGACCGCAGCGATGCGATCACGGCTCAGGGCTACATCGAACCGTCCATGCCGCCCATTGGCCGGGTCAATGACGGTGCCTCCATGGATAATCGTGTCGTAGCGCATATGCCTATGCTCCCACGTACGCGATGATGTCTACTTCGATGAGTAACCCGCCGAGGTTGCTGCCGACGGTGGTGCGAGCGGGTTTGGGGTCATTGAAGTAACCGGCATAGACGCCATTAAATCCATCAAAGTCTGCCATATCTGCCAAATGGACGGTGGCTTTGACCACGTCATTCATGCCGGCACCGGCAGCTGCAAGGAGGATTTTGATGTTTTCCAGGGTGCGTTTCGTCTGCTCTTCGATGGTCGTGCCGACGATTTCGTCGGTGGTAGGGTCGACAGCGACCTGGCCCGACACAAACAAAAAATCCCCGACGCGCAAGATCGGGGTATACGCTCCGCCAGGTAGTGGGCCGTTTTTGACAGTAATGGCTTGTTTGGGCATAAAGACCTCGATACTACGCAGCCTCGGCTGCATCGGATGGTGCAAGGAGCACCACAAATGGGGTTTTGTCGGTGCCCAAGAACGTGTATTCGGGGAAGAATCCTGCACGTTGCCAGACTGCCAGACCGGGTTCGTGGTTGTGGGGCAGACTGACCCGCAAGGTACGGCGCCGGGTCGAGCGTTTGGCGAAGTTGATCACCGACACACAAAGTTCATAGCCCCGGCGCAGATTGACCAAATCAGGCCTTATCCCAATCAAAATGTCTTCGGCATCTTCTTGGAATGCTGCGCCAATTGGCTGCGCATGCTGCCCGATTGCAGCAAAGCCGATGAGCTTCTGCAAAACATCGCGGATTTGGTAGTAACGGTGGTCAGGATGACACAGCCATTGCCGTTCGAACGGATCATCATTGAATGTATACCGCGCCATGATACCGCTATACTGCCACGTCTGGATGCGGGCTGCGCTCGATTCGTCCATGGGAGTAATCGAAAGACTCGGGATGGAGTGTTTGGGAGGAACAACTGACATATGGTATCCCTGGTAGAACTGAACACCTACATGTAGTCTAGCATCGCCCATTTGCCGACGCAGGAGTGCGGGTTACACAACGCTGACGTTTCACTTTCGGATTCTCAATGAGTGCCGATAGTACGCAGCGGTGTCGTCGTCTTTGGTCGTACGTGAAGTCTGCTCCGAACATAACACCCATGCGTCGCCCATGGGCATGTCGATAGCCGATTTCGCTCATTGCGGCGGAAAAAAGTATAAATATTTTTAAAAGCCCTCTTTGCAATAATGAATGCACGAACACGCAGTGGCCTATGGGCACTCTCCAATCTGTTGATTAATGGAACTGCAATCCCATCGGTAGGAACATATCTAGGTACCGTAACGTCAGAAATACATACCGCGCCGTCGAACAGTGCTGCAGTGATGCCGCAAGGAATACCGATGAACACACATAACCGAGGTTGGCTCGTGAGTCTGGTGCTAGGAATGGTGATGCTCTGGCAACCCATTGGGTTGACGCAGGCGCAGTTTCGTGACAGCAACACGGACGGCTCCACTGCACCAGTGGTCGAGAGTACCGACCAATTCGTGATTACACTGAACCCTACATCCGCTCGGAGCGCAATCGACACCACATTTTGGCGGCAGTTCAATGACGTTTCGGCACGCAGCATCGGGCCGCAGTCGTCGTACAAACGCCAGCAGGGCACAAACGTCCACGTCCTCAAGATGAATCGGATGCTCACCCCCACAGAAATTCTCTTGCTGCAATCCAAATGGAAGCAGATCAACGAAGTCGCACTGGTCGAGCCAGATATTCTGATGCGCGCCGCAGTAGCTCCCAACGACCCCGAATACAGCAAGCAGTGGGACATGGTATCGCCACTCAGCCCGATATCTGGCAAGACATACTTCGGAATGAATGCAATTGGTTCCTGGGATGCCGGGTATAGCGGGGCCAGCACGATTGTGTCGATTATCGACACGGGGATTACCCCGCACCCCGACTTGGCCGGTCAGGTGGTCAGTCAATACGACTTCATCTCGGATGCCTCCATGGCAAACGACGGCAATGGCCGTGATGCTGACGCCACCGATGCCGGCGATTTCGACGCATTCAGCTCGAGTTCATGGCATGGCACCCACGTCGCCGGCACCGTTGCAGCACTGCGCAACAACGGCGTCGGTGTGGCAGGTATTGCCAATGGCTCGAAACTCATGGTAGCGCGGGTCTTGGGCTCGGGAGGCGGCTACTCAAGCGATATCGCCGATGCAATCCGATGGTCAGCCCGAATTGCTGTGGCCGGGGTGCCGCTGGTCGCCAAGAAAGCCAACGTCATCAACATGAGCCTTGGTGGCAGCTCATCGAGTTGCCCATCCATCTTTGGGAATGCTATTAATGAAGCCACCGCTGCCGGCACCATGGTGGTGGTCGCTGCCGGTAATAGTGCAATGGATGCCCAGTACGCTACTCCTGCCAACTGTCCCCAAGCAGTCACCGTGGCTGCCACGGGACCCACTGGCGGTCGGGCATCGTACAGCAATTTTGGCACGATGATTGACATCGCCGCTCCTGGCGGCAACGGCAGTGATTCTGCGAGCTACCCACTCTCGAGCGGCACGATTCGCTCCACGCTCTGGAGTGGTGCGACCACGTTGGCCTCGGGAACTGCGTCATACGCCAACTACCAGGGCACCAGCATGGCCGCCCCACATGTCGCTGGGGTCGCAGCATTGCTGTATGGGATCAAACCCTCTGCCACAGTCGATCAGATTCTCGCGGTGATGCGGGCAAATATTACCGCATTCCCGGTGAGCAGCTGCACGACGTCGAATTGTGGAACCGGTATCTTGAACGCTGGCCGCGCCACTACTGCTCTGCAGAACTCGATTGCGACCGTGACACCATCGACTGTCGTTACCCCGTCGACGACGCTCACTCCATCGAGCAGCCCCACTGCTACCACCCCTCCGACGGCAACCAACACGGCGCTCCCTTCGTTGACCCCGACAGAGACCATCCCGGCTACAAGCACGTCGACAGCCACTCCGTCAGAGACTGCAACGATAACCTTGACCCCGAGTGAAACACTCACGCCGAGTGAAACACTCACGCCGAGTGAAACGTTGACTCCGTCAAATACGCCGATTGCGTCGCGCACGCCCACACCCACCCAGGTCTTGCGAGCGAATATGATTCTCTATGAATCATTCAACTCTATCTCTACCATTAAGCGCAATCGGTATAGCAACACCGGAATCAAATTGCGCTGCCGTAATGCGTCCCGTAGATGTATCTCGGAAGTCTCGGATGGTGTCCAAGGCCCTGCAGCACACATCGATAGCAGCAACACTACCGAACTGATGACCTCGTTGTCGATTGCGCAACAGAGCTCCCCCTCGCTGTTATCGAGTGTCTGGGTTCGTACCGCAGGCAACGCGATGGTACTCAAAAGCACCAATACACGGAATGTATACACGATGGCGATAGTCGGCTCTTACCCCGTCTGTTCGTTTGTGACGCCGTCTGAATCAGTGACAGTGACTGGTAAGAAGTCAATCACCGACAGCAAGTGGCACCAGATTGCCTGTCTGCTGACACCAGGGAATGCCAACGGTCTGAACGTCTACGTCGACGGGGTCGCCAATGGCACCGCGAAACGTGTGCGTGGCGGTCTGTTGGCGAGCCCATGGCTTATCGGCTCGAACGGCAGCTCCTATAGCACGATTGATCTCGATGAGTTGGTCATCGCAGCCGGACGTATCGATGCGGTCACGATCGGCAATCTCTATAACCAGCAGGCACCGGTCGGTGCAATCCTCGTGCCAACCATTACCCGGACTCCCTCACGAACGCCAACATCCACGCGAACTGCGACACCGACTCGGACCGCAACATTCGTCGTCCCACCAACCGCAACTCCGGTTGCAGGCGACATCGTCAACCCTGATTTCGAGCTCGGTACCACAGGCTGGACCGAGTCCTCGAGTAATTCCCCAGGATCGGTGAGCATCGGTGCCTGGTCAGGCTTCCCCACTTGGTTCGGTAGTATGTTTGCGTGGATCGGCGGTATGCCGAGCGAAGTGGCCACCGTGTCACAGACCATTGTGGTCCCGAACGACGCAACCACGCTGCAGGTCCATCAAGGAATGGCATCGTACGAGCGCTCGTGTGCATCGAGCACAGACACAGCGCGCTTCACCGTCAATGGCGCAATGGTACGCGAATGGACGTTGTGTAACAAAGCACGCTGGGCCACGGTTGCAGAGTACGATACGCTCGAGTTTGATTTATCTGCATATGCTGGACAATCTGTCACCCTTGGTTTTGTCGTCAACAACAACGCATATGACGTCAGCTCGTGGTACATCGACACGGTGCACTTCATACCAGCAAGTTCCAATACCACTCTGCGCAACGCAGACTTTAGTGCTCGTGGTGATGGTACGTGGTTCGAAAACAGTCGCGAATGGGGTGACCAGCTCGGTCAAATGGTTATAGGCGGCAGAGCAAAACTGGGATCGTACGCCGTCGCCAGTACGAATATGACCAGCCGACGTGTGTCACAATACGTCTCCGTACCTTCCTCGACGCGTTCGATGCTCTTCACTGTGACGCCACAGACGCTGGAGTTCTGTGGTGTGTACTATGACGTCCTCAACATCGAAGTCGATGAAGTGGTCGTCGGTCGTATCGACATCTGCCAGACGCAACGGTCGGGGCAGTGGTCCGTCGACATGACGCCGTATGCCAACAAGCGTGTCAAAATTGGCTTCAATTACGTCACCGATATGAGCATTGCCGGTGAGGTCGTTGTCGACAATGTCAGTCTGTCTACCAATGTCAGCCTGAGTGTCCGTGCCCCCCTCGCAGTCCTGGGCACCCCCAAGACCATCATAATCAATCGGCTGTTCCAGAAGTAACGCACCTCCCACCACAGCCCCCGGCACGCACTGCCGGGGGCTGTTTGCATCACTTCCCCAGTGTGCTCTGCGGGTTTGCGGGTACAGTACTGGTGAGCATGCATACACCCCATCACGATGAGTGATGGGGTGTGCGTTCGTATATCGAGACCGTCTCGTCTGATTAGCTCTGTTGGGGGAGGGAATCCAAGAACTGTTGACACTGCGTGAATTGCGGTTTGAATCCAGATATCTCACTCCCGTTTTCACGGGCTTTCTCAGCTATCTGAAAAGGCTCCAGGCAATTCCCGACTTCTGCCTGAATGCGATCGAGTTCATCGATGACTTCCGGCTGGAGTGCGACATTCGAGACGACGCGCGATATTTCTGCAATCTGATCATAGTTCCCTTTGATGGTAAACAGATTGGCTTCGAGGGTAGACGACCACAGACTCTCGTCGACCGTCCCGGGCGTGAAGTATTGCGCACTGCCCACGGCAATCTGTGCCGCTTGACGGGCCATGTTGATGACATTCAAGCGCTCTATGTCAATGTCGATTCCCGAGCCATAGGGGTCGGCGGAGGTCGGTTCGACGAGGGGCAACTCATCCACAGGTTGCGGGGTTGCGTCTATCGGACCCTCTGGGGTAACCATCGCTGGGTCAATCGGTACGACGGCCGGTTGATCGGCAGCAGAGTCCGCCGGTGTGTCGCTGCTTGGCTCAGGATATGCTGTCGCTTCGGGTGCATCGGTTGCTTCTGACGATGGGGCTGCCACAGGTGTCACCGACGGTGCAATTCCCGTCTGCTCGGGGAGCGAGAATGTCGGCAGCTGGATGAGTGGTACGTGCGGTGCCGTATTTGCAAACGTCACCAACGCCACCGTCAGGACGATGACCGCCCCAGCAACGACTCCCGTGCGGCTGCCGCTGATGAGGTCGGGAATGACGAGGTTAGGGCGGATCATTCCGATGATAGTCCGTGGCAAGACACGAGCGCCTTCGTCGGCATAGACGCTGACGATCCGCCCGCTACACGGCGCAGATATCACTCGTTGCAAGGCTCCATCGACCACCACTGCCACCGGCTCGCCGATGTGGACGATTGCATCACGTGGCCGTAACCACACCAAAATCGTATAGTGCGCGCGTGCGTCAAAGCTCGCGTCGAGTTGTATCGGTCTGTCGCTCATGCGAACTCCCCTCGCCGAAGGTCGTATTTTTCATCATAGCACGATTGACGAGTACTATATCGCGTGGTATTATTGTTGTCATGCCGGCGTAGCTCAGTGGCAGAGCAGCTGTTTTGTAAACAGCAGGTCACGAGTTCAACCCTCGTTGCCGGCTCCATTTCGATCCAGTCTTCGGACTGGGTCTTTTCTTTTCTTATGGAAAAACGCTGCCGCTCGGCAGCGGTGCTCCCTGGGTTACAGCGCCTGCGGCACCGGGTGCACGGTGTGCCGTGTTCATGTTTGGTCACTGTGCATTCCACGGGCGCGGGTTTTCTGTAGGTGCTCCTGTATCACGGCACACAAAACCGGTGCCGCGCAGCACCGGTTCGGGTCAGGCAGATAGTCCTAGCTGTCGAGGCGTACGCGTGTGCCGGTTTTTGCTGATTCTATTGCCCCAAAAACCATTGCGAGACTCTTGATGTTGTCGCGGCAATCACCCATCGGCGTTGCTCCGGTGCGCAATGCGTGGACGAAGTCTTTGAGTGACCCCGCAATCCCCATCGGAATATCCCCCGCAGCCGTCGCAGTCAGATGATGTGTTTTGGAATGGAATCCGCCCGGCTGGGCGATGACATCTGCCTCGATGCGGTCGTGCCCATTCCATTTTGCGGTGCCTTGTGGTCCAACTGCACGCCATTCCGCTTCCCACGATGTATGCAGACCCTCGGCTGCCCAGCAGCCACGGTAGGTGAAGCGTGCGCCATTGGCCATTTCGAACAATGCAGTCGCGCCTGCGGCACCCTGGTACCAGCTCCAGCGCGGGTTGTACTCCTCGCAATAGACCGATACCGGCGTGCTGTCACCGAGCAGATACCGGGCAGCATCGAAGGTGTGAATCGCCATGTCGAGCAGCAGCACATTGGCCATGGCATCACGGAAGCCGCCGAAGTGTGCCCCGATATAAAAATCTGCATCCAAGATACCGACCTCACCCACGTGCTGCATCAACGTCCGGTAGGCCCATAGCCGTGCATCGTAGCGGCGGCTTTGACTGACCATATAACGCACCCCGGTGCGTTCGGCGGCTGCTACCATGGCCCGGGCTTGGTCCATCGATGTGGCCATCGGTTTTTCGCCGATGACTGGAATCCCCGCGGCCAGGCACGTCAGTGTCACATCGTGATGTGCTTCGGGGATGGTGACATCCACGACGAAGTCGGGTTTGACCAATCGGAGTGCGCTATCGAGGTTGTCCCCATAGTACTCCGCGCTAATCCCCAGCTCGCTCGCACCAGCTGCTGCAGCACCCGGGCGGATGTCGATCCAACCAGCCAGTGAGACATCGGCATTGGCGCTGAGGTTTTTGGCCCAGGTCTTGCCCATTCCTCCCGCTCCCACCAACAGTGCGCGTACGGTCGTCATCTCGTGTTCCTTTGTCTGCGCCGGTGCATCATTGCTCGGCGATATCATCAAGAAAATACGTCAGCCCTGCATCACGCAGCTGCCAGACCACCACTCCGATGCGGTGGTCGCGCAACCACGCCGGGTACTGGGAATCATCGGCAGGGTAGAACGAGCGGTAGATCGCCGGGAATCCATGCTCGAAGCCCGCGTTGATGAATCGGATGCTGAAGCTATCCCCCACTATCTGCAAATTGGTTGTGGGGAAGGCTAGCTGCGGGTCGCTGTTCTGCCAGATATCCATCGCATTGCCCATGACCCGCTGATTGGACCACTCGCCGCGCGTTGGCAAATCCATGGTTATATCATACCCTGCTGGTACCGCATAGCGGTTTAGCAGTAATCCCGCAAAGTCGCGATCAGCGAATGGACTCGGCGCAGTAACGACGCGATACGGCGGTTGCTACGGCCGCTGTGCAGGAATCGTCTGTGCCACCTGTGCCATGACTGCATCGGCTACCAGGTGCGCAGCGAGTCGATCCCAGTGGAAATCTTGCTTGTGAAACAACAACGGTTGTTGTGCTTTTTGCGCCAACAACAATGCCTCGCCGTCGATGACGGTCACTCCCGCACGCCGCAATTCGGGAATGAAGCCACGCAATGCCGTCGTATCGTATGAAGCAACATACCTCGATAAGTACTCTGGGTAGATGACTTCTTTGCTCGGCGCAATTACGACAATGGGTATAATCCGCAGTCGCTCATATTTCTCGTCGGGGGCTCGGTATGCGCATTCGTTGGAGTATTTTACCGCACCCACTTTGATGTCGGCTAGGCAGCATGATTCCTCTCGCAGGGATTCCGAAACCAAGAATTAAAGAGCACAATTGTGGTCGAATGAATCCGTATACTAGAAAAAGAAGAAACGTCGAGGAGGGTCTATGAGACAGACGACCGCGAGCATGACGAACGCATTTTCCGAATACCAACAGTGGTTGCGTGGGCGCCAGAGTGAGTTGGAGGGGACATATCAGTTATCGCAGTGCGAGTGGTCGTTATCGCAAGATGAGGGGATTGTGACCTATCGTCAGGCGGGCAAGATTACGGCGATTGCGACGTTCAGCATGATCGGGTCGTACTGCGCAGACAATGGCACATGGCTGTGGGCCTGGGCTAATCCTGCAATAGACCGTGGGCACGCGATACCCCGCGACCGGTGTGCATCATGGGCTACCGATACCGGGTTGACCGAATTTGCCTTGCCGGTATTCCGCGTCACAGAATGCCCCGAACTGTGGGCAGATAGTGTTCCCATCTGGGAGTTTACCAAGGCATCGCGGACCAGCATCGAACGCATTGCCAGCATGGCAGTCTATTCCATGGGTGGATTAGGCGTACAATACTACACAAATCCGCAGCATCACGTCATCGGTTGCGCCGTGCTGAAGTGTGTGTATGTTCCAGCATATAGCTGTTGAAGAACCTAATTGCGGAGACAAATTGCGGCAGACGCTCCACTCTGGTGAAGATACGGTGCCGCAGCCGACCTTCGTCGTGTAACGCGGCATGAAGTGCGCGCCAATCCGGATATCCTGTTGGATGTCCGGATTGCATTGGTATCTCTGAGTGCGACTGTCCGTTGCGCGGCCCTGCGTTGTCGGCAGCGGGCAGGCTGAGGAATTAATGGTGATGTACGCATCGGTCCACGCAAATTGATGCGTCGGCGTGCAACGTATGCGGTAACCGATGTGCTACGGTAGCCATCACGATGCCGGTGATGCCAATGAAGAAAATTCCCGAAAAGAGCGCATCCAGACGCGCGAATGTCTTGCCATTGGTTGTCTGCAGCACGTCTACTGGTACCATGACGCCGAGATTCATGGCGACACAGCGGAATGCATCAACCCAGGTGAGCTGTTCAAACCAGGAGTACCCGCCGATAAGGCGACCCCACATCCCGAATCATCAGTTACACAACGGTGCGCTGCGAGCTGACGCGACTGCGCCGATGTGTATACAGACAAACGTCCTCGCTTGCTGGAGTCTGTCTCGTTCTCGTGTAGTATAAAGTGAGGATGTCGCCGCGTGGAGTGAAGCATGACGAATGAATGGAACGCTGGCTACTTGCGTGTCGCCACAGCCTGCCCCACCGTCACCGTGGCCGATGTCGCCGCCAATGTTGCAGCGATTCGGGAACTCTATCTCGCTGCCACCAGTGATCATTGTGCGGTGGTGGTCTGTCCTGAATTGTCATTGACGGGGTATTCACTCGGTGATTTGGTAATGCACGCCGGGCTGCGTAGCGCCGCCCTGACGGGCCTCCTCGAATTGGCTGCCTTGACCGCAGTCTATCAGACGGTGCTCATCGTTGGGCTCCCCTTTGCGCATGCAGACGCGATCTATAACGTCGCTGCCGTCTTGGCGGGTGGCCGTATCGTCGGGCTCGTTCCCAAACAACACCTGCCCAATTACGGCGAATTCTACGAAAAACGCTGGTATCACAGCTGGCAACATGCAAACACCAGTGTACGCATCGGCGCTGCAGATGTTCCATTCGGAACACAATTGCTCTTCGGCGTCGGCAACGTCTCTTTCGGGGTCGAAATATGCGAGGACCTGTGGGTCAATCATGCTCCGAGCCAGGCCCTCGTCGACAACGGTGCTGTGTGTGTCTTTAACCCATCCGCTTCGCCGGAACTGGTGGGCAAAGCCGCCTACCGCCGTGATTTGGTGCGTATCCAGAGTGCCAAACTCGTCTGCGCCTATGTGTACGCAGGCTGCGACTGGACGGAATCGACGATGGACGTCGTCATGAGCGGTCACCAGCTGATTGCCAGCCAAGGCACGATTTTGGCTGAACGCATCCCCTTTGCCACGGCAGAACGCCTGCTGGTGTGCGACATCGACATCGATCATCTGGTGATGGATCGCACCCGCGACACCAATCGTGCCCACGCAATCGAATATACACGCCTCGACACCCTCGTCCATCCTCACGTGGACGACCCGCGGCCACAGCTCGTGGCTCACCCGTTCCTGCCCACAGCCGAAAATCCTGCGCAGCGCCAGGAACGCCTGCAACACATCATCGACATCCAAGCCCACGGACTCGCACAGCGCATCCGCGCAAGTCGATCAGCGCACCTGCATCTGGGTTTGTCGGGTGGACTCGATTCGACGCTGGCATTCATGGTGGCTACCCGCACCGCCCAGATTATCGGGCGGCCCGTTGCAGAATTGCTGCGGTGCTACTCCATGCCGGCGCATTCGTCGTCGGAACGGACGCAATCCAATGCTGTGGCCCTCGCGCAAGCCTTTGCTGTGCCATGTACGCTGATTCCGATAGGGCAGTTAGTCAGTGCCGAGCTCCAGGCGCTGGGCCACGACGGAGTCACCCAAGACATCACTTACGAAAACGTCCAGGCGCGCCTGCGCACCAGCATCCTGTTTAATTCGGCCAACCATTGGGGCGGACTCGTGCTCGGCACTGGGGATCTGAGCGAAATTGCACTGGGCTGGTGCACCTTCAATGGCGACCACATGAGTCACTACCATGTCAACGCTGGTGTTCCCAAAACACTCGTACGCCATCTCGTCATCCATATGGCATCCCTCTACGACGCCCGTATTCAAGCAATTTTGACCGACATCGTCGCTACTCCGATATCACCCGAACTGACCTCTGCACACACCGGAGAAGTCAGCCAAAAGACCGAGGACATCATCGGACCCTATGAACTGCATGATTTCTTTTTGTATCATCTGGTGCGCTGGGGTGATGCTCCTGCCAAGATTCTGGCACTGGCGACGCGCGCATTTGCCGATGTCTATGATGCAGCGACTATCGAATGCTGGTTACGGGTGTTCGTGCGGCGCTTCACGGGGAACCAATTCAAGCGTTCGGTGATGCCCGACGGTCCAAAGGTCGGCAGCGTGGCACTCAGCCCCCGCGGCGATTGGCGCATGCCCTCGGATCTATCGAACGCGGCAGTCTGGCAATGGCCACAGGTGACGCAATGACTGCATATCAATCACCCATTTTGATGGTCGACAGTGTAATCATGCAATTGGCCAACGACTCGTTGCAAGTACTGCTCATCAAACGTGCCCACGAACCGTTCCAAGGCATGTATGCCTTACCCGGCGGCTACATCGTCGCCGGTGAGACGACGCTGTCTTCCCATGAGCGTATCTTGGGCAGCAAAGCCGGCGTCGAGCAGCAACTACTGCGCCTCGTCGAGCAACTCTATACCTTCGATACAGTAGCCGGAGATCCCCGCGGCCACGGCGTCTCGGTTACCTATATGGGCCTCGGGATAGAAATAAATCCCAGCCTCAGCGCCGAGACCCAACAGCCTGCTTTTTTTGCGGTCAATGCCCTGCCGCGCTTGGCCTATGATCATGCCGAAATCATCGCCTATGCCCACGAACGACTCAAGAGCAAAGTCAACTACACCAATGCCATTTTTGCACTCCTGCCGGTGTACTTCACGCTGACACAGCTCCAGACCGCCTACGAAGCAATTCTCTGCCGTCCCCTAGACAAGCGGAACTTTCGCAAAAAATTCCTCAGCCTCGACCTCATCCACGAGACCAACGAATACCAACGTGACGGCGCACATCGGCCGGCACGGTTGTTCTGCTTCAACGAAATGCGCCTCGAACGATCCACGCGCAGCTTCGATTAACGCGGTTTGACAGCAGTGTTCCAGAGTCGTATCATGTGCGTAGATAGTGTCATTTATACAATTACACAACTCGAGGGGACGATATGTCACAGACAGTATTTGGTCTGATAGATGTGCAGTGTGGATTCATGCCGGCTGCGGAGGGTCTACGGCTCGGACTGCCCGGGTTTGGTGAGTTAGCGGTCGTGGAAGGTGAGGTCATCCTGCCATTGGCGAATCAGTTGATGGCGAGCGCAGGCGCGCACGGTCTGCCACTGTTTACCTCCCAAGATTGGCATCCACGGGCGAGTGCCCACTTCGCCGATGCCCCCAACTACCGCACCACCTGGCCGGTCCACTGCATAGCCCAGAGTCCTGGTGCCGCCCTGCATCCTGATCTGGTCGTGCCAGCGGGCACGACGACGTTCCGGAAGGGGATGGAAGTCCTGCGCGATGGCGCAGACGACACCAGTTATAGCGCCTGGAACGGAGCGACGCTCCACGGCCAGACATTGGCGACATATCTCGCAGATCAACAGACACACACAGTCTATCTGGCTGGCTTGGCACTCGATTATTGTGTGGGGCATACGGCGCTGGATATCCGCCAAAAAGGCGGCTGTGCGGTGGTGATTATCGAAGAAGCCACCCGTCCTGTCTCTGCCCAGACTGCAGTGACTATGCGTGAACGCCTGATTGCGGCAGGAGTGACTTTTTGTAGCGTCGCCGAAGCACAAACAGTCTGGCAGCGAGGTGGCCGTTGACAAACAATTGCTCAGCGCCCACCGTGTGGTTGAGTACCGGCATCGACTACTATAAATTCACCATGAGCCAACTCCAGTACGAACACCACCGCAACAGGCAGGTACGGTTTGCGCTGACCAATCGTGGCAGCGAGCGTATTGCTGATTTGGTTACCGTAGAGGTGTTGCAAGAGCGACTGACCGCGGTGCAGGCGCGCGGTTTTTGTGCCGCAGAGCTCGCGTACCTCGCAGGATTGCAATCGCGCGCCGGTGCACCGATTTTTTCACAAGACTACCTGAGCTTCTTGGCAACAGCACGTCTCCCGGATGTGCACGTCGACCGTGTCGACGGTGATCTCGTGGTGTGGAGCGTGGGCGCCTGGCCGATCGTGACATTCTGGGAGACCGTCGTGATGAGCATCGTCAATGAATGCTACTTCACGGCGTTACAAGCCCAGACCGGGCGTGCGCTCCAGGCCGAGGGCGATGCCCGCTTGGCAGCCAAAATAGCGGTGCTGCAGCGGCACCCCGACATCAAGATTGTCGACTTCGGCACGCGCCGGCGCTATAGTGCTGCCTGGCAGTTCCACGTGCTGCAACAACTCCAGATGCATTGCCCCACACAACTGGTGGGAACGTCCAATGTGGCGTATGCGCACGATTTCGGACTCAAACCCATCGGCACCTATGCGCACGAAATGCCGATGGTCTACGCTGCTTTAGCTCCCCACGTACCTGGCGCAGTGCGGGCTGCGCACCAACAATTTATGCGCGACTGGTATGCGCGTTACGGTGCCGATTTGGCCATTGGGCTGACCGATACGTTCGGCACCGAGCGCTTTTTTGCGGATTTTGACCGCACCCAGGCGCTGCACTGGCGCGGCCTGCGGCATGATTCGGGGGAACCGATTGCGTTCGCAGAGCGCGTGATTGCCTTCTACGAACTGCACGGTATAGATCCGCTCACCAAGACCATTGTGTTCAGTGATAACTTGACCATCGACCGGATCGTAGCGCTCCATGACCGTTTTGCGGGGCGCATCCAACTCGTCTATGGGTGGGGCACCACCCTGATGAATGATCTGGGCGTCCCGGCGCTCAACATCGTCATGAAGACGACCCACGCCGACGGCCAGCCAACGGTCAAATTGAGCGACCACGCCGGCAAGCAGAGTGGTCCATCTGAGCAGATTGCCCGTTATCAACACGAATACTTTGCTAATCCCGAGCAATCGTAGTACACTCATTGGAACAAATGTTCGTATGCGAGTCGGTCCATGCTGCTCAACGAATCTCAACAACGCGCTGTCGCGCATGATGGCAAACACGCCCTGGTGCTGGCGGGCGCTGGCACCGGCAAAACAGCCACGCTCATCGCCCGAGCGGTGGAATTGTTGCGCCGCGGCGTCCGACCCGATCAGATAATATTGGTCACATTCACCCGCCGCGCCACCCGCGAATTGCGGGAACGGCTCACGGTCGAAGTCGGTGAAGTCGCCGAGCGCTTGCGCGTGGGCACCTTCCACCGCATTTGCCTCGATTTGATGCGGCTTGAGCCAGACGCTTTTGACCTGCGTTCCTACACCATCATCGACGAAGACGATCGCGAGCAATTGATGCGACTCGCGCGTGGTCGGGTGTTGCCCAACGACGACGGCGATCGCGGCAGCACACTGCCCAAAGCCAGTCAGCTGGTGACCTGGTTGTCGTATGCCCGCAACGCAAACATTCCGGTGCAGCAGTACCTCGAGTCGCAGAAGATCTTCGATGAACAACAACTCGCCAACGTCCTGGCTGTCTATGGCACCTACGAAGAGCGTAAAACGAGTGCGAAATACCTCGATTTTGACGATATCCTGCGCCGCTGCGCCACCATCCTCATCTCGCAGCGGGCCGTGCGCGAACGCATCGTCGGCCGGATTTTGCATGTGCTCGTGGACGAAATCCAAGACACCTCGACCTTGCAGTGGCAACTCCTGCACGCGCTGCGCCAAAAAGCAACACTCTTCTGTGTGGGTGACGACGCCCAAAGCATCTACGCCTTCCGCGGGGCGGACTTCAAAACCGTCCATTCCTTTGCCGAACGCGTCAAAGGTGCCGATATCTACTACCTGACGCAGAACTACCGCTCCACCCAAGAAGTCCTCGACGTCAGCAATTGGTTGCTCGCCGAATCACCGCTCAAATACAACAAAGAGCTCCAGGCAATCCGCGGTCACGGAAGCAAACCATTGTTGGTCGAATGCGATGACGACCTCGCACAGGGACTGTGGGTGGCGGGTGATATGGATCGGCGTCACGCCGCAGGGGCCCCGTGGCAATCAATGGTGGTATTGGTCCGCACTGCCTTCTCCGCCCGTACCGTCGAGACGGCTTGCATCGAGCGCGGTATCCCCTATGTCTTTGTCGGGGGCACGAGTCTGCTCAAAGCCTCACACGTGCGCGATGTTTTGGCACTGCTGCGGGTAGCTCTGAACCTCAACGACGAAGTTGCCTGGATGCGCTATCTGACCCTCTGGAAGGGCGTCGGCGACCGCACCGCAGAACGCTGGGTGCAGCAAGTGGGCGCCTGTGAATCGCTCCAGCAAGCCGCCGAATTCCTCTATCGCGCCAAACCCGACCCCAAAGGGCCGGCGATGCCCCTGCTGCACCTGCTGGCGCACACCACCTCCACGGCCGACCAAGTCGCGGCCGCAGTCCAGGCCCTCGATCCGCTACTGGCCACCAAATACCAGTACGAGCAATGGGAACAGCGCAAAAAAGACCTCGAATTGCTCATCCGCATCGCCAATCGCTTCGGTACGCTGGCCACCTTTGTCGAGGAGTTTGTTCTCGATCCGCTCCACGCGACTCAGGTGTCCCCCCAGGACGACGCGGTCACCGTGTCGACCGTCCATGCCGCCAAAGGGACCGAGGCCGATGTCGTCTACTTGGCCCGCGCCGATGTGGGCCAATACCCGCATAGTCATGCGCGTGACGAAGACGAAATCGAAGAAGAGCGCAGGGTGCTCTATGTGGCCCTCACCCGTGCCCGTGACGAGCTCATCCTGATGCGGTCGCCCGAGCACATCGCCAGCTGGGGGGCGCAATACTGCTTCCTCGATACCCTGCGTGCCGGGCTGGTCACTGTCGTCGAAAGCGGCAGTCGCCGCCGTGAAGCTTGGCAGATCCTGTCGAGCCTCGACGGCGTGGTTCCAGATATCGATGATATGGATTGATGGTTTTTTTATAAGGGGAAAACAACAAACGCCGCTGTTTTGTCAGAAACAGCAACGTTTTTTGATGTGCACTCTCGTTTTTTTCACGGGGAGTACACCCGGATCCTCCACACACATCCGCGTGCATCAGCGGAAACGCGAAGCCCTGCGATTTTACATCCCTGCTGCCCTGACAGCCGCTTCGTGCGTCATGTCTGTTCGGTCGCATCACCGTTTGGAGCATTCGGCTGTGATCCGCAGTGGCAGAGCGCACTGGGTGAAGGGATTCTCCTGCGTCGTGCGCACCAAAACTGCTGTTTCTTGCGAAACAGCAGTTTTGGTTTTGTATGACATCCCTGATTTCGCCGTGCGTATGGATTACCTCCACAGTATGCCGTGCATCGGGAGACCGTGATGGACCGCGCTCGGCTTAGTTAAGGCGGGCTACTTGCCGTTCGAAGCGGCGCTGGTTCCAGCCGTTGAAGAAGTCAGCGTGCATCGAGTAGATCGAACCGGATGCCAAGCTGAGTGTGGTCACAGCGGTCTGCCGTGGATAGTTGATGCGCATTTCGATTTGTGGCAGAGCGACGGTACCGGCGGCACAGACTCTGTTTGCCGCATAACTGACGTGGCTCTTGTGGTCGGCCGAGTCGAGATTCACGCCGTCCCAACATTCGGGGAAGCGGATGGTGGCGACCAGACTCTGGCGATTGCTGCAGACGGTTGGGTTGGCAGTACCCGCTGCGTTCGAGCCGGAGCAGGACCACGAGACAATCGACGTCGCCTGTGCTTCGGTGGCTTTAGAGCTACCGGCGATGAGCATCAAGCCGGCAGGGTGGGCAACGACGCGTGCGCTGACCGATTTGCGATACGTGATTTCGACCCCAGTCGGGCTGACCATGGCTCCGTTGTTGATGAGGGTGGGGACCCAGTAGCCGGAAGAATCAGCGCCGTTGCGGCAGCTGGTGGCGGGTTCGGCACGGAGTGAAGCGGCGGTGGTGTTTTCGTCGATGGCCAGATTGCCGAAGAACTGATGGAAGTGGCTCATCCCGGCGTGCCCGGGCATGACAATCGGATCGACGGCATCGACCACTGCTGGTGCACAGCTGACGCGGAACGATGCCCCACGAGCACCGCCGTTGCCGCCGTTGCCGCCGCCATTGCCACCTGCACCACCGCCGGGTCCGCGCCGGACTGCCTGGGTAGTATCAGCAGCGGGGACCGTGGGCTGATCAGCGGAGGCTTGCTGGGTAAAGCCAATTGCTCCTGCTACCCCTGCGACCAGGAGTCCACCAGCGACCAGAATGGTTGTAAAGCGCTTGTTCATTGTCGGTATCCCTTTCAAAAAATCGTTCCACAGATAAGACGCAGTCACTCGGCCATCGTTCCTGCGCAGATTCAAGATTTGTTCAAGATGGGGTATAGATTGGACCCTGTAGGGTATTGACATCCGCCGTGGCGACGTGCTATTATCTGACTCCTAGCACCGGCTGGTCACCAGACAACCCAATCCACAGTATCGCCGTACACGGGACTCGTGTGCCCTGCGGCAGATAGTGTGGATTTTTTGTGTCGATGGAGGTGTCACATGGGGATTGAGTATGACGCGACGGTGTTCCCGGGTGGGGTGGTCATCGCCAACCGGCAGGTGGCCGAGTGGTTGGTGACGGTGCGTTTGGTGGTGGGCAGTGAGGACGGGATGCTGGACCTGATGGCGGTCCTGACGGATGTGTTGTTCGGCAATGGTCATGCGCCGGCGTGCATCGCCCGCAATCGGGTGCACGAGCTGCACCGCCTCGAGCGCGACGAGATGCTGTCGATATGGGAGGACGGCACCGTCATCGTCGATACCACGTTCGAGGCCTTTGCGAACGAGCTCAATGCGCAGAACCGCCTCTATCAGCGCCTCAAAACGGCGTTATTCAACGGCGCTGCGTTCGAGGGTGCGGTGCGACTGGATCTGAGCGGGTTCCAGTCTAGCACGGGGATTTATGAGGACGAGCTCGATCAGCTCTTGTGGGAGATGACCGTTCCGCCGGCGGTGCAATCCTTCTTGCGTTCGCTGTGACAATTGGTCGCTGCCGGGGCAACGCCCCGGAAGCGATGGATGATGGGTGTTCTATGCCAGGCCGCAGACGCGGGTGTGGATGCGCCACAGCACTAGGCGAACTGTATCACGCTGCAATTCTAGGGTTTGGGTGGGATACGTTCCCCCCTCTCACCCCCACATTACCTCGTGATACTCCGCCACCGGCACAAACCCCAACCCGGCATACACCTGCTGTGCACGTGCATTACCAGCCGCCACATTCAAGCCGATATGCGCTATCCCGAGCGCATCCAGATGCCGCAACAGGCGCGCACACACCTGGCGCGCATAGCCCTGGCCGCGGACGGTGGGGTTGCTGGTCACATTACCCAGTGCAGCCACCCGCTCGCGCTCCGACACGACGTGGATGCCTGCTGCGGCCACCAGCGCATCGCCGTGCCAGATCCCCGCATAACAGCCGGTCTGGACCATGCGCGCGTCGAACCAATTGCCGGGGTATGCCTCGGCATATAATCGCTCGAGTGCGTGGATGTCTTGGTTGGTCAGCATGACTGCCGCACCTGCATCGGCTGCCAACGCCATGGTCCGGTCCTGCAATCCCATTTTTCGATACGCACCATGTGGCTCGCCTGCATACACCGCACCGAGCATGTTCATGGTTGGGGTATCGATATGCGCATAGAACCGTTTGGGCAACACATCGCACAGCGCCTGCACGAATTGCGCGTGGCCAGTTCCTGCTTCGTTGGCATGCGTCAGCAGCACCGGTGCCCCGCCAGGGACATACAGCAATGCGAGTTGTTCGATTGATGCTCCATCCACCCAGCCATACCAGACGGTCTGCGGCCAAAAGAACGGATCCAAATCGCCCAGCTCATAGATGTGCCGCATCGGCTGTCGACTCAGATACGCACGGATTGCCGCCGCATCGTGGAGTGCCTGCAGTGTTGCCATGTGTTCCTCCTGCGTACCTACTATTCTCCCTGAGGATTTGTCCATTCTGCGCTACTATAGGTTCGTACACGCCAGGGACACCCATGCTCACCATCTTTATTCTATCCATTACTTTGCTCATCGTGGCACCAGGCGCCAACATGATGCTCATCCTGGGCATCGCCAGCACCGCTGGTTCTGCAGCTGCCCGCCGTGCCGCGCTCGGGCTGACCTGCGGCGTCCTCTGTCATACCGCCCTGGCTGCCACTGGCGGGTCGATTGCCCTGCAACGTTGGCCCGATGCCCTGCAGCTCATCCAAGTTCTGGGCGGATTGGTGCTCATCTGGATCGGCGGCCAGATGCTCTACCGGCAGCTCCGTTGGCAGCCCACCAGCCCCCAAGCTGACCGCCACAACACACCGTCGCCGTTTGCCCAAGGTGTCGTGTCGAGCCTTTCGAATGTCAAAACACTGGTTCTGTTTGTCAGCTTTTTGCCACAGTTTTTTGCGGTCGATCAGGTGGTTGCGGTGCAGTTTGTGCTCCATGGCGGCATCTACGCCTTGCTGACTCTGTTGATCTACGCGACCATCGGCAGTGTGGCAGGGACATTTGCGACAACCCTGCAACGACCGCTCATCCAACGCGGGATGCGTGCCGTTGCAGGGATTGTCATCATGGTGTTTGGGGTGCTGGGGGTTCTGGGCTGATGGCAGCGCTGTTCTTCAGCCCCGCATAGTAGCGCCAGCCCACCAGCAGTGCCACCGCGTTGATTACCCCGACCACCACAAACGGGCTGGCTGGCGCGATTTCGACCAGACGTCCGGCAGTCAACGAGCCGATAATCATGCTGATGCTCCAGACCGCTATCAGCAAGCCAAACAACGTTGCGTGGTCGCGTTGCGGCACGCCGTCTGCCACCCAGATGAACATCAGTGTTGCCAATGCCCACGCGGCTGCAATGCTAATCACTCCGCCCACAAACAACCCCACCACGGTCGTATGTGCCAACGCCAAAAACAGACTGCCACCCACCATGACCGCAAACGACACTGCCGTCGGCCACTGCGCACCCCAGCGATCTGCTGCCCGCCCTGCACCAAACTGCGCCAGTGACGCAAGTACCAATGACGTCGAGCCGTATGCGGCAACCAACCCTGGATCGTTCGTCAACGTATCGAGCAGCAACGGCACCAACAGCAACATCGCACCATAATTGACGGTCGCCAGCCCGCGCATCACCAAAATCGCCCACACCCTGGATGTGCGCAGGAGTTCGCGCATACTCCGCGACGGGATGCGGACCGTCGGCGTGTCGTCGACCAAGTTGGGCATCCCCACCACCGCAATCACAATGGTGATCACCGATAGCACGAGCATGCTCATCCCATAGCCGGCATACGATACGTCGGTGATAATCCAGCTGGCAATAGGGTGTCCGACTGCACCGCCGACAGTAGCACTCAGGATATACAGCGCCGTCAACGTACCAAACCCGCCTGCTTGCCCGATACGGGTCAAATAGCCCGAGCTCCCGACGTTATACAGCGCTGCCCCCGCTCCGCCGATGACCCAGGCTGCCGTGATGAACCACACATCCGTCAACGAAAAAACGAAGCTACTCGCTATGCTGAGCACCAATCCAATCACATAGACCCATTTGCTGCCCAAGCGTGTCGTCAAGACACCACCCATCACCGCGACGGCCATCCCGGCGACCTGCGCCCACGAGACGACCTGCGCAATGCCTGACGGCGTCATGCCGTTGGCCTGCAGATACAACAACAAAAACGCACTCTGTGGAATCTCGCGCAGGCCAATCGCAGTCTGTGCCGTCAACAACGCAATCCGGGGCCGTGGTCCACTCGCTGCTGACTGCATTTGGTTCCTCTATGTGGCGTCATCACCACCTACATTTGTTGTGTTCGGTCCCGCTGCCAGGTCTGTTCGTGCATCACTGGCCCCCACGTCGCATCATCGTGTTCGGCCATCATGCGAAAACCATGCGTCCGGTAGAGGTGAATTGCCGCGTCGAGCTCGACGATCGTCGTCAACCACACTGAATCATGCCAGATATCGGCAAACGCCAACGCCTGGCGCAATAATGCGGTCCCAATTCCTCTGCCGTGCTGCCGAGGATCGACCACAAACCAACGCAGTCGCGCCGGCGGGGTCGTCCCACCGTCAATCACAATACTGCCCAACAGCGTCGTGTCATCCCACGCCGTCAAAAGGAGATTCCCTGGCTCTGTGGCACGTGGCGCAAACTCGACGAGACCAGAGGCCACGGTGCATTCGAACGGCAGGCCGAAGTTTACCAGCGCCGCATAATACTGCGTCTGAGTCTGAATCATCCAGCCCAACACACCGGGAATGTAACCGGTGCGAAAAACCACATCCATGACTACTCCACCGCAGGTTCGGATGTGCGCATCATTCCGGCGAGATCGCGTTCGCGCTCTCGCGGTGATTGCTCGAGCTGCTGGCGCACCCCCACGCGATCTGCAATGGATCGATTCTGGCTGAGCTTATACTTGCCCTCCAGTGTCGTCACACGCATCCGATAGCAGACGATCCCGCGCAACATGCCAGCAACCCCTTCTTCGGTGTAGGCTGGGTGACTGGCATCATAGAAGTGCGTCAATGCATTGACCATTGCCAACGAATCATGGAGCGTTTCGATGACCTCGGGGGTACCGGTTGCGTGCACGACCGCATAGTTCCAGGTCGGGACGGCATGCTCTGCTGCGTACCAGCCAGGATGAACGAATGCATGCGGGCCATGGAACGACAACGTCGTGATGACGCCCGCCGAGAGCAGTGCCGTGTGCCCATTTGCACGGGCGAGATGGAATTCGACCCATAGGACATCATCGCGTAGATTGCTCATCACCGGACCATAACTGACCGCTGGTATACCGTCGGGACCATTACTGATGATGGTCGCAAAATCATGCTGTTGCATAAACGGCACGAGCACGTCACGGTCGTCCATGCGATTGGCATGTGGAATGTACATGTGCGCCCCTTATACCGCATTCTGCTGCAAAATTGCCGTAATCCCCATACTGGCCAACTCGATGTCTTCATCCTCGCTCAAGCCACTGACCGCGACTGCGCCCACACACGTGCCGCCCACAATGATCGGCATGCCGCCGCCCCAGCCGATGAAGCGTGCATCGCCGTAGTAGGCAATGTCGAAGCCCTGATCGGCACTGCGGATTTTGCGGCCGATGTCGCGCGTCGGTTTGCATGTACGCGCTGCGGTGTATGCCTTGTTGGTAGCAATCGTGCCGGATTGCAGTTGTGCGCCGGTCATGCGCATCAGCGCAATCAATTCACCGTGTTGGTCTGCAACGGCGACGACACCGAGGGCGTTGCGTTTGGTCAATTCGGCGATGATGACGCGGATGGCGATATCTGCATCGCGATGGTCAATGGTTGTTTCTTGGCGCATGATAGATCCTTATCAATTGAGTACTCTCATTGTATCAATTTACCGGCAAGACGTACCGTTGCTTTGAAGAGAAGCCGTAGCTTTCTCGATAGCAAGAAATTCCATCTCCGCTATGGGGCGACACACAGGTTTGTTGGGTGTTCTCGCCTAAATAGTCGTAAGAACGTTTACCTCCTCAGCACGGTAATACCGTCCACGCCCAACGGTGTGCCGATCTGCGGAGCAAAGAAAGACACTTTTGTAGCTAAGCGCAGTATTCTTGTCTCTTTGCGTGTGCATCTACTCGGATTGAGCATGTCACAGCACAACGAAAAGTGATATGTTTGACGGGATGCTCCTTTGATGTGCAATCATTCTTCGACTTGGGGAACGCAATGTACCCATGTGCGGTGCTGGTATTTCTAAATATTCTCACCATAATCTATTGCAATTCTCATATATTATGCTAATATTGCTTTGCAACACTGCAACACAATATTTTGGAGGTTCTCATGGACGAAACCACAATGAACACAGACATGGGCGCGTCTCTCATGGGAGGAGCCCTCGGTATCATCGGCCTGGTTATCGGCATCGCCGCAGTCGTCGGCATGTGGAAGCTGTTTACCAAAGCAGGTAAGCCTGGTTTTTATGCAATCATTCCATTGTTGAACTTCAAAACGTTGGTCGACATCACCGGTCTCCCTGCCACGTATTTCTGGTACTTCATCATCGGATCAGCACTTTCGTCCGTCACCCTGGGAATTACGGGCATCATTAGCCTCTACGTTGCGTTTGTTGTCTTTCGACAACTCTTGCGCAGCTTCGGGAAGTCTGACAGCGTCGGCAATGTTATCTTCTATCTCTTTTTGTCTGGATTCATGATTCCGTACCTGGGTCTGAGTGGAGCAACCTACCAGGGCGTTCAGTCGACCAGCGACGTACGAGCCCTCCCTTGGTTTAAGTAGTCTGTACGTCTGGTGAGCCGTGTGGTATACACGGCTCGCTTTTTTGATTTAATCATTTTATTAAAAATATGAATATTTAAGCTGTAATTCAAAGTGTGTATTAAGCAATTTATTCGTTTTGAATATCATAATTTGGTCTAAAGTTGGGTAAATTAATTTAGTAAAATTATTAAAAATTTGTAAAATACTGTATTAAAATAAACATGTAACACTACAATAAATACATATGGAGGTTCATCTGGACGAAAACACTTTGAACGGAGATATTTGCGCATCACTGATGGGTGGAGCTACCGGTGGAATCATTGTGCACGTGTTGGGTATCGCTGTTGTGATTGGTCTGTGGAAGTTGTTCAGCAAGGCCGGCAAGCCAGGATTCTACGCCATCATCCCATTACTCAACTTCAAGACATTGGTCGACATCACGGGCTTGCCTGCTGCTTGGTTCTGGTATTTCCTCATCGGGGCAGCGCTGTCGCCTATCAGTTTCGGGTTGACCGGGCTCATCTGCTCCACGTCGCCTACATCGTGATGCGCCAGTTGTTGCGTTCATTCGGCAAATCTGATTCGATTGGATCGGTCATTTTGCATCTGCTACTAGCTGAGATTATGTTGCCGCTGATTGGCTTCAGCGCACAACCATACTTGGGCGTCCAATCGACTGCAGATGTGCGCTTTCTGCCGTTCACCAAGTAACCAACGTACAAGAAGCCGCGGACCATATGGTCCGCGGTTTTTCTATGCACCAAACTCCTTTGGTGGACGAATGAGCTGCGCTATACTACATGAACACAGACTACCAAAAGGATTCCGCCATGGATCGCAACCAACTGCGTATCGACATCAATCATCAATATGCCCAAGAGCATGCATCCATGGGTATTCGTGGTGCCCGCGCGATGCTCGCTGCTGCCCGTGAATGGGATTTGGCGTCGGTTTTGCGTGACCGCGGCGGATTGGTCTTTCCGCATGCCGGAGTGCAAGACTGCGCCAAGCAGATTAGTGCGGTCATCAACGCGTGTATGGATTCTGGCGCAGACACCGTTCTGGCGATTAGCGTCTTGCATGCATTCAGTGACGACATGGAGCAGGCTCGGCGCCGCGTCGCAGCCGGTGGGAATCCTGCTGTTGAACGCATCTGGGGGATACAAGGACCAGACATCGCACGCGGTGACGAATGGGCGTTTGATCATGCAATGTATACATTCCGCTATCTATGGGAGATAGCAGCAGACTATTATGGCAAAAAAATGCCCCGCGTCATTGAGGTGTACCCATGGCTGGCAGGTGGATTCCCACAAATCATGCCAGGCTACGACGATGTCGCCGCACTTGCTCGTAATGCTGTCGTTGTATCGACGGCGGATATGTTCCACCACGGCATCGGCTATGGTGATTCGGTCGAGCAGGCGCTGTACCCCGCGCAAGGGGGGCTCGAGCGTGCCCGAGCGGTCATCTCTGATGGTGCACAGATGCTCGCCGCAGGGAAATATGCTGCCTACAACCAACACTGTGTCGATGCCCGCAGCGATCACCGCGACGCCGGTCAAGTCATGCGCGCCATCCTCGGGCCCATCGAGCCCGAGATTATCGAGATCGTTGCAAGTGACGCTGCTGCCCTCTACAAAGCCGCTGATCCCACCTGGGTGGCTGGCACATTAGTCGCCTGGCGGCGTGTCTGAGCCGTTAGCTCAGCCCCAGCCCCGACGATTTTAGCCAATAAATCGCTCAAGATGTCACGCTCGCGCTCGTTGAGCGCCGTCATGACCGGGCTGCGTGCCGCGATGTGCCCTTCGAGTCGCGAGCGCATGGTCTCACCCTGGGCCGTGAGCTGCAGCACTTTGCTGCGCCGATTCGGTCCCGGCAGGCGTATGCCCAATCCGAGTGCTTCGAGTTGGTCAGCGAGCGGCGTGATGTACGACTTGTCACACGCCATCGTTGCGGCGAGTTGATGCATGGCAATGGGCTCTGATAACTGGCAGATTACCCGCGCAATCGCCACCGGTATTGTCAATTCTGCGGCGATGGCAGCAAATTCCGACTGCGCCCGCTGGGCAGCGCCCAGCAGGAGCTGCGCCAATCTGCGCGCTTCGTCGATTGTTGCGCTCGACATCATCGCTTCCTCTCTTTATCCATCATAACGTAAACAGTTGAGTTTATAAACTATTTCTGCTACGCTACACTATCCACCCGGCAGTATTGGTCATCTCGTGTCGGCGTCGGAGTAGTTTGACACACGAGTATGAAAAGGTGATGTATGCAACAGTATATGGTGGTGAGTACGTTCAAACCGGGGGTCGACATGCGCGACGTGTTGACCGTCGTCGACGCCGAGAAGGCGATGGTCAAGGTCCTCCAAGCCGCCGGTCGCCTCGGGCAGATCCGTCTTGCCGTGCCCCAGGGTAAAGTGTTTCTCGACGTGTATGCGGACAATCCGACAAGTGCAGCGGCGACCGTGCACGAGTTGCCTATGGCACAATGGTGGGACCTCGAGGTCTATACGCTGTCAGGTACGGCATAGTTTTCCGCGTCCGACGGGTATTATCCGTATAATACCGTAACACACAGAACGAAGCCGGGCCATCACCATGTACCGGCTTGGTTCATGCAATACCATTGACCGCTCTGCGCACGTCGTTTCCAAAAGGAGTCATGCCATGCCAGGTACCACACATCTGACCGCTACCGTTACCTGGCTTGCCGTCGGTGACCTGCCACGTACCTTGGTTACCCGTCCAGTCGACACACTCCAATTCGACTGGGAGGGTGTCGTGGGTGATAGCCATGCGGGATTGACGCGGCGTGCCGATGTGCGCATACCGCATTATCCACGAGGGACGACGGTGCGCAATGAACGTCAAGTTACCATTGTGGCGGCAGACCAACTCGCCGAAGTTGCAACGACATTGTCATTGCCCGAGATTCGCCCCGAATGGCTGGGTGCCAATATGGTACTGGCGGGAATTCCCTCGTTGACACTGCTCCCACCGGCGACGCGCTTGATTTTTGCATCGGGTGCGTCACTCGTGGTCGATTGGGAAAACCAACCCTGCACCGGTCCCGGAACGGTCATTGCAGAGCATTACGGCGATCCGACACTGCGGTCCCGCTTTGTGAAAGCAGCCCTCGAAAAGCGCGGGTTCACTGCCTGGGTCGAATGCATCGGCACCATACACCTCGGCGATGCAGTCACCGTGATTGTTCCGCCGCAGCGCAGATGGCCAGGAAAATTATGAATTATGAATTAGGAATTAGGAATTGACCTTCTGTCAATGAAAAAGACCATAGATGATACTGCGAACTGCGAACTGCGAACTGCGAACTGATAACTACTACTTCTCTAGCGTTTCGCATATGTGAATCTAATAGTCGGCGCGATATACTCCATTCATCAGCCGGGACATACCGGCCCGAGTTTTGAAGGAGAAATCGTATGACTCACTCTTCCGTTGCAGATTTGTTGTTCCAGCAGTCCGTTCGTCCCGCCAGCGGCGCAATCGAAGTGACCGAAGATTCTCAAGGGTACACCGTCAAGATGGTTGTCCCGGGTATTGCCCCCGAGCACATCGAACTCACGCTGGTCGGTCGCACATTGCAGGTAAAAGCCGACGCCACCCCAGAAGATACAACGCCGGATCTGCGCAAACATGTCCGTGAATATGCCGTCAGCCGCATTGCACGACGTATCGAATTCCCCCTGCCGGTCGAGGCAGATGCAGTCACTGCACACGGCGCCAACGGTATCCTCACCATTCGCGTACCCAAGAGCGCCGCTGCGCAACCCAAGAAAATCAGCGTCACCGCAACCCCTCAGATTCAGGAATAGGCAATCTGATGAGCCGCACCCCCGTTCTGGTGTACACCGGAACGGGGGTTTTCTCATGTTCACCTGACGACACTCTGACGCACGCCTCAGCCAAACATCATCTCGTGACGGAAACTCATGCACACCCCCACACGTCTGGTATGTGCATCCGAGATTTACACACTCTATCGTGAAAGTCACATTTGTGGACAAACAAGTTAGTGTAAATCTAACACATACTGAAGCGATGCATGCTAGACTCAGATGGTACGGGAATTGACGAGACGAAAGGCCAAACAATGATCGCAAGACTCATCAGCAAGGCAATCACGACGGTATTCCTAATCGCCATGGCGGTATACGCACTGAACTATATCGGCAAAACTATCCCGGAGTTGCCTTTTGCCAACGTCCTTACTGGACTGTGGGATACGACGACCGTTCCACCAGCTGCGCAAGCAGATGCAGACCCACTGGTGAATGTCGTATCGACCAAGGCAATCGTCACCGCGATGCATGCGTTGCATCGGTGGGAGACGCAGGGCGCTACTGTCACTGGTTGCGTATTGGTCGACAACAACGAAATGGACCACTTTTATACATATTTTGTGGGAGAGACACTCGAGCTGTGTGGGACGGGTACGGTGATTGCTGGTGTGGATATGGCGCAGTTTGCGGATACCGTGCGCATCGAAAACGACGGGCGTACCGTACATGTGACCGTTCCAGACAGCCAAGTCTTTTCATTGACGGTTGATCAGACCCAAATGCGACGCCAGAGCGAGAGCCGCGGATGGTTTGCGCCGAATAAAACCGGTTTTCTCAATCAAACAGCACAAGTCGCGGTCCATGAAGCGATGCTTGCGGATGCGTGCAAGCAAGGAATTACCCAGCGTGCTGCTGATGCGTATGTGATTGAGGTGGCGAAGCTTATCAAAGCAGTCAATCCAGAAATTACGACCGTAAACGTCTCTATCAATACTGGCGATTGCATGAGCATTGTCCCTTTGTCGACCAAGTAACGTAGTACAAGAGGAGCGTGCAATGCAACACATCATTCAATTCTTGGGTGCACTCATCCGTGCATTCAGCCTCCTCGTAGTACTCGTCGCAGTCTACCTGTGGATCACGACGACGAGTTGGGGCACTAACTTGCCGCAGATAACGCTGGCAGGACAAGCCACAGCGACGCCACTGCCAGTCACAAGCACCCCAATACCCACTGCAACACAGACCGCGACAGCAACTTCAACGCAGGTACCCACGATGACGCCGCCGCCCACTGCGACCCCGTATGTGGTCACGCAGGACGCAATTGTCCGGAGCATGCGCAACGAATGGCAACTGACCACGCAGTCGATGATTGTCGACAGCCAATGGAACATGGATACCAGCAAAGACCGCTCTGCGTTTGATAAGTGGCTCAAGGGAACGCTGATGGTGGAGGCGAGTGCAACATACGAGGTACGTGCCGGAATCAATCTACAAAACGTGCACATCGTTGTTGCCCCTGGCAACAAAATCACGATAACGTTGCCGGCTTCGACGATCGATAGCGTGGCTGAAGATGTCGCGCAGCGTTTGATAAAACCCTCCAAAAACGGGATATCGTATGTGTTGAGTAGCGATGACGAACTTGATGTCGCCATAACCAAACAAATTGGGAGCGATACCGCCAAAACAGCACGTGTCAAAGCCTGCGAACGGGGAATTTTGACACAGGCTGCGAAGCAAGCGGTGTACGTCGTCAAGGAACTCGTGACCAACATCAATCCACTGATACGCTACCAAGACATCACGGTCATCACCACCGCAGGAGTGTGTCGCTAACGACAACGCGGACGTCATCCCGTACAATGACCATATCCGACACGAGGTATGGTGATTCACTCTGACGAGGCGGTATGCGTACAACGGTGTGGTTCGTCCGCGCAGGACAGAGCGTCGCCAACCGACAACGGCGCTTCCAAGGACAATCCAATACTGGCTTGACAACGCTCGGGATTGCCCAAATGCAACAGGCAGCCGATGAGTTGCGCCGTCAAAAAATCACTTGCATCTACAGTTCCCCGCAGCAAGTCACCCAAGAGAGCGCGGCCTACATCGCAGCCTCCCAGCAGCTTTCGCCGCAGTGGGATGCAGCATGGGCTGACCAAAACCTCGGTGCACTGACGGGATTGACACGGCACGAAGCGCAAAAACAGTTCCCCGCCGAAATGGCAATACGCGTCCAAAATCCGGTCCATGGAGCAGCACCAGATGCTGAATCGGTAGGCGACGTTTCGCGACGGTGTATCGCAGCCTGGGATGGATTGTTGCGACGTCATCGTGGTCAACGGGTTGTGGTGGTCACGCAGGCATTACCAATCCAAATGATATTGTGTGCAGTACTCGGGACCCCACTCGCGCA
>CAMCVW010000026.1 GCA_945881915.1 Thermoflexus hugenholtzii JAD2 | reverse complement strand
TTGCTCGAGCATGTTGCGCAGGTCATCGAACAGTGATACATTCGTGTTGGTCATTCTGTGGCCTTTCGTTTGGTTTGCACTTCAACGAAACCACAGAGTGACCATTGTGTCAATCCGGCGAATTTACACCACGTCTAGAGACATTATCTTCCTCATTCATAATTCCTCATTCATAATTCCTCATTCATAATTCCTACCTACTTCTTCCCGTATCGCCATACAAAATAATGCTGGCCGACGTTGCCCATTTCGACCTGGAATCCGGCAGGATTCGTCGGGGTGTACGTCAAAATCCGCCGTTCGAACGCTTGCATCAAGGTCCACCGTGACACCCCGACGATGTTTGTTTTTATCCAGTACGCATCGGTAATCGGGTACCCAAAGGTAAATACCCAATCAAATACCGGTCCCACCGCGTATCCACTGCCCGTGAATACCAGACCCGATTGACCCAAAAATGTATCAAAGACATCAGGAATGTTATGCCCTGTTTCGGCGATGTAACGCGTATTGAAGACCTCAGCCGGAGGCACAATGGTCATCAACGATCCATCGCGTCGCATCTGTAACGTCAGTTTTTCATTGTTTTTGGGCGGCTGATAGGTCGCCACTACCGCCAACGTCGCGTAGCGTGGTGAATCGCCGTTCACAACCGCTGGGTCGCCGGCGAGCACTTCCTCGGACGGAGCTCGCAGCACAAAAGAAGATTCCCCAGACTGCAGTCGCCCGGTCATCAGTTCATTGACCAGCAGTCCATTGGTGACAAACCATGCGGAACTTCGACTCGCGGAGGGGTCGTTTATCTCCATCCGTGATTTATCGAAGTATTGCACGAGTCGCTCCCCGCCGTTGTAGGCTTCCAGCATGCCATCACCCATGCGCGGCCCCCATATCCACGACCGCACCGTGCGCCCTTGCTCGATAGCCAGGTCACTGCGCTGCCACAGCGCCTTCATCGCCGTGTCTGCAAAGCCTGGTGCAACGACAGGAGTTGGGTCATTGAATGCGGCGATCTTTTCACGCGTGATATCCAAATAGACCGATCCGAAGTTGTTACTGGGTTCAATAGAACTCCCCTCAAACCATTCATTCCAACTCGTAATCACCGCAAACGAGGCGTCGTACGCGCGTGCCACATCCCACCCACTCCGATAATAATTCCCATCGTCGCGGGCTTTTTGGTGACCACCCCGGTAGCGCATATCGTCATACCCCGGCATCACCGTAGCAACCGAAGGCTTGTTCGTCCCATGACTGGCGTTATAGTCGTTCAGTTTGCGGTTATATGAGGCCATCGCCTTGCCTGAAGAGGCTTCCCATGTAATGTCATAGAAGTGCAACGCATCAAATACATCTAACAACCCGAAGTTTACCCCACCACCCAACCAATACTGCCCACGATCGGGATCGACATCATCTCGCAATTGCTGCCATGCACTCTTGGTACCGACCCGGCCTGGGAGGATGGTGTCGTTCCAAAAGACAAACACGGGTTTTTTGTCGATTTTCAGGTACGCAGGACTGGCCATGTACCCCATCATCTCGCGCATGTTTTTGCGGATACTGGCGTTGGTGCCCAAGGTTGGATCGCCGACCGGGTCAACGCTGAAGGCAATCGAAAATCCACCCACCGACTCTGCCACACTGAGTACCTTGGCACAACTATACCGCCAGGTACAGAAAAACCCGTCAATTCCTGCATCTTTGGCTTGCTCTATCTGCCGGCGAATTACCGCTTCGGATTTGCTATCGTAGAGCTCCGGCGGTCGATCACTCATGCGACTCGGATCCCAACTCAACCGATTCCACCAACTGTAGTAGTATGCAAATACCTTTTTTTGCGCAGAAGCCTGGATTGGCACGGCACTGGGAACGAGCGTAAACGCCAACGCACTCAACACCGCGAAGGTCAACAAACGAGACATATCTATATGCTCCTGATTCGTAAAAAACAGCTGATTCTACACACTGTTCTATAATACCGGTACTACCGACCAAAGGAAACACTATGCCGACGCAGCCTATTCTGGGAATCCTCGGAGGCGGTCAACTCGCCCAAATGCTGGCTCTTGCAGCTATCCCGCTCGGCATCTCGTGCCACATCTATGAACCAGACCCGCACGCACCGGCACGACTCTGCGCCGTACATCACTGTGCTACCTATGATGACTTCACCGCATTGCAAGCATTCGCGGATGCCGTCGATGTGATTACCTATGAATTCGAAAACGTCCCCGTGGCCTGCGTTGCATTCCTCGCCGCACGCAAACCTGTCGCACCTGGTGCAATGGCCCTACGCATCTGCCAAGACCGCCTCCTCGAAAAAGAATTTGCTACTCAGCTCGGCTACGCCACTGCTCCATTCATCGCACTTTCCGACGCGCTTTCTTCGGCGGATGCGGTGGCGGCAGTAGGTCTCCCCGCCATCCTCAAAACGCGGCGAATGGGCTACGACGGTAAAGGGCAACAGACTATCCACTCCACTGCAGAGCTCGATGCTGCCCGCGCCCACTATATTGGCCACGAATTAATCCTCGAAGGCTACGTTCCGTTCACCTACGAGGTGTCAATTATCGCTGCACGCGACCAGTTTGGGACCATCATCCGCTATCCATTGGTCCAAAACATGCATCGTGACGGTATTCTACGACGTTCTACAGCACCGGCTCCGTGTAGCACCGCAGCACTGGAGGCAAATGCACACCTGATGTCAAGCCGCATCCTCTCGGCATTCGCGTATGTGGGAATACTGACGATTGAGTGTTTCGTAATCGATACTCCCCATGGTCCCACTCTCGTCATCAACGAATTTGCACCGCGTGTGCACAATTCTGGACACTGGAGTATCGAAGGGTCGAGTACATCACAGTTCGAAAATCACGTCCGCGCTGTTACGGGACTCGCAGTCCGCGAACCCATCATGCGAGGCGTTGCAGTTATGCTCAATCTCATCGGCAATGAACCCGAAGATTCCGCCGTACCAGCAGGAGTCGCCATCCATCGGTACCACAAAACGCCACGACCTGGTCGGAAAGTAGGCCATCTCACCGTCGTGGCTCCACACAACTCCGATTGCTCGGTCCTTGTTGAAGCGTGTACCAATTTACCTGGAACGTACGTATAATCAAAAACAGTCGCTCCTTCGTTACTCTACGTAGTAACCGAATTTTTTATAGATATTTTATGTTAAATACACACATGAAAAAAGACAATGGTATAAATATGAATCGTACAGTCTAAAGCATCCTGATGCTTATTATGTGATTCATCGTGTCGCTTACAATCCATCGAATTGTTGTTGTATACTGCAGCTAAGTGTATTAATTTTAATATTTGCTCTACGCAGAACAAACAATGCACGCCATCCATAGATGTTTGGACATTTTTTTGAACACGAAATGTTCATACATACCTGTTACATGCCCATTATAGAATCTTTTTTTCATATATAATATATACATGTTTACACAGTTTATATTGTAACTGAACGGCAGTACAGGGAGAGAAGCAATGGCGTTTGGTTTTCATGGCGCTATCTTACATGTCTACCTAGATACCCAGACAACATCGGTCGAATACCCCGAAGACAACTTCTATCGCATCTACGGCGGTGGGGGGTTGTTGGGCACGTATTTTTTGCTGCGTGATACCGCACCCAAAATAGATCCTCTTTCTCCCGAGAACATTCTCGTGTTCAGCAACAGTGTTGTCGCCGGGTACCCGGCAGCGGGTCTCGTGCGCTACGTCGTCACAACCAAATCACCTCTGAGCAATGGAATAGGCGAGACGCGCAGTGAAGGCCCGTGGGCAGTTTCTCTCAAAAAATCGGGCTACGACGCGATTGTATTGCACGGCCGTGCAGATCATCCTGTCAGCATGATTATCGAAGACGGTGCCGTACGCTTCGTAGATGCGTCACACCTGTGGGGCAAGACGGTCGGCCAAACCACTGATCTCATAGCGAACGAGTTCGATCGCACGACCGATGTGGCCACTATCGGACCTGCAGGGGAACAGAAGGTCCGGTACGCCAGTATTGTCAGCAGTCGGACGCACCAAGCACAACGCCATGGTGTCGGTGCAGTAATGGGCTCAAAAAATCTCAAAGCCATTATTCTCATTGGTGGAAGCCTGCCGCCGATGGCCGACCCCGAACGAGTCGCAACTTTGAACGCACGTTTTGCAGCCGACATGAAGAAAAACACGTTGTCAATGTGGCAAAAAGATTTGCCGGGTTTCGCCGTGTGGGTACACACGCATGGGCTCGACGCTGCACTCAATACCGAAAACTACCGTACTGCCTCGTTCGAGTATCTCGAAAACTACAAAGCATCTACCTGGATGCCATACTTCCAATCTACTGCCAAATGCCCAGGGTGTCCCAATGACTGCATCAAAATCTATCACAATCACGAAGCAGACCTCGACATCCGCGCAGGCGGCTTGCATCAAGAGGTCAGCGGTACTATGGGTCCCAACATTGGCACCCAGCATCCTCGAGCAGTCATGCGCTACAACAATCTGTGCAACCAATACGGTCTAGACCCTGTCTCACTGGGATTCACCCTTTCTTTTGCGATGGAAGCAAACGAACAGGGACTCATCCCAAAGCATATGCTCGATGGCATTGCACTGCGATTTGGGAATACCGATGCAACGCTCGCGATGATCGAACTCATCGTCAAACGCTCTGGATTTGGGAACATCCTTGCTGAGGGATCACAACGCGCTGCAGAACGCATCGGTAATGGCTCTGAACGCTATGCAATGCACGTCAAAGGCGTCGAACTGGTTCCATTCGAACCAAGGAGCCAAAGCAACCTGGCTCTGGGCTATGCCACCGCACCGATTGGGCCTCGCTACGATATCTGTGAACACGATTGGGATTTCGATACCCAAGTAGGGTGGGATCACTCACTCGACTATTCCCGTACGTTGGGAATCATCGAACGCATCCCCATGGAATACCTCGGTCCCCAAAAAGTTCGTAACTACAAAGCGCTCCATACCATATGGTCGGCCGCAGATGCGCTCGCTTTCTGTATATTCGCCATTGCACCGACGCGCGTGCTCAGTCTTCAGATGATGACCGATATGCTGGCAGCTGTCACCGGTTGGGAGACATCGTCGCACGAACTCCTCCGTTTTGGTGAACGTCGTACCCACTTGATGCAACTCTACAATCGCCGCGAAGGCATCGGAGCAAACACCGATACGTTACCCGAACGATTCTTCACAGAACCGATTGACAATGGTGACAAAGCCGGGGTATTCCTCGACAAAGTCGCCTTCGATGCCGAAATAGCCCTCTACTACGAGATGATGGGCTGGGATGAGTCAGGGACGCCACGACCGGGAACGCTCTACGAGTTCCACCTCGAATGGGCTATCGAACACCTGCCGGTAACGCCAAAACCGCTCATCCCCGTTGCCCTCGTTATTGCTCCCGATGCTTTCGCCCCTGTGGATGCAGCGCTGGACATTGCAGCGGGTGAACACCCCCTCGAAGCCTCTGCATCTGCCGACCATCCCGAATTTCTCGCCGTTGATACACCCACATTGCCCTTTCAAGAGCAATCTGCTGTTGTAGATTCCCCAGCTGTGCGGGTGGAGCATTCCGAGATTGCACCGCCCGTTCACCTAGAGTCTGTGACTGACGCACAGCCAGAATCACCAACGCAGTCGATCGCGACATCTACGGAGGGATCGACATCCCAAATAGCTGTTCCCATTCCCCCATCGGAAATTCATACTTCGTTGACTGACGACACCAGCGCTACTAGTACTCCTGCTCGTGCTTCAGATGTTCTCGACGGAACGGGTGCTGCAAATACGACCATCGAGCTGCCACAGGCCGTCGCTGCCGAGACTAATACAGCCGACGTCAGCCTAACGCAGTCACTACATACTTCTGAACACACAGAAGCAGACACTGATGTTTCTTCCCCGACCGTGAACGCTCTGAAGGCTCCAAAGAAAAAATCCAACACTACGGGGAAGCGCGGCAATCCAACTCCCATCGCCTCAACATTCCACGAATCGTTGTTGACTGCACCAAACGAACTCGACGAGCACTCCCTGGAAGGTGATAGTTTGCCGGTTCTCGAAGGTGCAGCATCAAAAATTGATGACGTGCCGACAAGCTCGCTGACTCCAGAGTTACACGACCAACACGTTGCTGCCCCTCAATCGCAGAAAACTCTGGAAACGAGCAACATGTTCCAGGACGTATCGGCCGTAGATACTCAGCAAACAGATGATTCACTGCTCATCAATGAGCAGTCTGTACCGCAACCGCAGACACGCCTCCCTGCACCATCAGTAAAGCAGTATATCCCCAATCCAAACACCGATACAGCACTCAGCATACCGCAACCTTCTCCCGATGATTTCGTCTTCCCGACGGAACCAGCCAAACCAACAGCAGAGCAAACCGTCCCTATCGATGCGCCGAAACCTGCGTCCCGTATCAGCATAGTGAAACGCTTGAGCATCGAAGAGCTCCTCAAGGCAGAGCTTCCTCAGCCCAACAAACCCCCACGCGAAGACACATGATGACTGTTACAATGGGCTATATTGTCCGATGTGAGTAGTTTGCCATGACAACAATCCGTGCTATCAGAACTGTCGACCGCATCTATTCTTTGGCTCCCGGCGAAGGTGCTGACGCAATTCACACGAATCCTCAGTACGCCTACGCAATATGCCTCCTCGAAACCGACACACCATTGCGTGGTGTCGGTTTTGCTTTTACCCTCGGTGGCGGCAACGCCCTCGTGTGCGCAGCCATCGAGGCCCTCGCAACGACTCTGGTTGGACGTGACATCGAAGAACTCATGGCATCGTACGGCACAATGTATACGTCGATTGCCAACCATCACCAGTATCGTTGGCTCGGACCACACAAAGGTGTCGTGCATCTCGCGCTTGCAGCAATTACCAATGCTTGTTTCGACCTCTGGGCGAAACATCGGCGTATTCCGCTCTGGCAACTCCTCCTTGACCTATCACCCTCTGCACTCGTGGCTACGCTTGATTTTTCGTCACTCGAAAACATTCTGACCCCTGCGCAAGCCACCACCATACTGTCGAACGCCCACGCGAGTCGATCCGCTCGTATGGCAGTTCTTCGTGATGGATACCCTGGCTATGACACCTCAGTCGGATGGTTCCATTACGACGAGTTCCAAGTACGCGAAAACGCAAAACGCGCCCGTGCGGCAGGATTCGGGGCCGTCAAACTCAAAGTCGGTGCACGTGACCCCAACTATGATCTGCGCCGTGCCGCAGCCGTCCGTGCCGAATTAGGTGCCGATGCAACGCTGATGCTGGATGCGAATCAACAGTGGAGTCTGCCACAGGCACTGACCATGTGCGAAGCATTCCGCGAAATTAATCCCTTCTGGATCGAAGAACCACTCCATCCGGACGACATCGTCGGACACCAGACCCTCGCAGGGCAAATCGCTCCACTCCATATTGCAGCCGGAGAACATCTGCCCAATGCGGTCGTCTTCAAAAACTATCTGCAACTCCAGGCTCTGCACTTTGTCCAGGCGGACTGTGTCCGCGTAGGTGGTGTCAGCGAATTCCTGACGATTAGTCTCATGGCACGACAATTCGGGCTCCCTGTTGCCCCGCACGTCGGCGATATGGGTCAAGTTCACCAGCATTTAGTGCTCTTTAATCACATTGGTATGGGACATGATCGACTATTTCTCGAGTACATACCACACCTACGCCAACATTTTGTGCATCCTGCCATCGTCCAGGATGGCGTCTACCTTACACCATACGAACCGGGCAGCAGCAGCGATGTATTTGACCTTGACTAATCCGCTTTAATACAATTCTTGCACCATTGTGTCGTTTTGCGTACTACTATACAGAAGAGCACTCTTTCAGGAGGATTGTATGTCTCACGATAATGCCGTTCCGTTCCGCGCCGAAATGCGCCAGCTCCTGCACATTCTGACCCACTCGTTGTATTCCGACCGTGAGATTTTCTTGCGTGAATTGCTGTCCAACGCTGCCGATGCAATCAACCGCGTCCGCTTTGTGCAACTAACCAGTGCTGATGTCCGAGACCCAGACCTCGAACCGGGCATCTCCATACGAGTCGACGCCGATGCCAACACCATCACCATCAGTGACACCGGCTCCGGTATGACGCGTGACGAACTTGCCGAAAACCTCGGTACCATCGCGAAATCTGGTACCAAAGCCATGCTCGAAACGCTCGAAGCAGGACAACGCGGAGATCTGGTAGGTCAATTCGGTGTCGGCTTTTATTCTGCTTTCGTTGTTGCTGATCGGGTCACTGTCGTATCGCAGTCGTATCTCCTCGATGCCGAAGCTGCTGAGTGGGAGTGCGACGGCAACGACACCTTTGTGATTCGTCCTGCGACCCGCGATACGCGCGGTACGACTATCACATTGCACTTAAAAGACGATGCCAAAGAGTTTGCCAATGACTGGAAGCTCAAACAAATCATCCAAAAACACTCGCGCTACGTCCCCGTACCCATTACTATCGGCGATGATGTCGTCAACGACACGCAGGCACTCTGGCGCGTTGCTCCACGCAACGTCGAAGACGGCCAATACACTGACTTCTACCAGCAACTGACATACGAAATGGACGCCCCACTCGCAACCGTCCACATCTCGACCGATGCACCGATTGACTTGCATGCGCTGTTGTTCATTCCTGCAAAGCGCGAACGCGGCATGATTGAGCGACGTATCGAAGGGAACGTTGCCCTCTACTCTCGCCGCGTCCTCATCCAAGCCGAAACAAAAGAAGCCCTGCCCACCTGGCTTCGCTTCATGGAAGGTGTCGTCGATAGCGAGGACCTCCCGCTCAACGTCTCACGCGAGATGGTGCAGGGATCCGCTACGATGGTCCGCATCAAAAAGACCCTGACCAGCCGAGTCATAAAAGAAATCAACGACCTCGCACAGTCGGATGCAAATACATTTGCTTCCTTCTGGAACGAATTCGGAATCTTCTTCAAAGAAGGTATTGCCGTCGATCCATCTGCCAAAGACGAAATTTTGCCCCTCCTGCGATTCCACACCACGGTCGGCACGGACCTCAGTACACTCGATGAATACATTGCGCGTATGAAGCCCGACCAGACCGAAATATATTATGTCCACGCAAATGACCTTGCAAGTGCACAACAGAGTCCGCATCTCGACGCGGTGCACGCTCGCGGTATCGAAGCGCTCCTGTTGACTGATATGGTTGATCCATTCATGATCCAGCATGTCCGCGAAGTTCAGGGGAAAAAGCTCCGCAACCTCGATGATTCCGATGTAGTGCTGCCGGGCGAAGACAGCGCACAGACCAGCGTGCTGAGCGACGAGCAACTCCTGGCAGTGGTCGAAGGATTCAAGCGAATTCTTGGCACGCGCATTGAATCCGTCCAAGCATCGAGTGTCCTCCGCAACCATCCGTTGCGTCTTATGGCGACGGCAAACAGCGACATGGAACGGATGCGCCGTATGATCGATCGCGACACCAGCGCACCGACACGCAAACTCGAATTCAATCAAGCGAATCCAATTATTGCAGGTGTTGCAAATCGCCTGGTGCACAATCCTGAGGATAGCGTCGCGGCGGCGGTCATCGAACAGCTCTACGCGAGTGCACAACTCCTCGACGGGAGTGCACTCGAACCTGCCGCAATGGTCAAGCGCATCGAAACACTGATGCAGGCAGCGGTTTCGGCCCCATTGGAATAGATCAACAAAAGAAAGCCCCCTCTCAGCAGTGCTGAGAGGGGGCTTTTTGCATCTTTACCCGAATTGCCCGCTTATGTAGTCCTCGGTGCGCTTGTCAGTCGGCGCAGTGAACAGTTTATCTGTCGGCCCCGATTCGACCAATTCACCATAGTGTTTTTCGCGGTTCATGAGCATAAATGCGGTGATATCCGAAACACGCGCCGCCTGCTGCATGTTGTGCGTCACGATGACAATGGTAAACTGTTCGCGCAAATCATAGATGAGATCTTCGATTTTGAGGGATGCAATGGGGTCGAGTGCGGAACATGGCTCGTCCATGAGGATAACCTCGGGATTGGTGGCAATCGTCCGAGCAATACAGAGACGCTGTTGCTGGCCACCAGACAAAGCAGTGCCATAGGAGCTGTGGAGTCGGTCTTTGACCTCATCCCACAGCGCTGCACGCCGCAACGACTGTTCTACACGCTCTGCAAGCGTTTTACGATTCCGTATTCCCAGAACTCGCAACCCGTAGGCAACATTTTCAAAGATACTGAGTTGAAAAGGATTGGGACGTTGAAAAACCATCCCAACCCGTCGCCGCAGGAGTACTGAATCGACATCTGCATCGTACACATTGCTTCCATCGAGGCGGAGTTGCCCTTCTGCACGCGCACCTGTGGTTGCATCGTGCATTCGGTTGATTGAGCGCAGAAGCGTCGATTTCCCACACCCTGATGGGCCAATAATGGCAGTGACACGGTTCGATGGCATCACCATTGTCACATCATGGACAGCTTTGAACGAACCATAATGAAATCCAAATTTCTGCATTTCGATTTTGTTTTCGGTGGCGACCGCGAGTTGGCCAGTTTTGGCGCGTTGCGCAACCAATTCACCAAATCCAATCCCACGCGTCAGAGTCATTGCACGTTCCATATGTGTTCCTTAGCCGACTCGGCCACTGATATACGATTCTGTCCGAGGGTCATTGGGTTGCGTAAACACCTGGGTCGTTTCGCCCTTTTCGACCAATTCTCCGATTCCTTGGCCTTGGCTTGCATCGACCATGAACACCGCGGTCTCGTCCGAAATTCGCGCCGCCTGCTGCATACTATGCGTCACAATTACGATACTCAGGCGAGTCTTGAGCATAACCAACAACTCTTCAATACTCGCAGTTGCGATCGGATCGAGTGCCGAAGCAGGCTCATCGAGCAATAACACTTCGGGCTCGATTGCCAGAGCACGAGCAATCGAAAGCCGCTGCTGTTGGCCACCTGAGAGAGCAGTTCCTGGCTTGTTGAGAACGTCTTTTACCTCGTCCCACAAAACTGCAGAGCGGAGTGCCTTTTCGACAGCGGCATCGAGTTCTTTACGGTTCGATAATCCCTGCAGGCGGAGTCCGACCGCGACGTTTTCGTAGACATTCCGCGTCCGTAATGCAACCGGTTGTTGAAAAACCATGCCGACGCGGATGCGAATCATCGTCGCATCAACGTCCGGTGCATAGATATCTTGGCCACCCAACATGACCTTGCCCGTGGCATATGCACCGGGGATAGTTTCGTGCATACGATTCAGACAACGCAACACTGTCGATTTACCACATCCAGATGGACCTATGATGGCAGTGATTTGGTTACGTGCCAATTCCATCGAGACAGGTTTGACGGCTTGTCTTTTTCCATAGAACGGTTTGAGATCTGTCAAAACGAGTGCACTCATCGAGAGTTCCCTCCAGTCCGTCGGGTAGCGACACGCACGAGAATATTCATTATCAACACCAGCATCATGAGTACAAACGCTGCACCCCAGGCCTGCGTGTTTTCGCCAGGATATGGTGATTCGGTGTACCGATACGTGAGTAATGGCAGTGCCGCCATGGGCTTGAAGATATCGGTACTGATTATGTTGCTTCCGAGCACGGTCAAAATAAGCGGCGCAGTCTCGCCTGCACCGCGTGCAAATGCCAGCATCACGCCGGTCACGATCCCTGGCAAGGCAGCGGGAAGGACGACGGTGAATGTCGAATACCAGGTCGGCGCACCAAGTCCGCGGGCAGCTTCGCGCATCGTCTCGGGAACGAGTTTCAGCATTTCCTCGGTGGTGCGGGTCACGATGGGTATCATCAAGATTGCCAGAGCAATACTACCGGCGAATGCCGAAAATTGTTTGGTCTGCAAAACTACCAATACATAGATTGTGACACCTGCGACAATCGAAGGTGAGCCACTGAGCACATCGCAGCAAAATCGCACAATCGTCGCGTACCGTTCATCGCGGTATTCGCTCAGGTATATACCGGCAAAAATCCCGATGGGCAGCGCCAGCAAAAGTCCAATCCCAGCAATCATGAGCGTACCGAGAATACCATGCAATACACCACCACGTGGTGCAGCATTATAGACATTATCTGCAGGATCAACGGGAGCATTTGGGTCTTCAGAAGGCGCATCGGCGATACCAGCAAACGGATCGTTCGGATCATACGCTGGTTCTTCGCCAGTTATTTCCGATACGACTGCATTGCTCGGCGGCTGATATACATCTGTAAAGAAAGACCAGCTCATCGCTCCTGCGCCAATAGTCAGCACGTAGCCAATGATGGCAATAAGTGGAATAACTGCACAGCCCGTAGCAACAGCGGTTAAATTACGCATAATCTGATCAGTTATTTTTCGCCGCCGATAATTGTATTTGTCCATTATGATCGCCCTCCACGCGTGCTGCGTTCGACGTACCAAATGAGGAGTCGCGCACCAAAGTTAAGAAACAGCGTGATGCCAAACAATGCGAATGCGACCGAGATCAACGCGCTTTCGTGGAGGGAACTCACCGAATTTGTGAGTTCGTTTGCCACCAGTGAAGCAGCAGTCGTCGCAGGTGCAAACAGCGATTCTGAAATCCGTTGTGAATTGCCGACAAGCATGGTAGCGGCCATCGTCTCACCCAGCGCTCGGCCGAGACCGAGCATGATTGCTCCGATGATACCAGCACGCGAATATGGAATAACTGCGAGCCAGATGGTTTCCCAACGGGTAGCACCGATAGCCAACATGGCTTCACGCTGTGTATTTGGAACCAAACCGAGCACATCACGAGTCAGCGATGCAATCGTCGGCAGAATCATCAAAGCTAAAATGACACCGGTCACAAGCAGACCACGTCCGGTCGATATCGGGCCGGCAAACCACGGGATGTATGAGCCGATTGTGGTACTGATGGGATTTGCAAATGCAGAATTAAAGAACGGGATAAAGACGAAAACGCCCCATACGCCATAAATGACGGACGGAACCGCAGCGAGTAACTCGACCAGGAATGAGAGCGGGGTTCGCAACGAAAGCGGACATAACTCCGCTAAGAAAATACCAATCCCAATCGCCAACGGCGCTGCGATGATTAACGCAATCAGTGCAGAGAGTAACGTACCTCGTACCGCCGGCCACCCTCCGAAGCTCATGGGGCTCAATTCGGTTTCAATAGGGTTCCAGACCGTACCAAATAGCAAATCCCAGCCAAAAGCCGTGCGCGCTTCCTGCGACGAGACATAGAGCATTCCTGCGACGGCGAACACGAGGAGTACCACTGCACTTGCCAGGGCGACGGTCCCTGCTCGAAAAGGAACATCGCCGTGTCGCATCGGCGATTTGCCAGTACTCCACTGCGGTGGTGTCAGTTGCTGTGCCATGTGTTCCTCAATGTCATAATCGGCCGTGCGAATCAAGATCCGCACGGCCGGAGATTTACCGCGTTAGGTTATTTTACAGGAGCTTCGAGGACCGGCTGACCAGCGACGCGCATGGTCATCAGGGCCGTCATCGATGCCTTACGCATTGCTTCTGGCAGTGGGGCGTATCCCAAGCGAACCGTTGCACCTTGACCGGTGGTCAAACCCCAGTAGAGGTAGTCTGACAAAGCCTGAGCCTTGACGACGTCCGTGTAGGTGGTCTGACGAACCAACACATAGGTGAATGCTGCGATGGGGTAGGCATCTGCTGCAGCGCTGTTGGTGATTGACGTTGCGAGCTTCTTTGGGTCACTCGAAATATTCAAACCGTTTGCTGCAGAGCTGACGTTGGCTGTTTCGGGCTTGATGAAGTTACCTGCGGCGTTCTTGACGAATGGCAGTGGGAAGCCAGCGGCGAGTGCATACCCGACTTCGACATAGCCGACAGCACCATTGGTGTTGAGGACGGTGGCAGAGACGCCTGCATTGCCTGATGCTCCGATACCTGCTGGGAAGCTGACGGCGCTACCTGCTCCAACCTTGGCCTTCCAGTCCGTGCTGACCTTGCTGAGGTAATCGGTCCAAATCGAGGTGGTACCCGAACTGTCTGAACGATAGACTGGGGTGATTTCGAGGTCTGGGAATGCGACGCCTTCGTTGTCTTTGGCGATACGTGGGTCAGTCCAGTTGGTGATGGCACCGAGATAGATACCAGCCAATGTCTCTGGAGTGAACTTCAGTGAGGTCTTGATGCCGGCGATATTGACCATCGGCATCACGCCACCCAACACCATCGGCAGATGGATTGCGTCAGGTGCCTTTGACGCGACGTCAGCTGATTTGATAGCGCTGTCGGTGCCACCGAAGTCTGTCAGGTAAGCTATAAAGTCCTTCTGACCTTGACCCGAACCGACGCTCGAATAGCTCAATTGTACACCAGGGACAACGTTCTTGGAGTACACCGAGATCCACACTTGGTACAAAGGATTTGGGAAGCTGGCGCCGGAACCTGACAGCGTGGCGGTCAACTGACGTGGCGCCCACTCGGTGGATGCAACAGCAGGTGCGGTGGTGGCTGTCGGTGCCGTCATGGCAACCTTGGTTGCAGTAGCAGCCTGTGTTGCAGCCAACGTCGCCGTAGCGGCCATGGTTGCAGTGGCTTCTACCGTTGCCGTTGCTTCAACCGCGGTGGTAGCAGTTGCTTCTGGAGCTTTGGTTGGCTCAGTCGTGGCAGTTGCTTCAGGAACGGCAGTTGCTTCTGGAACTGCGGTTGCTTCGGGAACGGCAGTTGCTTCGGCGGCAACTTCTGGAGGCTTGGTTGCCTCTGCTACAGGAGCAGCAGGGCTCCCACATGCAGCCAGCAGAAGAGCACTGACAAGGGCCAGGCTCAACATCATTGCTTTGATGGTACGATTCGTAGCAGTCATTTGTACACCCTTTCGCTCTGACATGAATTGCAAACGTACAGGAGATTCGGACATTTCTATGGTACCGAGCGTCTGTTATCCAATCGCAGGTTTTTCGTTAATACTGTGTTAAGTCGTTGTCATTTTTTCGCGGACAAACTGGTATACTTCGTTCAATACGAAAGAGTCGCCATGCACGCTCATCTACGTGACCTGATAACACGTATCCACGATACCCCAATGCCCTCTGTACTAGAATTTGCCGGAGCCGGCAGTGCCGCGCTATGGCATCTCCATGCGGTGGCTGGTTCGTCACGAACCATCCTCGAGGCAACGGATCGCTATGCACCGCAGTCGATGAAATCCCTGCTCGGTTACGAGCCAACACATTTTGTCAGTCGCGACACCGCTATCGCAATGGCGTGGGCTGCGTACAGACGCGCATGTGATTTACACCCCGGTACGACCAACAACGGGATTGGCTGCACTGCCACCATTGCAACTGATCGACGTAAGCGCGGAGATCACGGGTGTTGGGTGGCACTCGCGGATCGATCTGGCGTACACGTCTATGGTCTCACCCTCACAAAAGGGTTACGTGATCGGGCCGGCGAAGAACACATGGTGGCAGAATTACTCATTCAGGCAATGGCCCTGAATCGTGGGTTACTGCCCACCATTTCACTTCAACTCGACCAGACTGAAACGCTCATCGTGACAGAACATTCGGTACACGATGTCCTTTCGCGTTTTCTGAGTGGTGAGTCAGAGTGCATCCGCGCAATCGGACAGCAGCACTTTGTCACACAGCAGGTGCGTGCTGCGACGATTCTATCGGGATCATTTAATCCCCTCCATTCGGGCCACCGAACGCTCCTCACCACAGCAATGGCGTACACCTACCAACCTGGCTTTTATGAGTTGAGTGTCGTGAATGCCGACAAACCAATCCTGCCATACACATCCATTTTATCTCGTAGTCAACAATTCAGTGGCGATCACCCGCTCCTGCTGAGTCGTGCACCTCGCTTCGTAGACAAAGCCATCCTCTACCCTGAATCGACATTTGTACTCGGGTACGACACCGCAATCAGACTCCTTGACGCCAAATACTATGGCGCCGGTGGCGTGACGGAAGCCTTATCCGTTATCGCTACACATGGATGCCGTTTTTTGGTAGTCGGGCGCACTGATGCAAACGGCGTGTTCCTACAAGTACGACGCCAGGATATTCCATCCGGCTGGCAGTCGCTCTTTATGGTACTAGATGAACAGACATTCCGGCGCGATATTTCGTCGAGCAACATTCGCTCCGGGGTCCAGTAATCGCATACACCCAAATAACCTCCATGTGCGGTTTTGGCTATACTACAATCGATGTACACAACAGGATGAATACATGGACGATTCGTACTCAGCAGAACTCGAACGCCTCGGCGACGAACAGCTCGCTGACGACGAAGCCCAGCGGCGCCAGATTCGCTGTGGACGCGTCTGCGACATCGCAGTGGCTGGTGGACTACAGACCGCCGGGGACTTCTATTATGCGGCGCTGGTGCTGATGCACGGTGTCTCGATCGATGAATTCGCAACTGCACTCTATTTTGCTCGCACAGCTGCACATCGTGGCGAGCAACGTGCTTGGTCAATAGCGGCAGCCTGTTGGGATCGCTGGCTCATCGCCAAAGGTCGTCCGCAACGCTATGGGACGCAATTCCTCCGCGTCAACCACGTCTGGACTATCGAGCCCATTGATGAAAGTGTCACCGACGCAGAACGAGCATTCTACGCAGTTCCGCCACTCTGGGTGCAACGAAAAAGCGCTGCATTACTGCAGCGCCGGAATCGCGAAAAATAAGTTATCAGCTAGGTTGTTTCGTGGTCGTTCTCTTCACGGAGGATATACCCTACGCCACGAACCGTATGTATCAACCGCGCTTCGCCGTTTGTTTCGAGCTTTTGGCGAAGGTAGCGCACATAGACTTCGATGATGTTGCTCTCGCCACCAAAATCGTATCCCCACACCCGGTCGTAGATGATATCTCTTGTTAACACCTGCTGTGGATGCCGGATAAACAGTTCTAAGAGTTCATATTCTTTGGCGGTCAAATCGACCCGACGACTGCCAATGGTGGTTTCGTGAGCTGCAACATCCATCTGCAAGGGACCGTAGCGCAAGACATTACCGGTATTCCGACCATGCACCCGCCGGAGTTGTGCTTTGACACGGGCGAGCAGTTCCTCAAACGCAAAGGGCTTGACGAGGTAATCGTCGGCGCCTACTTCGAGCCCTTGGACGCGGTCAGGAACTGCATCACGGGCGGTCAACATAATTATTGGCACATCCGACGCGGTACGGATGCGCTTGGCTACTTCAAAGCCATCTATTTTTGGAAGCATGACGTCAAGCACAATGACATCTGGTGGGCGTTCTCGTGCCGCAATCAGGGCAGCTTGACCATCAGCAGCTGTTTCAACTGCATATCCCTCAAAACTCAAACCACGACGCAAATAGCCTGCTATTTCAGCCTCGTCCTCAACGACCAATATACGTTGTTGCGACATACAAACCTCCATTGACTTCGGAATGGACGTTGAACGAATCGAAATAGTTCCAAAAAGTACAAACTCGTTCTCATTCATTGTTTGGAGTATACCCGCACGAGATGGGAATTGCATGAATGGTGTGGTACGCTTAGCTTCAACAAAAGGAGAACTCATGGCTGCTGCATATCACCTCTATGGCGAAGGCGCACCTTTGCTATTACTCCATGCATTCCCACTCCATCATCGAATGTGGGAACCTCAAATTGCGGTACTCGGACACCGCTATCAAATCATTGCGGTCGATTACGCTGGTTTTGGACGGTCAGAATGGCATCCAGTGGAATCAGTCGTCCCGACTATCGAACAAGCTGCGCACGGCATCCTTGATATCCTCGACCAACTCGATCTCGACAGCGTCGCCATGGCTGGGTGTTCGATGGGGACATACATGGCATTAGCAATGTACCGCTTGGCACCGCAACGATTCAATCGAATTGCGTTATGTAATGCACGTGCAAGCGCAGATGATGATGCGACGGCAGCCGCCCGTACACGCAATGCACATATTGCTCGGACCGAAGGCATAGAACCCATCGCTGAGCAGTTGATGCCGCGATTATTGTCGTCACATGTCGGTGCAGGCATCAGACGATACGTACACACGATGGCGCTCGAAGCAGCAGCCGATACCGTTGCCAACGCACTCGAGATGATTCGTGATCGCCAGGATGGTCGCGACATACTCGCCAAAATGACCATCCCGACATTGATTGTTGGGGCGACGGATGACCCTATCATGCCGGTGCACGAGAGCATTGCACTCGCAAAAGAATTGCCCAATAGTCAATTAGTCATCTTGCAAGAGTGTGGACACCTCAGCAACATTGAGCAGCCAAAGCAGTTCAATGACGCATTGATTAGCTGGATGCAACAGCCATGACCCCGCCAAAACGCCCTTCAGACGTATGAACGGGCGTTTTCGTTATGCCTCGGAGTCAGACTCAACAAACGTGGCAAAGAGGTCATCGACAGTTTCGGCACGGCGAATGAGCTGGAGTTTTCCATCGGTGCGTCGTAAAACTTCCCCACAGCGCAATTTACCGTTGTAATTGAAGCCCATTGCGCGACCGTGCGCCCCGGTGTCGTGGATGACCAAAACATCACCCGTATTGGCAGCAGGGAGTTGTCGATTGACGGCGAATTTGTCGTTATTTTCGCAGAGTGAACCGACGACATCGTATGACCCATCTGTCGGTTGTGGCTGCGCACCAAGCACAGTAATGTGATGGTATGCACCATAGATTCCGGGACGCATCAGGTCTGCCATCGAGGCATCGACGCCAATGTAATTCCGATACGTGCTCTTGGCATGGCGCACACGCGTTACCAGCATCCCGTATGGGCCCGTTATCACCCTGCCGCACTCGAGCACGATCCGCGGTGGGCGCATCCCGGAGGCAAGGATGTGTTCGGCGTACGCGCGCTGAACTCCCGCCCCGATGCGTTCGATATCGACTGCCTCTTCTTCGGGGCGATACGGAATGCCGATGCCGCCACCCAGATTGATGTATTCAAACTCAATCCCCAGCAATTGATGAAGCTCTGCAGCGAGCGCAAACAGCATATCTGCTGTGGTCACAAAGTAGTCGGCGTTTCGTTCGTTGGAAGCAATCATCGTATGCAGACCAAATCGTGTAATCCCACGTCGCTGGGCGGCGGCATACCCGTGGTGAAGTTGGGCACGTGTCGCTCCGAATTTCGCCTCGGCTGGTCGTCCGATAATGGTATTCCCTTCGCGATCTGCGCCGGGATTGTACCGGAACGAGACCAACGGTGGGAGTGCGACGTCTTGCTCCTCGAGCCAGTCGAGGTGGCCGATGTCGTCAAAGTTGATACGCGCATCGAGCTTGAGTGCAAACCGGTATTCGTCGAGTGGCGTGTTATTGGACGTGAACATGATTTGGTCACCACGGAGCTGCATACGGGCGGCGAGCAGTAATTCCGTGAACGAACTACAGTCGAGCCCACACCCTTCACTGACCACGAGCTTGAGAATTTCGGGCGTTGGTGTTGCTTTTACTGCGAAATAATTGCGAAAGTCCGGTGCCCATCCAAATGCCGCATTGAGGCGTCGTATCGCGTTGCGAATGCCTGCTTCGTCATAGAGGTGAAACGGCGTTTTGAATTGCTCGACTGCACGTTGAATATCTGCAGGAGCGATGGCCAGTGATTTATTATGCATGCGCAGATGGTAACACGGCATGGTTTGGAGTAGCAAACGAGGACGCAGCGAATACTCGTAACGAATGATCTGTCGTTCGTAGATTTCGTATCATTGGTCGCATTCCGCTTGCCGATATAATATAGCTACAGAACGAAAAGAGGATCACATGGGCGATACACCAGCGATGCAGGCTGCAGCGAGCCATCAGGCAGCACAGCGAATTGGCTCATATTTGGCGGCGACACCTTCACGACGCAATGGGTGGTTGAGTAGTGCCTGCGATGCAGATGTATGGGTCAAACAAGAATATCTCCAGCATACGGGATCATTCAAATTGCGCGGCGCACTCAATGCAGTCTTGTCGCTCAGTCCAGACCTCAGGCGCAATGGGGTTGTGTCCGCCTCTTCAGGCAATCATGGGGCTGGAGTCGCCTATGCGAGTCAGATCGCAGGATGCAAAGCGACTATTTTTGTGCCGGAGCATGCATCTGCGACCAAAGTCGCAGCCATGCGTCGCTTAGGTGCCGATGTACGCCATGTCGGTCAAGACAGCGTCATCAGCGAGGCAGAAGCGCGTACGTTTGCTGATCAAAACGGATTGCCATACATTTCACCCTATAACGATCCCGTGATAATGGCAGGTCAAGGCACGCTCGCACTCGAAATGATCAAGCAAATTCCCCTTTTGTCTACGGTCATCGTCTCGGTGGGTGGCGGGGGATTGATTGCCGGCATCGCTGCGGTCATCAAATCCTATAACCCACATATTCGCGTCATTGGTGCGCAACCAATCCAATCTGCGGTCATGATAGAGTCGGTGCGTGCTGGCAGCATCGTTGAACTCGACAGTGACGATACCCTATCGGATGGTACTGCAGGTGGTATCGAAGCTGACTCCCTGACGTTCGAACCCTATTGTCAGATGGTAGACAGCACAATATTGGTGAGCGAACGACACATCGCACGTGCCATGGCCACCTATATCGATGCCGAGCATCACCTCATCGAAGGTGCAGCGGGGGTTGCGTTGGCGGCATGTGAAAAACTCGGAAGCGCACTGCGTGGGCACGTCGTCGGGGTGGTCGCGTGTGGGGCAGGAATTGGTGTCAAGCGACTGCAGGATGTATTTGCACTGCTCTAGTGCGGCAACGCGCGGAATCCTTTGCCAAAAACCGACACTGCCTCTCCCACCACCACAAAAGCTGTCGCGTCTGCATCTGCAACCAGTGCCGTCAATGTGGGCACTTCGGCGCGTGTCATCACACAGAGTAACATTGCCCGTTCAGCGCCCGTATATGCCCCGCGCGCATTGACCACCGTAACCCCACGATTCATCGACTGCATGATGCGGGCGCCGACTTCAGAAGGGTTTGCCGTGATGACCCAAACCTGGTTCATCCCCGCACCGATATTCAGCAGTGCGTCAACAGCTTGTGAAGCAACAAAGCTGACGAGCAGCGCGTACATGATTTTCTCGGGACCAAACAGGGCCATTGCTCCTACAAAGACCATTGCATTGAGATAGAGCGAGCTCCGACCAGGAGGAATCCCCCAACGTAATTCCAGCAGGCGCGCAATCATATCGAAGCCGCCCCCAGAGCTCCGCGCTCGGAATATCAGCCCGCCACCGATCCCCGCCAACACGCCGCCATACAGACAATAGAGTAACGGATCGTTGGTGACCGTAGGAACGTACGGGGCAGCATAATCGATTGTCAAAGACATCAAGGTAATCGTGTAGAGGGTACGGAAGGCAAACCGCCAGCCGCCGAGATAGCGCATAGAAATAAGCAAAATTGGCGTATTTATGGCGAGCATGAGCACCCCAATTGGGATCGGTACTGGCAATATTGCACTCAGGATGAACGAAATCCCCGTGACTCCTCCCGAGACAACATCGTTGGGAATGAGAAACATCCGCGTCGCACCTGCAATCACGACAGCTCCGACTGACATCAAGCCATAATCACGCAAGATGGGCCAGACGACACTCCATGCACTTTTCAGCCAGTTCCGCATCGTCATGGTCTTTCTGTTGTGAGGTATGCCGTGGTGGTTGGTACTATAATACAGAAAAGCTACAGAGGCGCTCATGATACGAATTCTGCCACCTGCAATAGCTGCGCAAATCGCCGCCGGCGAGGTTGTCGAGCGCCCCGCTTCGGTCGTCAAAGAACTCCTCGAAAACGCCATTGATGCAGATGCCACCGAAATAACCGTCGAATTACAAGGCGGCGGTGTCCAAGAACTCATCATCCGTGACAACGGCACGGGCATCCCTGCAGACCAAATCGAAACCGCATTCGCACGACACGCCACATCAAAGCTAATCAACGCCGAAGATCTCTTCAATATAATGACCCTCGGATTCCGCGGCGAGGCACTCCCCTCCATTGCCGCGGTCGCGCAGGTCAGCTGTACGAGTCGGCACCGCGATGCAAGCAGTGCGGTCGAATTGCGTATCGCCGGGAGTGAAATCCAGGACAAACGCAGTGTCGGAGCCCCAGTTGGCACCACCTTTGTGATTCGCAATTTGTTTTATAACCTCCCCGTGCGACGACAGTTTTTGCGCTCTGCCGGTGCCGAAGCCGCAGCCATCGCTGCAGTGATGACACACTATGCGCTCGCATACCCAGCGATTCGATTCCGACTTGTTGTCGATGGCAAAACACGCCTCCAGACGGATGGCAGTGCTGATGTTCGAGCCGTTGCCCTGGCGGTGTATGGTGTAGACGTCGTCCAGCATTTGTTGCCCGTTCAGTACGACGCAGGAAGTGGTCCGTATCGCATTGGGCTACACGGCTATGCGTCAGATGCGACCGCCCATCGCAATACGCGAGAGGCGATGCACATCAGTGTGAATGGACGGAGCATTGCTGCCCGTGGCGCGATGGCGGGCATGTTTGATGACGCCTACCACACGGTGTTGATGAAGGGGAGATTCCCTATCCTCATGTTGGCACTGACCGTCGATCCGGGCACGGTCGATGTGAATGTGCATCCCGCCAAAACAGAAGTCAAGTTCCGTGACCCCGAATATGTGCGGAGTCACGTCGCCGATGCCCTTCGTACCGTCATTCAGGCGAGTCCAACGGTCCAAGGCTGGACGGTTGCATTGCCAGACGCAACACCGACACCAGACGGCACAACACCTGAACCACCTCCGCCTGCGACTGCCCGTGAACAGCGCATGGGCTACCTCACCGATCTCGATCGGTCGGGGAGTGCACCTACGCGCACTGCCGGTAGCGGTTATCGCCCCACGGCTCGCCGTGACGACGACGATTTGTTCCCTGAACCAGTACCGATGCCGCAACAACAGGGATTCCATACCGGTCAGCGCACCCCGGTGGATGCGCAGGCTGCAGGGCAGGCAATTGCCACGGTCGTCGCCGAGACACGCCAACAACAGACCGGTCCGCTGCCCGAGTTGCAGATAATCGGGCAATTGGCGGGGCTCTACATCCTGTGTGAATCGCCCCAACACGAGCTCTACATCATCGATCAGCACGCTGCGCACGAGCGCATCAATTACGAACGGCTGATGGCACAGGCTGCCATTGGCAAAATCGAAGTCCAGCCGCTGCTGATTCCACTCAGAGTAGCATTCGTTCCGCAGGATATCCTGTTGTTGCTGCAGCACCGTGATGAATTACTCGGTTGGGGATTCCGCCTCGGTGAAGATGCAGCCGACATTCTCGTCCACACCATTCCTGCAACCGTTGCTGCACCCAAAACCGAGGCTGCCTTACTCCAAATCGCAGCTGCACTACGGGATACTGACGGGACGCTCCCCGGAGACTGGCGTGACAGAATGTTGATTACACTCGCATGCCATACGTCGATTCGCGCAGGTCAACGGCTGTCGCTCGCAGAACAATCGGCACTCCTCCAGCAATTGCACGCCTGTACGAATCCACGCACCTGCCCGCATGGTCGACCGACCATAGTGAGCATGCGGCTCGATTTATTTGCCCGTCAGTTTGGTAGGATTACCTAATCTCCACTCGCTCATCGTCATGACGTGCATCTGGCACGCACATACAATCCATCCCGAAAGGATTTCCCACATGTCAGACAAAGCTCTCGCCTACGCCGCTGGCAAGCAAGCCCAGCACCTCGAACACCTGAAGGAACTCATCCGCATCCCCAGTATCAGCGGCATGTCGGTGCACCATCCCGACGTACGCCGGGCCGCCGAATGGCTCGCCAATCATCTCAAGACGACTATCGGTTTTGGGAATGCACGAGTCGTCGAGGGCGTCGCACTCCCGCTCGTCTATGCCGAACGTATCATCGACCCCAAAAAACCGACCGTCTTGGTCTACGGTCACTTCGATGTGCAGCCCATCGACCCCATCGAACTCTGGAACACGGCCCCCTTCGAACCGACACTGGTCGGTGACAGCCTCTATGCGCGTGGCGCAGTGGACGACAAGGGGCCAATGTTGGCAGCACTCAAAGCACTCGAATCCTTGCTTGCCACGGATGGGTTGCATCTCAATATCAAAATTTTGCTCGAAGGCGAAGAAGAATCAGGGAGCGAATCGATCTCTGCGTATGTCTCCACTCATCCCGCTGAACTCGCCTGTGACTATGTCCTCATCCTCGACACCGGGATGGTGGACAAAGACATCCCCACCATCACACACTCGCTGCGCGGCATGACTTATGTCGAAATAACCGCCCATGGCGCAAAGGGTGACCTGCACTCCGGTGGCTACGGCGGCATCGCCCCCAACCCGCTCCAGGCACTCGCCTGGGTGCTCGCAGACCTCAAAGGGCGAGACGGTCACATCAACCTGCCTGGGCTGTACGAGATGCTCCGTCCATTGACCCCAACCGACAAAGCCATCCTCGACCGCCAATCAGTCGAACGCGGTCCTGCCATGCTGGCAGCAGCAGGATTGCAGTCCTTCCCTGGCGAACAGCAGTATTCCGCCATGGAACGCATGACCTCACGACCGACACTCGAGGTCCATGGCATCATCGGCGGCTTTATCGGTGAAGGCAGCAAAACCGTCATCCCTGCTGAGGCCAAAGCCAAAGTCAGCTTGCGGCTGGCGCCGGGTCAGGAATCAGTCAAAGTCTACGAACTCCTCAAAAAACGCGTCCTCGCACTCGCCCCCGATGGGGTCACCATGGATGTCGTGTGGCTCAACGGCGGCGAACCGCTCTTGTTGCCGCTCGACGCACCAGTACTCCAGATCGCCGCACAAGCCTACGGCGCGGAATTCAGCGCTCCCGTCGAATTCGTACGCGGTGGCGGTTCTATCCCCGTGGCAGCGTTGTTCGACACCAAGCTGCATGCACCGAGTGTGATGCTCGGGTTCGGGTTAGCCGATGATAATGTGCATGCCCCTAACGAAAAATTCCATCTGCCGTATTACTACACTGCCATCCGCAGCTGTATCCGCTTCTTATCCAAGCTGGGTGCCTAAATGGAACCGCGACGCCTGCGCATCATCCTCAATGTTATCGGTCTGGTCTTTGTGTCACTCGCCCTGTTGATTCAATACGCTCAGGGTACCGTTACGGTACTCGCCTGGGGATGTCTGGTCATCGCCCTTGTATCCATGCTGGCTGGCAGATTCTTACGCCAAAAAATGCGCAAAGACCAGTAGTCACCGCTCAATACCAACGCCACCAGTTCAGCCGAGGCGGGAGTGGTGGCGTTTCATTCGTCTGCATATGCACACGACACCCATCACGGCTGGTGAACGGGTTGATTGATGTCAGACTGAGACAAGCAAAAAGCCTCGCATAGTGCGCTTAGCATTGCATACGCAAATTTTCTGTTGTCACACACCGTAAAAATCCGCGCTTTCCCCTGGCTGTGTCGTTCCCTGGATACGGTCAGCGACGCGCCAGTGCAAAGGTCCGCTCCCGGTTCGATGGACGACGTGGATGTGCGTCTGGTGCACGCGTACATCGAGGGTGTGATCACCACACACCAATCCTTCCATCCGGAATGCACCCGCTCCGGGTTCGAGGTTCGGTGTCAGGGAAATCGTTCGTGTCGGCATATCTGGACGAAATCCCAGCAACCCTTCCACAATGCTCTGGCAGTACAATGCCGCCGACCACAGCTGCACAAAGCACAACCCCTCAGGAATCAGCTCCTTCATGAGGCCTATGCTCCCATGCCGTGCCGTAACACCGATGTTTTTGAGCAGCGTAATTGCATACGCCTCATCGCCCTGCCCGAACGCCGCCAATGCCAACAGACCCGTCGGTAACGTCCACACGCTCTGCTCGATACCTCCGGTGTGTACCAATCCCCACTCATTAGTGAGCTTTTCTTTGACTTGTGCATAGACAATCTGTTGCCGTTCGCGCAGAGCGACGCCCGTCTGAACGGGAACAATTGCCGTCCAATGATAATCTAGCTGCGGTGTCCCATCCCGCTGCAACGAATCGGCGTACAAGCCGGAATCGGATATCCACCAGCCGTGCTCAAATCGTGCAGCCAAGCGCAAGCGACAATCTGACCAGTATGCCGATTCGGCTGCCATACCGAGTGCCTGCGCCCAGTCAATCAGTGCCGCCAACGCCTGCAAGATATAACACACGCTGTCGAGCTTGAATGGCCCCATCCCATGACGCTCGACCATACCGTCCCCGTACGGCCATTGATCACCGCGCAACACGCCTGCGACGTGTTGCATTCCCTCAGCACAGACGCTGTACCAGCGTTGCGCTGCGACCATATCCCCGGTCCAGAGCACATACTGCCAACACGCAACGGCAAATTGCGGCGTCTCTTGGGCATTACCTGGGTGGTACACCCGCCCATTCGTGGTGATTTCGTGGGGCACACGTCCGCAGGCAGCCTGCGCCCGTTCTGCCAACCCGTCGAGTGCACTGCAAGCCAAATCAGCCAATCCTGCAGCTAATAAACCCGGTATGGAATAGGTCGTATCACACCCAAAAAACTGCGGATATTCAGGAATTCCTGCCAATGGATAGCGCGGCATCCCAGGGTACTGTGCATCCAATTGCGTCAAATTCTGTCGTGCAACGCGCCAGTAGGCTTCCAGATCCGCATCATGATGATAAAACAACGTGGGCCGGGCAATCGTCTGTGGTGCGCGGCGGGACGCCGCTTGCAGGACGCGCGGGAGCGACGAATATACATCAGCCGTCGCTGGAACATTGCGGTCACACACGAGGGCCCATGTCTGCGCGGTGGGCGTGCTGCCGGTGCATGTCATGTCGCCGGTGCCGCTCAGCATTCCATTTTTGCGCTGCCACAACAGCGCGGGCTCAGCCGCTACTGCGACTCCGCCGCTGATATCGCCTCCACTGGCGTGCACGCCCACAACGCGCTCTGCATCCATTGTGGTGACCGTCTGGCCAGGCAGCAAGCCGCCAAACCAACACCCCTCGATGGCGGTGTCTATCTTGATTTCGATTGCGTACGTGCACGATTCCGCCGATCGAGCGCAGAGTTCGATGCTGACCATGAACGCAGCGACCTCCGCATCCATCTGCTCAATGACCAATACGGAATATCCGGCACGCACGAATGTTCGCTCAATCGTTGACTCAGTCACCCGACAGAACTGCGCATCGTCACAGACGTGCCCATCGACCCACAGCTGCCACCCCGCCCCAATACGCAACGGGTGGAACCACAAGCCACCCATTTTGCCCACCAGATGCTCGGCCCCATACGAAACCTGCGCCCCACTGATACTGGCTACCAAATACCCATGCGGGCTGGACAAGAACGTCGGCGTGTCTGCCGGTCGTTCGCCCTGCCAATCCACTCCATCTATAACAAATTGCATCTGCGTCATTGGTACCCTCCTCTGCGCACCAGTATACGCCGGCAACTGCTCGCATTGCCAGTTCGAATTGGCTGTACCGCCTTTTCGTAAAGATATGGTATAGTTTGTGTTAAGCACAGATTAAATTTTGATAGGGAGTCCCTGTGACACGTCTGTTTTTTGCGACCGACATCCATGGCTCAGACATCTGCTGGCGCAAGTTCCTGAATGCTGCCAAATTCTATGATGTCTCGTTGTTGATTCTCGGCGGCGACATGACCGGCAAAGCGCTCGTCCCCATTAGCCAGCAGGCCAATGGGAGCTTCCACGCGACATTGTTACAGCAGGAATTCATTCTCGAAGACGAAGCGGCAGTGCTCGACATGGAGCGCAAAGTAGCCAGTCGTGGCTATTATCCTTTTCGTCTGAGTACGCAGCAGCTCGAGGATTTTCGTACAGACCCGTCGCTCGTTGATCGCGAATTTCATCGGCAGATGCACCTCTCGCTGGAGCGCTGGTTAGCACTCGCCGAAGAACGACTTGCAGGTACCGGTATTCGTTGCTATGTATCGCCCGGCAACGATGATCCGTTCGATATCGATGACATGCTCATCCGTTCAAGCGCTATCACCATGGCCGAGGGTCAGCACATCGAGATCGGCGAAGGCTTCTCGCTCATTTCGTCCGGCTGGGCCAACGTGACGCCATGGCACACCGATCGAGAACTCCCCGAAGACCGCCTGTACGATTACCTCCACGCCATGATTCCCGCAGGGTTTGATGCCGAGAAGGCGATTTTCAACTTCCACTGCCCACCGCATGCATCCAACCTCGACGAAGTCTCAGAGTTGGACGCCGAGTTACATGTGGTCAACGCAGGGCATTCGATGGTCCCCGCTGGGAGTACTGCGGTACGGCGGATGATCGAAGAATTTCAGCCGCTGTTGTCGCTGCATGGGCATATCCATGAGGGCAAAGGGACCGCACGCATCGGCCGTACCTTGAGCATCAATGCAGGCAGTCTGTACGAGCAAGGCGTGCTCCAAGGGGCACTCATCGACCTCGATCCCAATCCAAAGGGCGGTTTGTTCCGCGCCAAGACCCACATTCGAAGCTACACCCTGACATCGGGGTAGTGAATAGACAGATTCGCACACAGAGGAGACGCAATCGATGAGCAATAAGCAGTCGAGCAGTAGCGGTGATGCAGCCCTTTTCCTGCGCAAAGCCACCGGGCTCGTCCGTTCGTGGTCGGTATTCGATGCATTCATCTATGCATTCTTTTCGATCAATCTGGTCACGCTGGGAATGACGTCTGTCAGCCAGATGTACTTCTTCAGCGGTGGCATGGTCACCGCGCTGATAACCTTTAGCATACTCATCATGGCAGAAGTCGCCGTCTACGCTGGCCTCATTGCCGTGATGCCCCGTGCCGGTGGCGACTACGTCTGGCAGAGTCGTATTTTGGGGAGCGGCATCGGGTTTGTCCTGTCGGTCACCGGCTGGTGGTTCATCCTCTGGCTGTGGACGCCATTGTACGGTGACGCATTGCGCCGTATGATCATCGTGCCCGTGCTGTCCCTTTTGGGAAATCGCGAATTGGCGATGCTCTTCAATGGAGAACCTACCTACAACTTCATCGCGACGATGATTGCCCTGTTGTTTGTGACCATCATCATCATCACCGGTATGAAACGCTACGCCACCTTCCAGAAGTGGTCCTTCTGGATCGGCAACGCTGGCTTGATTGGCGTTATCGCATTGCTCTTTTCGGGCGATCACGAAGCCTTCAAAGCAGCCTTCATCGCCAACAGCGCCACTCTCTATGGCACCGGTCCGGACGTCTATGACGCCACCGTCGCCTTGGGCAAGGATTTGTCGACCAATGTCTTGTTTGGTGGCACCTTGAAGGACATCGGCTTGCTGATTCCGGTCATCGCCTACTTCTTGCTCTACCCGAACTGGGGCGCCACGTTGTACGGCGAAGTCAAAGGCGCCGACGACTTCAAGCGCAACTTCGCTGGCATGGCATATGCCGTACTTGCCACGGTAGCCCTGTTGATCGCGGTATTCTTCGCCATCGACCATTCCATCAGCTGGCAATTCTTCATGCAGGCCAATGCAGCCTACTGGAATTACACCTGGGGCTATGGCACCGTCGCACCGGCATTCCCTGTCTGGCCGTACCCCGCCCTGTTGGCTTCGTTCATGAGTACGAACCCACTGGTGCAGCTGGGCATCATCGTCTCGATGAGTATGTGGTTCTTCGGCTGGGCCGGCACCATGTTCTTGTCATCGACCCGTGTGATTTTCGCTGCAGCCTTCGACCGCTTGCTCCCTGAGGCCGTCGCCAAGGTGAACGAACGCACCCGCACACCAATCTGGGCCTTGATGCTGATGTTCATTCCTAGCATCGGGATTTCGTACCTGTATGCATTCAATTACTTCGGGTTCCAGAGTCTGACCTTGGCTGCCACGCTGGTCATTGCGGTGACGTTCTTTGGGACGTCAATCGCCGCCATGATTCTGCCGTACACCAAAAAAGAACTCTACGCAGCCTCCCCGATTGCCAAGCTGAACGTGCTGGGTATGCCACTCATCAGCGTGGCTGGCTTCGTTTCGACGGCATTCTTGGGCTACATGCTCTATGAATGGTTGCTCGACCCCGACGCCATGTACGGTATTGGCTATAGTATCAATGAAGCTGGTCTCAAAAACACCACGTCGTTGATCTTTATGGGCAGCCTGTACGGTGTCGCACTGTTGATCTACGTTGGAATGAAGGCGTACCGCAAGAGCAAGGGCATCGATCTGGCCATGCTCCAGAAAGAAATCCCTGCCGAATAATCACCCGCTCCGCGCACGCCCAGGGGTCGCCCCTGGGCGTTTTCTCTCTCAAAAGGAAGTACATGAACGCAGATATCATCGCGTCAGCGCAGCACTTGGTCGACATCGCACGTGCCCAAAAGCTCGACATTCGACTTCTCGGCGGGGTGGCCGTGGCCTTGCATTGTCCCGAGCGGATGAATCCGGGACGAAGCTACCGCGACATCGACGCGTTCATCCCTGCCAAGACACAGTCGCGCGTCAGTGCGGTACTCGCAGCAGCAGGGTATGTACCCGACAAAGAATTCAACCTCCTCAATGGTGATTCTCGCCTACTCTTCCATGACTCCCGAACACAGCGCCAAATCGACGTCTTTGTGGGCAACTTTTCGATGTGCCACAATATCCCTCTGACGATTGGCACAGACCCGTACACCGTGCCCGTTGCGGACCTCCTTCTGACCAAACTACAGATTTTTGAGCTCAATCCAAAAGACGCATACGATGGCTGTACCCTACTGAGTTCCCTCCGCATCGGCACGAATCCCACCCAAGCTGCGACGCGTACCCGTATCGCCGCCCTGTGCGGGGCAGACTGGGGGCTGTGGCGTACCTTCACCATGAACCTCGATCGCTGTGTCGTATATGCACAAGAACATCATGCAGACGACGCCGCCACGGTCGCGCACGAAGTACAGGCACTCACGTTGTTCCTTTCTGCTGCACCCAAAACACTCGGCTTCAAGTCACGTGCACTCATCGGCGATAAGATGCGCTGGTACGAACTCCCCGAAGAAGTCGAGCGCTGAACGACGGGCACACACCCACGCCTGTATATCGGCTATGGTATAATCCCGCATAAGACTGGGGTTTGTTAAGAGACAGAGGCCTATGTTCAGTAAGATTTTGATCGCGAACCGTGGTGAGATTGCAGTGCGTATTGTCCGTGCGTGTCACGAATTGGGGATTCGCGCCGTCGTTGCCTATAGTGAAGCAGACCGATATTCGTTGGCCGTTCGTACCGCCGATGAAGCTGTCTGCATCGGGCCTGCGCCGTCTCCAAAGTCGTATCTCAATCAATCTGCGCTCATTTCGGCCGCTCTCATTACCGGTTGCGAAGCAATCCATCCTGGCTACGGCTTCTTGTCCGAGAACGCTTACTTTGCCGAAATCTGTGCGAAGTACGGTATCACCTTTATAGGACCGAGCCCCGACGCAATCCGCCTCATGGGTGACAAAATCGAAGGCCGCAACACCATGCGTGCTGCCGGCGTTCCCATTGTTCCTGGGTCTGACGGCGAATTGCAATCCCTCGAAGAAGCCGTTGAATTGGCCAACAGCATGGGCTATCCTGTGTTGCTCAAACCGGCCGGCGGCGGTGGCGGTCGTGGCATGCGTGTTGCAAACGACGAAGCCGAGCTCAACCGTTACTACTTGACCGCCAAAAGTGAAGCAGAAGCGGCCTTTGGCAACGGCGCTCTTCTCCTCGAGAAGTACCTTCCCAAAGTCCGCCACGTCGAAATTCAAGTCCTCGCTGATAGCCATGGGCACTCCATTCACCTCGGTGAACGTGACTGCTCTTCGCAACGACGCCACCAGAAAATCGTCGAAGAAGCACCTTCACCCGCGGTCAGTCCAGAACTGCGTGCCCGCATGGGTGAAGCTGCACTCAAAGGTGTCCGCGCAATCAACTATGTCAATGCAGGCACCATGGAGTTCTTACTCGATCCCGAAGGCAACTTCTACTTCATCGAGATGAACACCCGCATCCAAGTCGAACATCCGGTCACCGAGCTCGTCACAGGGATTGACCTGGTGCGTTGGCAGTTACGCATTGCATCGGGCGAACATCTGACGGTCCAGCAGAGTGACGTGCAGATTCGTGGTCATGCCATCGAATGCCGCGTCAACGCCGAAGACCCCGAACGCGACTTCATGCCGTCAGTGGGCGAAATTCAGTATTACCTTCCACCCGGTGGCCCCGGTGTGCGGGTCGATTCGCACCTCTACCCCGGCTACATGGTTCCAGGCAATTACGACTCCCTGCTCGCCAAAATGCTCGTCTGGGCACCCAACCGTGAAGAAGCAATCGCCCGCATGAAGCGTGCATTGACCGAGACTGTCATTCATGGCGTCAAAACTACCATCCCATTCCAACTCGTGTTACTCGAAGACGACGTCTTTGTCGAAGGCGAAATGTCTACCCGCTATGTGGCCGAAATAATGTCCAAATGGATGGCCAGCAAAGCCTAACTCTCCTCTGCTTGAGCCGGGTCGTCAGCCGACGACCCGGTTTTTCTATGCAGAATTCCATCTCGCTCAGATGAGGAATAATATTCACAATTCCTTAACTTTACAGCGCTCAGCCTACGCTATGATTCACACAGAAGAAACACACAGTCGATTGTTTCATTTCTTCACAATGGTAGCTACAGCACATGCAGCCACCTGAAAGGTCCGACACCATGAACGTCAATCAAAAAGTCATCGTCGTCACCGGCGCCGGGAACGGCATGGGCCGTGAAACGACCCTAGAACTCGCTCGCCGCGGCGCAAAAATCGCTGCTGTCGACATCAATCAAAAATCCCTCGACGATACGGTTGCACTGGCAGGTCTACAGGGAACCCAGATAAGCACGCATCTGGTCGATGTAACGAACCTCGAACAGGTCGCCGCACTGCCTCAGACAGTCATCGCGCTGCATGGAGCGGTCGACGGACTCATCAACGTGGCGGGGATAATCCATAAGTTTCGCAAAGTCAATGATCTCAGTTACGACGAGATTCATCGGGTCATGAATGTCAACTTCTTTGGCACTGTTCATATGGTCAAAGAATTTCTCCCTCACCTGATGAAGAGATCCCAAGCGCAAATTCTCAATATATCGAGCATGGGAGGGTACCTCCCAGTTCCTGGACAAACCATCTATTGTGCGTCAAAAGCAGCCATCAAACTTTTTAGTGAAGGACTGCGTGCGGAGTTGTCCGGGACGAACGTCGGTGTGAACGTGCTCTTCCCGGGAGCAATTGCGACGAACATATCGGTCAACTCTGGTGCAAGTACCCAGGCAGAAGTCGACGCGATGACAAAACAAGGCGGGATGACGGTCAAGACGACGCCAGCTGATATCGCGGGCAAACTCATCGTTGGCGCATTCGAAGGAAATCCGTTCCATGCCTTTGCTGGTTCAGATGCCAAGTTAATGTACTGGTGGGGCCGTTTTCTTCCCGAAGGTGCAGCAACCATGATCCAGAAGCAACTGGCAAGCCTCCTCAAATAACCTTTTTCAGCGCGGCAGTGACACGTCCCGTGTGCACCATGCACACGGGACTTTTCTACATCCAAAAACCGCAATAATGCGTACCGATATTAGAGCATGGTATTGAAAGGAATCCTGTCGTGACCAAAATCATCTCACCGACAGTCGAGTGGAACAACGTCATCGCACAAACCAAGGCCCTGGTTCCTGAAGCATTCAGCAGTGATGGACGGGTGCTGAACCTCATCGAGGGAGCATGGGGGCATCCCGGTAACGGCAAAGCCATCAGTTCCCCGATCGATGGTACCCCTTTAGGCAGTCTCCCGATGATAGACCTCGACGAAGCCAAACGCGCGGTCAAGTATTGCGCAGTCGAATTTAAGTCATGGTCAAAAGTATCGCTTGATCAGCGCAAACAAAAAGTCAACGACACACTTGCCGCGCTCAAACAACATCGCGACCTGATTGGACGTCTGTTGATGTGGGAAATTGGCAAGCCATACGCAACCGCCATGACTGACGTCGACCGCTGTATCAGCGGCGTCGAATGGTACGTTGAGCAAATTGATTCTCAGATGGCTGGGCGCACTCCGCTGGGCGTCATTTCGAACATCGCTTCGTGGAACTACCCGTTATCGGTCCTGGTCCACTCCATGCTCGTGCAAGTACTGGCGGGCAATGCGGTCATCGCCAAAACACCCACTGACGGCGGCCTGTACGCCCTCACGGTGTCACTGGCACTAGCTCGCCGCTGTGGGCTCCCGGTCTCGTTGGTCAGCGGCTCTGGAGGGCAACTGAGCGAAGCACTGGTGCGCAACCACGATGTCGATTGTCTGGCATTCGTCGGTGGCAAGAGCAACGGACGCGACATTGCTGCCTCGCTGTATGACCGCGACAAACGGTATATGCTCGAGATGGAAGGCGTCAACGTCTATGGCATTTGGGAGTATTCCAACTGGGATGATTTAGCGTCACAAATCAAAAAGGGTTACGACTACGGCAAACAACGCTGCACAGCCTATGTGCGCTTTGCCGTTCAACGCCAGCTTTTTCCGAAATTTCTCGAAATGTACATCCCTGTACTCAAGTCCATCAAATATGGGAACCCGACTTTGGTTGACCATGCAGACGACCCACTCCCAGCACTCGACTTCGGCCCACTCATCAACTCTCGCAAAGTCGAAGAGCTGCGCGTGATGAAGAGCGAAGCTATCTCGCTCGGGGCATTGGGATTATTCGAAGCCAGCATCGACGAGTCACTCTTTTTGCCAGGTCAAGACACGTCTGCATACTTTGGCCCTAATTCCATACTCAATGTCCCCCGGGCAGCGAAATTACATCACAACGAGCCATTTGGGCCTCTCGATACGGTCGTCATCGTCGACCGTGTGGAGGAATTAGTCGCCGAGATGAACATTTCGAACGGCTCACTCGTGTCGTCTTTGGCAACGGACGATGATCGCGTGGCCAAAGAGATTTCGGGCGATTTGCGTTCATACAAAGTCGGTCACAACAAAATTCGCTCCCGCGGAGACCGCGACGAGACCTTCGGTGGCATCGGGAACTCGTGGAAGGGTTGCTTTGTGGGTGGCAAATATTTGGTGCACTCTGTCACCGTTGGCCAACCCGGTGAACGCTTAGTCGGGAACTTCCCCGACTATACATTGATCCCAGAAGTCCGTTAGGCGACATGAAACAGCACCCCCGCAGCCTTCCTGGCTGCGGGGGTGCTGTTTTAACTGTTACTCGCCGATTATGATTTCGCGGAGGTGAATATTGACCGATACATCATCAGGAACGTCCTGTTCGAAGAACGAAATTTGAAAAGCAGTCATCGCAGTACTTTTTTGCAAATCAAACGTGACCACCTGGTCGGAGTCCGCTACGGGGAATGTCTGCTCAAATGATTCTACGCCCGCGGCGGTTGTCACCTTGAGTATTGCCACGAAGTTGTGCATCCCTGCCAATTTGAAGGTGAGTACCTTGGTCGGGATGGCAGCAGCAAAGACGACTCCCACCGTGAATGGATTTTGATTTGCTCCACGAATCAGCGAGCCTGAATTACCGTCAAACAGATCCGGGATAGAACCGGTGTCGATTGCCGAAGCCGTCACGTCGGCATTCACTCCTTTGACCATCAGACTTCCTGTAATCGTAGATGCAACACTTGTCACCGGTATCGGCTGTTCCACCACAGGAGCTATGTCTAGAGGGGCGACGTCTGGTTCTACCAACTGTTGATCGCCCACTTCTGCCGGCATACTCAGCGTCGGATCTACGTAATTTGGATCTGCCCTGCCCTTCAATGCAGCACTATAAAAGAGCGGTATTCCCTCTTTGGTGGCATGGAGCATAGGTCGGAACTCGTCCGCGCAACCGACCACATTCGGTGATGGCAATTCAGTGTCGAACGACCAGACAATCACGGCGGGAGATTGAATGGCAGCGAGCGCCTCGCAGGTCAACGTATCGACCGGGTCAAACCGTTGTAAGCGCGCAGGGTTTTTTAGTTGTAGCTGCGAAAAGAACGGCTCTGGTGAAGTGTCTCGCCAACAGCAGCCTGCCACATAGACCGTTGTATCGTGTGATAACGAGTCAACGAGTCGAACCAACTCCCTGCCTATTGGAACATCTTTGTATGGCATCCCAGTAACATATTTTACAAAGTAGCGGTCAACATTGGACTGCACCGAGAGAATGATTACGAATGCAACGACGAGCCCGGCGGCTTGTGGCAGCCGCGCCTTGAGGAACAGATAGACTTCATACAAGCCTAATGCAACGATGAGGTACACAAATGGTGCTGCGCCGATACTCCGTGAGGCTGACGGGACTTGCTCTGGGTACCGCAACACTAACAACGACGGTACGTGCAACAACACCAAAGGAATAACAAACAACGGAGCCATTCGGCGGCGTGCTTTACGCGCAAGTGCAAATAAACCAACGATGAGCAATCCACTGCTAAAAATATCGATGTGAGGCAACCCTGCGGCGTTCCCGCGGAATCCCGGGTCACCCGCAGTGAAGTACGCTCCGATGCCACGTGTGAGAATAATCGGGATATTGGCAGTAACATTGTCGCCGCCGGCGATTTTTTCGGTTATGTAATTCCCCGTCACCTGCGTTGGATCAGTGATAAGCATCCAGAGAAAAGGAATGCTACCAACTGCTAAGCCCACGGTATATTTGATGAGTTCCGTCCGATTTTTGATAACTCCCGTCAACCGCAGCGCAATTGCCGTCAACCACATGACCGGCGCTACCACAAACGACTGCGGATACGAATACAGTCCGAAGGTCGCAGCCAATGCAGAGGCATACAACCACACATCGTTTCGGGTCTGAATGTACCGATAGAGGAAGTACACGGTCGAAATCGTCACGAGAGGAACAAAGAGTTGCGAATTACCCAACCGAGAAAAAATCAGCAACCACGAACCAGTGCCGGCGAAAATCAACGCAAATAATCCGTAGAGTCTGCCTTCAAAGCGTCTGGCAAATGTATACACAAATCCCAGAATGACGAAGCTCACCGTGATGGATGCTATTTTGATCTGGTCATACCCGTCACCGAGCACATACAGGATGGGAGCAATCAGATAGTGATACAACGGCCCCGAGCTCAGCGTAAAGTACCATGGCCAATTGCCAGCCAAGACATTGCGTGTATACGTCTGGACTATTTCGATATCGCCATACATTTCGCTTTGGAGAGTGTTATATCCCCAGAGACGGACCGCGATGACCAAGAGCAACACGACAGCTAATGCCCAGCTCATGCCGTCGACAACAAATGTGCGGGTCAACGAAGGCAACTGCATGGCGCTCAATTGCTGTAAATCGGGTATTCGTGCCAATCCATCGAGGCGAAACTCAGGTTTTTGTGTTGCGGGAAACGCAGGAGTATGACTGCGTGCAATCGATTCAGGTTCCATGGAATCAGCTGGCACAGAATCTTCAAAGCCGAGAGCAAGTTGTGCGGTAGGGACCGAATCATTCGTACCCTTCGATACATGCGGTGCTCCGGAGCCGAACTGCGGACGCCGCCGCCGGTACCACCAACTGCGGATGGATGCAATAAATCCGCCAAATAGTATCTGGCCGTTCCCGTTTTCTTTTTGATTTGGCTCACCAGCCATAGGTGCTCCTCCGCTAATTTTCGGTGAGATACCAGCGTGAGCCCACACGCATCACCGGAAAAATATTTTCGTCACTGCCAATTAAATAGCCGAGTGATTCGTTTTGCTTCCAGATGGTTGTGTTGCCGCGATTCGAATTCTGCGTAATCATCATATCGATAGTTGCGTTGGGAACTTCGATGTACACAATGTCGTCGACATCATTCACACGGCGCGCTGGCTCGAATTGAATATCAAACAACACTGATTGGTCCGCACTCAGCTGCGCTACCCCGTTCGCGATATTGTCGAGCGAACTGCGTATCGCAATGCGCTGCGTTGTTCGTTCAACCGGAACAAAATAGTTCGATAACGTGTCTGCCCATTGATCGCGTACGTCGGTTCGATTGATGGTCGGGTCTTTGATGGCCTTGTTGAGGTCATTCAAAAAGCTTTCAACGGTTGCTTCGGGACTGTTACCGCCGCCGGTCAGGACATCATCTGTCACAGCCAATGGCTGTGTGGGGCTGGCAGCACACGCTGCCAACACCGCTATGACAATCAATGCTATTCCGATGCGAACGATACCTTTCATAGCAGTATTTTAGCACGCAAACACTGCGCCACATGGTACAATTTAGCCACAATTGCTACTTTTATTCCGCTATCCAATCATGGAATGCGATTTTACTACAAACTGTACGAGAATCATGTGAACGAACCAACGCTACACCCTCTTGTGTATGATGTCATTGTCATCGGCGCCGGGCACGCAGGCTGTGAAGCTGCCGCAGCAGCCGCTCGCATGGGTGCCGCCACACTCATGATAACGATCGACCTCGACAAAATCGGCCATCTCTCGTGTAATCCATCAGTCGGAGGCCCAGCCAAAGGCCACCTCGTGCGCGAAATAGATGCTCTCGGCGGCGTTATCGGTCGTATCACCGACCGCACGTTTATCCAAATGCGTCTCCTGAACGAATCCAAAGGTCCTGCCGTGCAAGCACTCCGTGCCCAGTGCGACAAACGCCTGTACGCGAGCGTCATGAAGGAGTACCTTGAAGCGCTTCCTCATCTCGACATCCGCCAAGCAATGGTCGAACGGATTATTCCGCTCGTCCCGTCAATCGATCCTTCTGAACCACGCTTCCATGTCGTCACACATACCCAACGTATCTACGCCTCCCGTTCCGTCGTCCTCACCAGTGGCACGTTTCTTCGTGGACGTGCCATCACGGGGCCAGCCATTTGGCCCGCAGGTCGAGCAGGCGAATCACCGTCAATGGCACTCGCTGACGATATCGCCAGCCTTGGATTCGGGATTACGCGGCTCAAAACGGGCACACCACCACGCATCGACGCCCGCAGTGTCGACTTCACCCACAGCGAACCGCAACACGGTAGCCCAACAGCCGCTTTTTTTGGTCATCACTACTGCACCAACGGCACATGGCTGACGGATGATGACGGGCACCTCCCCGCCGGCGTTCCCGGTGCCCAAAACTGGGTCCATGGTCGGCCGAATCCGCGCTATCCTACACCCACGGATTCTTCATGGCGCCCCCAGCTCCCCTGCTACCAAATCCACACCACACCTGAATTCCACGCAATCATCCGAGCCAATTTGCATCGTGCGCCGATGTTTAGCGGCGTCATCGAGGGTACCGGCCCGCGCTATTGCCCATCGATCGAAGACAAAATTGTCCGTTTTGCCGACAAAGACCGCCACCTCTTGTACCTCGAGCCCGAAGGCTGGCAGAGTAACGAAATGTACCTGCAAGGCTGCAACACATCCCTGCCCGAAGACGTTCAGTGGCACATGATTCGCGCTATCCCCGCGCTCCGAAAAGCCGAACTCATGCGCATCGGCTACGCCATCGAATATGACGCCGTTGCGAACGGCGAAATCCGCGCGTCGCTCGAAGCAAAGCGGCTACCCATGCTCTTCTTGGCGGGTCAAATCAACGGTACCACCGGCTACGAAGAAGCCGCCGCACAAGGAATCATGGCCGGCATCAACGCCGTCCGTGCCGTCCGTCGCCAAGACGCATTCATCCTGCAACGCGATCAGGCGTACATCGGCGTGCTTATCGACGACCTGGTCACCCGTGACATCCACGAACCCTATCGCATGTTCACATCACGTGCTGAGCATCGTCTGCTACTGCGCACCGACAATGCAGACCTGCGGTTGTCACCCATCGCCGCCAACCTGGGGCTCATCTCGGCACAGCGTGCTTCCGCGGTGGCTCAACGTGCCGATCACATCGCCCACCACGCTGCTGCGTTGCGCGGCCAGCGCGTGTTCCCATCGACCATTGTCAACGCAGCCCTCAGTGCTGAGCAATTGCAACCGCTCTCACGCGAGGTCACGGCTGCCGACATCCTGGCCCGCCCCGAAGCGACCTACGCGCAACTCCAACGCGCACTCGGCCTCCCTGTCCTCGACGACTCAACAATCCAAACACTCGAAATCGAGGTCAAATACGACGGCTATCTCGTCAAACAACAGCGCCAAATCGAACGCGTCGCAAAAATGGAACACCATCGAATTCCCCCCACCCTCGATTACACCACCATCCGTGGCCTCCGCAACGAAGCTGTTCTCGTTCTGACGCGCTTCCAACCCGTCACAATCGGCCAAGCAACGCGATTAGCAGGTATCACGCCAGCGGACATTTCGGTCGTCATCCTCGCTATCGAGCGTCGGAATCACCCCGCTCCTGCATCTGCATGATTCGGCCATCTGGGAAAAAGACTCATCCCCCATCTATATCACGCCTGCGGCATGTCAACTCACAGCAGACGGGGTCTTGGTCCCCCAACCGGCAAGGCCGCCTCAGCAGCACGCACACACTCCCCAAGACACTCCACTGGGCTGCATCCAAAACAGACGACACCCGATTGGGTGCCGTCCGTTGGTTCGCCTGATTTTTGCATACAGCGCTATCGACGTGCCGGTTCGATGAGTACCATCAGAGGCGACATTCCGCCGACCGAAATTTGCACTTCATCAGTCGTCTGAAGGGTAACGATCTCTTCCAGCACCGACCGCAACAGACGAATCTCGTGCGTGATGACGACCATGCGCCCGCCTGGTGCAAGCAACCGACTCGCTTCATACAGCATCGCTGGGTACAACGTCAAGTTGGTATGGTGCGTCCCGATGAGTTGCCCAAACGGCAAATCAATGTAGATCAAGTCGACACTCGCCTCCGGCAATGGGGTCTGGGTCGCGTCCCACGACTCTAATACAATCTGTCTCGTGTTTCCTGCAGCTGCGACGTTTTGTCGTGCGCACGCCAGCGCCTCAGCATTGGTGTCGCACCCGATTGCTTTGGCAGCCGGTCCACGAGCCAGCCGTTCAATGAGAATCGTCCCCGAGCCGCAAGCCAGATTCAAAATCCGATCTTCCGCATATATACCACCAAAGCGCACCATCGCAGCGGCGACGACCGCATTCAACGCCCCGGGATAGTTGCACACACGCCACGCGCGCGTCCCGAGGGGGCGCGGTGTGATTCGGAACAACACCTCCCAAAATCCGGCTCGGTTGCGAATGCGCATCAGCAAATCCGCTTCGTCGGCAACCACAGACAGACCAAGGGTGGTCCCCAACAACTGAATGATCCGCTGCATCACACTCGAGTCCGCTCCCGCAGCATCCAACATCACCGTTTGATACTCGCCACGCCCGACGATGTCACGGGCTGTCGCGACTATTTCATCCCAGTATTGTTGACCCAATAGCGCTTTGGGACGTGGAACATCGTACGACAAACGCACAAATGCGTTCTGCGCACAGCGGATTTTTTGGGACAAGCGCCATGGGTCATACGCGTCTACCGTCGCGGTGTTTGCATCGACCACATACTGCAATTGCAGGCCATCAAGTTCGTCGCACAGCGTTCCGATTAATCCCGGCCACGTCGCATATTCCAGCACGTACATTATTATTCTTTCTGCTATCAGTCCATTATACGGCTACCGCACTGCTTCTCTTGACGAAACCTTGATGCTACGCGCACCCCATATTGAGGAATCACCGTCTGCATTTTGATACGCTATGGGTGGTGAATGTATACCCCACGAAAGGAATGCACCATGGAACAACAGGAACGACGCGCAGCACTCAGCGCCTTCTTTTGGACAATATCCGTTATGTCTATTGCAGGTGGGTTGCTCTTTTGGCAGTCCGATAACATCCCGACCATCCCGCTCGCGCAAGCAAACGCAGCTGCCGTTACTCAGTACGCAAACGCACTCGACACCGCCAATATTCGGTTGACCGAGGCTGGCAACCGCATCACCATGCTCGAACAAGAACTCACGCTTCAGTCTGCTCCCTCACAACAACAATCTGTAGTCTCGGAATCTGCCGCACCCGCAACAGAGATTACCAGTCAGCAGGCGTTGGAGTCTGCACGCACTATCGTTGGCTCGTTAGCACCCACGGCAGACCCCGAACTGGTCGACCTCGAGGGGCAAACCGTCTGGTCGATACCATACCAACCCGGCATTGTTTTTGTGAGTGCGCGCGATGGCACAATCGTTTTGGTTCAGCGGACGCAACCGAAGCGCCACAATGAGCAAGAGCACGATGAGCAGAACGAATCAGACCACGAAGACTAATACACGCTAGAATGGATTATACTGATGGCTAATCTAACCCCAAAAATCCCACGCAGACAACACAGCGTCTGGCTCATGCTCGGTGGAGCGATGGTCGTGAGTGTGTTTGGTTGGGCGAGTATCGTTCGCCAGACCGAAGGTCCGCGACAACCCGAAACACCACCGTTAGAACTCGTCATCGTTGAACTCCCTGCACCACAGAGCGCTAATCGCGGAGTATCTGCCCAAGCACCGGCAAACACCAATCGGGAGGCGACGAGCGCACCGTTGCGTCAAGTCACCCGTGCAGTATTGCTGACGCGCTCATCCAACTAGACCATTCCGAGCCGCCGAAAGGACGCATCCATGAATTCTTCACTCCGCATGTTCCTCGCCCGAGGGGGCGGAATCCTTATCGGGACCCTCGTGGGCTTGCTGACAGTTATTTTTGTCGGTCGTGATATCGCCCAATCTTTGTCAGGAATTCACACCGGATGGTACCTTTCGCGGAGCACAGGGCTGGTCGCATACATTCTCAGCTGGATTGCAACGATTGCAGGCCTGATGATTACTGGTCGCCAAGCTCAGCAATGGCCAGGAGTCTTTGAAGCGAACGACATCCATCGGCAGGCATCGTTGGCAAGTACCATCATGATGACTATCCATATTGTGGTATTACTCCTCGACGGATATATTGGCTACACCTGGCAAAGCCTCTTCGTACCATCTGCCACGGGACCATACGTACCATTTGCAGTTGCACTCGGACAAATTGCCTTCCCGCTCGTCATCGTCGTCACGGTGAGTGCAGAGTGGCGGACGAAAGTAGGCAAAGCATGGCGCTGGATTCACGGTGCTGCATTCTTCACATTTTTCGCAGGAGCAGCACATGGAATAATGGCCGGCAGTGATACACGGGTTAGTACGATTTCGGTGATGTACATTTTGACCATTAGCAGTACGATATTTCTTACTGCGTATCGAGTGATTTTCCGCAACACACTCAAATCAGACGTCACGGCATAACACATGTTTCATTACCCGTTCCGCGCAATGGGGTGTCAGATGAAGGTCCTCATTGACACCACTACCGACGCAACAAGTGCAGCAACCATGGTCGCTGAAAGCTTTATCCAGTGGGAACACACCCTCAGTCGATTTGAGCCGCAGAGTGAGCTGAACCTCCTTTCACGCAAGCCCGACGTTTGGCAGGCAGTTAGCCCGGTTCTGTGGGATGTGCTATTGGCTGCCGCCTGGGCCTACCAGCATACCAATGGACTCATCGATCCCACCATTCGTCCGGCGCTCGAAGCCCATGGCTACAACAAAACACACAGTGCTCTCACAGCCGAAAACACACCCACTTCGAATCATCAATCTGGCTGGGAACGCGTCCAAATCGATTCCACGCAGGCACGAGTGTTGATTCCTCGTGGTGTCACGCTCGACCTCGCTGGCGTGGCCAAAAGTTGGGCAGCGCAGATGGCGATTCAACAGCTCTGGGAATACCCTGCGGTAGCAATTGATGCCGCTGGGGACATTTGCTTTCGCGGGATTCCAGCAGAATACGGAGCCTGGCCGATAGGAATCGAACCTCTTTCGGGTTACGCCGAAACACCCATGCTTGCCCTCCGCGATTGCGCAATCGCAACGAGTGGCATCGACAAACGTTCCTGGAAGCAACAAGACGGCACACGAGCGCACCACATCATCGATCCGCGCACAGAATCGCCGTCGGAGAGCGATGTCGTCCGTGCAAGCGTGATTGCGCCGAGCCTGCTTGAGGCAGATGTTGCAGCCCGGACCCTGGTCATCCTTGGGTACGCCGATGGTACGCGCTGGCTCGCAGGGCTTCCCAACCACGCCTGCCTGATGCATCGCACAGATGGGACAACAACCACGGACCCACGCTGGGATGACTATCTCTGGAAGGAAGCATAGTCGTGAAGATGAAATGACAATCCCCTACTTTCGTACGAAAGTAGGGGATTTTTGGTAGCGGCGAGCGGATTCGAACCACTGACCTTTGGGTTATGAGCCCAACGAGCTACCACTGCTCCACGCCGCGGAATGTATGTACTGGCGCACAGACCTAGTCTCCCACAAGGCAACCTTGCAGTACCTTCAGCGCTGGAATGTTTCACGACCCGGTTCGAGATGGGACGGGGTGGGTCCACTCCGCTTCATGCACGCCAATGCAAGAATTGCAGTATACCCGATAACCAGCACGAAGTCCATTCCGGCTACCCTATTTCACCTATTCTGAGCGCAATCAGTCGTTCGAGCACGTTTCGCGCGAGCGGTGCATCGATGGGGAACTGCACAGACGCATTGCCGTGTGTGAATCCCTGCAACACATCTGCAGACTGGAGTATCACTGCACTGCTTTGCGTAAAGTACAGCATGTGCTTTTTGCAGGCTGCTATTCCACCGTATTTCTTGCCGCGTAGCGTGAAGTACGGGACTCCGTGACCGATTACTTCTACCGTCCCTGGAACAAACGCGTGCATCATGTCGCGCATGGTAATGAGCGTCGATCGTTTGGGTTCGGGCTGGGCCAAGATATAGGCATCTACTTTTGCTATACGCATATGCTGTCGATCCTTCTGTACGACACTAGGTTGTTAGAGCTGTTCCATGTCTGCAACAAACCCACCCCAACCATGTGCAACCTTCTGCACCGGGTATGTGATTGCAAGGAGCACAGCTTCTTCAGCGTCAGCAACGCGATACGTGTGCGGTAACCCTGCCGGCAAAACCATCGTTCCGCCTGTCTCCGTTGGGAAGAATTGTTCCCCACACACAAATGTCAACCGCCCGCTAATCACATAGAAAACTTCATCTTCGGATAGATGCACGTGCTCGGGCGGCTCTTCACCGTGCCGTGCCGTATACTGCACCATTGCAATGCCGCGGCCATGCGCACACTCACCCAGCTTAATCAAAAATGGGATACCGTATTCGACAGTCTTACCGTCGTTTTCATTCAGTACATATGGCTGCATATCATGCTCCAGTTTCGCTTTTCGTCACCAACGCGTAGATTGTACCTGAGTTGCGAGGAATACATACCGTTATGAGCGGGGCTTATTGCAATAAGCCCCGCTCATTGACACAATCATAACCTCGAGTAACCGACAAGGGCGAGTACCCCGCTGCGCGGGGCATGACGACCTCGCCCGCATACACCTCCAGGGACGAGGTAACCCTCGCCCTACAATTCACAACCTCGAACGCAGATGCACAATCTTCCTCAATACAAGGCAATGCAGTTCTGCTCCGTTGTACCCTACATCATGAGAACAATCTTTGCACCTTGAACACGACGGCATGCCGACAAATACCATCTCAATTCACATGGATCGGTTGTCGGCATGCCATGACGGGGGATGTGGCCCATCCATCAGCCCTCATTCCATGGTCTGTACGAGCTATTTACGTTTAGAATGCTTCCGTCATGGCATTGACGCACCGCGTCAGTGCCAATGGAATCGTGTGCAACACACAGCGAACCATATTATTTGAACCCCGCATACACATTCCGATATGGCAAAGGTTCGAGCGGGGCTTTTTGCAAAAAGCCCCGCTCTATATCACTTCTCAATACGGTACGTCGATTGGTGCGCCGATGAAAATTGCATGCCATGACGGTGGAGGTGGCCCATCCATCAGCCCGTCATTACATGGTCTGTACGAGCTATTTACGGTTAGTATGCTCCCGTCATGGCATTGACACACCGCGTCAGTGCCAATGGAATCGTGTGCAAGACGCAGCGAACCGAATAATTTGAACCTCGCATTCACATTCCGATACGGCTCCCTACATTCGGCAGATATTATTGCATCTGATACAAGTTGGCATGCCGACAGGATTATCTGGATGGCGGATCCAGCGCGAGTCCGCATGCCAAGACGGGGAGGTTCGAGCGGGGCTTTTTGCAAAAAGACCCGCTCAATATATCCTTTAGCAACGAACAGGCCTGACAACCCAACCCGCTGCAAACAAACCACCCCCTGATTCATACGAATCAGGGGGTGGTTCAATGGATGGCGCACAGACCTAGTCTCCCACAAGGCAACCTTGCAGTACCTTCAGCGCTGGAGTGTTTCACGACCCGGTTCGGGATGGGACGGGGTGGGTCCACTCCGCTTCGTGCACGCCAATGGTTCAGAGTTGGATATGAATGAGTTGAGCACGTTGCACGTCGAACACGTACCAGATCTTCCATCAGGGAAGCCCTCAGCCAGGCGCACTGGTCGCCTCCACATGTCACCATGCTTCCAGCTCCAGCCGCTTATCCCAGTAATCTTCTGGGGGCCTTACCTGACTTTCTCAGTGAGTACATTAATCTTGGGAGGTATTTCCCACTTAGATGCTTTCAGCGGTTCTTACGTCC
>CAMCVW010000025.1 GCA_945881915.1 Thermoflexus hugenholtzii JAD2 | reverse complement strand
ACTCCGCCGCCTCGCCCCTACGGTGGCTCTGCGACCTCGGTGTCTCAGTGGCTCTGCGTAATCGTTGTGTGACATGCGGGCGATGGGTGGGGTTTTATTTGCGCTGGCGATGGGTGATCTGCGGGCGAGGGAAAATTACGGGCGAGATATATCTCGCCCCTTGTAACCCTGCGTGATACTGACACCTGATCACTGATTTCTAATCTCTCCGCCGCCTCGCCCCTACGGTGGCTCTGCGACCTCGGTGTCTCAGTGGCTCTGCGTAATCGTTGTGCGGTGGAAACTGACCTCTGATATTTGATCACTGATATCTGATCACTGATATCTACTCATTCATCATTCCTAATTGCTTAATCACGTCCCGCGCTCCTACCACCGACAGATGATTGTCGTCGCGGTACGACAATCTTGCGCCATCAGCGCGGGCACGACACCACTGCGCATCACAGAACAACCTCGTCGGGTCGGCAACCCGCAGGTTGGGATTGCGCGCCACAATCGGATCGAGCAGCGCACGGTACGGCGCTGCATAGGCATCGACCAGAGCGCGACTGGTGGCACAGGGATGTGTCGCATTGATGCGCAGGGCACACATCGTCGGGTTGAAGTCGAGTTCTGGCACCTGGTACAGCACAATTACCGTCGTATTGGGGTAGGCCGCCAGCCGAGCCATCGTGCGAGCGAGCGCTTGCTCATACAGCACTCCCCGTTGCGCCGACGTGACCACCACGCGTGGACCGGGCGCTTGGATATGGATGGTGTGGCTGTCAGTGGAATTGAGCTTCGTCTCGTTCAATCCCGTAAACCGCATGGCAAATACAATTGTCCGATGGTGCGCCGTATCTGCGCGATCCAGCGACCCGTACAGCGCATCGATGCCCGTAGCACAGTTGGTACTGGTCGTCGCGTTGTTCACATACGTCTCAAGGCCTAACAACGGCACACAGCCATACACCCCGCGCAGCAAGGTCGTGTACGCAGCCGGTTGTGCAAAAAAACCGCGCGCCAGGTACAACGCATGGCTATCGCCCACGACGTACACGGGCTCCGCCAGCGGGTCGGTGCCAGTGTGGAAGCTGCAGTATTTGTACGGGTAGGCGGCAAACGCTGCCGTCCCGCAGGCTGATCCATTGACCACGTACGGGATGTCGGCGTTGTCGTGGGCTGCACTACTCACCTGGGTCAATCCAGACGCTACACCGGCCCAGGCCGTGCTGCCTATCACCGCCACCACAGCAGCCAAGAGGAGCGGATGGAGCTGCTTGAGCCGACCAACCCGCACGGGTTGCTCGATGAGCCAATACGTCGCCGCTGCCAATACCACCGCCAGGCCAACCGCTGCGAGTCGCCAGACTGCGTCGAAGCGCGCATCCCACAGTAGATAGCCGTACGCCAGCAGCGGCCAGTGCCACAAATACAACGGGTAGCTGATGACCCCGATCGCCACCATGCCGCGACTCGCCAACAGGCGCTGTTGGACCCAGTCGCTGGGTCGCGCCATGAGCAACAGCAGCGCTGCAGCCGTTGGCAGCAGTGCCGGCCAGCCCGGGTAGGCTGTCTGTTTGTCAAAAGCAAAAGTGCAGCCGAGTAACGTCAGGAACGCGCCGCCGCCGACCGCAGTGGCAACCCAGCCAGGCTGTTGCACAGCGGTCCAGCGCGTCTGTCCAGCTGGCGGAGCGAATGTGCTCGACCGGTAGGCCAGATATGCCCCCGCCACGAACTGCCAGACACGCATCATCGGCCAGTAGAAGGCAATGCCGGCCGGATCGCCGACGGTCCATAGATTGGCTGCAAACGACGCGACAGCAATACCGCCCAAGATCCACGGCGCCTGCCGACGGAAGCGGGCAATCGCTACAATCACAAATGGCCATACCAGGTAGAACTGCTCTTCGATGCCCAACGACCATAGGTGCAACAATGGCTTGCGTACCGCGGTGTCGTCGAAGTAGCCCGACTGTGCTGCCGACAGTAGATTGGCGACGAACCCTGCCCCCGCAGCGACGTGCAGTCCAATTGCTCGCGTCAGTTCACGTGCGAACAACCACTGCGCACTCACTAGCACTGCCACCAATACGACGATCAGCGCCGGGAATATCCGTCGCACCCGCCGTGCATAGAAGTCCAACAGCGCAGACGTCCCAGCGGCGACGCGTGCGAACAAAATCTGGCTGATGAGAAAGCCCGATATGACAAAAAATACATCTACCCCGATGAACCCGCCCGGGAACTGCACGGGGAAGGCGTGATACAGCACCACCACTCCCACCGCAATGGCCCGCAAGCCATCGATGTCGGCCCGGTAGGCGTGCGCTGCCGCGCCAACCGCAGTAGTGCGCGTCGGTCGTGTCTGCCGGCTTGCCCACCACCGCTGTCCTACCACCGCTGCAGCCGCTATCAGCGCCACAGCGACTGCACACAGATACCACACCCAGCGCATTCCGGCGAGCTGACCGACGGCAACGCCGAATGTAGCCACGCACACCATCAGCAACGCGTGCGTCGCAGATGTACTGCCGAGCAATACGGTCAATCCGGCCCAGGCCAGCACCATCGCCACGCACAACAGCAGATCGAGTGACCAGGCGGGCTGCCAGGGCAGTTTGCTCGGTGTGAAGGTGAACGTTCCATAGGCGACCGTCAAGGTGCGCTGGCCGTCGTCGTAGTTGCGATTGCTCTCGAGCGCGAGGCTTGTCCACGTGCGCAATCCCGCTGCCGGCATGGCCACCAGCAGACGATAGCGGCGGAACTGATCGGGTGCAGCCGCGAATGCCGCCAGCGGCACATCATCGGCACGCATGGTCACGGTCGCCTGCACACGCGGCACACTCAACAGTGCCGTAAGGATGTAGCTGCCAGCGGGCAGCACGGGCATGCTGATGGTTGCACCGGGTGACCCCCAGCGGAACAGCCCGTCGTTGTCGCTGCGCGTCTCGATGCCGCTGCTGTGCATCACAGGGTAGAGGGTGGTGTCACTCGTATCAACAAACTGCGCAATGGGTTGCATGGTTATCAGGATGGACAAAATCCCCACCAAAAACCACCCGTAGCGCAGCCAGATTGGCTGTCGCCGGGTGGTCGTCGATTGCGGTTCTGCAGGCGTGTTCACGCCAGATACCCGAGTTGTTTGAGCGCAGGCAACACAGTCGCTCCCAGCATGGTGATTCCTTTTGCAGCATCGCGCAGGCCGTGCGGCGTACCGAATTCGATGCGGTCGACCCCGGCGGCATACAACCTTTCACATTGGTCGATGATATCGGCCGGATTGCCGGCAAATGCGAAGCGATCGAGCAGTTCGTCCGATATCAGGGCAGCTCCCGCGCGGAAGTCGCCCCGGTCCGCGCACACGCGCAAACGCGCGATGAGCTCGGGCTCGACCGCCACACTCGGGTCCAACGGCACCACCACCGGCAGGTACAGCACTGCCGCCTCGCGTGCGGCTTGGCGCGCACGGGCGCGGTCGGGGTCAATCACCGTCACGGCACCCAAGGCAATCCCGACCGTGCCCACAGCGCGCGCAGCGCGCTGTTCGCCGACGGCGATGTGCGCGCGGATATGCGCCACCACGTCGGGATTGGCCGATCCGCCCACCTTGACCTCGTCGGCCACTTCGCCGGCCAGCGCACACAACTTGGCGCCCCACGAACCGATCATAATGGGGATGGGCTGCGTCGGCAGCGGGTAATCGGCCTTCACGTGCGCGGCCAGCCGATAGACCTGCCCGTCATAACCCGCCGGTTGGCCGCTCCACAACGCCCGCACGATGGCGATGGTCTCGCGGATGGCCTGGATGGGCTTGCTGGGCTCGCTGATGCCATAATCGTCCAACCAGGCGCCGCGGGCGATACCCAGATACGTCCCCGCTTGGGCGGCATCGGCCAGCAACGCCGCATCGGCGGCGATGTCGATGGGGGCCATCCGTGCTGGCGAGATCGCCGCACAGCCCAACCGTGCCCGCGTGATGTGCGGCGCCATCAGCAACAATGGGCCATAGCTAGGATGATACGGCGCGTCGCAATAGACGCTGACGGCGTCGAAGGCGTACTGATTGACATGCTTGGCCAGATCGATGTAGGCTTGGGCCTTTTTGTTGGTTTGGAAGGCGATGCTGACGGTGGCCATACGGTCCTCTCAGGTCAACGACTCACTGTCCATCTCGTGCTGGCGGATGCGTTCGATTTGCATAATCAACCGCTCCTCGGGGTCGGGGCAGGCCACCAGGGTGTCACGCTCGAGCCAGTCGTTCTCGGCCAGCATCCGCTGTTTGGCGGGCAACAACGGCATCACCGCGGCCATGGCATACAAGCAAAAGTGCTTGCCCGCCGGGATGCGCACGTGGCTGCTGTTGGTCAGCTCGAAGTAATCACCCACCGCCAAATCACACACCGAGCGCCCCTCGATGGCAACCACGGTGATGCGTAAATCATAGATATCGAATGGCAACGCCATGGCAGCCTCATTCATGTCACAATGTCGGGTCGTGGCGCAGGGGATGGATTGCTACAGCGATTGGCGCACGCGCAGGAGCACGCAACACCTGCTCGATCGCGAGCCAGCAGTCCACCACCCACAGCGAAGTGGGCTCCCATGCGCACTGCTGGTCCCCTTTTTTCATGACAAAAACACCGAGAGATATACGGCATTATAGCAACGACACCCCCATCACTGGAGGTGTTGTACAAGGAACACGGTTTACCAGGACGGCCCGGCTTCGCCTTTGCGCGATTTGTGGCCATAGGCCAGCTCGGCGCCGCCCGACAGGTAGTGGTCGACCCCGGTCGTGAAGGTCGCTTCGGATGCGATGAACAAGCACAATTTGCCGGCTTCTTCGATGGTGCCCATGCGGCCCATCAGCTGGGCGTTGTCGCCGTACGAGCGGGTGAGTACCGGATCGGGCGATGCATCGATGCCGGCCTGCCAGAGCGGGGTGAATACATTGCCCGGCGACACGCAGTTGACGCGCACGTCGTGGGCCGCCTCGTCGATGGCCAAAGCCTTGGTGAACGACGTAATCGCGCCCTTGGTGGCCACGTAGGTGGTGGCGTAGGGCTGCGCAATGGTGCCGACCAAGCTCGACATATTGATGATGTTGCCCTGCACCGGGCGCATGTGGGGTAGCGCATATTTGCAGGCGGCGAAAATGCTCACCAAGTTTAGTTCGAGCAAATCGCGGAAGTCCTGGACCGAGAATTGGTCAATCGTCCGCGTCGGTGGGTGCCAACCGGCGTTGTTGATGAGGCAGTCGATACGGCCATACGTGGCCACGACGGCGTTGATCATCTGCTCGATTTCTTCGGTTTTCGAGACGTCGCATTTGATGAACAGGACGCTGCCGGGTCGTTTGGCATTGAGTTCTGTCTCGAGGGCCTTGCCTTCGCTGACGTTGCGGGCACAGAATACGACGGTCGCGCCGGCGTCCGCAAACACGCGCACACAGCCTTCGCCAATCCCTTTGCTCCCGCCAGTGACGACGGTGATTTTGTTTTCGTAGCGCATCGTTGCTCCTACCTTCGTTTGTGTCGTTGGTACTCTCATAAATAGTGTAGACGAAACGCGCAAATGTGCAACCGTGGCAGAAGCTGCCGCACATTGACGGCCTGCGACGCTCCGTGCTACGATGTCACGAAACAAACCCATGCAATGGAGCACCGTGCCATGATTGAAGCAGTCCGTCAGATATATTGGAACATCGGTGAGCAACTGGGCAGCTTCACCGTGTACATCACTGCACTGGCAGCAATGCTCGTGCTTTTTTATGGCATTGTGCGTGACGCCAACACCTGGCGCAAAGGCAAACCCGATGGCCGCCTCGATGCCCTCGGCAGCCGTGTCGCAACGGTGTTTGCCGAGACACTCGGTCACCAGAAAACCCTCCAGGACCGCAAGCCGGGCATGATGCACGCGCTGATTTTCTTCGGCTTCCTCGGACTGTTCATCGGCACAGACGTCATCGCCGTCGAAGAAGACTTCACCATCCCGCTCATGGGTAAAGACGCCGGTCGCATTTTGGTGGGCGACTTCTATCGCTACTACGAGACCATCCTCGACACTGTCGGACTGCTCTTTGTCGCCGGCCTCATCTGGGCCACCATCCGCCGCTACGGCTTCAAAGCCCCCCGGCTGCACGACCGCAAATACGACCGCGAAGCAATGATTTCGCTGATTTTTGTGGGCATCAGTGGCTACCTCATCGAAGGTCTGCGTATCGCCAATCAGACGATTCGAGGCGCGGTCGTCTTCGACCAGTCGTGGGCCATTCAATCGTTCGTGGGCTATGGTCTGGCCACTGTCTTCCGCGCAATTGGTTGGGGCAATATCAGCAGCTTCGGCATGGATCTGCATTTTACCTTGTGGATGGCTCATACCATCGTGTCCTTCGGGTTTATTGCAGCCATTCCCTATACCGGGTTGCGGCACTTGGTCTATACCCCGCTCAATACGTTTTTCAAGCGCACCCGGCCACGCGGCGCATTGGCACCGATTCCTGACTTTGAAGCCGAGATCGAAAAGGACGAGCCGCAGCTGGGCGTCGCCACCCTCAATGATCTGACCTGGAAGCAGCGCCTCGACCTCGACTCGTGTATGACCTGCGGTCGTTGCCAAGACGTCTGCCCGGCCCATGCATCCGGTTCGAACCTATCACCCAAATTCCTCATCACCAAAATGGCCGATATGCAACGCGGTGATCCGATTTTGCTCAGATCGGGTACGCAGATGGTGCTCGAGGGCAACGGCACCGGGCGTGGCGCATTCGACGCCATCGGACTCCTCGAGGCAGGTGTCTACGACGAAAACGAACTGTGGAGCTGTACCACCTGTGGCGCCTGCGTCGAAGAGTGCCCGGCCATGATCGACCACGTCGATTTGGTCGTCGACTTCCGCCGCAACCTGACCATGATCCAGAGCGAAGTGCCCAGCGGCGTCAAAAAAGTACTCGACGGCATCGAGCGTGCCAACAACCCATGGCGTCTGCCCCAAAAAGAACGCTCTGCCTGGGCCGCTGGCCTCGATTTGCCCACCATGGCCGAAAAGGGCAACACCGACGTCCTCTTTTGGGTCGGTTGCGCCCCCAGCTATGACGACCGTTCCAAGCGCACAGCCCGCGCCATGGCCCAGCTCCTCAAGCAGGCCGATGTCGATTTTGCCATCCTCGGCGGCGAAGAGTGCTGCACTGGCGATCCCGCCCGTCGTATGGGCGAGGAACTGTTGTTCAAGCAACAAGCCGAAACCAACGTCGGCACCCTCGGCAAGTACACCTTCAAAACGCTGGTCACCACCTGCGCTCACTGCTACAACTCACACAAGAACGAATACAGCCAATTCGGCGGCCGTGCCGGCATCGACTACCAAGTCGTCCACCACACCGAGTATCTGGCCGGCCTCGTCCGTGACGACAAACTCAAGCCCGTCACCGAGGTCAAACAAAAAGTCGCCTACCACGACCCCTGTTACATCGGCCGCTACAACGACGTCTACGATGCCCCGCGTGAGCTGCTGCAGTCCATCCCTGGCCTCGAGCTGGTCGAAGCGCCCGGCAAGAACCGCAACAAAGCCATGTGCTGTGGCGGCGGCGGCGGCAATGTCTGGATGGAAGGCTTCGGCGACCAAAAGACCAGCGTCATCCGCCTCGAGCAACTGCGCACCGAGCAGCCCGACACCATCGCCGTCGCCTGTCCGTTCTGCATGGTCATGTTCGAGGACGCTGCCAAAACCATGGGTATCGACGACACCGTCGCTCGCCAAGACGTCGCGGAATTGTTGCTCCAATCGGTCACTGTCCACGAATAGACGTATCATTGCTGTTTCGAGCGGGCCATATTGCAATATGGCCCGCTCTGTCATGCCGCGAATGGATTGGGCCGGGCGCATTGCAATGCGCCCGTGACTTTTCGCGCAACGTGCCCGTAACTTCAGCGCGCAAAGCACCCGATAATCCACTGTACTATGCGCTCTTCGATACGCACAACGACAACATGCCCATATCAAATATTTAACATGTCTGCGTGATAATAAGAAATTAATCTCCATGCTGCTGCGTCTGTACTCAGTGGCACGGTTGGGATTCTGCATGGAAGGAATCGTGTCATGGCATTCCGCAACGAAATAGCCCTCGTTTCGACCGGCTGGGGTCCTGGCTGCCTCTCGCGCGCTGGAGCGGCACTCGTCAGTGATGTCTATCGGGTCGAGACGTTCGGCCTCGATGCCGACACACGTTCCATAGTCAGCAAACTCAACGCCCAGTCGCAGCATGGCCCAAGTGACGCTGCCTGGAACTCCGAAGATTTACTCGCGACCGTCGCACGTGCCCTCCGTTCGGCCCAGAGTGATGGGTGGGCTGCATTGGTCACCCCAGCAGGCGCACTCACCAATACGCTATGGCCAACGGTTCAACAAGCCGCGCAGCGCATCGGTGTGCAGGTGCGCTATGCACACGGCCTAGGCATCTCGGAGTCAATGGCCAACTGCTTGCAACTGCCTACACCACCGACGGTGGCACTCAAGTCACTACTGAGTGATTTTGTCGGTCATGTAGCTATTCCTGAATTTGCACTGGGAGCACAAGTCGGTAACGCGACACAGCTCGCTGAGCTCCATGGCGGAGCAGTGCGCTTTTTTGGTATGGATTTGTATGCACCTCGCACAAAAATCACCACACTCAATCTACGAGAATCGATACCCGTCATCACCAACAATGCATATGTGCTAGCGGTTCGTGATGAGCAAATCACCTCCAAATCGGGTCAATCAGAGCTTCGCGTGAGCGATTCGATGGAATCGGCACTCCTCTGGGTGCAAGTGCTTAACGGATTGACGGAGTCCCTCAATGGATAGTTACCTCTCTGCCGATGCAATTCTGGCGCAGGTCCCCCAGGCGCACACAAAATCTGCTGCCGGCAAGCGCAAGTTTGAATCGGCGGTTGTCTTTGTTGCAACCATTGCGAGCCTCGCGACCGGTGTCATCGGATTTGTCGATGCCTATCAACAACCCGGCAAACAGAATTTCTTGTTGGGATTGGTGGGTTGTGCGGTTGTGCTCCTCATGGTCCGCTTCATGCAATGGCGCCGGCGCTTTGCCGCACATGTGCCATACATAGCAGCGCAGACGCAGGTACCGATTGGTAGCGATTTTTTGGACCTGCTTGCATCGCGGGTCATAGTGAGTCGCATGGCGCACCTGTTCGCGTGGTTCGTGCGCAAGCTCGACAATCTCGCCTGGCTCCTTCTGGTGAGTACACTGTCACTCAGCGCAGGTGCTGTTTTTGTGCTGTCTGCCTTTGGGCTCTACACAGCGTTTCAAAATCAATTGGACGTCATAGATCTCGTCCTGTTGATTGGGTTGGTTCGTCCCTTGCGCAGTGCAGTCAGCGGCATCCAACGGTTCCGGCGCCAATCGACTGGCTCACGCCAGCGGGTGCAAACGTTCAGTAAATCATTCCACTATGCCGTCGAATCGGTGCACGTCTACATCGACAAACTGAGTCAATCGACGGTGGGCGTGCTCAATGCAAGTGCATCTGCCGCCAGCAAAGTGAGTGTCGGTCTGGCGACAACTGCGTCGACCGTTGTGGTCAGTGTCGCGGTATCGGGTGTGGGCTTGGCATCGGCACATGTCGCGCCACAAGCGGTCATTGCCACCGGCGAAGTCATTCCGTTACCGCCGGCAGTGGTACAGTTTGCTGGTCCCGAGGGGCGCGAAGCAGAAATCCGCGGTGCGGTGTTCTACGGTTGCGTCGGGTCGTTACTCGACAATGCGCAGCCGGCGGATGAACAGTGTCAAACGGCAGTCCAGCAGTCTAACGATTCGTGCCTCGGCTGGCAAGGTGGAGCGCTCCCACCGGAGTGCGCAAATGCACTTTCTGGCGTGCTCCCGCAAGTGGTAGATTCGATGCAGTCGAACGGGTCTGGAGAGAACGTCGATGGTTCTCGCGGAAAAGAAGGTGATCCACGTAATCCTACAGACCCAAATAGGCCACCGAGGGATCCGCAACAGCAGAATCAGGCTGATTCGGGCGCTCCAGGAACCAAGTCAGGACCGTGTGTCGCTGCGCCGGGTAGTCGACCATGTCCATCAGAAAATCCTGCGGGGCAATCTGGAGGGCAACCCGGTCAACAACCGCTGCCGTCGCAGGGCGGATCACCGGGAGGGCCACCGCCACCCGGCAGAACTCCGGGATCACCACCACCGGACAGGTCAGATGGGGCACCACCGTCAGAGGGTGGAACTCCGGGATCACCACCACCGGGCAGGTCAGATGGGGCACCATCGTCAGAGGGTGGAACTCCGGGATCACCAGCGGGCGGGTCAGATGGGGCACCACCGTCAGAGGGTGGAACTCCAGGATCCCCACCGGGCGGGTCAGATGGGGCACCACCGTCTGAAGGTGGAACTTCGGGATCACCACCGGGCGGGTCAGATGGGGCAGCGCCGCCACGCGCAACGGATGGACCGCCGCCGACTCGCAGACCACCATTCCTGCCCTAAACGCACAGGCAGATGAGTCGGTACGGATGCGCATCGTTCGATGAAAAAGACGCCTGGCAGACAATCTGCCAGGCGTTTTGTGCAGCCCATGCGTGGGCGATCAGTGCGTTCCAGCAGTCACCGTGTACCACTGGAGTGTTGGTGAGTCTCAGAAAACCGCAGCGCCAAGGTTTTTTGCAATTCCATCCCGCTCCCTCATGCGCAATAGATCCGCATCGTGCGCACCGCGGGCGGTACTGGGAGCCCCGTCACCCGCAAGCGCACTCCGTGTGCCTGCACGGCCGACAATTGCACCAAACGCCGATTGCCGATCGATGCACCGACAGCGACTTCGTGCCATTCCGTACCGGTCTGAATGTCAATAGCCCAGCCATCGATGCGCTGCCCCAGCGGGAGGTACTCACGGATGTCGATGAGGCCGATATGCTGCGGTTGTGCAAAAATGAGTGTGAGCGATGGTTCACTGTCTTCGGCAGCCGCAACCCAATAGGTCTGTGTATCATCGGCAGTGTGCACCGCAGGGAAGCCGGGAAGTGTCGACGATGCGCGCAACAGCGACGGCGTCAACGGTTGCGCATACAGGCGCTCGCGCGCTGCCGCAAAACCCAGTAGTGCTGCCCGATCGCGCGCGTGCACCTGTCCAGTAGGTGCCACGGGCAGATTCACCAGCAGATTGGCTCCACGGCCCACCGACGCGAGATACAGCTCCATCAAATTTGCTGGCGTGCGCACCAAATCATCCTCGTGTGCGTGATAAAACCAGCCCGGTCGAATCGAAACGTCACACTCCGCCGGCAACCATGCCGTGCCCGTACGATCGCCACGGTTGAGCAGCGCTGGCTCAGCCAGTCCCGGGTGCAAGCCGGTGGGGTCAATCGTCGGCCAGCACGGGTCACCAGCGATGCCGTGTTCGTTGCCCACCCAGCGTACATCTGGCCCGGCATCACTGAAGATGCAGGCATGTGGCTGGAGTTCACGGACGAGGTTGAATGTCTCTTCCCAGTCGTAGTACGTGGTTGCATCGATCTTGCGCACTTCGTGCGTGCCACCATAAAACCCGTCACCACCGTTGGCGCCGTCGAACCAGATTTCGAACAGGGGCCCGTAGTTCGTCAGCAATTCACGCAATTGGTTGCGATAGTAAGTAATGTAGGCAGGGCGACCGTATGCTGCGTGATTGCGGTCCCAGGGTGACAGATAGATCCCAAAGGGCATCCCTGCAGCCGCACAAGCGGACGCCAGTGCACCGACGACATCGCCCTGGCCGTTTTGCCAGCGACTCTGCGCCACCGTATGGGTACTATACGCCGATGGCCACAGGCAAAAGCCGTCGTGATGCTTTGCGGTCAAAATCAGCCCACGCATCCCGCCGCGCAGGGCGGTGTCGACGATTTGGGTGGCATCGAACGCACTAGGATTGAACGTATCGGGTGATTCGTCGCCGTAGCCCCACTCGCGGTCGGTGAATGTGTTGACAGAGAAGTGGAGGAACCCATAAAATTCCCGCTCGTGCCAGGCCTGTTGCCGTGCCGAGGGTGTGGGTCCGTAGGGTACGAGTCCGGTCTGGTGCTGCGTCATTGCATACCTCGTTGTCTGAGTACCGCTATTCTACGTCAGGCCCGTGCACCGCACGGCAGAGTGCATCATTCCACAAACACAGACCAGCAGACGCTGTTCCGCCGCACTTTCTCCCATAGTACCAATGCACGCACGGCATCAGCGAGCTGTGCCCGCTGCCAGGCACATTCGGTACGGCCGGCTGCGATACCCGCCGCCTGCTGTACTGCGCGAATCGCATATGCTGCGGCCCCAAGGTCGTGGGCCGCGACGTGCGCAACGCACGCCGCTTGCCCTGCAGCAAAAGCCGCCGCGCGTGGAGCGCCACGGAGCAACCGAGCCGAAGCCATCGCATGCCCTCCCAGTGCGCGTACCTCCATCACGCCACGCGCACCACCAAGCGCCCAGTCCATTGCTGCATCAATAGCCTGGCGCGGGCGATCGTCGTTGGGTTGCGCAAGGCTGAAGTGATAAAGCACGTGTGCTGCACAGGTCGCTGCCCACTGTGCAAGCAGACGGTGATGTTCGTCGGTCAGCGACCCGCCGCGGCGTACGGTGATGAGGCGTGGGTCGGGGTCATGGTGGAATATCATCCGAGAGCTCACTTCACAGCACGCGGTTATGCGTGTCGAAAAAACTCCGCTGCTATGCTTGTGGTCATATCAGCGGAGTCATCTGGTGCGTTACAAGCGGAGCTCAACGATTGCTGAACTTCATCTGGCGGTCGATGTCGCGCTTCACGTCGCGCTCGGCGATTGCTTCACGCTTGTCGTGTTGCTTTTTGCCCTTAGCGACGCCCACTTCGACTTTGACATATTGATTGTCGAAGAATATGCGCAGTGGCACAAAGGTATAGCCGCGCCGGGTGATGAGCTGGTAGATTTCGTGGATTTCGCGCCGTTTCAGCAGCAGTTTGCGCTTGCGCGTCGGCTCGTGATTAAAGACCACCCCGGATTGGGTATAGGGTGATATGTGCGCATCGAATAGCCATGCTTCGCCCCCTTCGATACGAGCATATGAGCCGCGCAGTTGGCATTTGCCGGCCCGAATGGATTTGACTTCGGTGCCCGTCAGCGCCACACCTGCGGTGAAGCGTTGTTCGATGAAGTATTCGTGGAAGGCGTTCCGATTATCGGCCATCGTCTTGCCCGAGAGTGATTTGCGTTCTGTTCCCATAGAGATTCTGCCTCGCTCCAGCGCAATGACCGCGCGCTTCCGTGGTACGTCGTCAGCTGCGGTGTTGTTGCACGCGTGATTCGATGGTAAGCCGGTCAGGGATTGCGCTGATGCCTAATCCTTCGACGCTGGCTGCGGCGACGACCGCAGCAAAATATGCCGCTACGACGGCATCGCGGGTCTCTTGGTAGCGGACCAGCAACGCTGCCGCAAAGACATCACCAGCGCCTGTCGGGTCGACTTCGTTGGCTGGGTAGGCCGGGATGTGGATGGGGGAGCCGTCGATGAAGATATCTGCACCCTTTGCACCGTACGTCAAGGCAACGATCCCACAGTGTTGTGCGTAGCGTTCGGCCACCGAGCGGTCACCATGGACGTCTTCGATGCTCATCACCAGGATGTCTACTTTTTTCAGCAGTTCGGGTGCGGGATCGAAGGGGATGTACTCGATCAGGCTCGGGAATGGTTTTTGCCAACGTCTCATCATTCCTTGCGGGGTCATCCCGATGAGTGCCTCGGGGAATGCATCAACCAATGTCAGTGGTGTCTCGGCCAAAATCGGTCCGAAGTGGACAATCGCCGGAGTACGCCAGGCAGTGGGGATGTCTGTGGCTACCAATGGCAACGCGTCGCCATGCAAAAACTGGATACGGCCATTGGGTGTATAGCGATTCTCGAATATGGGTGCAGTGCTGTGGCTGACCGTGGCAACGGGTACCGTGCTTGGCCAGTCGGCGGGCAATGTCGCCTGTGCCGACACGATGCCGGGGTGACGGCCAAGCCGTTGTGCCGTCCGGGCGGCGTAGAGTGATGTACCGCCGGGGATGGTAGAGCCATCCGGCAGCAAATCACTGGTGATGTGGCCGAGCATGAGATAATCGGGGTTCATGGTGTTCACCTAAAAAAGCAACGCGGTCAGTCGCTCGTGCTCCTGACCGCGCCGCGCCGTATCGGGGGTCTTGTTAGCTATCTGCTTTTGCCGGGAATATGACTATTTTGCGGGATTCGCCTTCGCCTTCACTCTCGGTGAAAACAGTAGGATCGTCACGGAGGGCGAGGTGGATGTAGCGGCGATCGGCACCCGACATCGGTTCAAAGCGATGGAGTTCTCCACTCTGGCGTACACGTTCTGCCATGCGACGTGCCATGCTCTCGAGCATTTCTTGGCGGCGCTGGCGGTAATTCCCGACATCGACGACAATCTGCGGCCACTTGCGATTGCTCCGCCCAGACAAGAGGTTGACCATGAACTGTATTGAGCGTAGCGTATCGCCACGGCGGCCAATCATCAATCCCATCGCTTCTTCGTCGGCACCTTCAACGTGCAGGGTAACTGTCTCTTCGACGCCACCGTCTTGGGCTGGTGCAGTCGTTTTGACCGCCGAAACAAAGCCATCGATACCCATGTGTTCGAGCAGTTGTTCGAGGACATGACGTGCAGTTTTGGCACGGTCTTCATGGCTGACTGGCTCGCTGGGCTCGTCATCGACGACACTCACGCGCACGAGGGCTTCTTCTTCGTCATTGCCGCTAATCAGAATTTCGATGGCGACTTCGTCGCGGTCGCGACCCAATTGGGCAAGCGCGAGGTCGACGGCATCGGCGACGGTGCGTGCGCTTATTTCGATCGAGGGCTTCTGCTTCGACATATGCGTCTCCTCGGAACAAAGACGAATGGCTACTTGGTCGTTTTCGGCTGATGGTCGGGATCGTTCAAGGGTTTGAGGACGTCCCAGAAGTCGACAGCGGTTTTGCTCTGCGCTTGGCTTGCTTCGATTTCGTGCTTGCTGACACCGACAACCTCGGGTGGTGGGAAGAAGCCTGCGTCGGTGGGCAGAAACTTGAGGTAATTTGCGAGCGATCCCCAACCGCCGACGACATATTGTTGGATCATCGACAAAATGCTGCCGACGACCCAGTACAGGACTGCACCGGATGGGAACGTAAAGCCGATGTACCCGAATATCAAGGGCATGAACAACAAGGTCTGCGTCATTGCCTTTTGCTGCGGATCCTGCACGCGTGGGGTAGACATCAACTGTACGATCAATTGGAATATCACGGACAGCACTGGCAAAATGTAGTAGGGGTCAGTTTTGCCCAGGTCGATCAACCACAGAAAACCGCCGGACAGTGGCGGCTGGTCGAGCGTGCTCGCCACAATCGCAGTGCCCATGTTGCCGGCGGTTTGGAGAACAGTCAGCATTTTGGCGGCTGCGTATTCGGCAGGTGCAACGCTGGTCAGATGGAACACCGCTTGGTAGATTCCCAAGAAAAGCGGCAACTGAAAGACCATCGGCAAACAACCCGATACCGGATTGGCCTTGTTTTCTTTGTAGAGCGCCATCGTCTCTTGTTGGAGGCGCTGCGCGTCTTTGCCGTGCTTGCGTTGGAGCTCTTGGATTGCAGGCTGGAGTGCCTGGATTTTGCGGCTCGATTGTATCTGGCGTATCGTCAGCGGCAGCAAAATGACACGTGCGATGATGGTGAAAATAATGACAGCCACACCACCGTTGCCGGTCCAGCTATAGAACGTCAATAAAACGGTTTCGAGGAACGACACCAGCGAGGTCCATAGCGCCATGGGAATCACCTTTATTGCGTGGACGCGACTTCCGGCGTGATATAGACGCCAGCGCGCCGCAGAAGAGTAGCAATGAGTTCGAGGAGTTTGGGGAATGGGGTAAGCAAGAGGGAACGTGAGCGTGCAATAAAGACAATGTCCACATTCCCACGGATATATTGATACTGGAGGCGGATTGCTTCACGAACTCGGCGTTTGATGCGGTTACGAGTGACCGCTCCACCATGACGGCGAGCGACCACAATGCCGCACCGGGTGGTACGTTGACGAGCGGGCGCCACGCTGATAGACAGTCTTGCGTCTTCATGGAGGTTGCCATGGGAGCGCACCCGTTGGAAGTGCGCTGGTCGACGCAAGCGATACTGCCGTTTCATCGTTCAGCCCGCTCTCTCTACGATACTAGCGGCTCGTCCGCTGTACTGCTCGCCGCTCGTCGCTCACCGTCAAGCGCCAGCGTCCGGACAACCGGCGACGCTTCAATACGGCACGACCGTCTTTGGTTTTCATCCGCTCCAAGAAGCCGTGCTTACGACGGCGTGGAATACGCTTTGGTTGCCATGTACGTTTGGGCATTATCCAACCCCTTCAATAGCCAGAATCTGGCCACATGATGATACGTTGTGTTGGTCGCAACACGGTGGACACAATATGTCATTATACCGGTTGGCTTGTGGGTGTGTCAAATAATCGTTCTGACACGGGCTTCTTGTCATCGACGTGCAATCCCCCAGCAGATACCGCAGTACCGGCTGGGGGAGGAGCATTATTCGACGTTGAGTGTGCGCTTGATGACGTCGCTCGGGAGTGTGTGGGCGCCACGTGATGCACCCGGACGACCGGACTTCTCGCGGGTTTCGGCGCCAAAGCGGGCAGCCAAATCAGCCAACGTTGCATCGCCTTCGAAGCCGGCTTCGGCATTCGAAGCCGATGTGTAGGTTTCGGGCTTGCGGTTGTCGTCGCGCTTTGGACGGCGCTCGCCGGCAGGACGATCTTCCCGTGGCTGACGGGCAGCACGGTCTGGTCGGTCGCTGGCTGGGCGGTCTTCGAGGTAGGCGCTCAAGCTGATGCGGTTGTTTGCCGTGTCTACATTGAGGACACGCACCTGGAGCTCGGTGCCGATATCGGGCTTTTTGCCGCCGGGGATTTCGCTGCTGTGGACCAAGCCGTCGCGTCCGACACCGATGTTGACGAAGACGCCGAACGGTGAATGTCCGCTGACTTTGCCCTGCAAAATCTGACCCTGGCTGATGGCATCCAACTTGGGATCGGTGCTGGCACGGCGCAGGCTCAGGCTGATACGACCCTGGCCTGGGTCGATTTCGATGATCTTGAAGGTATATGATTGGCCGATGGTGACTGCGTCTTCGACTTTGGCGACACGGGTGTCGGCCAGTTCGGAGATATGTACCAGGCCGTCTTTGCCCACGCCGATGTCGACGAATGCGCCGATGGCAGTCGTGCTTTTGACGACACCTTCGATGGAATCACCCGCCTTGAGGGCGTTGATTGCATCGGAGTTGACCTCTGGGCGACGGCGGCGCTCGGTGCGGGCTGGGCGCTCTTGGGTGCGCATCGTCAAGCTGATGCGGTTCTTGGACTGGTCGACTTCGAGCACCTTGACGGTGACATCTTGACCGACGACGACGACGTCTTCGACCTTTTCGACGCGGGCATCAGCAAGTTCAGAGATGTGGACCAAGCCGTCACGACCCACGCCGATGCTGATGAAGGCACCGTATGGGGTGATGGACTTGACCTTGCCTTGCAGAATTTGGCCAGCAACCAACTCTTGCATACCTTTTTTGGCTCGCTTTTCGGCGACATCCGTGCTGACTTCGGTTTTTTCGGCACTGACTACTGGGGTCTCGGCACTGACTACGGGGGTCTCGGCGCTGACTACTGGGGTCTCGGCGCTGGCTACGGGGGTCTCGGCGCTGACCACTGGGGTCTCGGCGCTGGCTACGGGGGTCTCGGCGCTGGCTACGGGGGTCTCGGCGCTGGCTACGGGGGTCTCGGCGCTGACCACTGGGGTCTCGGCGCTGGTTGGGGTGGGATTCTGTGTCTCTTCGGTCATATTAGGTAATCCTCCTAGAATGCTGCACTACAATATGGAACCAACATTAGCGGTTCAGTTCCGACCGGACCAAATCAACGAGGCCACCCTCGCGCAGATCATCAAGCCGGTAGTAGTTTCCTTTTAAGTGGTGGGCCAACTGTTTGGCCAACCCACGTTCGAACACCGGGTGTTCGGTGTCAATCACGACCGAGCGAATTTCTTCGCTGGCGATGAAGTCTGCAATCGAGTAACTCTCGGACTGCGGTGGTAGATCCGTCATGGCAACATTGGCTTGGCCGTCGGTCAACAAGACCATCAGGGGTACCACTTCGTCGTCTTGCCGGCGTGCTCGTTTGAGCACCTCGTAGCCCATCATCAACCCACGAGACAGCGGCGTTCTGCCGCCGGTGGGCATCGTCTGCAACATCTTTTGGGCCAGTTCGACACTACTCGTTAATGGCAACAACAGGGTTGCATAGTCACGCTGGAACGAAACAAGGCCCACCCGGTCACGGCGCTGGTATGCATCGCGCAGCAGTGATAGGACGGCGTTCTTGGTAGCCCGCATGCGCTCATCGGCAGCCATCGACCAACTCGCGTCCACGACAAACACGACTGCGTTGCGGGTTTTGCGGACACGGACTTTTTGGCGCAGGTCACTTCGTCTGAGCATCACTGCCCGGACGGGTTTCCCTTCGGCCAAGGCATCGGCACGGCGCTTCGGTTGCAAATGAGCTGAATACCGGAGCGTTGCATCGAATGCCAAATCGGTGACGCGGTGGACTGCGCGACTGCTGACATACCGTCCTTGCTTGCGCGTGGTACGAGTCTTGCTGCGTCGCCCCGGTGATTTGCGTTCTTGGCGATCACGTTGACCTTCGAGCCGCTTGGGCTTGAACATCTCGCCAGCCTTGAACGCTTTGTCACCGCCGCCTTGTTCGTTGTTTGATTGCGAACCTTGGTCCGTTGCTCCTGCGCTGGCATTCGCTCCGGCACCGCCTTCGCTTTCTTCCTGACCCTCACTGGACTCGCCGTCGTCACTCGTGTTTAGAGGGTCTTTTTTTTTACGCCATCCGCAGAGGCTTGGGCTGACTCATCACCTTCGGCTGCTTGCACCCGGTCAAGGATGTCGCCCACCCGCGCTTCATCGAGTTTGACCTCGGTGAAGGGCTGCCGGCGCATACGGTGCGGCAGGGCCAGTTCGGCAGCGACCCGAATGTCTTCGGCGGCCAAAGTGGTGCGACCTGCCCAGGCGGCGTGGGTACGCGCTGTCTCGAGGATGGCCAAGTCGGCACGGTGACCGTCTACGCCCAGTTCCAGCGAGAGTGTGGCGACTGCAGCCATGTCACGTCGGGTTATTTGGACCATCGGCAACAAGGCACGGGCACGAACGATACGTTCGGCCAGTTCTTGTTCGGTGGGCAACCATTCTTTCGAAAAGCCGTCGGGGTCGCCGTCGTAGCGCATCCGGCGCGAAATGACTTCGACACGGCCTTCGACGTCGTGGATACCGCCGATTTCGACCACCAGACCAAATCGGTCGAGCAGTTGCGGACGTAATTCACCTTCTTCGGGGTTCATGGTACCGACCAGGATGAATCGGGCAGGGTGCGTGACGCTGATACCTTCGCGTTCGACGGTATTGATGCCCATGGCTGCGGCATCCAGCAGAATATCAACCAGATGGTCATCGAGGAGGTTGATTTCGTCGACGTACAACAACCCGCGGTTGGCCTGGGCCAACAAACCGGGCTCGTAGCGACGATGCCCCTCGGTCAGAGCATGTTCGAGGTCGAGGGAGCCGACCACGCGGTCTTCGGAGGCAGCCACCGGCAAGTCGACCAGACGCGTGGCGCGTTCGGCGACCGGCAAATCGGGGTTGGTCTCGTAGCGGGCACGGCAGGAAGGGCACATCGCCGATGGCTGATCGGGCGGACACCCATAGGGACAGTCGGCAACGACCCTGATGTGCGGTAAAATCCGCGCCAGGCCACGTACCGCCGTCGATTTGGCCGTACCTTTTTCACCGCGAATCAACACGCCACCGATGCGGGCATTGATTGCATTCAAAATGAGTGCACGTTTCAGTCGATCTTGACTGACAATGGCACTGAAGGGGTAGACCGGACGTGCTGTGGTCATGGGTATCTCTTTCCAAACCAACCATCGTAGTGTGCGAACACACCACGGACGAATGCCCAAGCAGTTCCGCGCAAGCTCCCAAAAAAATGAAAACGTGCACAAAAAGACTGCATATAAAGTTCATTATCACATCAGACTGCGGTACTGTCAAATCTAGGGCGTTGAGATGCGTTGACAGCACTCCGTGGCACTCATACAATACGCCCAAGGCTGTGTGTGGGAGCCGCGCCACCACGAGGCAACGGAGGGAACGATGACTCGGCAGACCCGCGTCCTATCAGATGCATGGCAGATGCGCCCCGTCCATCGCTTTGCGCATGGCGATTACCCGACTCCTCATCAACCGGGTTGGTTCGCCACGCGTATCCCTTCGCAGTGGCAGCAGCATCCTGATTTGGAGCGCTATGTCGGCCCCGTGGTCTATCGGACGACGTTTGGATTCGATCGTCAACCGGGTACACGGACGTTTCTGCGTCTCAATGGCGTTTTTTACTACTGTCGGCCGTGGCTCAATGGCATCGACCTTGGCATGCACGAAGGCTACTTCAGCCCACATACCATCGATGTCAGTCGTTTTCTCACTCCCCAAAACGACCTCGTCCTCGAGGTCCGCTGCCCCGAAGAACACAATAAAACCGACAAACGCCTCATCACAGGGGTTTTTTCGCATTGGGATAGTCTGGATGGCACCACCAATCCCGGCGGGGTATGGTTACCGGTCGAGCTCATCCAGACCGGCCCGGTGCACCTCGTGCATGCGCTGCTGAGCACCACGCGTGTGGGCACGGATCACGCCGATCTCCGCTTTCGTATTGCCACGGATGCGCTACAGGCGACCGATGCCGTCGTGGAATGGCGCATCGCCCCCAAGAACTTCGGTGGCAAAATCCATCAGCTCCAGAGCCGCATCAGCATCGCCGCCGGGCAGCACGAAGCCAGCGGCAGCATCCGCATCCCCGATCCAGAGCTCTGGTGGAGCCACGATTTGGGCTTCCCCGCACTGTATGACATTACGGTGACGATTGTCGTCGCCGGAGCACCCAGCGACAGTCTGCAGTTCGACTACGGCATTCGCATGTTCGAAATGCGCAATTGGATTCCGTACCTCAACGGCAAGCGCTTTTTGATGAAGGGCAACAATTACCCGCCCACCGATACGCGCCTGGCCAGCGTAACGCCCGAGCGCTGTGCGACCGATGTGCAATTGGCACGCGAATGCCACATGAATGTGCTCCGTGTGCACGCCCATGTGGCGCATCCGGCGCTGTACGCAGCTGCCGATGCCCAAGGGGTGTTGGTGTGGCAAGACTTCCCGCTGCAGTGGATGTATGCCCGCAGTGTGCTCGAACCCGCCAAAAAACAAGTGCGTCAGATGGTCCAGCTGCTGCATAATCATCCGTCAATCGTCTTGTGGTGCATGCACAATGAATCGATGTATGTGGCCGATACGAGTGACGAACGCATGCTGAGCAAACTGCGGACCTACGTGTCGGTGTTCGGCTGGAACTGGAACCGGAATGTGCTCGACGTCGCATTGCAGCGCGTCGTGGCCAGCGAAGACGAGCAGCGCCTGACCGTCCGTTCGTCGGGCGAATACGCCGTGCCACTGCTGGCCAAGGGCACCGATACGCACTTCTACTACGGTTGGTACCGCATCTATGGGCGATTATCGGCCTGGGAGCAGATAATCCGCCAATTCCCCCGCAATACGCGCTTTGTCACCGAATTCGGTGCCCAGAGCTTCCCCAATTACGAGAGTGCGGTGCGCTTCATGGCTGCCGATGTGCGGCGCTTGGACGTGGCCAGGTTGGTGGAGCAGCACAGCTTCCAACCCGACATTCTGGCTACCTGGCTGGATTGGCGCGCGGCACCTGATTTACACGCGCTCATCGCGATGACGCAGGAGTATCAGGCCGATATCAATCGCTTTTATATCGACCGCTTGCGTCTGCGCAAATATCGCCCGACCGGGGGAATCGTGCCGTTTATGTTCACCGATGCCAACCCAGCCGTGTCGTGGTCGGTGGTGGATTACTGGCGTGTCCCCAAACAGTCGTACTACGCCATGCAAAAAGCGTTCCGCCCGACGTATGCCTGCACCATCATCGCCGCCACGCCGGCACACATCGGTCAACCCATCGACGTCCCGATCTATGTCATGAATGACTTGCGCGAGCCTATCGCGGTGACCGTCACCGTGACGGTACGTGATCCGAACGGGGCACAATTGGCGCAAGTCGTGCATCAGCGCCATGTGCCGGCAGACGCCATGGCACTGCAACTCGACGAACTCCGCGTGACGCCGACGATGCGCGGCACCTATCGCGTCGCTATCGTCCTGCGTGATGCCAACGGGGTTTTGGAGCACACCTACGCGGTGCATGTCCATGACGCAAATCTGCGTCCAGCACAGGTATAATATCCACCACCCCCCCACCACCAAGGAGCATTCGATGTCTGATATGTTGACGCGTGCCGAAGCCATGCGTGGCGAATTGTCGCGATTGCGTCGCGATATCCACATGCATCCCGAATTGGCCTTCCAAGAAGTTCGCACCGCAGCACTCGTCGCCGAGACGCTGCGCGAGATTGGTGGCATCGACATTCGCACCCACGTGGGCATCACCGGCGTGGTCGGTGATATGGGCACGGGCGATGGCCCGACCATTGCCATCCGGGCCGATATGGATGCCTTGCCGATTCACGAGACGACCGGTTTGGGCTATGCGTCACACGCAGCTGGCAACATGCACGCCTGCGGCCACGACGCCCACACCGCCATTCTGCTTGGTGCGGCACATCTGCTCAAAGCCGAGTTTGCCAGCGGCAGACTCAAAGGCAACGTGCGCTTCTTGTTCCAACCCGCCGAAGAAATAGGCGGCGACGGTGTGTCGGGCGCGCCCAAGATGATTGCCGACGGCGCCATGCGCGGCGTCGACCATGTCATCGCTTTGCACGTCGACTCGGGGTCGCCCGTGGGCACGGTCAAAATGGTCAAAGGTCCCGTCACCGCTGCGGCCGATGCCTTCAAGGCCTGGGTGCGCGGCACCGGCGGCCACGGCGCCTACCCGCACCACGGCACCGATCCATTGTGGATGGCAGCGCCCATCATCACGGCAATTCACGGCATCGTGGCGCGCCGCATCAATCCCAAAGAGCCGGCGGTGGTGAGTTTGGGGATCGTCCAAGCCGGGACGGCGTTCAACATCATTCCCAACGAGGTCTACTTTGCCGGCACGATACGGAGCTTCAAGGAATCGACGCGTGAGACGTTGTTTGCCGAGCTGGACCGGGCGTTTGCACTCGCCAACGGCCTCGGTGGCAGCTACGAGCTGGAGATTATCAAGGGCTATCCGGCCGGCATCAACGATGCCACCGTGGCGCAGTGGATGGACGATGTGACGAGTGATATCCTGGGCAGCGACCAGGTCGATCGCAAGACCGTCGGCATGGCCGGCGAGGATTTTGCCTATATGCAACAATTGGCCCCAGGTGCGATGCTGATGCTCGGTGCTGCCGTGGGTGACATGCCGCGCCCGCATCACACACCGGTGTTCGACATCGACGAACGCGCTATGCCGATCGGTGCGGCCATTTTGGCCGAGACCGTACGCCGCTATTTGTCCCGCTAGAACGTTTTTGTAGAGAAAAAGAGGACCATCATGTCGATGCTGACCCGTGCCGAAGCCATGAGCGCTGAATTGTCGCGCCTACGCCGCGAGATTCATATGCACCCCGAACTCGGCTTCCAAGAAGTGCGCACCGCCGCCCTCGTTGCCGACACCCTCAAAGAAATAGGCGGGATTGGCATCCGCACCCAGGTCGGCGTGACCGGCGTGGTCGGTGATTTGGGGAGCGGTGACGGCCCGACCATTGCCATCCGGGCTGATATGGACGCCCTGCCCGTGCTCGAAAACACTGGCCTCGGCCATGCGTCACAAGACGCAGGCAAAATGCACGCCTGCGGTCACGATGCCCACACGGCTATTCTGCTCGGTGTGGCACACCTGCTCAAAGAAGAATTCGCCACAGGCAAGCTCAAGGGCAACGTGCGCTTCTTGTTCCAGCCGGCCGAAGAAGTCGGCGGTGACGGTGTATCGGGCGCACCCAAGATGATTGCCGACGGCGCGCTCGATGGCGTCGACCATGTGATTGCACTGCACGTCGCGTCCGAAATCCCGCTCGGCCAGGTCAGCCTGACGCGCGGTCCGGTCACGGCTGCGGCAGACGGGTTCAAGGGCTGGATCCGCGCTACCGGCGGCCATGGTGCCTACCCACACAGCGGCACCGATCCGGTGATGATGATGGCGTCGGTCATTCAGGCTATCAACAGCATCGTGTCGCGCCGCATCGACCCGATGAAGTCGGCCGTCATCAGCGTGGGCATTGTGCAGACCGGAACGGCGTTTAACATCATCCCCAACGAGGTCTATATCGGCGGTACGATTCGCAGCTTCGATCCCGAGGTGCGCGAACAGTTGTATGTCGAATTGGACCGGGCGTTCTCGGTCGCAAAAGCCTTGGGCGGCGACTACGAGCTCGAAATCATCCGCGGGTATCCGGCCGGCATCAACGACGCCACGGTGTCGCAGTGGATGGACGACGTGGCCACAGAGTTCCTCGGCACCGACAACGTCGACCGTGTGACGGCCGGCATGGGCGGTGAGGATTTTGCGTATATGCAGCAAAAAGCCCCGGGCACCATGATGATGCTCGGCGCGGCGCTGGGCGATATGAACCGGCCGCACCACACGCCGGTGTTCGACATCGACGAGCGCTCGTTCCCCATCGGTGCGGCTATTTTGGCCGAGACCGTGCGCCGTTATTTGACCCGCTAAGTGCTTTTTTGTAGACAGAAAACGGAGCATTCCGATGCCGATGCGAGCTCGTGCCGAGGCACTCAGCGCTGAACTTTCACGCTTGCGCCGTGACATTCATACCCATCCCGAATTGGGCTTCCAAGAGGTACGAACTGCCGCTCTCGTGTCAGATACTCTGCGAGAAATTGGCGGCATCACGGTCCGCACCAACGTCGGCATCACCGGCGTGGTCGGTGATTTGGGTACGGGTGATGGCCCGACCATCGGCATTCGTGCCGACATGGATGCATTGCCCATCCACGAAGCCACTGGTCTGCCGCATGGATCGGTCGACGCCGGCAAAATGCACGCCTGCGGGCACGATGCGCATACGGCGATTTTGCTCGGTGTGGCCCATCTGCTGAAAGAAGAATTTGCAGCGGGTACGCTCAAGGGCAATGTGCGCTTCTTGTTCCAACCCGCCGAAGAAATAGGCGGCGACGGCGTCTCGGGCGCACCCAAGATGCTCGCCGACGGTGCGATGGACGGCGTCGATCACGTGATTGCCTTGCATGTCTTGTCGACATTGCCGTATGGCGAGGTGATGTTGCCGCGTGGCCCGAATACTGCTGCCTCGGATGCATTCCGCGGCGTGGTGCGGGGCACCGGTGGGCACGGAGCGGCACCACACAATGGGACCGATCCCGTGTGGATGGCCAACATCGTCATCAGTGCGTTGTTTGGCATCTGTGCCCGCAAAATCGACCCGATGCACCCGGCAGTCATCAGCATAGGGATTTTGCAGGCGGGTGGGGCGACCAATGTGATTCCGTCGGAAGTGGTCATCTCGGGGACGATTCGGAGCTTCGACCCGGCCATCCGTGAATTGCTCCATGCCGAGGTCGATCGGGCCTTCGCAACGGCCAAACTGCTCGGTGGTGACTACAGTCTCGAGATTGTCCGTGGTTATCCGGCTGGTAATAATGACGAGACCGTCACGCAGTGGATGGACGACGTCGCCACCGAATACCTGGGCAGTGACAAGATTGATCGGCTGACGACGGGTATGGGTGCCGAGGATTTTGCCTACATGCAGCAAAAAGTTCCAGGGACGATGATGATGATCGGTGCCGCAGTGGGTGATATGACGAGGCCACACCACACGCCGGTGTTCGACATCGACGAGCGGGCCATGCCGTTGGGTGCGGCCATTTTGGCCGAGACCGTACGCCGCTACCTCAGCAAATAATCCCTCCGGAACGCATAGCCGCTCTGCAGCACCGTGCTGCAGAGCGGTTTTCTCCAAAAAAGAAGCACCTATGCCGGACGAATGCGGTCGCGGGCCACGATGCCAGTGAGACACCCAATTGCTCCGGCTGCTTTGGCGAGTTCGTCGACGGGCGTCTCGATGCAGGTGATTCCCAGACTTTTGTAAAAACCGAGCGAGACCGGATTATTGGCGGCGACGAGGATGGTGTTGGGTGCGACGACGACGAAGTTCATCGCCATGCCGCCACGCAGTTCGTCGGTGTCGGGCGCGAATTGGACGGTGATGCCGCGCGTACGCAACGCTTCGACACCGCGGTGGACCAGGCGGGTGGGCCAGGCAATCGCCAATGTGGGTGAGATGATGCGGAGCATGCCCATCAGGTGCATCGTGCCATACGGCAGGTCGACGACGATGGCGCTGCGACCGCTCTGGGCCAGGTATTGGGTGAGTTGGGCTGCGCCGTCGTCGTTGGTGCGCAGACCGCGACCGATGATGGCCGTATCGGCATCCAGCCACATCAGGTCTGCGCCTTCGAAGGTACCGCGGCCAGAGATACTGCGTACAATGGGGACGCCCAAATCGGCTAAGCGACGGGCAGCCTGGCGTTCTTCACCGGCGCGCACGGAGGACGCCGGCCGACCGAGGATTGCACCCTCGGGCGTCATCACATAGACATCCGCCATGAACATTTGATTGGCAAGGGGCAGTCCCTGTGGTGCGAGTTCGGTCACGGTGACGCCCAAGCGCCGGTAGGCGTCGGCCATCTGGGTGTGTTGGGCGCGTGCGCGGGCGAGGTCGAGCGGGGCAATCATGTTGACGGCATCGGGGTCGAGCGAGGCTGCTAATTCGTCGCCGGGGGTGTGCAGAATGACGTGCCGCAACGGTGCGTATTCGCTGTCGATGCCGCACGGAGACCATAGTGTGCCTAATTCTTGGGCGAGGGTGGTCGGGCGCGGGCGCCAGCCGCTGCCGCCTTGGGAGGAGTGGCTGATGTCGGGATTGTGTGTCATGGTGACCTCTGCTATCAGATGGGGGTAGGGCAATTATACGAGCACGCGTGGTATGATAAAACCATTGGAGCCTGCAGTATTGAAAGAGGAATACCATGTCGATGCTCGATCGCGCACAGACGCTTTTGCCAGAAATGTCCCGCATTCGCCGCGATATTCATGCACACCCTGAATTGGCCTTCCAAGAAGTCCGCACTTCGGCGTTGGTCGCCGAAACCCTGCGTGAAATAGGCGGCATCGACGTCAAAACGCAGGTCGGCATCACCGGCGTGCTGGGCATCATCGGCACCGGCGACGGTCCGACCATCGGCATTCGTGCCGATATGGACGCATTGCCCATCCTCGAAGCCAGCGGCGACGGTTTTTCGTCTGTAAACCCAGGCGTCATGCATGCCTGCGGCCACGATTCGCACACCGCGATGCTCCTCGGCGTGGCCCATTTGCTCAAGCAAGAATTTGCAAAGGGCAACCTGAAGGGCAATGTGCGCTTCATCTTCCAACCTGCCGAAGAAGCCACCGGCGGCCAGCACCAATCGGGTGCTCCGATGATGATGGACGACGGCGCACTCGACGGCGTCGACCACATGATCGCCCTGCACGTCGATTCGACCATGCCCGCCGGCAAAATCGGCTTGCGCTCGGGTCCCACCAGTGCCGCCGTCGATAGCTTCAAAGCCTGGATCACCGCCAGCGGCGGCCACGGCGCATACCCACACATCAGCGGCGACCCACTGTGGATGCTCATTCCTATCATGACTGCATTGCACGGAATCGTGGCGCGTCGCGTCGATCCGATGCATCCGGCTGTGGTCAGTTTGGGTGTGGTCCGTGGTGGCACGGTGTCGAACGTAATTCCCGCCGAAGTCTACCTCGAAGGCACGCTGCGCAGTCTCGACGGCGACGTCCGCAAGCTGTTGGTACGTGAAGTCGAGAATTCGTGTGCGCTGGCCCGCAACTTCGGTGGCGACTACAGAATCGAATTCGAATACGGCTACCCCAACGGCTACAACGATCCCATGGTGACCGGCTGGATGGATCAAGTCATCACCGAGTTCGTCGGTGCCGACAATATCGTGCGCGACAAGGGCGGGATGGGCGCAGAGGATTTTGCGTACATGCAGCAAAAAGCGCCAGGGACGATGTTCAACCTCGGCGCAGCCGTGGGCGACAAACCCCGTGGCCATCACACGCCAGTTTTTGCCATCGACGAGTCCGTCATGCCGTTGGGTGCAGCGGTGCTGGCCGAGACAGCAGTTCGCTTCTTGCGTGGGCAATTCAAGAAATAATCACATATCCCGTTGATCCAGAAAACGGGGCGTCGTGAGACGCCCCGTCTGTGTGGAGGAATCTATGTCACAACGACGTGTCGTCGTCACCGCCGCAGTGCGAAGTCCCATTGGAAAATTCGGCGGCAGCCTCAAAGATATCTCGACCATCGACCTCGGCGCACACATCGTCCGCGCCGCCGTCGCGCAGGGTGGGATTGCCGCCCTCGAGGTGCAACAGGTCTTTTTGGGCAATGTCATCCACAGCGACCTGCGCGACATGTATCTATCGCGTGCGGTGACCATCAATGCGGGTTTGGCCATCGATACGCCTGCCATGTCGGTCAATCGGGTTTGTGGCAGTGGCTTGCAGGCCATCATCAGTGCTGCGCAGGCGATTTTGCTCGGTGACATCGACATCGCCATCGCTGGCGGCGTCGAATCGATGAGCCGCGCGCCGTATTGGTTGCCGACGATGCGCTGGGGCCAACGCTTGAACGACGGCGTGGTACTCGATGCCCTGACCGGCGCGGTCACCGATCCGTTCGACGGCTGTGCCATGGGCGTCACTGCCGAACGGGTGGCGAATCGTTATGGCATCAGCCGTGCCGACCAAGACGAAATGGCGCTCAATAGTCAACTGCGCGCCGCCGCGGCCACTGCTGCCGGACACTTTGTCGGGCAAATCGTGCCCATCGACATCCCCATCAAAGGCGGCACGATGTCTTTTGCCAGCGACGAGGGCATCCGTCCCGAGACGACGCTGGCGGGACTGGCCAAACTCAAAACGATTTTTGCCGCCGACGGGAGCGTCACTGCCGGTAATTCGTCGACCATCAACGACGGCGCTGCAGCCTTGGTGTTGATGGACGAGGCGACAGCGATTGCTCGCGGGATTCCTATTTTGGCCACGTTGGTCGGCTATAGCCACGCCGGAGTGGATCACGCGCTGATGGGCATCGGTCCCATCCCGGCCATCCAGAAGCTCTGGGCCAAAACCGGCGTCGACCGCGACGCAGTCGGGATCTACGAAGTCAACGAGGCATTTGCGGCGCAGGCCATCGCGGTGACCCGTGAGCTGGGGTTGGACCCGGCGCGTGTTAATCCTGATGGCAGCGGTATCTCTCTCGGGCACCCGTTGGGCGCGTCGGGAGCTATTCTGTCGGTCAAAGCCATCCATTCGCTGGCGCGCACACAGCAACAGTATGCAGTGACGTCGCTGTGTATCGGCGGTGGGCAGGGGATTGCGGCGTTGTGGCGGCGGGGATGATTCGATCATAGCCCCACGGCCTGCCCCCCGTTTCGGGGGCAGGCTGGGGCTATGGGGATGTGTGAACAAAAAACACCTCGGCGCGAACAAGCGTTCGCGCCGAGGTGTTTGCATGGGGTTTAGTCGTTGAAGTGGTCCGAGATGTAGGCGGTCAGGTCAGCGACACGGTTCGAGTAGCCGAACTCGTTGTCGTACCATGCCACAACCTTGAACAGGTTGTCGCCCAGGCCGAGGGTCAACGGCAGGTCGACGGTGCTCGAGGCGGGGTTGCCCAAGAAGTCGGACGAAACCAGCTCTTCTTCGCTGACAGCCAGGAAGTCGCCCATTTCTTCGCTCTCGGCGGCCTTCTTGAAGGCCTTGTTGATGGCATCGACCGAGGTGCCCCGTTCGAGCTCGACGACGAAGTCTACCATTGACACAGTCGAGGTCGGCACGCAGACGGCGAAGCCGGTGAACGTGCCCTTCAACTCGGGGATGACCAAGGCCACAGCCTGGGCAGCATCGGTCGAGGTGGGGACCATGTTCATGGCTGCAGCACGGGCGCGGCGCAAGTCGCTGTGCACGTTGTCTTGCAGGTTCTGGTCCATGGTGTAGGCATGGATGGTGGTCATCATGCCGCGCTTGATGCCGAAGTTGTCGTTCAACACCTTGGCGACCGGTGCCAGACAAATTACCGGAGTCGTCGTCGTTGTCCGACTACTCCGTATTTCCACCAAATATGGCCTGGACCATGTGTTTCACCCATGAGGACGGTTGGCTTGGACCATATATTGCTCGTCATCCCGAATGGGAGCAACTCGATCAGATAAACCAGTCTACGCTCCAGAAATCGCACAAAAACCAGAAGCACGACGCAAAGGGTACTGATGAGCGACCGCTGAGTACTGACTAGCGGATGGTAGTGAACTTCCAGACGCTACCATTGGCAACGGTGATGCCAGCGGTATTCTTGGCGCGTACATTCCAGAAGTATGCGCGATTGCGGGCCAAACTGCGCACCGTGACAGAACGCGCCGTAGCCACACTCTTCCAGTTCGTACATGCAGCGGCGGATGTCGCAAAACAATACTCGTAGCTCGTTGCCCCGCTACTTGCCGCCCACGACAGCGTCAGTGTCAATGGCCGATTGGTGAGGGTATTGGTTGGGCCTGATTTGTTGAAGGCTGCAGGTTTAGACACCGTGGTACGGGTTGGTATCCGGGTCGAAATTCGGGTTGGTATCCGGGTCGCAGTTCGGGTTGGTATCTGGGTCGCGATGCTCGCTGGTGTGTTGGTTGGTGTCGGCACAGAGAGTGCTATTACAACTGCATCGTCTACATTGATGCGTGGCAACACGAGACTATTCCGTGTGTCGGTTATTGACGTGCCGGTGCTCGATAACCATTGTAAAATTTGCGCAATTGACGCGCTGGGGGCAGCCTGCTTCATGATTGCCCAGGCACCCGCCGCGTGCGGAGCGGCCATTGAGGTGCCGGCTTTGTACGCGTACGACGTCGTGGAAGCACTCGTGGCAGAGTAAATGAAAAAGCCTGGCGCGAGCAAATCGAGCAATCGGTCGCCGTAGCCGTTGGCACCGTTATTGGCGCTCGTTGGTGCATTTGAGAACGAAGCGACTTGGTCTACTGCTGTTGTACCTTCGTATCCGATTGCTGCACTCGTCGTCGTTGCTCCTACCGCAATTGCCGACGAAATACACGCAGGGCTCGAAATTTTATCACTCCAGCCATCATTCCCACTTGCGATAATCGTGGCAACGTTGTGGCCACGAAGGGTATCAATGTAACTCTTCAAGGCGCTATTGACACTATCGCATGTGGTTGCGTATTGACCTCCACCGAGACTCATATTGAGCGCCGCCAGTGTCCCCCAACTGGCAGTGCCACGATTGTGTATAAGCCATTCCATGGCCAAGATTTGATCGGCACTATATGAACCGATATAAGGGTCACCTTCTGCGGGAACAATGTACGTAAACACCTGGATACCGATGATTTTGGCATCAGGAGCGACACCACGCAGGACATAGCTCCCTTTGTTAATTACCTTACCAGCGACGGTGCCGGCCACATGTGTACCATGATTACACCCACTATACCCAACACACGGAGTAGCGCTATCTGCATCATTCGAGACCGCATTGGTGGTGCTTGTCCCGCGTGGACAAAGCGATGTTTGAGTCGTATAAGCATTCGAAAAACATGCTTCGGCTACGACTTGCCCCGCAAGAAATTCATGATTCTTGGCCACTCCCGTATCGAGTACGGCCACCGTCATCCCTGTACCGCCGGAACCAGCTTGATTGGCAGCGACCGAGCCAATAATCACCGTGCTTTCTTTCATCAACAACGGCATCGGCTTGTCTTCTTGGACCCCGACCACCGCACTATCATTGGCGATAATCGCAATGTCTTCACGGCGAATTTGTGCAAATACCACGGGATGATAGGCTGGCTGACGCGCGTTCACTCGCATGCGCGCCGCTTGATTTTTCACAAAATCTTGTTGCAACAGCCGAACTGCCTGTGATCGTAGTTGGATGTTCAGCGGATCGACACCTAGCGTGCGCTGAAATGACGGTGGCCGCAGCGTCACTATAACCTTGACCACATCTGATGCACGACCGTCAGCAGTAATGTCAGCGACTTGTGCCTGCACCAGCGCTCGTGCACTGCTGGACGTGTTGCTTTGTGCGACGTAGTGGTCGATAGACCAACCACTGATGAGCATGCCAATTACGATAATGCCGACTACTTTGTGCCACATATGCAACCTTAATGCAAATATTTTTGCCTTTAATCATATCATTATTTGCAGAAATATCTATGAATTTAGTTTTTTCTGCATAGCGTAAAGCCACGCAACGCATTTTTCGTCGTCGTTGGTGGCTGCCTGTCACTTCCCATTCGATAACGTTGAAAAATAACGCACTCGTCGATTGCAACTCAAGATACCGCTGCGGATGGTGATGTATCTCCGCAAACGTTGAAGAACGCTGCGGTTCGGAGACGGTAGTGCAGCTGTTTCCGTCGAAAAAACTCCCGCAACAGCCCATTGCAATTTTCGCTGGTCGAATTACAGAGCACTGGTGACTGAGCTACACGTCGCATATTTCTTGCCCGATCGAGCCTGATTCATTATACCACGTACTTATGTATCCATTGCGCGTGCTGTACGGTAATGGGGACGTGAGCGCAAAAAAGCAGTCAGCGCACACGTCCGTATGCGCTGACTGCGTTGTACCGAAGATTTAGTCGTTGAAGTGGTCGGAGATGTAGGCAGTCAGGTCGGCGACGCGGTTCGAGTAGCCGAACTCGTTGTCGTACCATGCCACAACCTTGAACAGGTTATCGCCCAGGCCGAGGGTCAACGGCAGGTCGACGGTGCTCGAGGCGGGGTTGCCCAAGAAGTCGGACGAAACCAGCTCTTCTTCGCTGACAGCCAGGAAGTCGCCCATTTCTTCGCTTTCGGCGGCCTTCTTGAAGGCCTTGTTGATGGCATCGACCGAGGTGCCCCGTTCGAGCTCGACGACGAAGTCAACCATTGACACGGTCGAGGTCGGCACACGCACGGCGAAGCCGGTGAACTTGCCCTTCAACTCGGGGATGACCAAGGCCACCGCCTGGGCAGCACCGGTCGATGTGGGGACCATGTTCATGGCTGCAGCACGGGCGCGGCGCAAGTCGCTGTGCACGTTGTCTTGCAGGTTCTGGTCCATCGTGTAGGCATGGATGGTGGTCATCATGCCGCGCTTGATGCCGAAGTTGTCGTTCAACACCTTGGCGACCGGTGCCAGACAGTTGGTCGTGCACGATGCGTTCGAGATGATGTGGTGGTTGTCGTGGTCGTACTTGCCTTCGTTGACGCCCAGACAGATAGTGATGTCTTCACCCTTGGCTGGTGCCGAGATGATGACCTTCTTGGCGCCGGCGGTGATGTGTGCCTTGGCTTTGTCGGCTTCGGTGAAGCGACCAGTGGATTCGATGACGATATCGACGCCCAGCTTGGCCCATGGCAAAGCGGCAGGATCGCGCTCGGCGAGAACCTTGAGCTTCATCTCGCGCTCGTTGCCTTCTTCGTCGTAGTAGTTGATTTCGATGATATCGCCGTTTGCCTTGACTTCGCCATCGAACTGACCGTAGTTGGAGTCATATTTGAGCAAATGGGCCAACGTTGCCACGTTGGACAAGTCATTGACTGCCACAATTTCGAGTTCGTCCCCGTAGTAGGCCAATAATGCCTTGAAGCTTTGGCGCCCAATGCGACCAAATCCGTTGATTGCTACACGCGTCATGTTCGCTCCATTCCTGATGATAAACAGTTATGTTCTATCGCGTCGGCGGGCGTCATTGCCTATATCCGTTCACGTACGGGCGCTATTATACCATACGAAAACGACGTCCGAGTGGCGACCACTCGGACGTCGTGGAATGATGTTCTATTGGAACGAGATGCTCTGTTTGGCCAGTGTCGTACCCGGCCAGACGCGCACCCCACGGTCGAGGGAATTGTCGCCGTCGATGACGGTGTCGTCGCTGATAATCGTGCCGTTGTGGATTTTGACGCCGGCAGCGATCCGGTTGCGATGGCCGATGACGCTGTGTGACACGACGACGTCTGCACCGAGGTGATTTTCTTGCCAGATGACGCTGGCCGTAATCGCAGTTCCGGCCCCGACCTGCGTGTGCGCGCCGATGATGGTCGGACCGGTGATAACACATCCCGATGCGATGTGCGCACCGTCGCCCACGACCACCGGTCCCGAGAAGGTCACGTCGGCGGCGATAGTCACGTTTTTGCCGACCCAGAGCTTCGGTTTGGCTTGTGTGCCGGGTAATGCGAAGCGGACTTTGCCATTGATGATGTCGTGATGCACATCAAGGTAGGTCTGCGGTTTGCCGATGTCGGTCCAGTAGGCGTCGCTGGCGAAGCCGTACATGGGGTGGTTTTTCTGCAGGGTCGAGGGGAACAAGCCACGCTCGAACATGTAGTGTTGATTGGCCGGGATATCGTCGAACAGATGCGGCTCGATGATGTAGGTGCCGGCGTTGATCATATTGGTGGTGACTTCTTCGGGTTTGGGCTTTTCGAGGAATCGCGTAATCTGCCCATCTGCAGTCGTCTCGACCAGACCGAACGCCGTCGGGTCTTCGACCGGGGTCAACGCAATCGTCAGTTGACTCTTTTTGGCGCGATGGAACGCCAGCATGGCCTGCAGATCGAGGTCGGTCATGACGTCGCCGTTGAAGACAAACGTCGTGTCGTCCAGCAGATGTGCGACGTGTTTGACCGCACCAGCGGTGCCCCGTGGCTCGGGCTCTTCGATGATGTGGACCTTCATCCCCAAGCGTGAGCCGTCGCCCAGCGCGATGCGGAAGCGGTCGGCCAAGTATTGGACGCACAGAATCGCCTCATCGATACCCTGATCGCGCAGATTGGTCAGCATCCATTCGATGAATGGAGTGCCCACAAGGGGCAGCATCGGTTTGGGGGTGTTGACGGTCAGCGGGCGCAGACGTGTGCCGAATCCGCCCACGAGGATGACTGCTTTCATGCGTGTGACTCCTTGATAGCGTGCCGCCAGTAGTCCAGCATGTCACGCAGAGTGGTCGAAAGAGGGGTCGTTGGCTGCCAACCGGTCGCTGTGGTCAACGCGCGATTATCGCAGACCACGTCCGGGACGTCGACGGGGCGCAAGCGCGCCGGATCGACTTCGACCGTGATGGGTACGCTGCTGAGGGCGACGAGTTGATCGAGGAGCGCGCGGATTTCGTATGAGCGCCCTGACCCGACGTTGTAGGCTGCACCTGCGACGCCACGCGTCAACAGGGCTTCATAAGCGGCTGCCACGTCGCGCACATCGGTGATGTCTCGGCGGGCCGATAGGTTGCCTACCTTGAGTATGGGCTCTTGCATGCCCGCCTCGATTTTGGCGATTTGGGCCGCAAAAGCCGACACCGCATAGGCATCACTCTGGCGCGGACCAATATGACTGAACAGCCGCAGGCGAATCGTGCGGAGCTTGTGCGATACGTGGAATTGGTAGGCCGCCATGTCGACGGCGGCTTTACTGACGCCATACGGCGTCACCGGTTGCAGCGGCTCCGATTCGCTGATGGGCATGTGATCTGTGGGCACCGTACCAAAGATTTCGTTGCTGCCCGCAAACACAATCAGGGGATCGAGCTTCAGTTCAGCGCTGTACTGCATCAGGGCAACGCTGGGCAAAATATTGTCGTGCATTGTGTTGAGCGCATCGCCGAAGGATTTGGCCACACTGGCTTGGGCGGCGAGGTGCAAAATCGCATCGGGTTTACCGTCTGCCAAGACGTCCCGCAGACGCACGTCGTCACGCAGATCGAGGGACACCAGATTGACCCGCCCCACCAGCGCTGGGAGCGTCAGTGCGTGTGAGCGGGCGATGCCCCAGATGGTGTAGGCCGGATTGCGGGCCAAGCGCTCGGCGAGGTGCCCCGCAACGAACCCATTGATACCAGTAATCAGAATATTCATGCACCTACTATACCAGATAGCAAATGATTTTGGGGCAACGTTGCTGGTGATTTGCTGATTTTTGCACAAAAAAGTACCTGTTCTGCATGCGCAGAACAGGTACTCGTCGGACGGTGTTATTCGATCGGGTCGCGTTGGAACGTCACGCTGCCCTCGCTGAGTGGCGAGGTGTGCACGACTGGAACGTAGGTGTCGGTGATGACCTCCACGGGGAGTGCATCACGCAGTTCTTTGGCAGCGTCGTCGCTGGTATTGACGAAGGGATGGGTCGCCTCGATGCGGTGCAGGATGTCGTTAACATCGATGTCGGTCAGTTCATTGCGTAGAATCAGTGCTTCGGCGATGGCGATGACGGCTTCGCGGTTCTGTTCGATCATGCGCCGAACTTTGCGGAATTCCTCACCGAGGATAGCCTCGACCTGCTTCTTGATGTCGGCGCTCTTCATCGCTTCTTGGCCGAATGCCAAGTACGAGTAGAGGGTATTGTCCATGCCGTAGGCACCGACCATGAAGGTCGCGATGCTCGTCGCCGAGATGAGGTCGCCAGTGACGCCGCTCATCTGGATGTCGAGGAACAATTCCTCAGCAGCACGGCTGGCGAGGGCAATCTGCAGGCGATGGAGCAATTCGGTCTTGGTGCTGGTGTGGATTTCTTCATCGGGCTTCCAGGCAGCAAAACCCAAGGCGTTCCCATGCCGAATAATCGTCACTTTGGTCAAGCGCTGTTTGCGCAGCAATTTGACCATCGCATAGGCGTGACCGGCTTCGTGGTAGGCAATCCGCCGTCGTTCTTCGAACGACATGCCGCGGATGGGCTGGCGCAGACCGTGCTCATGCATCTCGCGCGCACGGGTAAAGTCCCAGTAGTTGATGGCTTGGCGATTATCGAAGTGGGCGTGGATGACCGCCTCGTTGATGACAAAGCGAATCGCAACCGGGGTGTAGTTGATGGTGTCGGACATCATCCGGTCGATGGGCAGTGGCTCGTGCTTGACCTTGGCCAAGTAGTATTCGAGGATGTCGCGGCGGCCTTCGGCGTCCGGGTATTCGACGACGATTTTGCGATCGAAGCGGCCCGGGCGGAGCAAGGCAGCATCCAATGTCTCGGCCAAATTGGTGGCACCGATGGTGAGGACCGGTGGCATGTCGGGCTTTTTGCGGCGTAAACCGAGGGTTCGCATCACTTTGCCGTACCAGGTGGTGTCTTCGGGTGGGGGGTCCATCTGGAGCAGGAGCTCGTTGAGCAACCCAGAGCCAGCGCCGCCCATGCCCATCATCATCTGGGCAACACCGCCGGAGTTGGCAGGAGGGGTCATTCCGGTCATCGGACCGGAGCCCATCAATGAGCTGCTGCGGGCACCGCCGATGGCATCGATTTCGTCAATGAACAAAATACAGGCGCCGTATTCTTTGGCCAATTTGCGTGCTTTGCGGTAGAGCATCATCACCTTGATGCTACCCATGCCCATGAATGCCGACGTCAGTGACGGTGCACTCAGGTACCCGAACGGCACGCCGGCTTCGGTCGAAATAGCTTGAGCGAGGTAGCTTTTGCCTGTGCCTGGCGGGCCAATCAACAAGACGCCACGGGTAATCTCGCCACCCATTTGTTTGAATTTTTTGGCGCCTTGGAGCAGCGTCACAATACGTCGGGCAGCCTCGAGCACCTCTGGATTGCCACGGTAATCCGCAAAGCTGATGCCGGTTTCGCCCGGACGCACCCAATAGATGCGGGTACGTGCCATGAAGAAGTACATCAACGAAAACTGGAATCCGATGAAGATAAACAGATACCCCATGGTGCCAATCAGCTGCAAAATCAATGGCGCCAGTTCCTGGGTGGTCACGAATTGCCACGCTGATGGGATGATGTTCATCAGCAACCAAATCGCAGCGATGGCAATGGCGATGTACTTGATGCCCCGACTGAGCTTGTATTGCCAGCGGTCAAACATGCGCGTGATGCGCTGATCGAATGCCTGCTCAGAGGCAGTGGGCTCGCCGCTTGGACGATATGGTTCGATGGCCATAGCACGCTCCCGTTGTAGGTTGTAGGATGATGTGGATTGGTTTATAACAGATAATGGAATATCACGACGGGCGTCGCTGTATAGAGTATAAAAAACACCCCCATTCTTAGCAAGTCAGAGAGATGAGCATCAGGTGAGAGCAGCCCGCTATCTCGCACGCGCAATATTGCTTCTGTATGCCATCGCAGTGGTATTCACCGAGTGTGCTCCGTCTACTGCGGTCGCAGATCCAACCCTGGCCGCTATCAAAACTCGCGGCGTCTTGCGCGTCGGCTACGACCCTGGATCGCTGCCATTTACGACCATCATCGCCGGGCGTGCGGCAGGGTTCGATATCGATCTGAGCGCCGAACTGGGTCGTACCCTCGGTGTGTCGGTTGAATTCGTCCCCACGGGGCTCGACGCCGCCTACGACGAACTCCAGCAGGGCCGCTTCGACATCATTGCATCGGCGATGCCCTATGCCCCCGAACAAGGCTGGCGAGCACGCTTTTCGACCGTGTACTACGACGACGGCCTGATTCCCTTGGCACGCGGCGCACCGTTTGATCCGACCGTCCCGAGCGACATTCCCATCGGCGTCGTACTCGGTTCAGACGCTGATACATACCTGCGCAGTCTGGCGCGCCGTGGCCAACCGCGTACGGTGCGTACGTTCGACACCACGGCTCAGCTGTGGGAAGGGTTGCAGTGCGGTGCGATAGCCCGCATCATCACCGAACACAGCACCGCTGAGGCAATGCAGCGCGCCGACACGACGCTGCAGGCAGGAACTGCGCTCTCGGTTGCACCGTATGTGCTGGTTTTGCCGTATGATGCGCTATATCTCAACGATGTCGTCAATACGACGCTGGCGGCGATGCGCAGCGATGGCCGGTTGGAGCGCATCCACGCCCGTTGGTTGACCATTGCCATGCCGTCCTGCCCGCAAGGCGAATGACGGCGCGTGCACGATGATGTAAAGGAGCGCTGATGTCTCACGTACGATACGGAATCGTCGGTCTCGGCGGTATGGGCCGCCAACACGCCAGCTACCTCAATGCAGGTTCCATCCACGGCGCGGTGTTGACTGCAGTCAGCGATACCTTCCCCGCCGCACAGCAGTGGGCCCAGACCAATCTGTCCACCAGCGTGGCGTTTTTTGAGTCGTACACGGCCATGCTCGATTCGGGATTGGTCGATGCAATTATCGTGGCCACGCCCCATTACTTCCACCCCGATCTGGCCGTCCAAGCGCTCCACAAGCAGTTACACGTGCTCATCGAAAAGCCCGCTGGCGTCTACACCCAGCAGGTGCGTCAGATGAACGAGGTCGCACTTGCCAGCGGCAAAACCTTCGGCATCATGTACAACCAACGCACCAACCCCGTGTTCGCCAAAGTCCGCGACATGATTGCCAGCGGAGAGCTCGGGACCATCAAACGCTTCAACTGGATCATCACCGATTGGTACCGCAGCCAAGCTTACTACGCATCTGGCTCGTGGCGGGCCACCTGGGCGCACGAAGGCGGCGGCGTGCTGATGAATCAATCACCGCACAACATCGACCTGATGCTCTGGACGCTGGGGATGATGCCGAGCCGCGTCCGGGCCTTTTGTCACTTCGGCAAACATCACACCATCGAAGTCGAGGACGATGTCACAGCATATATGGAATGCGAAAACGGTGCCACCGGTGTCTACATCACGACCACCGGCGATGCGCCGGGCACCAACCGTTACGAAGTCAGCGGTGACCGCGGCAAAATCGTCGTCGAAGACAACGCCATCACCTTCTGGCGCCTGCGCCAGAGCGAACCCGAGTTCAATGCCACCAATACCCAGCCCTTCGGCGCGCCCGAGGTCTGGAAGATTCCCATCCCCGTCGCCGGCGGCGCGGGACCACAGCACCCCGGCATCACTCAAAACTTCACCGATGCCATTCTGCACGGCACGCCGTTGCTGGCCCCCGGTATTGAGGGCATCAACGGGCTCACCTTGGTCAACGCCATGTACTTGTCCACTTGGACTGACAATTGGGTCGACGTCCCCTTCGACGAACATGCCTTTTTGGCTCAGCTCAATCAGCGCCGAGCCCCACGTGAACGGAGCAATTGATGTTTATTCGCAAATGTGCCGCCCAGCTGTATACCGTGCGCGATGCCCTCAAAGAAGACTACAATCTCGTCTTGCGCCGCCTCAAGGAACAAGGCTGGCACGCCGTCCAGGTGTCTGGCACACACGGCTACACGGCGCAGCAAATCGGTAGTTTTCTGCGTGAAAATCAGCTCCAGACCGCCGGCATGCACGTCTCGCTGAGTGAACTCACCGACGACATGGCCGGCGTCGTCGCCCAAGCCCGCATCTTCAACACGCGTGACATCGTCGTACCCTACCTGCCCCAAGAATACCAAAACGCCTTGGGCTACCAGATGTTCAAAAGCCATATGAATGCCTTGGCCAAAAAACTCAGCGCCGTAGGCTATCGGCTCAGTTACCATAATCACGCGTTCGAATTCGCCACCACCATCAACGACATGGATGCGCTGGCATATCTGCTCCACCCTACCCCAGACAACGCGTTGCTGGCCGAAATAGACGTCTACTGGGTCAAAAAAGGCGGGCAAGATCCGCTGACCTACATCAAAACCTACGCCAACCGCATGCCCATCATCCACCTCAAAGACATGGCCGACGATGCCGAACAATCCTTCGCCGAAGTGGGCACGGGCACGATTGATTTTCTGCCTATCCTGCGTTGGGGTGAGGCAAACGGGGTGGAATGGTATGCCGTCGAACAAGACACCTGCCCGCGCAATCCCCTCGACTGCCTCAACACCAGTTTGGAACATCTGCGTGGCTACGCAGCCCAAATGAACGCCAAGTAGCGGTTTTATCGACAAAAAGGAGCCCGACATGAGCGCAGGAATGACCTATGCCCCCACGGGGAAGCCGGCTCCCGTCGTCGCTCCCGGGGAGTTCCCCATCGCTGCCATTGGCCTCGATCACGGCCACATCTATGGCCAGTGCAATGGACTCGTCGAGGCCGGTGCGACGCTCCAATGGGTCTATGATTCCGACCCCGCCAAGGTCGCGGATTTTGTGAAAACGTACCCGCAGGTGCAGGTTGCCCGCAGTGAACAAGAAATCCTGCAGCGCAACGATATCCGCTTGGTCACCAGCGCTGCTATCCCCAGTGAACGCTGTGCCCTGGGCCTGCGGGTGATGCAACACGGCAAAGACTACTTCACCGATAAGTGCCCCTTCACCACCCTCGAGCAACTCGCCGCTGCCCGCCAGGCCACGGCCCAGACCACCCAAAAATACATGGTGTATTTCTCGGAGCGCTTGCATGTCGAGAGTGCCGTCTACGCCGGCCAGTTGATTGCCGACGGCGCTATCGGCCGCGTGCTCCAGGTCATTGGCCTGGGTCCACATCAATTACGTGCGCAGCATCGGCCCAGTTGGTTCTTCAACAAAGCCCAATACGGTGGAATCTTGTGCGACATCGGTAGCCACCAGGTCGAGCAATATCTGTTCTACAGCGGGGCCACGGGAGGCACCGTGCAGGCCAGTAGTGTGGCCAATCATGCGCACCCCGATTACCCCGAGCTCGAAGACTTCGGCGATTGTACGATCATCGGCGACAACGGCACGAGCAACTACTTCCGCGTCGACTGGTTCACCCCCGATGGCTTGGGCACCTGGGGTGACGGCCGTACCATCATCCTGGGCACCAAAGGCTATATCGAATTGCGCAAGTACATCGACGTCGCCCGCGACCAGAGTGGTGACCATGTGTACCTGGTCGATCAGTCAAAAGAACACCACTTTGCCGTCCATGGCACCGTCGGCTATCCGTTCTTTGGGGCGTTCATCCGCGATTGCCTCAACCGTACCGAGCTCGCCATGACCCAGACCCACGCCTTCCGCGCCGCTGAATTGGCGCTCCAGGCGCAAGCCCAGGCAGTACGTATCGGGTGATTTTGTCCACAAGCAGGGATTTTTTGTACACACGTCCACATTTGTGGACGTGTTTTTGCATATCCTACACCATCCACGGTATCGACAACGGGTGGAATGTATGTACAGAGGGACGTGATATGCATATCAAGCATGTGTTGCTGCTGATGGTATTGGTGTTGAGCAGTTGTGGTCAGGTGACGGATGCAATCGGGAGTATCGGCAAGTCAAAGCTGCAGGCTGCGTTGGAATCATGTGCAACGGACTATTCCGGCTATGCGCAGTTGATGGACAGCGGCAAAACGGTATCGATCGACGGTGAAGGCAAAGAAGACCAGGGTGCGCCCATTGAGGAATTGGTGTGTATTTTGAATGCTGTACCAGTCCCGAGTTACATCATGCAACGGATGGATAAAACACGTGCGCTCGATGGTATGCAACGCGAACAATTCGATACATATGACATCTCGTGGTCATACCATCCCGATAGCGGCTTGGACATTGTGATTCACGAGCAATAAACGTTCTGGGCGTGCAGTTGGGTGTTATCACAGCGAAAACGCGTGTAGGATACACATATCGTTTTTCCTGGGAGCACATCATGCCAACCTTGCTCACAGACCCTATTATGCAACTGCACGCGCTCCTCGCAGCGTCGCCGACTCGCCTGATGATCGGGCTGGTCGGCGTTCCCGGTGCCGGCAAAACGACGTTGGCGGCGCAGTGGGCGACACACCTCAATGCGGCGCACGGGGCGGGGACGGCAGTGGCGCTGGGGATGGACGGATTCCATCTGACCAAGGCGCAATTGACGCAGTTCGCTGATCCTGTTGCGGCGTTTGTGCGACGTGGCGCGCCGTGGACCTTCGACGCTGCCGGATTTGTGGCGGCGCTCCAGAACGTGCGCCGAGCGGGTGGCGTGGCAGCGGCGAGCTGGCCAGGCTTCGAGCACAATATCGGCGATCCGATTGCAGATGCAACGACCGTTCCTGCTGCCACCCGCATCGTCATCGTCGAAGGCTTGTATCTGCTCCATGATGCCGATGGGTGGGAGCATGTGCGCGGCCAATTGGACGAATGCTGGTACCTCGATACGCCGCTGCCCATCGCCATGGAACGCTTGGCCAATCGGCACATGCAGGCGTGGGGATTCACGCGCCAGCAGGCAGACGCACGTATTTCGACGAACGATGGCCTGAATGCGCAGCTGGTGGCGGATTCCGCGGCACGTGCGGATTTTTTGATCAGACCATAGCCCCACGCCTGCCCTCGGTACGGGGGGCATGCCCCATAGCCCCACGGCATGCCGTGGGGCTATGGGTTTGATTTTTATTTTGTGACCGCAATGCCTCGAGCACCAGATAGCGCTCGCGCAGGCGTTCCGGCGCACAATTGCTCTGTGCGGCGATCGTCAACACCGTCTGTGCACCCGTGCCGCGGTACGGTTCCCAGGCAGGGATGCCGGGACCGTTCGGGTTGCCCGTTTTGACAAAATGCAGATATATCTGCTGCATCTGCGCTGATATGGCGTGGTCGGTTGCGTCCCAGGCATAGACCGTATTCGTTGCTAGATTCCCCATGAAGTATTCGATATCGGCGGAATGGACCGCTCCGACCGCCATCGGCGGCGCTGCTGGCGCAGGTTCGTCCGTATGGATGACGCCGCCAGCCAGGCCACTCACCGCATTGCCCAATTCGGGCCACATGCCGGGGCGTGGATGGGCGTAGAAGTAGCGGTAGACCGGTTGTTGCGTCGTCTGATGCTGCAATGCGGCCCACAGCCAGGTACTGTGGCCGGTGAACAAGTCACTCCCCAGATCAGTGGCGACTGGGATGACATCGGCATCGGTGTGTACAGCATACGCCGCCAATACGGCTGGCGCGTCGGCACCGAATCGTGCCGTGACGGCAGCGTGGTAATTGGCAACGGTCGGTGCTTGGTCGCCCAGCACATAAATATGCGGCACTTCGGTCGAGTTCCACCCTACCAGCAACGGAACGTGTCCTTGCTGCCCGTGTGCGTAGATGTCGAACGGTGATGTGGGCAAAAAGACCCCGTCGATGGTTGCATTGCAGTCCTCTGGCGAGCAGGCGTGGGCGAGCTGCAGCAGGTGTTCGGCGGGCAACGCGCGCAATGCTGCCCCCGTCGGTGCGCCAATTTGGGAAGCAAACGTGGTAGCAAACTGTTCGGCGTCCGCACGGGTATGTGCCGTCATGGTGCCCAGAACCGACGCGCTCGAGCCCATCGCCTGGGCATACAATCCCTTGCCCTGTGGGCTGGCCATGAGCACACTGACCGATACCGATCCGGCCGATTCGCCCACAATGGTCACCCGTGCTGGATCACCGCCGAATGCCGCGATATTGGTCTGAATCCAGCGCAATGCGGCAATCTGATCGAGGTAACCGTAGTTGCCAATGCTGCCATCTGTGGCTGCACACTCAGGGTGTGCCAAAAATCCGAATACGCCCAGACGGTAGTTCACGGTGACCGTGATGATTCCCTGGGCGGCCAGCGCTGCGCCGTCGTAGCGTGGTTCCGAGCCGTCGCCGGCGATGTTCCCACCGCCATAAAAGTAGACCAACACGGGGAGTCCGGTCGCGCCGCTATCGGGCGTCCAGACGTTCAGGTACAAGCAGTCTTCGGACATGCCGTTCGAACGAAAATCCATGTCGCCGAACACTGGCAATTGCATGGCGCGTGGACCAAATTGGTCTGCCTGGCGCACGCCCTGCCATGGTGCCAATGGTTGCGGTGCGCACCAGCGTAACGGCCCTATCGGCGGCGCAGCGAAGGGGATTCCTTTGAAGCTGCGGATGTTGCGTGCCTCGTCGAGGCGACCTGCCAACGTGCCGTCAACAGTCTGGATATGCACCGGTTGCCGTCCATCCTGGGTGGGTGGATGTGTCATGCGTGTCCTCTTTTGCCACAAATCGGCGTGTTGTGGTGCTCATCATACCGGGAATACAGACGACGTTTGATCAAGATGTGTTTTTCTGAAAAAACGCACCCGAACCTAGCGAGTGCCAGAATGATACACAGCGTGTTGGAACAATTCACCACTCTGTAGCAGATCGGTGTAATTTGGCTCGGGTAATCGATACCACAATAGTTTTTGTCAAAAATACGAAATTTTCTCAAACCGATGAGACCACTGGTCGGTCTGCCTCTTACGCAACAGCTTCAACTATGGACTTCCAGCTCGGGGATGTGAACCACCCCGCCGCCTTGATCTGCCGACTGGAGCGCGCAGATGAGCGGGACGATGGAGTCTGCGGCTTCACGCGCGTTGATATCTGCCAGGCGATTGGCAGCAATAGCCGCCACAAAGCGCTGAGCTTGTTCGACCTCCATCGTGCCATGGCCGAGCATCATGCTGCGTGGCAGGCGTGGATTGTACCAATTGGGTACGGTGGCCGGGATGAGCCGGCGCGCCCCGCTGAGTTTGCGGTGGGAATAGTAATTCGTCGTTTCGGCCATCGGACTGCCCTGATCACGGCTCCGTTCGAACGACCCAGCACTGCCGTAGACACTGTAATAGAGGCAATAGGGGCGTTGCATGCCGTACGAGACGGTGATTTTGCTGACGGCACCGGAGTCTGCCTTGAGGAGAGCGACCGTCGTGTGCGTCGTGTGCCATTCGGACGGGATGCTGACGTGGTACGCCTGCGCTTCGACGTAGCGCACTCCCATCAACCAGCGCAGCGTATCGAGGGCATGTGGACCACCGCCAAGCAGGGTGGTCTGGGGTGTGACCGGGTCGATGCGCCAGTGGTCGGCGGGGCGGTCGTCGACGATGTCGTGGTAATCGTGCAGGTATTCGCCTTCGCCGTAGAAAATCGGCCCCAAATCACCGGCCCGCAGCAGCGCGGCGATGTCTGTGAGGCAGGCCGCGTAGCGCACCTGATTGCCCATCTGGTAGGTCAATCCATGGCGTTCCGAGAGGGTGATAATCTGCTGGCATTCGTCTATCGTCAGCGCCATCGGGATTTCGCACAGCACGTGTTTGCCGGCCTGCAGCGCCATGATGGCATGCGCGCCGTGCAGGTGATCGGGCGTGGCGATGACGACTGCGTCGATACTGCGGTCCGACAGGACCGCGTCGATGTGGGGATGCACGGTAGCCACGTTGTACTGTATTGCGATGCGTTGTGCCAGCGCCTGGTCGGCATCACAGACGGCCACTACCCGGCAATCGGGGAGCATTTGGAAGGCTTGTAGGTGTGATAGCCCCTGACCGAGACCGATGATTGCGATTGTATGCATAGCTCACCTGTCAGTATGAATTATGAATGAGGAATTATGAATTAGGAAAAGCATGCAATGTGAGAGACGTTTTTGCGAATTCAGTCTCAAGTTATTCTATACCGATTGAGAAAAGAACATTCCCCCGTCGGCAGTGCCGTCGGGGGAATGAAGAGTCAGCCGAGAACCAGATTATGGGCGCTTGCGTGGTCGTGGACGATCACCGCCGTCACCGCGTGGTGCATCGTCGTCGCGTGGTGGCCGATCGCCGCCGAAGGCAGGACGGTCGCTCCCGAAGCTCGGACGTGGGGGACGGTCACCGAAGGGGCGGGTGGCATCACCATCACGGCGGAAGTTGCCGCTTGGGCGGTCACCGTCACGACGGAATCCACC
>CAMCVW010000024.1 GCA_945881915.1 Thermoflexus hugenholtzii JAD2 | reverse complement strand
CTCGGTCAGCGTCACATCGATTTTGTCCGTAGGCAAAATCGCAAACAACTTGGTGTGTTCATCCAAATCTGGACAAGCCGGGTAGCCCCACGAATAGCGCCGCCCTTGCTCACCACCCAAGCCCAGGCTCTGGCGCACCAACTTATTGGTGTACTCTGCCAAGCCCTCGGCCAGCGAAACCGCCAAGCCATGGATAAAGTACGAGCGGCTGTAATCGCCTTGCTTCTGCAGTTCTTCGGTCATGTCGTCGACCTTGGTGCCCATCGTGACGACCTGCAAGGCAATCACGTCGTACTCGCCCGACGCGACCGAACGGTAGTAATCGGCCAGACAGAGGCGTTCGCGTTCGGGCTGGCGGGGGAAGACAAAGCGCTGTAGCACCTTGGAACGGTCGGTTGGGTCATAGACGATGACGTCTTGGCCTTGGGATTGACACGGGTAATAACCATAGACGACCTTGGGCTCGAGCCAGCCGTCGCGGTCGGCTTCGCGCATCAAGTCGCGCACTTTGATGTCGAATTCGGCCTTCAGCTTTTCCCATTCCTCGCCCTTGGCGTTTTTGGCACCCCACTGCAGGCGGTACAACGCGTTGCGGTCCATGCTGGCCACCACGTCGTCGAGGCGGATGCGGGTCAATACCTGTGCGCCCCAGAACGGCGGCGTCGGCACAGGATTGTCGCTTTTGACGGCCGACCGTGCATTGGCATCGCCGGTCCCGGCCCGGCCGTGCGTCGTCAGCGTCTGCCGGCCGCGCTCTTTGTCGTGCTTGGCGGCGACGGCATCGCTCTGCACCTGGGTTTTGAAGTTCGGCCCGAGCTTGGGATCGATCAACGTGTCCATCGTCTCGAGGCCTTCGAAGGCGTCTTTGCAGTAGAACACGCCGGCGCCGTACATCTCGTCGCCATCCACAAAGCTGATGCGCTGGCCGTACTGTCGATTAATCGCTGCACCACCGACCATCACGGGGAACGACAAGCCGCGCTTGTGCAGTTCTTGGACCATGATGGGCATCTGCTTGGACGTACTGACCAACAGCGCCGACAAACCAATGGCGTCGGCACCGACTTCGAGCGCTTTTTCGATGATGGTATTGACCGGGACTTGCTTGCCCAGGTCATAGACGGTGTAGCCGTTGTTGGACAAAATCGTGTTGACCAGGTTTTTGCCGATGTCGTGCACGTCGCCATAGACCGTGGCGAGGACCACTTTGCCCTTGCTGGTGCCTTCGAGCCGGTCGAGATAGCGCTCCAGATGCGACACGGTCTTCTTCATGACCTCGGCACTCTGCAGCACAAAGGGCAAAATCAACTGCCCAGCGCCAAACAAATCGCCGACTTGCTTCATCGCCGGCAACAGCACGTTGTTGAGGACTGCGACGGCTTCGAGGCCCTGCGGCGAGGCGCCTTCGGCGTTCATCGTGGTGGCGACGGTGTCGCCCAACACAAAGCCGTGCGGGGTCAAGCGTTGTTGGACGGACTCATCGATGTCGGCCTCGACGCCTTCTTTTTTGCGGTGCAGGATTTTCCAGTACAAACGCTCGTCGACGGACATACCGGCGGTCGGATTGACGACTTCTTTTTCGTCACTCGAGCCGTTCGCCTCATAGAACTGGATGTAACGGGCCAGGGCGTCTTCACGTTTGGCGAAAATCAAGTCCTCGCAGAGTTCACGCTGGTCCTGGGGAATTTCGGCATATGGGCTGACATGGCTCGGGTTGATAATCGCGGTGTCGAGCCCCGCTGCCACAGCATGGAACAAAAAGACCGAGTTCAAGGCTGCCCGGGCATGCGGCGCCACGCCGAAGCTCAGATTGCTGACGCCCAAGGTCGTAAAGCAGCCGGGGATGTGTTTTTTGACCAAGCGGATGCCGTTGAGGGTCTCGACCGCAGCATGGCGCAGTTCTTCTTGGCCGGTGGTAATGGGGAAGGTGAGCACGTCGAAAATCAGCGCCTCGGCCGGTACCCCAAATTCCTCGCGGGCGATGGTGGCCAGGCGCTGGGCTATCTCGAGCTTGCGCTCGGCCGAATGCGCCATGCCGGTCTCGTCGATGGTCATCGCCACCGTGGCTGCGCCGTAGCGGGCGATGAGCGGCATGATTTTGTCGATTTTCTCACCGCGGCCACCCTCGAGCGACACCGAGTTCACGATGGCGCGGCCCGGGTAGCTTGCCAAGGCAGCCTCGAGCACGTCTTGCTCGGTGGTGTCGATGACGAGGGGCAGTTCGACGTTCATGGTGAGTTTTTTGATCAACGCCACCATCTGTTCGCGTTCGTCGCTCCGCTCGGTCATGGCCACACACACGTCGAGCATGTGCGAGCCGCTGTCGACCTGTTCACGGGCCACTTCGAGCACACCGTCGTAGTCGTCGTTGATGAGCAACCGTTTGACCTTGCGCGAGCCCAGCGTGTTGACGCGCTCGCCGATCATGGTCAACGTACCGTCCTGCTGCAGTGCCGCCGAGCGGATGCCCGACGAGACGCTGGGGATGTATTCGATGTCGCGCACCATGGGGACGATGTCGTCGCCCAGATGTTCACGCAATTTGGCGATGTGGGCCGGGCGCGTGCCGCAGCAGCCGCCGACCACGCTGACACCGTATTTTGTGACGAACTCGCCCAACGTAATGGCGAAGGGCGCGGGCTCCATTGGGAACACCGTCGCGCCGTCGACCTCGATAGGCAGGCCGGCATTGGGGATACACGAAATGGGCTTGCGTGAGTGCGCCGTCAGGTATTGGATGGCCTCGCGCATGTGCTCGGGGCCGGTGCTGCAATTCAATCCGATCACGTCGACCGGCATGGCCTCCATGGTGGCAATGTAGGCGGGGATGTCGGTCCCCAGCAACATACGCCCACTCATATCGAGGAAAATCTGGGCCTGTACAGCCACATTGGGCCGGTTCATGTCTTTTTTGGCGCGGCGCAGACCGTCAAGCGCGGCCTTGACCTCGAGGATGTCGACGCTGGTCTCGACCAGCAACACGTCGACGCCGCCTTCGATGAGGGCCATGGCCTGCTCGCGGAAGGTGTCGCTCAGCTGATCAAACGTCACATCACTCAGGGCCGGGTCATTGGAGGAGGGAAGCTTGCCGGTGGGTCCAATCGAGCCGGCCACGTAGCGGTGGCGACCGTCTTTGGCGGTGTAGCTGTCGGCCACCGAGCGGGCCAACCGGGCGGCGGTGACGTTGACCTCGTGGACTTTTTCGCCCAGACCCCATTCCTCGAGGCGCGGTTTGGTGGCTTGGAAGGTGCAGGTCTCGAGCACGTCGGAGCCTGCCTCCATGAACGACGCGTGGATCTTGCCAATCACGTCGGGCCGGGTTATCACGAGGTAGTCGCGGCAACCAAACGTACGCTCGCCGCCGTAGTCTTCGGCGGTCAGATCAAAATCGTCGATACTGGTGCCCATTGCGCCGTCATAGATGAGCACACGCTGGGTCAGGGCTTGGAGGTAGGTCGGTCGCGACATGGAAGCATCTTTCTATACCAGCTGCCACAGGGGCAATCACATTATGTCATTCATCATCTGTTGTACCACGGACGCGCCGCGTTTGTCAACACTATCAGTGCCGTATCAGGCAATAGAATGCAGTCCATCAGGCAATTGCGTACCCGCCGCAATGTGCGCCGGCGCCACTGCCCGGATAGTCACCGCACCCGTACACGACACATCAGCCCCAAAGGTCACATCGCCCGTCACGGTCAGCGCGGTGCACTGCTGGAGCAGCGGCGATCCGGCGGGGAAGCGCTGCTCGAAGTCGCTGATGACCTTGTAAAAGTGCTGATCGAGCTGCACGATGGGTAGCGTCTGGCCCGGGTGGCGCTGCACCAGGTGGTAAGCGTCGTTGAGGGCAAAGCAATCCGAACGCAGCACCAGCAGGTCTTGGCAGCTTTTGACCGGCATAAAACGCTCACGCGGGACCGCTACCGCCTGTGCGCCGAGGATGATGCCGATAGCCGCGCCCATAGCGCTCTCGAGCTGGATGACCGCCGGCGAGGCCGGATCGCGCACGTCGACGGTTTTGCGATTGACGATAATCGGCAACGGCAAAAACCCGCCGTTTTTGTCCAACAGATCACGCATCGGGCGCAGGGCAAACCAGACGTTGTTGGTGTTGAAGTATTGATGCGCATCGATGTCTTGGAAGGCGTCCATATCGGCCGGCGGGCACTGCGCACTCTCACGCAGCACATACTGGCCGTCGGGGCGTTGCGCCAGGTGACCGCCCTTGCGGTCGGCCTCGGTGCGCCGGGTGACCTCCATCACAAAGGGGATCTGCTGGCTGGCCATGTACCCTAGGATGCGCGTATCGATGGTGGCACCCAGGTTGTCGATGTTGGCCGAGTAGACGTACTCGTAGCCGGCGGCGATGAGTGCGTCGAGCACCCCGCTGCTCCACAAGACGCGGTACAGCTCGCCGTGACCGGGAGGGCACCATGCGAGCTCAGGGTCGGCCGGCCAGTCGATGGGGGCCAGCGTGTCGACGCGGATCTTGGGGACACGCCCCTGCACCACGGAGCGCGTGTCGAGGTCGGGGTAGCGCGCCAGGTAGGCCCGCGTGTCGTCGTCGGTGGCGAAGCTGTTCATAAACACCAGCGGCAGCGACACGCCGGTCTGCTGTACTAGGGCGCGGTGCTGTTTGGCGACGATATCGAGGAACGTGTCGTCGCCGCGCACCCGCAGCAGTGATTTGGCCTGCTCGAGGCCCATGCCGGTGCCTAGGCCGCCGTTGAGGCGCAGGACGATGGTCTTTTTGAGGGCCGCACTGCCCGCGGCGGTGTGTGCGTCGAGCGCGCCCAGAGTGGGGACGTCGCGCACCGGTTGGATGGTCGCCTCGGGGAGCATGCCGCTGGCCCCGGCAGCGAGTTGGCCGTAGGCGTCGATGAACGCGCCGATGGCGGCCGGGTCCAACTGGGCTGCCTGCATCTGGGCGGTGATGGCGGTAATGGTCGATTGCATGGGCACCTCGGACAGAATCGGTTCTTTGTAGTCTACCATTGAATGTAGTAAACATGGTATGCCGATTCACGTTCAATAGAATTTTTTACAAAAAGCCCCGACCTGAGCCCCCTGCAACGTGCAAAAAAGAAGTACCGCACGCATGCGATACCTCTTTGGATTGCAATGAACGTGTATCGCTGCTCCCCCTACCCCACTACCGGCACCAGCGTAAACAGATAGATGCTATACCCAAGCGTCATAAACGCAAAGGCGATAAAGACAATGCGGATCAGGTGCCGTTCGTTTTTGATGACCGAGGTCCAGGCCACGAATCCTAACCCCAACGTGGTAATCAAAATAATCTGCTGCAGGGCGTTTCCGCGCTTCGAGTAGCCATCGGCGGCGATGAACAGCAATTCGGCGTCGTCATGATGTTCGTCGGACGGTCCAAATATTTCCGCGAAGTACGCATCCGAAAACGGATCGTCGGGATTGGCTTCGATATCTGCGCTGAGTTCTTCGGAGTAGCGCAGCTCATACTTCAGCTGTTGGTCTTCGTCGGTGGCAAATTCGGCATCGCTGTAATTGGACAAGTCGGATTGGAAGGTCGCGTTGGCCATGGTTTCGGCCGACGTACCCAGCATGAGTTCACGCAAGCCGGCCGTGTTCTGCCGCAACTGCGCCGAGCTCGCCAACGACCGCTCGTAGCTGATATACGCAGTAAACAACGACAGCACAACAATCAACGAGCTCAGCACGATTTGTGATGTAAACCAATGGGATTTTTGTTCGGTCATATTCAGCCTCACATCGGACGAATGACCTTACCGTACCAAATGGGTGTTATTTATCTGATGCGAAAACGTTAAATGAGGGTTAATTTTTCAGTGCGCAGGAGCCAACATTTTTGTGGCTACGATTACATCGTTGCATACGGAACTTCTTGCCAAACGGTACAGATTCTGGTAGTATTTATATGTCTTTCTCACACTCCATGGCTTGTGCTGTTTTTCAGCGAAGGAGAATTCCATGCGTCGTTCACTCTCATTGCTACTGTTGTCTCTCGTTGCGGTCTTTTCGATCTCGGCCTGCAGTGGTGTAACCCACAAGATCAACGTCACCGCTCCTCAGGATGCTGACCTCTGTGGTCTGTACGTCTCTGCTGGTGGGGCAGACGCATTCGGCGAAAACAACCTCAAGGATGGTGCAGTCCTCGCCGCCAAAGAAAGCACGAGCATCGTCGTCGAAACTGGCGGTAACTACGACCTCAAGCTCGAGACCTGTGATGGCCGCGAAGAAGTCGTGCCCGTCGCCGTTCCGTAAGGTTGCTTGTTCCAATGGAACCCCGTGCGCCAATCGGCGCACGGGGATTTTTTTGTCCCTTCCGCCACCCCGTCATGGCATGCCGACACAACCACAATCTCCTGCGCGCGACACGCCTCCGTCGGCGTGCCATCTTCATTCCAGGTGATCTGCATCCAATTAAGTCTTGAAACCCCGTCCCTTCCGCCACCCCGTCATGGCATCCCGTTTGCGGGGTTTATTGCAATAAACCCCGCTCCAATCCAATCGGCATGCTGCGCCCCCAGAAATTCCGTGCGGGCGCGGTCGTCATGCCCCGCGAAGCGGGGTACCTCGCCCCACACATTCCGTACGGGCGCGGACGTCATGCCCCGCGAAGCGGGGTACTGCGCCCTTAACCTATAATGAACGCATTCCACCATATCGGAGCACCGCAGCGATGACGCCTTCACGTCGGACCGGAATCATCCTCTGTACCATCGCTGCCATGGTCTGGGCAGGCACCGCCCCGGGCATCAAATACCTGCTCGACGTCTATCACGTCCCGGGTGTGACGCTGGCATTCTGGCGCGACGTCTTTGTCACCATCGCCGTCATGGGCATGCTCCTCATCCGCAATCGCGCCGCGCTGCGTGTGAGCAAAGCCGACTTCACGCCACTCGCGTTGCTGGGCGTCGTCTCGATCGGCATCTACCACGCGCTGTGGATATGGTCGGTCAGCCTCAACGGGGCGGCCATCGCCGTCGTGCTCATCTATCTCTTCCCGACGTTCGTTACCATCGGCGCGCGCTTTATGTTCGGCGAGCAATTGCGTACCGTGCAGGTCATCGGCCTGCTGCTGTCGCTCATCGGCATGGCCTTGCTGGTCAAACTCTACGACCCCGAGCAGATCAAACTCAACTGGCTCGGTATCGTCGTCGGATTGACCACCGCCGTGTTGCAGGCGTTTTATGTGCTGTATACGCAAAAAGCTGTGCGTACCGTCAACCCGTGGGCGTCGCTTGGGATAACCATGGCCACTGGCTCGATGTCGCTATTGGTCATGCTGCTCGCCGCACCGTTGGTGGTGGGCCAGGCGGCTGCGCCGGGCATCTTCCAAGTCGGCGATTTGACCGCCTGGTTGATTCTGTTGGCGCTGGCAATCGGACCGACCTTGGGCGGCTATGCTTTGTTCAACCTGTCGCTGCAGCACATCCCTGCCACTACTGGCGGACTCATTTTGGTGCTCGAGGCACCCACCGCCAGCGCCATTGCCATTCTGTTCCTGGGTGAACAGTTGGTTGCGTTGCAGTATGCCGGGATGATGTTTATTTTCGTCTCAATTCTGTTACCGACACTCTGGAAGCGCGCCGCTACGACCTAACAACGAGGACCCTATGAACATCTCACAGATGAATTGGATGCAGGTCGAGGAATACCTCGCACACGACGACCGCTGTGTCTTGCCCCTGGGCAGCACCGAACAACACGCCTACCTCAGCCTCAGCGTCGATAGCATCCTGGCCGAAAAATGCGCCACCGATGCCGCCGAGCCGCTGGGCATCCCCGTCTTCCCGGTGGTCAGCTATGGCATGGCCCCCTACTTCCAATCCTACCCTGGCACCATCACCCTGCGCATCGACACGTACATCAGCCTCGTGCGCGACATCCTCAACAGCATGTACCATTCGGGTTTTCGCCGTATCGTCATCGTCAATGGCCACGGCGGCAACAGCCCGGTCGACGGTCTGGTGCTCGAGTGGATGGCCGACCATCCGGGCACCCAGGTCAAGTTCCACAACTGGTGGCGCGCTCCCAAGACCTGGGCGGCAGTCAAAGCCACCGATCCACTCAGCAGTCATGCATCATGGATGGAAAACTTCCCATGGACGCGGCTCCCCGACGTGACCATGCCCACCACCCAAAAGGTCTACCCCGATCGCACCGGCCTGGTCAACTTGGTGGGCGATCCGATGCGTGCATATTACGGCGACGGCAACTACGAGGGCCTCTATCAACGTCCCGACGCAGAGATGCTCGCCATCTGGGAGGTCGCCGTTACCGAGGCGCGTACCCTCATCAGCGACGGCTGGGAGCAATAATCGCGTTGTGCAACCGGTTGCATTATCCGCATATGTGGATAATTCGAATGGATACACCCACCTGTTCAATTACGAATCAATTTCGTTTATTTACTAATTTTATTCGTTTTTACAAAATATCAGAATTTTGTAACGAGAATACCGAACCGACGCTGTGTCGGGCATGGGAGGCGTGATGCACATCGAATTCACCAACAAAACGGTTATCGTGACCGGTGCCGCTCACGGGTTCGGGCGGGCAATCGCGCAGGCCTTCGCGGCCCGTGGTGCCAATGTCTGGGCGTGTGATTTGATCGCGGCCGAGCTGACCGAGACGCAGGCGTTGTGCCGCGCCGACGGCGGCCAATGCAGCGTCCGTACGGTAGACGTGAGCAATCCGACCCAAGTGACGGCGTTCGTGAACGAGGCAATTGCGTCGGCCGCCAGCGGTCACGTCGACGTGCTAGTCAACAACGCCGGCGGCGTCTTGGGCCAGGTGGGTCAGCCGCTCGAGCAAGTGACCTTCGAGCAATGGAATGCCATCATCGCGGTCAACATGTCGGCCGCGTTCTACTTTGCGCAGGCGGCTGCCCCAGGGATGAAGCAGGCCCGCAGCGGCCGCATCATCAACATCTCGAGCGGCGCCGGATTGGGACCGAGCCTGACGGGCATCCAAGCATATGCCACGGCCAAGGCCGGCCAGATTAATCTGACGCGCCAGCTCTGCCACGAGCTCGGACCGTACAACATCACGGTCAACAATATCGCACCGGGATTCGTGCTTTCGAATGCCAACACCCAACGCCAATGGGACGCGTACGGCCCCGAAGTGCAACACAATCTGGTGCAATCCATCGCCCTCCAGCGCCTCGGCCAACCCAACGACATCGCGCACGGGGTGCTTTTTCTGGCGTCGGAATACGCCGGATGGCTCTCGGGGCAGGTCATTGCGATCGATGGGGGGAAATGATTTTACGGATTGGCGTCCCGGCGTCCCGGCGTGCGTCCCCGTCCCGGCGTGCGTCCCCGTCCCGTCGTCCGTCCCCGTCCCGTCGTCCGTCCCCGTCCCGTCGTCCGTCCCCGTCCCGTCGTCCGTCGTCCGTCCCCGTCCCGCGTCCAGAGCGTCACACAGCTGTGTGACGCTCTGGACGCAAAAACCCGCGTACCTTTTTCACCATCCCCGACGGTATGAATGATGGATTCATCCGTACGGGGGTTTTTATGCGGCTTCATATATGGTTTGAATTGGGTGGGGTTTATTGCAATAAACCCCACCCGAAAATAAACCCTGCTCTCCATTTCGAAAGGATACGTTCATGATCAAGCGTCGACGACGCAATTCACGTAGGAATCAGCAGTGGAATTACAGTTCTAAAGGCTGGTACTTTCTCACCATCGTGACGCATCAACGCCAAGAGCTCTTTGGCAAAATTCAACATGGGGAGATGCACCTCAACGAATTCGGGAATATTGTGATGCAAGAATGGGAAAAATCCAAAATCCTCCGGCCGCTTATGCACTTTGATTGCATTGTTGTCATGCCTGACCATGTCCAAATGTTAGTTCAGATGAAGCGTTCGACACATTTTCTGCCTGCACCGCCGTTCGGCATTATGAGCAAACGATTGAGTAAATCTATTTCATCTTTCATCGGACTTTTCAAAGCTGCATGTACACGACGCATCGTTTCTCTATCAATCAATCAGGTCTGGCAACGTGACTATGACGATCAATTAATCCGAACGCGTTCCTACTTGAATAATGTACGCCGCTACATCCGCAACAACCCACGCGAGGCCCAACGTCGCCTCGACCAGCAGCGCCTGCTTTACAATAGAGCAAGCACCGCATAATAAACGAGGACCACTATGCCACGTACATTACGTCTTATCATCGCCGGCCTCGGCAATGTCAACCTGAATCTGCTCCGCATTATCAAATCACAGCAGGCATTACTGGCCAAAAACTACCAGCTGACCGTCAGCGTCGTCGCCGTCTGTGACTCCAGCGGCGGTGTCAGCAATCCCAACGGCCTCGACATCGACCTGCTCATCGCCACCAAAGAAGCCAAGCGCGGTGTCGCCTCGCTGCCCGGCGGGAGCGCATCCCTCATCGCCCAACGGCTGGTCGAATCAATCGACGCCGACGCCTTCGTCGAGGCCACTCCCGTCAACCTGCAGACCGCCGAGCCCGGCCTGAGCGCCGTGCGCACCGCCCTCAAACGCGGCATGCACGCCATCCTGGCCAACAAAGGCCCATTGGCCTTGGCCTACCCCGAACTCGCCGTATTGAGTGACATGGGCGGCGATCCGTCCAAACCCAAGCTGCGCTTTTCGGCCTGTGTCGGTGGTGCCTTGCCGACCATCAACCTCGGTCGCCGTGATCTGGCTGGCTCGGTCATTCACTCCGTCGAGGGCGTCCTCAACGGCACCACCCAGTACATCCTGCGCAGCATGGAGCGCGGCGGCAGCTACGCCGAAGCGCTCAAAGAAGCCCAGGAGCGCGGCCTGGCCGAGACCGATCCGACCCTCGACGTCGAAGGCTGGGATGCCGCCAACAAACTGACCATCGTCGCCAATGCCGTCCTCAATCAACCCACCAACGTGCGCGACTTTTCGGTCACCGGCATCACCGCCCTGACCGCTGCCGATTTGACCAACGCTGTCGCCCAGGGCCAGCGCATCGTGCTGCTCTGCAAAGCCGAACGCAATGCTGCCGGCAGCTATGACCTGAGCGTCAAACCAACCGCCCTGCCGGCCGATCACCCCTTGGCTCGCATGAGCGAGTGGGAGATGGGCGTGGTCTACCATACCGACATCTCGGGCCGCGCCTCGGCAACCTCGGCCGAACGTGGTCCCATGCCCACCGCCGCCGCCATGTTGCGTGACCTCATCGATGTGTCGCGCTGATTTTTTCGACAGCACGGCGAAAGCGGATCGCTCCACACGATGGATAGACAAATGGAAGCCATCATGAAGCTGACCATCAGTGGCGACATTTTCGAATGGCGCGGTCCCGCCCCGTTCCTGTTTGTGGCAGTCCCCGACGACGCCAGCCGCGACATAAAAGCGCTGTCGTCGTTGGTCAGCTACGGCTGGGGTGTCATACCGGTGACCGCGCAGCTGGGTGCGACGGCGTGGACGACGTCGCTTTTCCCCAAAAACGGCCGCTACCTCGTCCCCATCAAAAAAATCGTCCAGACTGCCGAGCAGGTCACTGCCGGTGACATCGTGACCATCGCACTCACGATTTCGTAACTCGCGTCGAAAGGGCCACGCATGACCGCATCCCTCACCCAAGAATTCACCGCCACCGTCTACCCCAAAGGCACGTCACTCCAAGTCGAGTTGCCGTTCCTGCCTGCCGACCTGTGGGGTCCCCGTGATCGCTACCACATCAGTGGCACGGTCAACGGCCGCACCATCCGCGGCGCATTATTGCACAGCCAAGGCTCCTATTTTTTGCGCATGGGGCCAGCCTGGCTCAATGGCAGCGGCGTATACCCCCAGATGCCCGTCAAAGTCGTCCTCACCGTCGAAGGCCCGCAAGTGGCCACCCAGCCCGACGACATCGCTGCTGCCTTCGCCAAACACCCCGCCGCCAAGACGTTTTTCGACAGCCTGCCGACCTACTACCGCAAAAACTACATGCGTTGGATCGACAGCGCCAAACGCCCCGAAACGCGTTCCAAACGCCTCGCCGAAATGATGGACCTGCTCAATCACGGCAAACGCGAACACTAACAGCGCACATACTTGCGCTTTAACCCCACGCGCGACATCGACAACCGATGCTGGATGTCGTGCACCAACGTCGTCCCCGGCTGCTGGTTTTTCGGCAGTGTTGCCACCTGACTATCGACGACCGCGGCCGTTTGCAATGCCGCATCGTGCAAGGGAATGTACGAAATGGCCAGCGCCACGATAAACCGTCGCATCGACTGCTGGGTACGATCGGGCATCGTCAGGTATGTCTGCTCGATGCGGGTCAGCATGCCGGCCAGTTTGGTCTGATCAAACGCTTCGTCTTTGAGTCGGCCTACCAGCCACTCGTAGCAGCTCCAGCCGGCCGACATCTCGTAATCGCCGCTCCCGGCAATCCACTCGTCGGCGAGCTCTTGGGCATACGGCGTTTCGGACAGAGAGACCGCGATGATGAAATCAGAAATCATCCAAAAGTTGGCGCTTTTGAGCCAGCGCCGGAAATCGTCTTTGGTCATTATTTTCGTATTTGCTATCATGCCCGCCAGATACATGGCATCGAAATTGCCCGTTGCGTAGAGTTCCTCGGCGATTGCTTGGTTGTTTTTCACCTGCTTGGCGATGGGCTTCATGGCACCGGTCGGCACGCCCAGCACCGGCTCTTGTGCGCCTTGGCTCAGGTAGTATTTGCGCTGCCGGTCAGTTTTGAGGGTGTCGAATTCGGTAAATATCTGTGCCACATCCATCGGTCTTTTCCTTTTTTACATGAGAAAACTGAAGGGCTGCCTGATTTTTTGGCGCCGCTGTCTGCAACGACCGTGTCAGACATATTGTATGCGCAGCGGCGCTGCTGCCGAAAATTCCATGCGAAAAGCCCGCGCCGTCCCTCAGGACGACGCGGGTTTCCTCAACCCCTAGGCCTGCTGCTTAGCCGGCGCCAACACAAACACGAGTACTGCAGTGCCAAAGGCTACATATGCGCCGATATGGAGCGCGTTGGTCATTCCCAGCGCAAAGGAATCATTGGCAGTACTGACCAGCGTGTCCCACATCGGGGCCAACATCGCCGGCGGATCCATTTTGGTGAAGGCAATCGTGCGCGTGATTTTTTCGGCCATCTGCGCCGGCAGTTTGCTCGCCACATCTGCCATCCCCGTTGCATACGTATCGGTCAGCGTCGCCCCCAAAATTGCAATGCCCATGGCACTGCCGAATTCACGGGCAGTATCGTTCACCGCCGAGGCGACGCCCTGCTTGGCATCCGGTAACGACGACATAATCGCGGTCGTCGCCGGCGTTGCCGCCAACCCCATCCCAATGCCATAGATTCCCAACGCAACAATCCACAGCGTCAGATCAAAGCTTGCGGTCTGCAGACTAATCATCCACATGCCCGCGCCGAAAAAAATCAGTCCGGCCGAGCCCATATATTTCTGTGGGATGTTTTTGGCATACTGACCTGCCAAACGGGCCGTCGGTAACAAGAACAACGGCAACGGCAACAAGTGCAATGCCGCCTCCCAGGCGCTGTAGCCAACGACAAACTGCAGATACTGAATGCTCACAAAAATGAACCCAAACTGCCCGAAGAACTGCACCAGAATCGACAATGCCCCGGCGCTGAAGGCCCGATTGCCGAACAAGCGCGGATCGAGCAGTGGATTTTTGTGAAGCAACTCCCACACCACAAATGCGACCAAACTGGTTACCCCCATGCCGAATGCGAGGTAGGTGTTGGTCGTATACCAGCCCTCCTCCGGCCCATTGATAATCCCAAATACCAGCGCCGCTACACCGGCACTCACCAACACTCCGCCGATCCAGTCCAGTCCGCCGCTCTGGTGCTCAGTCGATTCCTTTACGACCAGGATGGTACCGATACAACCCATTGCCGCCAAGCCGACATTCAGTGCAAAGAACGAATTCCAGCTGTAATACTCAAGCAAAAGGGCACTGCCGAACAATCCGATGATGGCGCCACCACCTGCCACACCGACCCAAATCCCGACTGCTTTGGCGCGCTCACACGTCTCGAACGACGTCGTAATGACCGATAAGGTCGATGGCATCACTGCCGCGGCACCGATGCCCATCACCATCCGCACCAGGATGAGCGTCTGTGGGTCACTCACAACCATCCCTGCGCTGCTCGCTCCACCAAATACGAGCAGTCCGAGGATCAATAGCAGCTTCCGCCCATATTTATCACCAATTGCTCCCGCCAAAAAAAGGAGCCCTGCGAACACCACGGTGTACGCGTCGACAATCCAGGTCAACTCTGTTTGACTCGCACCGGTGTCGACTGCAATCGATGGCAACGCCACATTCAACCCACTCACCGCAGACACGACCGCCATCAAGCTCAGAGAAATCACCGGGAGCAACAATGCATTTGGCTTCATCTGACTCATACCCATCCCCTTCACCAACAAATAAACACATGTTTATTTGCGACACCTTACCATAGGTGCGTATAAAAATCAACAGTCGTTGATATATTTTCTCTATGATAAAATAAGACATGGAAAAAAAGGCCAAAGGTCGTCGTCCCGGTGCCGGGACGCAAACACGCGAAACAATCATGGCGTCTGCACGACGGATATTCAGCCAATCAGGCTACGACCGTACGACGATACGTGCCATCGCAGAGCATGCCAATGTCGACCCAAGCCTGGTCATCCAGTACTTCGAGTCAAAGCAGAAGCTGTTTGAACAGACCATGACCCTCCCGCCGCTGGCGCTGTCGCTGCTTTTTGTCATTCAGAATGTCGCGCAAGAGCAGTGGGGAATGCACATCGCGAGCGCGTTGAGCCAATCCGGCATCCAACAAGATTTTGTGATGCAGATGACCGGGGTGGTGCGCGTCGCAGCAAATGATGCACACGGGGCCGAAATGATGCGCACGCTCCATCAGCAGTATTTCGTGTCTGAGCTCCGCAAGAGCGCAGTGACACAGCCTGATTTACGGGCCACGATGTTGGCTTCTTTGGTCATTGGTATCTTGTATACGGGCAATATCATCGGTCTCAACGGCTTTACTGCTGCAGACGAAGCGACCCGTAGAAGTTTGCTTGGGCAAGTCATCCAGAGTATTCTGACTGCACCGATTCCCCATGCATAGATTTGTCGCCCGAGAGTCACCACGAAGGGATTCCCATGCGCATCACACGGCACTGGCTTGTCACGGCCGCTGTCGCCGCTGCGGTCCTCATTTCGGCAGGGGCGCGGGTCGCGCCGGGGGTCTTTCTGCCAGCACTGACGACCGAGTTCGGCTGGACGCGTAGTTCGATTAGTCTGGCGGTCTCGATTGGTCTGCTGTTGTATGGTCTGTCTGGGCCATTCATCGGTACCCTCATCGACCGCGTTGGGACGCGCTACACCGCCACCATCGGTCTGCTGGCCATTGGGTTGAGCGCCGTCGCCGGGACGCTCATCACCGACGAGTTGGGCTTTGCGCTGACCTGGGGCGCCCTCAGCGGCGTCGGTACGGGTATCGTCGGCGGGGTCTTGGGCGCTGCAGTCGCCACCCGCTGGTTTGTGGCGCAACGTGGTTTGGTCCAGGGCTTGTTTGGCGCAGCGACGAGCGCCGGTCAGCTATTGTTCATTCCCTTGCTGGCTTTGGTGACCGAATCGATGGGCTGGCGCACGGCGTCGATCGTCGTCGCAGCTGCAGCGGCTGTGGTGATGATTCCCATTCTGGCAATCGTCCGTACCGATCCTGCAGATGTCGGGATGGTCGCATTGGGAGCGACACCCGACACCAAACCCACGCCGCGCGTCAGCGAGCCGGGCGTGATGCGTAAGGCGTTGCGCAACCGCGACTTCTGGCTGTTGGCCACGACGTTCTTTATCTGTGGGGCCACTTCCAACGGGCTGATCGGCACGCATCTAATGGCGCACGCGGTCGAACACGGCTTTACGGTGACCGTCGCTGCCAGCGCATTGGCGTTGATGGGTGTGATGAACTTCGTCGGCACCCTCGGGTCGGGCATCCTGACCGATCGCTACAATCCGCGCCGCTTGCTGAGCATCTACTATGCGTTCCGCGGTCTGTCGTTGTTCATCTTGCCGTTCGTCCACGACCCCATTGGCTTGTCGGTGTTTGCCATTTTGTTTGGCCTCGACTATATCGCCACCGTGCCGCCGACCGTTGCCTTGACCAACGAGGTTTTTGGCGCACGCAATGTCCCGGTCGTCTACGGCTGGATTTTCTGTGCGCACCAATTCGGCGCAGCGGCTGCATCTTGGCTGGGTGGCGTGGCACACGATGCCCGCGGTGATTACCTGCTGGCGTTCGTGTTGGCCGGGGTCACTGCCGTGATTGGCAGTAGTTTGGCCGTCCAAATCCGCAAACCGCTGATCGAGCGGGGTTTATTGCAATAAACCCCGCTCGATACCCCAATAAACCCCGCATATTGATTCAGTCTACGGGCGAGGTACCCCGCTTCGCGGGGCATGACGACCTCGCCCCTGATGATGCACCGTATACCCTTCACTTTCAATCCCACCTATAATATCCAAAACCACACAGAATCGAGCATCATATGACCGTCATTGCTCCGCATCTCTTTGACGAGGCGCACCAACGCATCGCACCGTACATCCGCCACACGCCCATGCTACCGGCGCCGCAGCTCCGAGGTGATTTGCATCCGCAGCTCCTGCTCAAGCTCGAAAACACGCAGGTCACCGGCTCGTTCAAGGTCCGCGGCGCCTTCAACACACTGCTCCAGATGACTGCAGCCGAGCGCTCCCGCGGCGTCTGCACGGCATCCGGCGGCAATCACGGCGTCGCCTTGGCGTACGCTGCCAACCGCTTGGGCTGCCCGGCCACCATCTATCTGCCGGCCCGTGCAAGTGCGGATCGCGTCGCTCGGGTCGAGGCCTGGGGAGCGACCGTCGTGCGCCACGGTGAACTCTGGGACGATGCCCACATCGCCGCTACCGCCTATGCCGCAAAAAACAACATTCCCTACATTCATTCGTTCGAAGCACTCCCGACAGTCATCGGCCAAGGCACCATGGCCGTCGAGTTGATGGCCGATGTGCCCGATGCAGACCTGTATATCATTGCAATTGGCGGCGGTGGGCTCATTTCCGGAGTTGCTACTGCGCTCAAACAGCGCAATCCTAGCGCCACGATTATCGGCGTCGAGCCCACCGGTGCGCCGAGTATGCGCGTCAGCGTGGCAGCCGGCCAGGTCACTACGCTCACCAACGTGGCTACCTTCGCCGACACCCTGTCGCCGCGGGCCGTCAGCAACACCACATTGGCTCTGACCAAGGCATCCGTCGACCAGATTGTGCTGGTCAGCGATACACAGATGTTGACGGCGATGCGCTGGCTGTGGACGGAGTCCAACCAACTCGTCGAACCGTCCGGTGCCGCCAGTATCGCCGCTATCCAAAGCGGCGCCATCGACATCGCCCGCTACTCCAAGCCCGTTGCCATCATTTGCGGCGGCAATGCCGCAGCCGAACCCGTCTTCCAGGCTTATCAACAAAACGCAAAGGACTAATCCCCATGATCGAGCAATTCCACGCCAACATCGACAGCATGAGCCATTCCCACCCCATGCTGCGCACCCTCGTCTGCCCACTCAGCGATGCGCAGATTCGGCGCAAACCCGCCCCCAACGAATGGTCGATTGTCGAAATCGTCGGCCACCTCATCGACACCGAACAACTCCTGCGCTACCGGATTGTGCGCATGACGACGATCGACCACCCCGCCATCATTAACTACGACCAAGACGCCGCCGTCGTCCGCAACGGCTACCAACAGGCAGATCTCACCGTGCTGTTGCGCACCCTCGCCGCCGAACGCGAGACGACATTGCAGACCTTCAAAACGTACTCACCTACCCAATTGGCCCGCACCGGCTGGCATCTCGAATACGGGCTGTGGGTCGTTGCCGATGTCATTACCTACCTTGCCAAACACGATTTTGTGCATGATCAGCAAATACGCGCCAACCTGGGCGTTGTGTGACAGCGGCGCAATGACTCGTGTTGTTGTAGATTTTGGTGCGCTTCGGGTGTGGTTTTTTAGCCACACCATTCCTTTATTTTCCATTGACACGTCCAATCATCAGACCACCCACGTAGGCGATTTGACTCCACTGCAGTGTGTACTGATGGTTCTCTATACGTCCGGGCTACTGATGCATTTTAGGTGGGGGGTTTTGTTGCCGAATATTTTGCTTTCTTTCAATTATTTAGTATAATTTTTTTCATTACACATGGAAACACTCACACTCGCTGACATTCCATGTACACTGTATGTGGATTGTCAAGTACGCGATAGGTACTGCATGACTGATTTAGTCTCTGGATCAATCGAAAGCCTGCGTGGCTTCCACGCCGAATTACAGCAATTAGTTGCAGTCATTCCAGCGCGTGATGCACAGGTTCGGCCGTACCCCGACGCATGGTCGATTGTCGAAATCATCGGTCATCTCGGCGATGCAGAGCGTGTGATGCGCGAACGCATCCAACTTTTGTGTGCGCACGATGCACCAACAATCCTCCCATTTGACCAGGATGCAGCGGTACGCACGAATCATTACCAGCATCAAGACATGAATGCATTGCTGGGCACACTCGTCTACGAGCGGCAACAGACGCTGGCACTCGTGGTAGGTCTACAGAGTGCTGATTTTTCTCGGACCGGTTGGCACTCCGAAGTCGGTCTGATGCGGGTCGACATGATGTTAGAATACCTAGCCAAGCACGATTACAGTCACTACCGACACATCCACGTAATCCTCCGTCACATTGCAAAAAACAGCCCCTCTCTTGAAGACAAAGGAAGTCCACTCCATGCATGATTTTCGCCGAGCGCTCGATGCATTGACCGCATTCCCCGCCGAACTCCAGCGCCTCGTCGCTGGCATAGACGACACCCAGGCGCACCGCATGCCGGCACCGAATGAATGGTCTGTGGTCGAGGTGATAGGTCACCTCATCGACATAGATCCCTTACAGATAGAGCGGGTCGATCGCATTTTGGCCGAAGAACGACCGCAGTTCATCCGCTTCGATCCCAACGAGGCTGTTGTCGCAGCTGGCTATGCCCGGCGTTCGCTCGACGATGTCTTGGCGGCCTTCATCGCCTTGCGGCAAGCCACGGTCGATGGACTGAGCACGATTGAACCAGACGAACTAGACCGTGTCGGTGTGCGCTACACGGGTGAAGTGGTGACGCTCCGTGCACTCATCGTTTCGTTTGCTGCCCATGACCAGACACATGCCATACAGATACGGGCCGCGCTTTCCGCTGGGAACTAACCAGCGATGCTCACCATTCACACGCGCGGCGCCCAAGCACGTGACGTCGAGGCGATTACGCGCATTTACAATCAGGGAATTGCCGAGCGGACTGCGACCTTCGAGACACGCCAGCGCAGCATCACCGACATGCTCCCATCGGCCATGTCACCGCAATTCCCATGCGTCGTAGCGACGGTCAACAACGCTGTAGTCGGCTTCGCTGGTACATCGCGCTACCGTGAGCGGGACTGTTATGCCGGTGTGGCCGAGTTTTCGATCTATATCGAACGCAGTTGGCGCGGCCAGGGCATCGGTCCGGTCTTGATGGCTGCGCTGTGCGATGCAGCACACGCCCATGGCTACTGGAAGCTGTTGTCGCGTATCTTTGTCGAAAACGTCGCCAGCCGACGTATGCTGGAACGGGCCGGCTTCCGCGAAGTGGGTATCTATGAACGCCACGCCCAACTCGAAGGCACCTGGCGCGACGTCGTCATCGTCGAAAAACGCATCGATGAAATTTCTCAATAATTTCTCATCCAAAGTATGACGGTATACATCCACTGCCTGTTACGATACGTAGTAGAGAGTAGTGTCGGGTTTAATCGCGATACTTCTGAATGAGTCACCACCGTGGTGCCTCTGATTCGCTCGAATTACGAAGGAGTTGTCCATGCACATCCCCGATGGTTATCTGAGTCCGTCCACCTGCGTCGCCATGTTTGCCGCTTCAACGCCGTTTTGGTATGTTGCCAGCGCGCGCATCAAAAAGACCCTCTCGATGCGCATGGTTCCATTGTTATCGGTCTTCGCAGCCTTCTCGTTCATCATCATGATGTTCAATTTGCCTCTCCCTGGCGGTACGACGGGCCACGCAACCGGAGCAGCTCTGGCTGCAATCGTGCTCGGGCCCTGGGCTGCAGTCATATCGGTTTCGATTGCTCTGATCATCCAAGCCGTGTTCTTCGGCGACGGCGGCATCCTTGCCATCGGTGCGAACTGCTTCACCATTGCGATCGTTGGCGTCTTTGTGGCACATTACGCAAACCGCATCGTTGCCGGCAATAGTGCGGTCGATTCATCCCGACGCGTGATTGCGGCGGGCATTGCCGGGTATCTGTCCATCAATGCTGCGGCATTCGCCACGGCCGTGCTGTTCGGTATCCAGCCGATGTACTTCACCGACAGCAACGGTGCACCGTTGTATGCGCCATACCCGCTCGACATCGCTGTCCCCGCCATGATGATTGGCCACATCGGCATCGCCGGCTTCGCCGAGCTGATTGTGACTGCTGGAGTTATCGCGTACCTGCAAAAGAACGACATCAGTCTGCTGAGCATTGCACAGACGGGCGTCCCAGCGGGGGCCCATGCAGCAGTCGCATCAGGCTGGCAGGGTGCCCGCCGCATGTGGCTGGTAATTGCCACCTTGCTGGTCATGACCCCGCTCGGGCTCATTGCCGCTGGTACCGCCTGGGGCGAATGGGGTGCCGAAGAACTCGTTGAACTCGACGGTGGACAAACAATAACCGCCGCACCAACGGGGCTCCTGCAGTATGCAGCAATCTGGCAGGCACCGGTCCCTGACTACGCAGTGTCATTCATTTCGTCGGAGCAGCTGGGGTACATTTTGTCGGGAGTCATGGGTGTCGGTCTGATTATTTTGACCATGCTCGTATCGACATACATCGCCGCACGCATCACTCGTCGTAACGAACAGTCCAACCCCTAATCCAACAACCGTGCGCTCCGGCGCACACCCTAACGGGACGTATCGCGCATACGTCCCCTTTTCTATCGAGGAGTCCCTGCATGGGCGGTGAGGCACACCACGGCAAACGTCGTGGCAATTTCATACAACGGACCATCGATGCCCTCTCCGAGACGCTCGAGCGCTCCCTCTATGCCGAGCAACTCGCCGAGGGTAGCGGGCTTTTGCAACGCCTCGACCCACGGGTCAAGCTTCTGGCGATGCTGGGCTTCTTAACCTGTTCGGCTGCGTCTCGGAACCTGACCGTCGTGGCTGGCATTGCGCTGGTGGCGCTCTTGTTGGCAATCTTGTCGCGTATTCCATTCCGCTCACTCTCACCAGTCTGGATCGGGATGCTTGTCTTTAGCGGGTTGATTGCCGGACCGGCTATTTTTCTGACACCGGGACCGACACTGGCGACCATCCCTTGGCTGGGCTGGCAGGTCAGCAGCTATGGAGTACGCAGTGCAGCACTGTTGATTCTGCGCTCCGAGGTGAGTATTACGTTTTCGGTGCTGCTGGTAATGACGACGCCCTGGATCCATGTGATGAAGGCAATGCGTGTCGTCGGTGTGCCGACCACGGTCGTCGTCATCTTGGGGATGACGTATCGCTATATCTTCCTCATGCTCCAATCCGCGAGTGACATGTTTGAGGCGCGTCAGAGCCGCGTCATCGGCAAACTCAGCGACACCGACGCGCGCCGCTTGGCATCGGCGACGGTGGGCGTGCTGCTCAGCAAGAGCTTCCAATTGAGTAACGACGTCTATATGGCGATGCTATCACGTGGGTTCCGCGGTGAGGTGTATACCCTCGACGAGTTCCGCCTGGGCAGCAACGACATTGTCGCCATCCCGCTCATCCTGATCATCATTGCATCGGGTATTTGGTACGGATTAATCTAGACGAGGCTTCCATGGACGCGATTTTTACACTCAATGACGTACGCTATGATTATGCAAATACGACCCAGCCTGCCCTACACGATGTGTCGCTGACTATTCTCAAGGGACAACGGGTAGCCATAATGGGTGCCAATGGATCGGGTAAATCGACGTTATTGCGCATTTTGGACGGCTTATACTTCCCCCAAAGCGGCACCGTCGCAGCCTTTGGCGACACCCTCGATGAGCACCATCTGATGGACGATACCTTTGCGCATGCATTCCGCAAGCGCGTGGCTTTTGTTTTTCAAAATCCCGACGTGCAATTGTTCAACCCGACCGTCTATGACGAAGTGGCATTTGGCCCGTTGCAGATGCGTTGGGACAAAGAGACCATCGTCCGCAAAGTCGCCGAGACCCTCGACATGCTCGAGATTTCGCATCTGCGCAACCGCGCACCACATCGTCTGTCCGGCGGCGAAAAAAAGCGCGTCGCCATTGCCTCGGTGCTCATCCTCGACCCAGAGGTCATTCTGCTCGATGAACCGACCGCCGCGCTCGATCCCAAGAGCCAGAGCATGGTCGTGGACTTCCTCGTCGGCTGGGCGAATTCCGGCAAAACCATTGTCACCGCCACCCACGACCTCGATACCGTGCCCGACATCGCCGACGACGCATATATCTTTCAAAACGGCACCATCGTGGCCCACGACACGCCGGCAGCGTTGCTGCAGAATCATGAACTGCTCCTGCAAGCCAACTTGGTACATGCACATCACCATCATCACGACGGCGTCCCGCACAAACACCCACACTTCCACCTCGGCCATGCGCACGACCATTCCAGCGGCAGCTAGCGTTTACCACATGTTGTCGTAACATACGCCGTCGCCATGAGGCACTGTGGTATGATGGCGGAGATATATCGCTCTACGATGGACAAAGTCATTGCATAGAATTCCATGGTCATGGATTATCGGCATCGTCTTGGTAGCGCTCATCGGTTGGCTCGGGTATACCACCAGAGCAGAGCTGACCGAGGCATTCCATTTACTCAAAAGTGCGGACCGCCTGTGGATTGGGGTCGCATTCGCAACGATATTGCTCGGATTTGCCTGCGCAGGGCTGATCTACGGATCCGTTTTGGCGGTTCTCGACCATAACGAGACCTTCATCTGGCTGATGGGTACCGCGCTCGTCGGTATTTTGCTCAATCAGACCGTGCCGATGGGCAGCGTCGCTGCCTATGCATTTTTGGTTGCGGCATTGCGCCGGCGTGGCTTCCCCTCGGGCAGCGTGGCCATCGTAGCTGGAACCGAATTACTCACGTGGAACGGCGCGGCACTGCTTTTGTTCAGCGGCGGGCTACTCTACATCACCACGACTGCCAACTACCAAGCGACATACCCCATCTATACTGCACTCTTGTTGACCAGCGTCATTGCGACCGTCATTGTGATTGCGGTCACGCGCCCAGCACAGACGGTACTCGGTTGGTTGGCTACCTTGCGGCGCTTGGTGGGGCGCATCGGCATCGACTGGGACACGCGCTCCGTCGAATTAGTCGTCGAAGAAATAAGCAAATCACGATCGGTGTTCGCCGCCAGTCCATGGCGCATCATCCGCATCCTCTTCCTCCAAATGATGATTTTTGTGCTACACTCCGCCGCACTCACGGCCTTGCTCTACAGCGTTCGCTTGGAAGTGCCGTTTTTTGATGTGCTCGCTGCCTACGGCATGTCACTGATTGTGAGCTTGTTCACCGTCTTGCCAGGTGGCGGGGGCGCGGTCGAAGCAGCACTCTCCTTTTCGCTCCATCTGCAGGATGTCCCTCTCAAAGAAGCATTGAGTGCCGCGATTATGTTCCGCATGTTGAGTTTTTGGCTCATGCTACCGTTCGGCGCGGTGTTCTATCGACTCTTGACGCGCCACAGAGCATCACCCAAGGAGAATAGCAAATGATGACTGCCGGTGTACTGATTGCAATTGCGGCGGGAGTGGTTTTTCTCGCGGTAGCTTTTTTTGTGTGGAATGGCGTCTTCGACACCATCGCGAACAAGGTGTTGCCGCGTTTTACCATTATGCAAGACCATTTTCTCACCCGGGTGGGAACGCTGGTCTACATCGTGCTGGTGGCCAGTTTGCCGGCGACCTTGGCCATGCTGACGACCCTCAAGCTCATCGCCATGATGCGCAGCGCTTGGAACTTTTAGCAGCACAGATTACTGCCAGCAGCGATCGACCCACAACAACGTCTCGTTGATGTCGACCGACTGTGCCACCTCGACCAGGTAACCAACGTCTTCGATCGAATCGAGCTGGATGTCGACGCCCGGCGGGAATGTCGGATTCAACCGCCAATAGCGGTCGCGCAGGAACTGTTTGCACTGGTAATCGGCCACGCCCATCACCCCGTTGATGAGGATGTTGACCAGTGGCCGCGCCCATTGCGCATACCCCCAATCCAATGCATCCCCCTCGATATAACGCAACGAACGCCCCGCCCCAAAAGAACACAACGCGATGTCGTCCAATTTGGGCGCATCGTGATTTTTGCGTGTGTCGATTGCGTGCGCCAACGCGGCCACACTGGGGTTGTTGGCCACCACACCACCGTCGATGTAGCCGTCATAGGCGGGGAAGTAGGTCGGCGCGGCACTCGTGTACATGCCGACTTTGTAGCACGGCACATCGGCATCACCGTAGATTCCACCGATATTGGTGAAAAACTTCGCTTCCCATGAACGCCGCTCCGGATCGGGGGACATATTATCCAAATCGAACGCCGGGATGTAGACCTGCTTGCCTAATTGACCCAATGTCGTCGTACCGAATATTTTGATGAGTTCACCCTCGAGCCCGGTGCTGTCGTAGTTCGCGCCGATCATGCTGCCCAAATCAAAGACATTGTCGACGACACTATCACGAAAAATAATCTGCCCCTTGCCCTCATAGAGGCTGCGCAGTTCGCGTGGGTGCATCCCTTTGGCCAGACCGAGCGCGATGATACCGCCGGTCGATGTGCCGGCGAACAGGTCGACTTTGTTGAGAAAAGAGGGGAATTCCGCCACGATACGCTCGAGCAGCACCAAGGTCAACACCCCGGCGATGCCACCGCCATCAAGGGACATAATCCGGAATCCGCGCATGCATCGCCACCTTTTCGTCTACCAAAAACAGACCCTTACGACAGCCGCCGCCAACTGCGACCCGAAGAACCGATGAACTCGTGCGAGGCGTCTGGCCCCCAACTCCCACCGACGTATTCGTGGATGGGTGACCCAAGTGTCTTCCACCCTTCGATGATGGGGTTGATGAGCGACCACGACGTCTCGACTTCGTCGCTGCGGGTGAACAACGTCGTATCGCCGGTCATGCAATCCAACAGCAGGCGCTCGTAGGCTTCGGGCGACTCGCCACCGAATGCATCGACGTAGTTGAAGTTCATCGTCACCGGTCGAATATCGCCGGTTTGGCCCGGCACTTTGGAGTTGAAGCGCAGGGCGATGCCCTCGTTGGGCTGGATGCGGATGCTCAGTTCGTTCGGGGCACTGCGCGACATCGGGCCGTCTTGGAACAAGAGTAACGGCGCGCTCTTGAAGACGACCGTGATTTCGCTGGCCCGTACCGGCAGCCGCTTGCCCGTGCGCAGATAGAACGGGACGCCGGCCCAGCGCCAGCTCTCGATCTCGAAGCGCATGGCGACGTATGTCTCGGTGGTGGTCGCTGGCTGGACGCCCGTCTCGTCGACATATGCCGGCGCAGTACCGGGACCGGCGCTGTAACGCCCACGCACGGATATTTTGTTGACGTCCTGGGGGGCAATCGGTCGCACTGCCCGGAGCACTTTGACCTTCTCGTCGCGTACTGCATCGGCGCTGGCACCACCCACCGGCGGCTCCATGGCCGTCAGCGACAGCAGTTGCATCATGTGGTTTTGGACCATGTCGCGGATGGCGCCGGCTTGTTCGTAGTAGCCGCCACGACCTTCGACGCCGATGGATTCGGCAACGGTAATCTGTACATGGTCGATGTAGCGCCGATTCCAAAGCGGCTCGAAGATGCCGTTGGCGAAGCGCAGGACAAGCAGGTTTTGGACGGTTTCTTTGCCGAGGTAGTGATCGATGCGATAGACTTGGCGCTCTTCGAAGACCTCGTGGACAACCTTGTTGAGGTGCAATGCACTCTCGAGGTCGTGACCGAATGGTTTTTCGACGATGATGCGGGTCCAACCGCCGTTGGGCGAGTTGGCCAAACCTGCCGCACCGAGGTTTTTGATGATGTCTTCGTACGATTCGGGTGGGGTGGCGAGGTAGAAGAGGCGGTTGCCGCTGGTGCCTTGTGCGACGTCGATGGCATCGAGCCGTTCGGCGAGGGCCGTGTACCCCTCGGCGTCCTCGAAGGTCGAGCGGATGTACGACACGCGACCGATGAACGCGGGCCAGTCATCGCCGTCGAGCCGTGCCCGTGAATGCTTGCTGCCCTCGTCGAACAAGAGCGTGCGGAAGTACTCGTCGCTCCAGTCGCGTCGGGCAAAGCCCAGAATCGTCGTGTTGGCGTCGAGCAATCCTTCACGGCGCAGATTGTAGAGCGCTGGCACGAGCTTGCGGCGTGTCAAATCGCCTGTTGCGCCAAAGATGACAATCGTGCACGGGTCCGAAATGCGTGCGGTACTGTTGCGTTGCATGCGGCGTACTCCTCGGCTCTTATGGTGCGGTCGGTATCGATGTCGGGAGTACGACGTTGTCTCCGCGTTGGATGTACGCTTGTGGTGGGTCGGGCAGCGGAGCTTTGTAGAGTGTGCCGCCGTTGACGAAGTAGAGCATCGGGCGTGCTTGCGTCTCGTCGATGGCGACCGATGTCAGATTGTCCAACTGGATTTCGCTGTCGGATGGCACCGCGATCTGCTGCATGAAGCGTCCACTGCGTTTTTCGATTTGGATGATGCGGCCGCCATAACTGTCGACAATGTAGAAGTACCCGTTGTCGCCATCACCCGTCACCACCATCCGACTAACCGAACGAATCGGCGGCGTGATTGCAGGGACATTCATGGTGCGTTCGTAGGTACGCTCGCCGTCTGCCACTTGCGTAAACACTTTGATGCTACCGTTCGGCATCAACAAGTAGATGTGCCCATCGATGCCCATATCGACTGCGGTTTCGAACGACTGGCCGCCATCGTTTTGGATCCAGGGAGTGGGGAAGTCACCGAATTGCGTCGACATATAGCGCAGGATGTTACTCGCAGTCACACCCCATACATATAAATTGCCGCCGAAGCTCTGCACGCGCATGCTCCGATCGCTGGGACTCCACTCCAGGCTGCCTGCCAAAATACTATAGTTCCAGTCGTTGCCATTGCGAAAAAAATAGATATACGGGCCATTGTTGGCGCTCTGTGCGATGGCGATGATGCTGTCGATACGCCATGCGACGTCGAACACTTTGGCCACCGTCACATCGCCGATTTGCGCATTGGGTTGCAGCATTGGGGCAGGAGTCCCACCTTCACGCGGGACGTTGTACAAAATGCCAGCATTGCCATCGTAGAGATATATCATCTCGAAGTTACTGGCGTTTTCGATCAAGGTCGCCGGTGGCGGCACGATGACGCTGGTAAACATCCCGCTCTTGAGGGGATGTTGGGCGACGACCTGGATGTCTTCGAGGAGCGAGCGGCGTTGCACGACGCGTTCGGCTTTTTCGATTTTGTTGATCATGCTGAAGTATCGTTGCCGATTGCTGGTCGTCGCAGTAAAGACGCCGCTCTGTTGCAAATCGCTCAACATCGTCCGGGCTACTTCGATGCGTTGCTCGGCGTCGCGTTCAGTGGCTGCATCGCTGATGGACTGCACGGCGACCTCTGCCGTGACGATGCTGTTTTCGCTCCGTTGCAGGCGATTCTCGCGCGCCACATTGGTGCCATAGAAGAACAGCACGGCGATGAGCGCACCCATCAGCGAGAGCATGGCCCATGGGAATGGTGGTTTTTGTTTGCGATACGACAGACCCTCGCCCCGTGACACGGACTGCATGCGCCGTTGCGTGGGGGTCGGCATGCGGAACCAGCGTTGGCTCAATACCCGTTGGAACAGCGAGCCCATCAGTTCGCTATATTTGATGGGTTCGGTCTGCTGGGTACGATATCGGCCCGGCGTCGCCCGATAGTCGGTGTCGAGCGGCGTCGAGGGTACTTCGACATCCACCGCTTCGATGACCTGTTGGGGCCGTTCGGTACGGTTTTTGACCGTATCGTTGCGACTTAGGCGCTCCACCTGCACATCGATTTCGTCGCCGACATCTATCGGCGCAGGATTGGGGATGCGATCGACCGTGTACGGTACCTCGGGCGGTTGGCGGGTCATCCGCTGTTGCTCTTCCCGTGCGATACCGCGGTAGCTGTTGCCGGATTGCGAAAATCGGCGCTCCTGCGCGCCGATGAGCAAGGTACGCACCCAGGCCACCAAACGCGCAAACCACAGCCCCGTGTTATCAGTGGCAACCATCAACTGTTGTGTAATACTCGAAAAGCTGCTCGTTTGCTGGCGTTCCACTTCGTTGCTGCTGTCGAGCATGATGGCGATGCCGTATACGTCCCCAATGGTGGCGTCACGTAATACCGCGTGCATGCCTTCGGCCATCATGCCGACATCCCCCGAGCGCATAATCGGCGCCATGTCGTCGCGTCCGAGTATTCGAGCCATATTGCTGGTGACCAGAATCAAGCCCTCGCGTTGGAGCAGCGCCGCACGGTAGAATTCTGGCTCGACCGAAAGACTGCCCCCGAGCAAGCCATTGCTGACTGCCGCGTTCGTGCTCTGCGCGGACTGGCGCCACAACGGACCGGCAGGGATCGACCGCATTTGGCCTTCGGACAATATATACGTCTGGGCCGGTAAAATCTGTGCGATGTAGAGGTCATTGCCTTTGATGACTGCACACGTCATGCCAAACGAGATACGTTGCTGCGGCATGTGAGCGATGTTGTATTCGTACAGACCCTGGTTGGCAGCCATGATGGCCCGACGGAGTGAGGCGTGAATGCTGAACGAGGCGTTTTCGTAAAAAAGTCGTTGGATGGTACGCATGAGCATCTGGATGGCACTGCGATGCTTGTGATGGTCGGTGCCGCCTTCGATCAGCACATACAACTCCCCCTTGCGCGCCTCAACCGACATCGGGTCGATTGCTTCGCACATGAGAATGAGTTCTTCACTCGATGAGTTGTCGCCGCTCATTTGCCCAAATTGTACGCTGCGCGTACGCATTCGTGCCATAGGTCACCCTCCACTGCAAATTATAACACCAATGCCTTCTTTTATCGGCTTTGGGGTGGAGAAAATGCCGTCTCTCTGGGGAATATTGTGCTGTACCGGTGTCTCGGTTGGATGGGGCACGCGTATAGTGTACCTGGTCACCCGCCGATGGCAGTGACATCGTTTTCTCTCGACGTAAAAGAGCACACCATGACGCCGTATGTGCGCGCGACCGATTCCATCCTGTTTTTCACAAAAAAAGATACTCTGACGCAGAAAAAAGGGAATGGTTATGCGGTGATGAGCGGATGTGCCGGTTCGCGGGCGTTTATTCAGCGGGAATCGTTTTTTTCTAACCATCACAACTGCACGCCGTTTGTAGCCTTTTTCTCATAAAAAAACAAAGCTGGGGATCGTACGTTTTCTTACGATGTCGTATAATCGTACGTAGAATCGTTATAGACCGAAATAGAATCAGATTCGAGGATTGTATGCGGCACATGGTAGTGTCTTTTGTTGTTCTGGCTTTATTCCTCAGCGCATGTGGCAGTTCTGCAACGTCACAATCGAGCGCAACACCGACGCCCCGCCCACCTGCTCCTGCGATGGAAAAACAGACCTACACCGTCGAAGTCGGCGATGTCGTCGACGAAATCAAAGTCAGCGGCACGGTGGCCGCCGTCAAACAAGAAGAACTGGCCTTCGAACAATCCGGTTTTGTCAAAGTCATCAACATCGAACGCAACGACGTCATCACCAAAGGGATGGTCTTGGCCGAGCTCGATTTGGGTGATATGCCCAATCAACTGCGCCAGGCCGAGGTGAACTACACCCAGGTCAAAATCCAATACGACCGCAGCGGCACACAGCGTGATTTGGCTCGCCAACGCGCTGAACTCGATTTGGCAGAGGCCAACGCCAACCTGGACCAGTTGGTCAACCCTCGTGACTCCGATGTGGCCGTCGCCCGCGCCAACCTCGAAGCCGCACGCGCCAACCTGTCATCGACAACGGCCAATGCCAAAAACGACGTCGAACGTGCCCAATCCGATTTGAACACCGCACAGCGCAATCTGCCCCTCATCCAAGAAGCCTATTCGCAGGCATTGTACGACTGGGATGGCGTCAAAAACGACGACAAGCATCTGCAGTATGACCGCCGACGTCAGGCGTACGTCGATGCCCAAAACAATCTAGACGCCGGCACCACGGCAATGAACAACGCCAATCAGACGTTGATTGCCGCCAAAGCAAACCGTCAGCCGCTCATCGACGGTGCCGCTGCCAGCCTGGAGCGCGCCCAGATCGCCTACGACCAGCTGACCAAAACACCCAATCCCGATGCAATCGCCAGCGCCGAGCGCTCGGTGACACGGGCTCAATTGGCGATCCAGGAAGCCTCGCAAGGCGGCGATCCCGAGCTCGAAAAATCTCTTTCGGCTGCAAAATTGGCTCTTGAAAACATCGAAAAATCGATCGCCGCAGGTCAGTTGATTGCCCCATTCGACGGCATCGCCGCCGAAGTGTCTACCGGTCCCGGCAAGCAGGTCGAAGCCTATCGTCCGGTCATCACGGTCATTAACGACTCCGCCAAAGAGATTTTGGTGCAGAGCGTGTCGACCGAGGATTCCGCCCGGATTGGTATCGGCATTCCCGTCAGCATCTTTCTGGCACGCTCACCTGCCATCGAAATCCCCGGTGTCATCGTGAAGTTGCCCACCAAGGCCACATCCTCTGCCTCGACCATCAATCCAGACCCCGCATATCACGTCGAGTACACGCTGCCACCCGACCTCAAAGTCGACGTGGGTGACTTGGCCCAAGTGGTCATCACGCTCAAACGTCAGACAGACGCCTTGTGGTTGCCACCACAGGCCGTGCGCTCATTCGAAGGACGACGCTTTGTGGTCGTTCGTGATGGCGAACGCCAACGCCGCCAAGATGTCAAAATCGGCATTGTGAGCAGCGACCGCGTCGAGATTCTCGATGGACTCAAAGCGGGCGACGTCATAATAGGCCAATAGGCCCGCGGAAGGATTGATCCAATGGCAGCGCCCGTTACCGATACACCCCCTCAACGCCCCAAACGTGCATTGGGCAGCACCCCGCTGTCGTGGCTGACCGGCATGGTCATGGTCGTCGGCCGCCGTTTGTGGAGCAACCTCTCGTTGGTTTTGGCAATCGCGGCGGGATTCACCGTCGCGGTCGCCATCGTGGTCAGCATCCCCGTCTATGCCGAGGCTGTCGGCTACCGGATTTTGCGCGAGGAACTCTCGTCGCCGATCAATGGCACACGTCGACCGCCGTTCGCGCTGATGTACCGTTACCTCGGTAGCGTCTCTGGCGCGCTCGAACCGGACAAATTGACTGCCGCAAACGAGTATTTTGATACGCAACTGAGTGACCGCCTTGGTCTGGACATTCTGGGCCAGACGCGCTACATTTCGACCGACAAAATTCCGCTCAAGCTCGAAGCCAGTGGCTCGGGCACTCCACTGAGCTGGATTTCGATCGCTTTTGCTGACAAACTCGAAGAAAACATCGACATCATCGACGGTCGCATGCCAGTGGCAACTGCAGCGGGCCAACCGCTCGAAGTATTGCTGTCATCGGATTTTGCATTCGGCTTGGGGTTGCAACCCGGCGATACGTACTACGTCTTTGCCCAACGTGATGCCCCCGAAAAGAGCATGGTACCGGTGTATATCTCTGGATTGTGGACACCGCGTGACCCCGCATCGGAATACTGGTTCTACTCACCCGACGTCCTGCACGAGACGCTGTTCACCACACCCGAGGCATTCAGCAACCAACTGCTGGCAGCCACCCCCAAGCCGGTCCATGTGGCGGTCTGGTATGTGGTGGCCGACGGGAGCGTGGTGCATTCCAACGAAGTGCCGGGCTTCGGCATACGCATCGACCGGACGGTCTCGGAAGCGAATAAGCTCCTCAAAGGAATGCGTCTCGACGTGTCACCGTTAGATGCCATGTTGCGCCACATCGCCCGTGTCAATCAGCTGACTGCCACGCTGACTATTTTCTCGGTGCCGGTATTGGGCTTGATTGCCTACTTCGTCATCCTGGTGGCCGGTCTGGTCGTGCAGCGGCAGAGCAACGAAATAGCCGTGCTGCGTAGCCGTGGCGCGTCGCGCTTGCAGGTACTGGGCATCTACTTCATCGAGTGGTTGCTCATCGGGATCGCGGCTATCTCTGTAGGTGTGTTGCTCGGTCAATTAGCGGCGCTGTTCATGACGTGGACGCGGTCGTTCTTGGACTTCCAACCGACCGAGCCGCTGCCGATATCGATGTCGAGCGACGCTTGGGCACGTGCCATTCAGATTGTGGCATTGATGCTGGTGGCAGGGTTGATTCCGGCCTTCATGACATCACGCTATACGATTGTCTCGTTCAAGAGCGAACGCGCCCGGGCTGGTGCAAAGCCGTTTTGGCAGCGGGCATACTTGGACTTTTTGATGATGGTTCCGATTGGGTATGGGTGGTGGATGCTTAAGGAGCAAGGGTCGCTGGGTATCATCGACGCCAAGGGAATCAGTGATCCGTTCAACAATCCATTGTTGTTGATTGCCCCGACGTTGTTCATCTTTGCGAGTGCGCTCATCGCAGTCCGGTTTTTCCCATTGCTGATGCGCTTCCTGGAGTTTTTTGCGGGGCGCTTGCCGGGTATCGCTGGCGTGACCGCCTTGCGCTATTTGGCGCGCACACCGTCGGCATACTCTGGACCGATTTTGTTGCTGATAATCACGCTGAGCCTGGCGGGTTTTACGGCATCTATGGCCAAATCGCTGGATACCAATCTGCTCGAAAAGAACCACTACATCGCCGGTGGCGATGCACGCATGTTTGACCTCGGTCAAAACGTGACGGGTGCCAGTCCAGGTGCACCGGGTGGCGTTCAGACCTTCGAACAGAGCATCGTGGCAACCGAAGACACGCGCTTGGCTGGACCGAAGTACTACTTCTTGCCGGTCGAGGACTATACCAACATCCCGCAGGTCAAAGAAGCCACCCGCGTCGGCAATAGTAGTGCCGCGGCGGTCATCAACGGCAACAGCGTGGACATTCATTACTACGGTATCGACCGGATGCAATTCCCCAAGGTCGCCTACTGGCGCGACGACTTCTCGGACAAATCACTCGGCGAGCTGATGAACATCCTGGCCGAGGACCCTAGTGCCGTGCTGGTCGACCGTGCATGGGCCAAAATGGTCAATCTGCGCTTGGGCGACAACTTCGTCCTCAAAATGAATAACCTCGACATGACCGTGTCCGTCCCGGTGGTCGTGCGCGGCTTCGTCGATTTGTTCCCGACGGCATACCCATCCGAAAACCCGCCCATCGTCGGCAATCTCGAATATTCGTTCGACATGCAAGGCGGCCAATACCCATACGATGTCTGGTTGCGCCTCGAAGAGGGGAGCACCATTACCGATTCAGACATCTACATGGGTACGATTACCGTCGGCATGAAGACCTTCATCCGCGAATTTGCGCCCACGGTCATCATCAAAGAGCGGCTGCGACCCGAACGCCAAGGATTCTTCGGGTTGTTGTCGGTCGGCTTTGTGGCTGCGGGGTTCTTGTCGATGCTCGGCTTCTTGTTTTACTCGATTCTGGCGTTCCAACGGCGTTTTGTTGAACTCGGCATGCTCCGAGCCATTGGTTTGTCGACGGGCCAATTGGGCACGTTGTTGGCCATCGAACAGACCTTCATTATCGGGATTGCCATTTTGGCCGGCACATTCATCGGCGTCTCGGCGAGCAACCTGTTTATCCCGTTCTTGCAGTTGCCGTTGATCGAACGTGATTTGTTCCCACCATTTGCGGTCCAAATCGCCACCGAACAGATTTTGATTATCTATGCTGTCTTCGGAGTGGTCTTGGTTGCGACGGTGGCCATCACCGTGGTACTGTTGCGACGCATGAAGCTCTTCCAGGCTGTCAAACTCGGGGAGGCAATATGACCACATCGGACGCCATCGTTACCTGTGAGAATCTCATCAAGGTCTATCGCATCGATGACCTCGAGGTGATGGCCCTGCAGGGCCTCGATATGACCATCCGCCGCGGCGAAGTGATGGCCTTGGTCGGATCATCGGGTTCGGGCAAAACCACACTCCTCAACGTCATCGGCGGTCTCGACCGCCCCAACGCCGGCAAGCTCATCGTCGCCGGTAACGACCTGCTCAAATTGACCGACGGATCGCTGGATGCATACCGGCGCCAGTACGTGGGTTTTGTTTGGCAACAAAAGGCCCGTAACCTCATCCCCTACCTCGATGTCGAGCAGAACATCGAACTGCCCATGATTATGAGCGGCGTCCCTTCCCGTGAACGCAGAGAGTGGGTCGCCGAACTCATCGACGCGGTGCGTCTGAATCATCGCCGTGGCCACAAACTGGCCCAGCTGTCGGGTGGTGAGCAACAGCGTGTGGCCATCGCCATCGCCTTGGCCAACAAGCCGGCATTACTGCTCGGTGACGAACCCACCGGCGAACTCGACTCGCAGACGGCCGAAGTGGTCTTCAACATCTTCCACGAGCTCAATCGGCGGTTTGCCCTGACGGTCATCATCGTGTCGCACGATCCCAATATCGCCCACTTCGTCAATCGAGTGGTGTCGATTCGTGACGGCAAAACCAGCAGCGAGACGGTCAAACGCCTCGATGTGCAGGGCGGCACCGGCAGATTCGACGAGTCCCACCTCGAAGAACTCCACATGCTCGACTCGGCGGGTCGCCTACAGATTCCCAAAGAACTGCGCTCACGCTACGGTATCCGCGACCGATTGGTGATGGAGGAGCAAGCAGACGGCATCTTTATCAAGCCGCCCGTCAATACCGCTGCCGAGGCTGCCGATATCGAACGCGAACGCCGTTTGACCGATGCCGATGCACCGCCTGAGCTCAAGCCCAGTCGTTTTGATCGCATGATGGCCAACATCAGGAGCCGCATGAAATGACGAACAACAATACCGCGGTCCGCATCGAGGACGTCACCCGCGCCTACTCAGTCAACAACGAACAAGTTTTGGCCCTGCGCGGCGTCAATATGTCCATCGAACGCGGCACGTTTACCGCGTTCATGGGCCGGTCCGGTTCGGGCAAAACGACCCTCCTCAACATGATCGGCGGGTTGGATACACCGACCTCGGGCAATATCTACTTCTTGGGCCAAAACACCGCCAAATTGTCACAAGACCAACTGACCGACATCCGCCGCGACAAAATCGGCTTCATCTTCCAAGCATTTGCCTTGTTGCCGATTTTGTCAGCATGGGAAAACGTCGAGTTGCCGTTGCGCATATCCGGCGTCAAATCCGGCAAAGAACGACGCCAACGCGCCCTCGAAGCACTCACACTGGTCGGCCTCGAGCAGTGGGCCGATCATCGCCCCTCCGAAATGTCGGGCGGTCAGCAGCAACGCGTCGCCATCGCCCGTGCGCTCGTGTCGCGCCCACCCATCCTGATTGCCGACGAGCCGACCGGCGAGTTGGACTCCACGACCGGCAAAAATCTGATGACCTTGATGCGCACCATCGTCAAGAGCGAAGGTGTCACCCTCATCATGGCGACCCACGACCAATCGGTACATCACTATGCAGACATCGTGCATCACATGCGCGATGGCCAAGTCTATGAATCGCTTGCTGGCAACATCGAGGACGCAACTGCAGTAGTATAAATTCCCATCACCCGCACCATACCAACAATCACCGCACCCTGCCCATTTGGGTGGGGGGTTCTGGACGGGCCTCGGCATGCTACACCCATCCATTCGGTTCTCGATTCCACATCGGTTCGCGTGTCCAAACCTCCACGCGAACCGATTAAAATAAAAGGCATTGCAATGAAACCAAACCCTACACAGACAACCCGACCAAAAAACACGACGCGTCTCCACCTCGCATGCATCGCACTCTATGCGATTGCATCGCTGATTGCCGTCTGGCTCACAGTAATGCCGATTGCAATCACGACGGCACAGATGCGTGGATTTTCTGGCTTTGATGGCGTCGAATCGACGCCCGATGGCGCGACCACATTCCGTTGGGCTGGTGCAGATGCAACACTCACCAGCGCTTCGCCGCGCAGTGGGTGGTCCATTGCACACCTGAACGTCATCGCAGCCGACCCACAAGCCATACTGATGCTCGGTCAAGCAAACCAGCCGCTGGCGACGTTTGCGGTGCGGTCCGATACATTCCGTCGCTATCAGACGCTCGTGCGCCTGCCTCACGCCAGCGCAGATAGCCAATCATTTACTTTCCAAACCACCCCTTCGCTCCCGCGTGATGGTCGTACATTAGGCATCGCACTGGCGTCGTTCCGCATCCAACCAACACTCAGTTTGATCCCCGGTGCACCCCCGCTCAGTTGGATTGTGACCGTGCTATTGAGTGCCGTCGTCCTCGCAGTGCGTGCCACCCAAGGGCATTGGTCGTTGCGAACGGTCGGATTGGCGTGCCTCGGCTGCGCCGCGCCGTGGATATTGGCGTTGGCCGGCATTGTGCCCGTACACACTGCTTCGCTGGCTGCTGGCGCGGCGCTCATCGGCATGGTTGCGGCACTGCGTGCCGCACGCAGGGGTATGCCGCGGGTCGTGGCCACTGAACGTTGGCTTCGCCGGCAATGGGCCACGCGACGCGGCTGGGGCAGTTTTTTCCTGTGGCTGTGCCTCGTGGTGACGGTACTCATCATCAGCCGGCTCTGGCCGGTGTACGCCAGCCACGGGATCTGGGGCAGCGCCGGGTTCGTCGCCTGTCTGGCAGTCTCGCCAATCATCCTGGCCCTGCGTTCCCGGCGCATACACATCCCAATCTGGGCAGTGGTGGTGCTGGCAGGATTGGCCACCATCGCGTTGCTGAGTGTGTATTGGGTCATCTACCAACGCCAAATCGATGGCGCAATGGCGTCGGATCTGCCTTTTCACATGGACGATGCACGACGCCTCATGTCGGGTAAAGCCTTGGTGCGCTACACCGTCTGGGTCGATGGCCAAGCCGAGGTCACCACGCGCTTCGGCAATCGCTGGGTCAGCATCCCGCATCCCTGGTTTCACTGGTCCATCGGTACAATCGCCTGGCTGATGCGGGATCCGTACTACCACCGCGCCCTCCCCGTCACATTGATACTCTATCAACTGGCGAGCATGGTCATCCTGGCGTTGGTGATGCAGCGCATGGCCGGTACACGCGTGCATTGGGCGTGGATTTGGTTGACATCGCTGTTGCTGTGCGTGGTAGCACCGGTCTATCTGCCCGATGTCAATCGGTTTATCTATCGCGGCCAGGGATCGGTGACGATATTTCATAATGCAACGACTATTGTGGCCAAACCCGTCACCTGGGCAGCGATTCTATTGGCGTTCGCTCTCCTGCGCCCGCAATCGCGTCAGCGGCTGTGGCTGTTGGAACCACTGGCGGTGCTGGCGATGATAGCTGCAACATTGGCCAAACCCAACGGCCCCATGGCGATTGTCCCGGCCTTGTGGGTCCTGCTCGCCGTGCTCTGGCTGCGCCGCGACCGCATGTCATTGCATGCCGGTTGGCTAATCGGCCCGACGGTGGCCGCGTTGGTGGTGCTAGTCGTGCAATCGACCGTGCGAAGCAATGGTGGCAGCGATTTTGGAATCTCGTGGATGACTGTTATCGAGCTCAGTAGCCCGGCGCCCGTACTTTCGATGTTACAACTCGTGGCGTTCCCGCTGCTGACGATTCTGCTGACGCCGCTCCTCTGGCGCGACCGGCTATCAATGGGTATTCTGCTTGCCTTTGTGATTGCCGTGTTGCAATACTTCATCTTTGTGGAGCCAGCCAAAATCACCGCCAATAACTTCGCGTGGGGATTGAGAATCATCGTTCCGTTGCTGTTTGCCTGCACGCTTGGCGTGTTGTTCCGTGAACGACATACCGGGCTACGGTTGCATCTGTTGGCGCTTGTGCTGACGGCCCATCTATTGGCGGGAGTGTTGTATCTGATACAGCTGCTGACAAAGTATTCGTACCAGTAGGTACTACAGCGTTACGGAGTTGCACGGCGGTGCGGTATACTGTTGCTGTTGCTCTAAGGAATGTGAGAGACCATGAACGATTCTATTCCAACGCTGGCCCCTTCGAATCGCGCCGTCCAGGTGCTGACTATAGCTGCCCTCTTCCTGGTAATTGTCGAACCGGCAATCCTCGTTCGTACCCAAATCGTCGCACTGGCTGCGCTGCTCGCTGCGACACTGGCCTGGGTCTATACCGCCCCCCTGCGCTGGCCATCGGTCGCTCTGTTGTTGTGTAGCATCCCGTTACTGGTGTGGCCGGCGCAGCCATTTGGTCAAATCGCCGTGCTCATCAGCGCCAGTCTGGTGCTGGTCCGTAGTTTCATTCCGACCCCCGATGTGACCAAGCTGGGCGGCAAGCGTGAGTCCGCGCGCAATCGCTTCCGGTCGCTGGCTATTGCCACCACGGCAGCACTGGTTGTGGTGACGCTCCTCGGCAGCGTCGGCGCATTGAGCTGTACGACGTTGCCCTTTTGTGGCGAAAACGGGTTGATAGCCCAACTCCAAAACAGCCATCGCGTCTTTTCGGTCATCGCTGCCATCTTCACGGCCATTCTGGTCGCGCAGACCTTACTCAGCTACACCGATCGGCCCATGCGCAGCTTGGCATATACGTCGGGGACACTCATCGCGGCTCAGGTCATTGTGGGGATATTCGTCAGCACCTCCGTCGTGCAGTCGGTCCTCCATTCCGTCCTGAGTTCTTTTTCGATTATCAGCGTCGCACTCTTGACGGCACTTTCGTATCACACTCCCTGGACCAAAATGACCAGTGAAGCCCCCGTGGCAAGCACCGACAGTGACGACATTGTCGGTCCGTATACCGTCACCGAAAAAATCAAAGACTACGTCAGCCTCACCAAGCCCGGCGTGATTTCGCTCTTGATTTTGACCACCATCACCAGCATGTACATCACCCCCGCCGGCAAACCCGAGCTCGCGCTGGTGATTTGGACCGCAGTCGGCGGTTGGCTGATGGCGGCGGCCTCACATGCCTACAACTGCTACCTCGACCGCGACATCGACGTGCTGATGGGTCGCACCGGGCGCCGCCCGATTCCCAGTGGGCGCATCCCGGGCTGGCACGCGGTCGTCCTCGGCACGGTGTTGATGATTATCGCCGCCGTCATTCTGGTCGTCTATGCCAATTGGTTAACTGCCGCGTTAGCATTTGCCGGTCTGGTCTACTATGTGCTCATCTACACCATGTGGCTCAAACGCAGTAGTGTCCAAAACATCGTCATCGGCGGCGGTGCCGGCGCGTTCCCGCCATTGGTCGGTTGGGCAGCCGCCACCGGCAGTCTGACGTTGCCGTCGCTCTTTTTGTTTGCGATTATCTTCTACTGGACGCCGCCGCACTTCTGGGCGTTGGCTATCATCCGCTCCAAAGACTACGCCCGCGCCGGCATCCCCATGCTCCCTGTCGTGGCCGGCGATGCCGAGACACGCTGGCAAATCGTGCTCTACACTATCCTCATGTTCATCGTCACCATCATGCCCACTCCGTTGCAAATGCTCGGCGTGGCCTACTTGGTGATGGCCAGCGTGCTCGGCGCGATATTCGGCTTCTATGCCATCCAACTCTATCGTCAGGGCACGACTGCTTCGGCATGGGGCCTCTACCGCTTCTCGCTGCTCTATCTGGCACTCTTATTCGGTGCGATGGTAGTCGATCGGGTGTACTTCAGCTAAGCTGAATCATTGCTCAGAAGAAAAGGCGCCGGGTGCTGTTGCACCCGGCGCTTTCCGTTTTGATGTCTATTTCGGTAGTTTGTTCTGAGAGTAGCGTGCCTACAGTAGCGAGATTGATCATCACCACTGCGAGCACTGTACCGACAGTCAGATGAGATATTTCGATGCAGTGTGTTAGTTTTTCTGAAGCAGAACGATGCGTGAACCTCCGAACAGAAAATTGATGCCCGCATTAATGCATATCAACTCTAAGCGGCAAACCGCTTCGAAAAAACTGTTTACCAGCGGTGAAATGTTGTACTCCCCCATTCCGTCAGCGCGCTTCATCCGCGAGCGCTGTTGTAAACGCGAAATGTACATGATGGGAAGCAAAAAAGACATGAATGAGGTAGTTCGTACTACCTTGAACCCTGCCTTTTGTCCTTTGCGTTCGAGCTCACCGCGTTCGTACCGACGTGCATGATGAGAAAATGTGTCGACATCACTCCACATCCACATGTGTTGGGGTACTGAACAAAGCAACATACCGCCCGGTTTGAGTGCTTTATACACATTCTCCAATACTTGTTCGTCTTCGGGAATATGTTCCAAAACATCAAACATCCCGATAAGATCATATTCTTCAACAAACGGAAGCTTGCGTGCATCAACCTGCATCAACGTGGCGCGTGGCACGCGGAGTCCAGCGAAGCTCAATCCAGTGACGAATACCTCGCCTCCAGAAATCTGGGATTCGGGGAATTCCTGAGCGATAGCATGCATCACATAGCCCGTCCCACAACCAATTTCGAAGAACGAACGCACATCAGGCTTATACCTGCGTATCATGTTCAGCAAAAGGTCATTCCTCACACGAAACCAAAAATGCTTTGATTCTTGCTCATACAGGCGAGCAAACGCGTCAGCCTCAAATCCGCCACCACCGTGGGCTAATTCGGGCGCAAGCGCAAGGATTCCATCTATACGTACCACCTCGTGCCCACACGCTGAACATTTTTTGTCTATCGTTTCGAGCGTTCCTTCACAGGTCGAACAGATAATCATCTCGAGTCCTTTCGCTCTTCAGCACAGAATGGTCTCTCGTTGACCACTACACTACTCAATATTCGACATGTATCATGCAAGTATACACGAGTGCGCAACGCAAGCCGACCGCAGTGCCATGCTTTTCTCGCCCATGCGTTCGGCGTTATGGTGGTTGATCGGGCGTACTACAGCTCAGCAGAATCATTGCTCATGGGAAAAGCGCCGGTTGCTGTTGCACCCGGCGCTATGTGGTCTGACGTTCGCTGCTGTGGCGGTTCTGCTGCACAGGCACCAAACATCCCACCCTGTATGCTGCATCATTTCGGCATAGGCACGGGCGATATACTCTTCGCGCGTCATGATAACCATGTCGTGTCGATAGTCCGCGTAGTCACCAATGCAAATATCGGCTATCGCGGGTTGCCCACCATACAACCATCGTCATACTCTTCGCCGTTGCAGTGCCCAAGCACGGCCATCAGTACCATCAACATACTCAGGCGGTGTCGCGAGGAGAAAACCATCACCGCCGTCTGCTGTGCAGGATGCAGCGCCAAAACGTCGTACTCAGGAAGGGAATCAGCGTGGCATCAAGTGGATTACCGCCACGAGGCATTGTGCAGCCGTGAGACGCAAGCTACTCCGCGACCGACACCCATGACCCGTTTTGTTCTCTCTGCTCCGGTCTAGGCATCGGCCTCGTGACCACCTCGTGCACTGCGAGCATGCGCTGGCTGTGCGACAAATCCTGCTTACGAGGACGCGAACGTATCATGCTTGGTGGCGTACATCGACTGATATTGCCCCTTCGTCACATCCAATGCGCCCGACACCCATGCTTCTTGGGCAACCGCATAGACAATATCACGTTGTTTTGTGACACCCAGTTACCCGCTGGCGTACATACGTGGTTTTACCTTTACAGCAAAACCCATCGTCGTGACGGTGGATCCGTAGGTTGGCGTTGCTGCGACGCTCCACTTCTTGATGTGACGTTTTTTCAACGCTTCCTCCTCGTATCAACCCACTTCAAATCACACCATATTTCAATATAGTGTGAAGTATTGTGGCTTTTTCGCGTTATAGAGAAAACCGCCCAGTGCTGTTGCACCAGGCGGCTCATGCGGAAAACGCAGCGCGATTAGCTCAACCCAACCGTGTTACCGTGCGCATCAATGTCGATGCGTTCGGCGCCGGGATGCGTGGGTAAGCCGGGCATGGTGCGCATGTCGCCCGCCAGCGGATAGATGTAGCCCGCCCCGGCTGCCAGCAGTACCTCGCGGATGGGGAAGACATAGCCCGTCGGCGCGCCGACTTTGCTGGCGTCGTGGCTCAACGAATACTGTGTTTTGGCCATACAGATGGGCAATTTTCCGTACCCTTGGGCCTCGTACGTCGCCAGCTGCTTGCGCGCCTCGGGGCTGTATTCGACACTGTCGGCGCCATAGATGGTCGTGGCCAGCGTTTCGATTTTGCTGGTCAACGAATCCTCGAGCGCGTACAAGTAGCGGAATTCACCGGGCTGTGCACAGGCGCGTTCGACCGCCTCGGCCAGCGCCAATCCGCCCGCACCACCATCGGCAAAGACGCTACTTTCGACCACCGCATAGGCACCGGCAGCCATGGCGCGTTCTTTGACCACGGCTATTTCTTCGGCATGATCGGTCGGGAACCGGTTGAGCGCCACGACCACCGGCCGCCCGAAGCGCGCCGCATTGGCCACCTGGGCCGTCAGATTGCTACAGCCGGCCGCCACGTCATCCGCATTTGCTTGCAACAAACCAGGGTCGAGCGGTTTACCGGCGACGATTTTGTAGCGGCCGCTGTGCGCCTTGAGCGCTCGGATGGTGGCCACCAGTACGACCGCATCGGGAGTGACGCCCGACACGCGTGATTTGATGTGGCAGAATTTTTCGAAGCCGATATCGGCTCCAAAGCCACTCTCGGTCACCACATAATCGGCCCGACTCAGCGCTACCCGATCGGCCATCACCGACGAATTGCCGTGGGCGATATTGGCGAACGGGCCGCAGTGGACGAAGGCGGGCGAGTTTTCGAGCGTCTGCAACAGATTCGGCTTGAGCGCCTCGCGCAACAACACTGTCATTGCGCCAGCGGCTTTGAGGTCCTCGGCAGTCACTGGCGTGCCGTCTTTGCGCTGGCCAATGACCATGCGACCCAGACGTTCGCGCAAATCAAAGATATCGCGTGACAACGACAACACCGCCATCACCTCGGATGCAACCGTGATGTCGAAGCCCACTTGGCGCGGCGGGCCATCGGCTTTGCTACCCAAGCCGACGACGATATTGCGCAACGCGCGATCGCTGATGTCCATCACGCGCGGCCAGCGAATCGAGTAGGGATCGATGGTCAGCGCATTGCCATGGTGCAAATGATTGTCGATCATGGCCGCCAGCAGGTTGTGGGCCGCGCCGATGGCGTGGATGTCGCCGGTCAGATGCAGATTGAACTGCTCCATCGGGATGATTTGGCTGTAGCCGCCGCCGGCTGCCCCACCTTTGATGCCGAACGTCGGCCCCATCGACGGCTGCCGGATGGCAACCACCGCCCGGTGACCGCGCTGATTCAGCGCCTGACCGAGGCCAATCGTGGTGGTGGTTTTTCCTTCACCCAACGGCGTCGGTGTAATCGCGGTGACGACCACGTAACGCGCGGTGCGCGCACCATGAATGGCTGCGGTATCAATTTTCGCCATATACCGACCATACGGCTCGAGATACTGCTCCTCGACGCCGGCCAACGTGGCAATCTGACCGATAGGTTTGAGTGTGGCCGCCTGAGCTATCTCGAGATCTGAACGCATTTATGCCTCCTCATGCCGCTGCAGCGCGTGCTTTTTTCGTCGGTAATCGATCCATCCATACCCGCCATACAGCACCCACAGCACTGCCCAGACCAGGTGCGAAACCCACATCCAGGTCACTGCAGTGCGAAAATTCATGCGTACCTGCGTCGTCCCTGCAGGGATCCGCACGCCCACATAGACGCCGTTGATGCTCACCAGTGCTGCATCGTTCCAACTGTTGCCATCATACACTGCGGCCTGCCAGCGCGCATCGTAGAGCGTGCTCAAGACCAGCAGCGACGCTGTTTTTTGGGCTTCCAGATGCGCATTGACCACATCATCTGCGACCTGATAGTCCGTCACCGGGTAGGCGGGACGCCCACGATAATCCGGGAGGCGGATGTCATTCCCATAACTCGGGCGAGGCAGCGCAGTATGCCAAAACGGTCCCATGCGCTGCTGCACCTGCATGAGCTGCGCCGGCCCCACCATCCCCAGTGATCTGAGATTGGCATCCTCCAGGAGCACCTGCCCAAAAACCACGGCGATGTTGCTCATCCAAAAAACAACTCTGTCGTAGTTCGGCGCAATTTCGGTATTCAATTTGCCATAGAACGCCGTTTTGCCGCCCAACTCGCGCAGGACCTGCGCATACACCGGCGTCGTAAAGTTGTTGTAGGTGTGTACCGATGCCAGGTCGTACAGGCGATTCATGTTGGGCGGGAGCAGGTAGTTCAGCGTCGGATCGACCACGGCGTAGCGCGCCCCCGCAGGTACGTGTGCCTGCAGCGCTGCCACCAACGGACTCGTCTTCAGCACCGCATCTGCACTGCGGCGCGCCTGCATGGGCACGGCAGTCGTCACGATGGTACTCACCACGGCGACTATGAGCCAGATGGGCGTGCGTCGCCAAATCCAGCCTGCCAACAGCAGCACCTCGGCAGCCAGCATGCCGATGCGCCACGGAATCAGCGGCACGTCGTACCAATTGCCGACCACCACCCCAGCCAAGAGCGCACCAACGGGCAACAGCAATAGGATGGATTCGCCACGGCACCGTTGTGGTTGCGTCAACAAAACGTGTATCCCGCAGGCATACAGCACGCTGAGGGGCAGCGTCGTGTTCCAATGCGGGGTCCACTGCGACAGCATAAAGCCGGGCAGCGCATGCATCAGCCAGCCAAACAGCGTCGGCGAGACCGATAGCAGCACCAATACTGCTCCCGCCAACGCCCACCCCCAGACCTGCCGCCCGGCCCGCCATAGCGCCACGGCCACCAACCACAGCGTCACCACGTTCAGCGCAAACCCGTCCGTGCGGAACGGGTATTCCACGCTAGTGGGGGTTCCGTACAACTCCGGCACCGTGTGCGCCGTCACGTACATCAGCGCCACCCACAGGTATTTGAAGCGATGAATGTAATGCAAATAGTAGTCGTCTGGCGCACCGCTCCGCGCCGAATCGGCATAGGAGCGGTAGACGTCCCAATACACCGGCGCCACCAATACCACCGCCAGCAGGCCCGCCGAGCCCAACAACACCAACACGCGTCCCAATCGACGCCGTTCGCCACCGCGCAGGAGCGCGCTGCTCTGCCAGAGTACGACGGCAAACAGCATCCACAGCATATACACGATGGCCTGCGGATAACCCATCAGCAGCAGACTATAGCCGGCGAATGTCAGCGTGAACCAGGCCACCACGTCCCCACGCCGGAACAGACGCACCACTCCCCAGAGCAGCGCCGTGCTCCAACACACCGTCGCAACGTGCATCGGGTAGGTCTGCCAGTAGCTGACAAACGGGCTCAACGCCGTCAGTAGCGCCGCACCCAACCCGGCCAGCGGCAGCAATTCCCATTCGCGGCACAGCAGCAACACAAATAGGCCCGTGCAGGCCGTCAGCGAAAACGTCAGCAGTGTCAGAATCGTTACAGGGTCGCCGCTCAGACGGTAGATGAGCCAGGTGTAGATGTTGGCCGGGGTATTGCCGGTGAGGTGTTTAGCGGCCCGGCCGAATTCCGTCGCTTCACTGCGGATGACCAGCAGTCCGTTATGGGGGGTTTGGAGTTGATTGAATACTTCGGGTACGAATTCGCTGTCGAAATCAGCAAATTTATTCATGCCGCACGGATCGAGCTGTACACCGGGCACAGTGACGCCGAGCGCCGTTGACCGGCAACTCGGCGCGAGCACCTGACCCAGCCCCCAATAGGGGACGCAGTACAGCACGATACACAGCAGATACACCCAGACGGCAGTACGATAGCGCAACATCTGCATCGGAACTCACCTTCTGAACAGAAAGCACCACAAGCGACTAGACGCCGTCGCCGTCACGGCCATCGGCGCTGCGCCAGGCGTGAGCCATCCGTGGCGTGTTGAACGCCCAGCCGATGCGGCCCTGACGATCCAACAAAATACAGCCGCCGGTGCCCCTGCCGCGGTCGGCCAAACGCTGAATGGCGCGGTCGGCGGCGATTTGCGGATGGCAGTCTTCTGCCAGGTAATCGACGGCCGTTTTGGCCAACAGGATGCGCATAATCGACTCACCCCAGCCGGTCGTCGAGCACCCGCCCAATTCGTTCATGGCATACAAACCGCCGCCCAGCAACGGAGCATCGCCGACGCGGCCGACCAACTTGTGGCCCGTGCCGCCGGTCGATGTGCCGGCGACCACCCAGCCATTGCTGTCGATGGCCACACAGCCGACGGTGTCGCCGGGCCGATCTATGTCGGGCGCCGGCCAGCCGCCCACACTGATGTGGGCGTTTTTCTCACCGGGAGGGGGCGTGGCGCCGGTGTCCTTCGATTCGTCATAGGTTCTCATCAGATTCTGATAGATGGCAAATTCGCGGTCGACAATCAAATCCTCGGGATCACACAGCTTGATGCCGCGCTTGACGGCAAACTGCTCGGCGCCTTCGGCGACCAACATGCCGGCGGGAGAATTCAGCACGTGGCGCGCCAGCGAGATCGGATTGCGCACGCGGCGCACACCGGCCACCGATCCATACAACAGCTGATCACCGTCCATCAGCGCGGCATCGAGTTCGACGAAGCCGCCACGGTTGAGGACCGAGCCGACGCCGGCGTCGTAGGTAGGATCGTCTTCGAGGATGCGCACTGCCGCTTCGACGGCGTCCATGGCACTCCCACCGGCCGCCAAAATATCCCAGCCGGCGTTGCGTGCGTTACGGCAGCCGTTGCGATGGGGGGCTACTTCATTGTCTGGGATTGCCCAGGCTCCGCCGTGCACGATGATTGCAATCGACATTGTTGCGTCCTTGATATACTGAACAAAAGGGCTGATGCATCCATTATAGCGACGAAAATGCGCACCGACTGCATCCTCTGTACGTGCGCGCAGCAGCGGAGATTGTGGGAATGACGATTCCTTTTGCGCAGATGACCCAGCGCCAACAACTCATCACCCTACGCCCACAGGCTCTGGCTGCCTGCGCCCTGTTCGGCATCGTGCCGGTATCCCTGCACGTGGTCAATCACGGCTTCAATACGACCTACGCTGTCTCGTCCATTACGGGTGAACGCTACGCCCTGCGCCTGGGTACCAATTCCCTGCGCGACGCGGCCGGGCTGGCAGCCGAACTGCAGTGGATCGATGCACTATCTGCCGACGGGCAGGTCAGCGTGCCCACCCCGCACAAAACCCCCACCGGCCAATGGTCGCTTGCATTGCCCGGGGCGGCGCTCCACAGAGCCATTCCGGCCACGATGTCGCATTGGCTCCCCGGCCGCATTGTCGGTGGCCGTCCGAGCGTCGCGCAGTTGATGGCGCTTGGCCAGACCATGGCGCAGTTGCATCTCCACAGCGCACACTGGTCGCCACAGGGCAATGCAGCATTTCCGCCCGTCAATACGCTGTGGATGAACAGCACCGAATCCATCAGCACCAGCACACACCCCAGTATGACGCCACGCCTACAGCAGATGGTCGCACAGGCAATCGCCCAGATTACTGCGGTATTCGCCCAACTCGATCAGCAATTCCGTGTCCAGCCCATCCACGCCGATTTGCACGGCTACAACCTGATGTGGCACGCGGGGCGCGTGAGTGTCTTCGACTTCGACGATGCGGGGCTGGGTTGGCCCATCCAAGACCTGGCCATCGCGTCGTACTATGTGCGCGACATCCCAGGTGCCGAGCAACACATCCGCGCGGGGTATGCACAGGTTGGGTCAGTTCCGGCGGTCAGCGATGCGTTCTTCGAGACCCTGCTGATGGCGCGCGGCGTCTTGCTGTTCAACGATCTGCTGGTCATCGAATCGGCCGGCGAACGTGCATACATCCCCGAGTATTGCCGGCGCATGGACCTGCGCCTGCAGCATTTTCTCACCACCGGCACATTTGCCCTGCTCCAGTAGTCGTCGGCATACAAAAACCCCTCCCCTTCGTTTGTCTGAAGGAGAGGGGCTTTTTGGCAATCACATCATGCACCGAGTAACGGCCGGGCATGGGGCGAATCTTGGAGTTCGGTATTCACTTCGCCATAGATGAGCATCGTGCCGACGTGCGCATACACCAGGCTGCTGCTGCACAGCCAACCCAGCACCACCGCTATTGCGATGCCAACGATGGAGTCGAGGCGCAGGACAAATGGAATCGCCGCTGCACATACCACCGGCGCAATATAGAGCGGCAAACTCGCCACGCGGGCTTTTGCATAGTACCGCCAGGCTCCGCGCCGCAGAGATTCACGCAATGGGAATCCGGTCAGCGCTCGTTCGGGACCGCCGTCGTCCACATAGACGAGGCGCCCAACTGCCGAGATGCCGCTCAGAAAAACGAACAGCCACCAGGCAATCAACGCCCCAGCAATGACGCCCAAGATGCCGAATTCGCCTTCGTCGGTGCGTGCCATCAGCAACGTCAAGCCACCGCAAAAAAACAACAATCCCGTCACCATCAGCGGCATCACGAAGTAGACAAAATCGACCAACACCGCAAATAAGCCCATCAGGTAGCGCGTCGTCCAATCATAGAACGGCGGCAATGGCGATGCGTAGCCTTTGCGGGTATTGTCCATATGCTCGACGACCAGGCCGGCTGCCAACGGATGGCCGAACAGCGTCATACTGAACAACCCACCCAAACCGATGGCATGCCACCAGCGCTTGTCTGCATGAATGGTCCGCAGCGCACGACGAAGCATGGCGCCTACCTTCTAGATCCCCAACATATCATCGTCAGTCGAAGCGCCTTTGGTGACGACTTGGGCCTGCTGAAAACGGGCCCACAGCTCTGCTTCTTTGGCGGCGGCGGCTTCACGGGCGGTTTTGGCGATTTGGCCGACAAAACTGCTCGGGTCGTCCAGTTTGCCGATGCGGCGTAACCACCAGAAGCCGATGACGCCCCCTGCCAGTAATCCGAACAACAAACCAATGATGAATCGTCGCATAGTGTTCTCTTTTTGTGACAAAACCGCACCGCCGTTTGCGCGCCGGTGCGGTGAGGTGGGTTATGACTTGGCGGCGATTTCGGCTTGGGCACGAGCAATGAAGTCATCGACCGCAATGGCACCCAGGTCTTCGCCGGCGCGGGTACGCACCGCAATGGCGCCGGCTGCTGCTTCGCGGTCACCCACGATGAGCATGTACGGCACTTTTTGCATCTGCGCATCGCGGATTTTGGCTTGCATGCGGTCGCGACCCATGTTGACCTCGACGCGCATCCCCAATGCTGCCATCTTGGCCTGTACGGCGAGCGCGAACTCGCTGTGCTTTTCGTCCGAAATAGGGATGATGACGGCTTGCGTTGGTGCCAACCACAGCGGGAATGCACCTGCGAAATGCTCGATCATCACCGCCATGAAGCGCTCGGTCGAGCCGGTCACAGCGCGGTGGATCAGCACCGGCGTGTGCATCTGGCTGTCTTCGCCCACGTATTCGACACCCAAGCGCGCTGGCTGGATGAAGTCGATCTGGATGGTCGACAACTGCCACTCGCGGCCCAGCACGTCCTTGGCCAAGAAGTCTGCTTTGGGACCATAAAACGCTGCCTCACCCTCGACCGCCTCGTACGAAACGCCATTGGCGTCCAAGGCGCTTTTGAGGGCCGCAGTGGCGCGCTCCCACTTATCGTCGTCGTTGACGAATTTGCCTTCGCTGCCACGCAGCGACAAGCGCACGCGGTAGTCCGACAAGGTATACGTCGTCAGCACTTCTTTGATGAGCATCAAACAGCGGCTGAACTCTTCTTGGATCTGGTCCGGCGTACAAAAGACGTGGCAGTCGTCTTGCGTCAATGAACGCACGCGCGTCAAGCCGCTCAACGCACCGCTGTCTTCGTAGCGGTACAGGGTGGCGAACTCGGCGAAGCGCATGGGCAGTTCGCGGTACGAATGGCGGCCCATTTCTTTGAACAGCGTCATGTGTGACGGGCAGTTCATCGGCTTGAGGCGGAATACAGAATCGCCGTCGACCATCGGCGGGAACATCGAATCGCGGTAGTTTTCGTAGTGACCCGACTTGTGATACAGCGTCTCTTTGACCAAATGTCCGGTCCAGACGTGCTGGTAGCCGTGGCGTGTCTGTGCCTCGCGCACGTACGACTCCATCAAGTAGCGGATCATTTCGCCTTTGGGGGTGAACAACGGCAAGCCAGCGCCGACGTCTTCGGAGAAGTAGAACAAGCCCAGTTCGCGGCCCAACTTGCGGTGGTCACGGCGCTTGGCTTCTTCGATTTGGAACAAGTAGTGCTCGAGCGCCGCATTGGATTCCCAGGCCGTCGCATAGATGCGCTGGAGTTGCGGTCGCTTTTCGTCACCGCGCCAGTAGGCACCAGCCACGCTCATCAGCTTGAAGCCGTCTGCCGGGATTTCTTTGGTGTTGGCAACGTGTGGGCCGCGGCACAAATCCTCGAAGGTGTCTTGCTTGTAGGTCGAAATGACGACGGCGTTAGCATTGGCTGCCCCGCCGTTTTCGTCCTGACCTGCTGCCAATCCGTCGATGAGCTCGAGCTTGTATGCCTGATCGGCGAAAATCACGCG
>CAMCVW010000023.1 GCA_945881915.1 Thermoflexus hugenholtzii JAD2 | reverse complement strand
TTTTCGAGCTTGTTGTTCCATGCATTTGTTTGGCTATTTGCCACAGCAGGAGCGTATTCTTCGATTCCGATGACACGGCCGCATTGCATCGCCAACGGCAAGGTGAAGGTTCCTGCGCCACAGTATGCATCAACGATACGCTGTTCGGTGATGTCGCCGAGACCCGCCAACACGGTATCGCACAATGCACGGGCTGCACCTAACGAAACCTGAAAGAACGTCGTGGCACTCAAATCCAGCGAGACACCATAGTGGAGTTCATTGATGGTTTCGGCACCTTCGACACTGCCCCAAGGCATGCGTACACCGACGACATTGGGGCACGCTGCCACCCATGCGTCACGAATCTGAATGGCGATGCGGTTGGGCAGGTCATTGAGCGCAGCGACGACTTCGCCGGTTGTTTCGCTGAGGCGCAGAACGACACTCCAATTCGTCCGTGGTTCCGGAGGGAACGCAGCCACTGCAGCGCGTAATTCCTTGACGACATGCTGGAGTGCAGGCTGGAGTAATGGGTCTTCAGTGACTTCGGTGACGTGCTTGCTCCCATCTGCGCGGTAGCCGAGATAATTCCCGTAGCCGTGCAGGCGGGCATTATTGCGGTATTGCCACGCAGGCGAACCGATGACTTTTTGAATCTCGGGGACATCCGCGAGCTTGCCGATGTGGACCAACTGGTCGTGGAGTATTTTGACCTTATAGTTGAGTTGTGCCACGGGATCGATGTGTTGCCATTCCATGTTGGGCGCACCCGGATGAAGGACTGGCACACGATCCGGCGACGGCGTGATAATCTCGATAATCTCGCCGCGCACATAATTCGGATTGACTTGTGTTATTTTTACCTTGACCTGTTCACCGGGCAATGCCCCTGGGATGAAGCATGCCAAACCGTCGATACGACCCACCGCATCGCCACCCTGCGCCATCGCGTGTGGCGTCACGATACACTCTGCACCCTTTTGCATGTATTCCCCTTCAGACCCGGCACGTAGTGTCCCGGCGTCGATGTTCTGTGTGTTCGTTGCCTTCAGCGGCCGTGTTCCTGCGGCCTTCATTCCGACTCAGACATTCTATTGTAACACTGACCGCTCAATACGTCAGGGTTGAGGCAGACTGATGCGCCGGAGCGTCGTTTCGAGCGTAATCAAATCACGAAAGCTCGTCTCGAGCTGGGCATTCGACCCATAGTTCATGATGATATACGTGTCAGTCAGCGGCTCGTACCACAGATGTGTCGCCAAAATTCCTAGATGACCGAGCGACTCTGGCAAGAAATCGAGCGTCCAAGAGAACTCACCAAAACGTACCGCCATCATCCCGACGCCGTAGTACAATCCCGTCTGGAACTGATTTCGCATCGTAATCATGCGGAGATATGATTCTTTATTGACTAGTTTGTATGTGTGGAGTGCCTGCGCAAAACGAAGCAAATCATCGGGAGTACTGACCACACCACCACCGGCCCAATCGGCGGTTATGCTCTGCGCAGCGCGAATATTCACTCCATCCAACCAGGCATCCGCCATGGGCATCGGCTGGGGATTGGTAGGAATGGAGCGGAACGGCATGTACGTATCAACCATGCCCAGCGGCACAAAAAAACGATGTGCTAACACATCGTGGAACTGCTTTTGTTCAACGGACTCGATGAGCAGCCCGAGCAGAATGTATCCCGTATCAGAATAATGATATTGTTTGCCCGGCAGGCCAACTGCATGCTGACGTGTCCGCGTGACATCGAGGAGCAGCGCTGGAGTCCATAGGGTTTGGTGGTTTGCCACAAGGTCTTGTGCAACAGTCAATCCGCTGTCAACGGGATCAGAAAAATAGTCCGCAACACCCGATGTATGGTCCATCAACTGCGCAACAGTCACTGCAGATGCATGGTCTACCCCATCCACCACAAACAACCCCGCAAGTACCTCGGCAGGAACATACTGCGAGATGGGATCTGCGATTGCCAGCTTCCCTTCTTCGGCAAGTTGCATCACGGTCACCGAAGTGAACAGTTTGCCGATACTGGCGACGTGGAACGGCTGGTTTGGTGCGAGGGGCTGTTCCCTATCTGCATGCAATGTCCCCACTGCATAGGCATCATCTATTCCGAACCTGGCTGAGACGACGCGTAGTTGGATGCCAGTAGACGGCGTGTTTTGTGCCTGGCTTTTCGCAAAGGTAGCATGGATCTCCGCCAACGCTTCTGCTTGTGTCAGTGGTCGACCGTAGAAGTACCAGAATCCCATCACAGCCGCGATGATGACACCAACCACACAAAAGACAATTGTTCTTGTACTGCGCTGCTTCACTGTGCGTACCTTTCGCTATGGACGCACGCGAGTGCGCAAACAACCGTGTTCAATCACGCGTGACATCGTGTTCTAGGCGGCGGAGTCGGCGCCAGACAACCACCGCGAGCACACATGTCTCGGCGAAACACGACAGACTATGCGCCACAGGAACGGCAAGCATCCCAGCGGACGTGCCAACGGCCAGTAACACTCCAGCCTTGGTCAGTAACTGGCCGAGATTGGTATACAACGGCGTGCGTGTGTCTTTTGTCGCATTGAGCAACCGCGACAGCAGCTCGGTAGTCACATACGCCGGTAATCCGATGGCGTACCACTGCAAGACCGCATTGGTGCGATCCCCTGCTTGGGCATCAAATGCCCCCCGTTCCAAGATGAGTGCAATCCCCCAGCGACCGGCAATCCAGAGCAATGCAACCAATGGAACACATAGTAACACAGCAATTCCGGTAGTCCGGAAGAATAACCTGCGGAGGTGCTGTATGTCGCGACGTGCAGCCGCCTGTGCAAGATGCGGGAACACTGCCTGCCCAATCGCTGACCCAATCAGGCGTGCTGGCATATCGGCCAGCAGCCAGCCGCTATACAGTGCTGCCACAGCGGTGACGCCGATGCGCGAGGCAAATGACGTATCGACGATGGTACCGGCATAGTTGACGGTGACCGACAACGCGGTGGGTAACGCCAGCAGCAATATCGTATGCAACTGCGGCAGGGTAGGTTCCCAATGCCAACGCAAATGCATCCCATTGAGACGGAATCCCCACCAAACGAAACACAATTTGATCGCAGCGGCAGCAATCAACCCCAGCGCTGGACCATATACCGAGAGTGCAGGGAATGCACGTGCAGCGAATATCCCCAAAATGATGGTCAGGTTGTGCGATACATAGGCAACAGCGATCATGCCAAATCGGGTGTGGGCCGATAACGTCGCCGATACCAAGCTAGCCAAAGCCAACAACAGTGGTTGGACGAACAATAGCCGGGTTAACCCGGTGGTCAGTTCTTGGGTCGCGAGCGGACTTCCTGGCAAGATAAACACACGCACCAGCAAGCCAGCGCCGAGCACCCCGATGAGTGAAGCCACGACAACCGCCACCGCAACGACCGAAGCGAGCGCATTGACAATCCGCTGTTGCATCTGCGCCGATTCGGCTACCAGTACGGGTACCAGCGCAGCCGTCAAGGCCCCGCCTGCCACCAAGGTAATCAGTGTTTCGGGCAGACGCGCAGCTGCATAATACGCAGCAGCAGCGCTCCCATCGCCGAAAGTCGCCCCAATCAATATTTGACGAACAATTCCCAGCATTGCCGATGCAGCAAATGCAAGTGCCATCAGCACAGCTGCATCACGCACCCCGTAGCGCCGGCTGGCAAAACGAGTCAAGAATCCCGTCATGACACACCAAAACCGGAGCAGCAGTGCTGCCCCGGTGCATGTGTCGTGCCCCACAGATTAGCCACGGATAATCCCCATCACCTCGTCGCGGCGGGCAATCATTGTTGCCTCGTCCATGGCCTCGAGATTGAGGCGTATGAGCGGCTCGGTGTTGGATGTGCGCACATTGAAGTGCCAATCACTGTAGATGATTGACAGCCCATCTCGTGTTTCGATTTTGGCATCATGGTAGCGCGCACGGAGTGCGGCCAATACTTCGGCAGAATCAACAACCTTCGAATTGATTTCACCCGAGATGAAGTATTTCGCCTCAATCGGCTTGATGAGTGCCGACAACGTCGTGCGCTCGCGTGCGAGCATTTCGACCGTGAGCAATGATGGCAACAATCCCGAATCGGCAAAGAAAAAGTCTTTGAAGTAGTAATGACCGGTCACCTCACCGCCAAACAAGACGTCATCGTCCGCCATACGGCGTTTGATGAATGCATGGCCAACGCGTTCTTCGAGCGCGGTGCCGCCGGCTGCCGCAACCATTTGCGAGACCGCCCATGACGCGCGCACATCGTACACGATGTTGGCACCGGGAGAACGTTTGAGCAAATACTGTGCCATCAACGCCGTAAAAAAGTCACCTGACACGAAGTGTCCGCGATCATCGACAGCAAAAAACCGATCCCCATCGCCGTCGAACGCAAATCCAGCCATGGCTTTTTCGCTGACAACACGTTTTTCGAGCTCTGCACGATTCTCCGGTTGCAGTGGGTCCAACCCGTGGTTGGGCAAATTCCCATCCGGCGTAAGGTACATGCCGACAAAGTTGACCGGGAGTTTTTTGTAGACACGCTCCAAAATTGGCCCGACGGTACCATTGCCGGTATCGGCGACAAACGTCATCGGACCCGCAGCCCGAATCACGTCGATGTCGATGAGCGACAGCATATGGTCGATGAACTGCTCCGACAAATCGATGCTCCGCCGTGACCCCTTCTGGTCCACCGGTGCATATGCATCGTTTTGTACGATGGTACGTAGCTCGCTGATACCTTCGTTGCCCGACAACAGGTACGGCATTTTACGCACCATTTTGAAACCGTTGTACTCTTTGGGATTGTGCGAGGCAGTCACCATCATGCCGGGCAAACCGAGTTGCGCACAGGCGAAGTAGAACTGGTCGGTGCTGACGAGGCCTATTTCGACCACATTGGCACCCTGGTCAATGAGACCACGGGTGACTTCGGCAAACAGGGATGGTCCGGATAGACGCATATCGTGGCCGACAACAACGTCGGTCGCTTTGACATAGGTTGCGAACGCGCGACCAATGGCGTATGCACCGGCTTCGTCGAGCTCGGAGGGATAGATACCTCGAATGTCATAGGCTTTGAAGATACCAGGATTAATCTGCATGACGAGTCTCCTCACGCGACGGTTGTATTGATTATACCCAATGCGTACAGGCAATTACCGCTGCTCATCCCACAATCACAGCGTTGCACGTGCAATCATGTACGAATCACTCTCGCCAACCCGATCCATCGATTGCACTCGATGGCCATGGACCAACGAACCTACCTGTGCAACCAAGTACACCACCCAAAAGACACCCCACAACCCACGACCAGTTCGAGCCAACGCAGATATGGATGGAACTGCAGTTGCACGCGTGTCGCTGCCGCAGGAACATGGACGCCCAAAAAGACTCCATTGACCTGCGTTGTTTCGGCTTTTTGCCAGGTGCCATTTATTTCGACACGGGCTTCCCAAAACGGATGAAATTTTTGACTCACCTTGAGGATACTCGGTCCAGCGAGTGCATTGCCATACTCCATGCATCCGACACGTCGCCTTTGGTCGGGGAATGACAGGGTTTCGCAATCGAGGATTGCCAATCTGCATTTCCCCCGCAACCAGAATTTCGTTCGTGTCGACTTGGATGACCTTGCCCATCCGCATGGTATTGCGATATACATCGTAACGGGATTTTCCGCCATATGCTACCGTGTACACCCGCTGGATATCTGTACGGTCGATCTGCTTGATACTCACTAACTTACAATGTTGCTCATCCAAAATACCGTGCTTTGGTAGTCTGGATTAATCGAGAAATTGTCACGTCCGAATGATGCAGTTTTACCCTTTCACCCACGAATTGCATTCCCACAACGAAAAGGCGACAGACTACTTGTCGAGTGAATCGAGGGTAAATCGAGCAGGGCTGTGTATTTTGTTGGGATTGTATAGAAATCCTTGGGCACCACGCCATCATACTGACATCCGCAAGTATATCCTGTAGCGTGCGAACCAACGCGGTGCATGTTTGCGTCGCCTCAATGGGATAACGCAACAACAATGGGTAATCGTACAATCACACCGTCAGAAAGATGACCGTCATCAGAAATGTGGGCGATGAGCGAACACACTGATGGCGATGACTGTGACCATGATCAGACCCAAAACAATCATAGTCCAATCGAGTGTGTATGCACCCCGCACACCGATGTACACGGGACGGTTATCTGCATCAACACAATGCTCACTACACCAATCACCGCCCAACGCACGTCGTCCCATGATCTGCGAAAACGCAGCGCTTCAATGCCGCACAACATACACACCTGATACGGGATTTTGAGCATATCAAATGACGTGTGTCGTGATTTCCTAAATCCAAGGTACTCCACTGCGGTGCAATACACCACTAGAGTAAATCCCATGATGAACAGGAGCGTAATTGTTCCGACCCGAAACCGCGTTTTCTTCCAATGGGTCAACATGCTGATGTACGCAGAAACACTCAGCACCGAAGTCAGTGAGAGTTCGGATGTACGAATGGGTATACACGGTTCTGCGAAACCACATAGAACTCAGGATTTGCCAGGCGAATAATGGTTTTGAGGATTGGACTGAGCCCAAACGCGACACCCCATTTTGAAAATGAAAAATCTGCCTTCAGCCGTTGTGATTCTTGTGAGAGCACCGCGATATCGAGAAAGATTGGCATTGCGCTCAGCACATCACAACGATCACCACCGCGACTAGCCCAAGGGTACGCACCGTACGGCGGCGATCACTGCGGTATGATTCGATGCTTGCAATAATGGTATATCCACCGAGCACATACCCGAAATACACAATTGTTTTGGGGTATGCCGTCATCAGCAACGCATGCTTGATAAATGCCAACACCCCCACTGACCAGACATCAGCGCGGGGTGTACGTCAATCACGTTGGGTATTGTGTCTTGAAAGAAGCAGTGCAAATCGCAATTCAGGTCAGATAACTCACAAAAGATCCTCTCGCACTGCGATCCCAAACCCGCTCTTCCCATTCCCATTGCCGTTATACAGCATATACACTTCATCATTATGCCGAAACACGAATGGGTATTCGATCATCTCCGAATCCCACCCCTCGACAGAAACAGAAATGCCTGCGTTTGCTATGTCTAAGATCCACTCAATACCGTCAGCACTGTGTGCATAACCGATGCGATACGACTCGCCGGTGCCACTCCGATACGAGAACCACATCTCATGTAATCCTGACTCAGACCGTAGCAGAGTTGGCCGCGAAAACACTTGGGCTTTGTTCAGTTCGTACGGAATAGCCAAGCCCGTTTTTTGCCACACATGCCCATTCACAGATGTCGCACCATGGAAGCAATGAATCATCTCGCCGTTCCCCGCATCCCAAGTTGGTGTAGCCCCATACCACATGCGATACTGGTCGGCCGCATATCGTTCTACCCACGGATACGATACGCTGATCGGATCAATAGAATCAGATCTGAGGAATGGCTCAGCTGAATCCAGACTCAAGTCCAAGTCCGGGCCAACGCGTAGCCGTCCCACATCACCACGCCAGTGCCCATCTGGTGGACTTTGCCACCCCATAAACAACATATACGCAACACCATCCGCCTCGTAACAGTTACCGATACTCACTCCATCGGCATAAAAGGAGCCTGCGGGACCGAAGCTGAACACTGGCTCTGTATGTGTGCGCACGACCTGTCGAGCCACGATATCAATATCAACAGCGCCTACCGATGACCGCTTATTTCGGTCACGCGCACTATAAAAAATCCGATACACATCTCCATGCAGATGTACCGGCAGTGGATTGGCCACATGGCTCTGCAGCAATGGGTGCAGGCCCCCGGGCGGGAGCGTGTACAACAGACCGAGTTTGCGCCAGTATGTGCTCATATGCGTCGTAACCTTGTACTTGGTAACGTAGAACGTTCGGTCGCAGTCCCGATGTAGACTCCCTCACGCTCTGCATCTGCGAGGAGCATGGTGCCTGCACCGACAACGCACATATCACCGATTGTAATATGGTCTCGCAGGGTAACATTGACCCCAAAGAAACACTGCTCGCCGATATGAACCCCACCAGACACCACGACGTGAGAAGCAATAAACGTATGATCGTGAATGGTCGAATGATGCCCAATATGATTCCCTGACCACAATGTCACATTGTTCCCAATGATCACAAATGGCTGGATTGTGTTGTCTTCGAGGATGAAACAGTTTTCGCCGATCCTCCCCTCGTTCAACACTGTCGCATGCGAGCTTATGTAGCTTGTCAGCGTATACCCCAACGCCTTTGCGGCAAGGTATTTTTCTTTGCGTATTGCGTTGAGCTTCGAATAGCTCAATGCAACAAACATGTCATACGATTCGGGAGGGTATAGAGCTGCCACTTCTTCAAACGAAACCACTGGCAGTCCACAAAACACGCTCTCTGTGAGAAATGCTGCATCGACAGTGAACGCCACGACCTCATACGCACTATCGGTGCGAAAATAAAAATATGCTAACTCAGCGATATCTGCGCTACCAAAAATAACAAGCTTTTTGCTCATACATTCTTCCTCACAAGAATGGTGAATTCGTATAGACCATAATCATGCAGAATCGCTACATTACGCGAAAAATTGCGTTTGCAGTATTCGAACCACTCTCCCGGGTTCGCATAATACAAGTAATCACGCTGCTTTTCGCGATCCGAGTACGATGTCAGACAATTGAACGCGAATCCTTTGGTTGACGTACGATCAAGTAACGCCAGTGTCGAGCGGAAGTACTCATGCCAAGCGTCATCCGTATAGTTCATGCGTACGTTGAGGATGCCACTGGCAATCCCGTAATCCGCAACGTCTGGTTCGCTGGTCACCACAAATGAGACATTTGGCTCATGCGCATATCGTGCGCGTGCCGATTCAATCATCGCAGCCGACACATCACAGCCGATATATCGAATACCGGGATGCGCAGGCTTGAGGACGTCGTACAGTGCACCATACCCACAGCCCACATCATTGACTGATATTTCAAGTGCAGGAGTAATCACCTTTGTCAGCTGTGCAAAGCGTAACAACTGACTATCCTCGCCGTTCCAATCCACACCGCGAGGTGTCTCACCATGTTGCCGGAGTGTCTCGGTGTAGTATTGGGCGACATCGCGCAAAATCGCAGACTCGGTATGCTCAGACATGGTGCCCCCTCACAGTTCCCTCAATATACCATGCTCGTCTTGCGGGTCTCCATCAATAATACGCGTCACGTTGATGTGTACATACTGTAACGCACCCGAAGCAGCATCACACATACGCCGTTGCTATTGCTCCGTAGAGTCTTGAACTCGCTGCTCCGCCGCATACACTTCGCGGATGATTGTGTATGGGCGTTGCTTTACTTCGGTGAAAATTTTTGCGAGATAGATGCCTTGCACGCCGAGAAAAAAGACAATCAACCCCGAAAAAAACCATATCGACGCTATCAGGGCTGTGAACCCGACCGGTACCGTCGGCTGCAATAGTCGCAACAACACGCTATAGGTGATGTACAGCACGGCAGAAAAAGAAATCAACAAGCCCGCATAAAAGGTAAATATCAACGGCAGACTGCTAAACGAGGTAACCGCATTGATGAGATGGTCGAGTTTACGGCCGAGCGTGTACGTCGTTGGACTCGAGGCATGTTTTTTGACAACCGCTTTCACCTGCCGAAAGCCGGTGATAATCCACAAACCGCCGATGTTGATTTCGCGTTCTTGATGAAGCAGCAATGCATCCACAAAGCGCCGCGACATCACTCGAGCGGTGACAATGTTGTCTGGCTGCACAATACCAGTGAGTGCACGAAACAAACGATAAAACAACGGCCCCGTTATGCGCTCATAGAGACTGCCCTTGCGCGCTCGTTGCACGCCATACACCATATCTGCGTGCTCGTCTTGCATCGTCCGCCAAAATTCGAACAACCACTCAGGCTCTTCTTCGAGATCACTATCAAGGAGATACACATGCTCCCCAGTCGCGTGGGCGAGGCCCGTCATCATGGCTTTGTGGTGACCAAAGTTGCGTGATAAATCGACAACTTTCAAACGCGGAAACTGTGCGATCTGTGCAACGGCAATTTCGAGACTGTTGTCCGGAGAGCCGTCATTGACAAGCACAATTTCGAACGAATCACCGACGAGTTGACGCGCAACGGTCGTTGAGCGTGTAAGGAACTCTTCGATGTATGAAGCAGATCGATAGAGGGTTGCGACAATCGACAGTTTCATCGGTGTACATACCTCATCGAAGCCGCTGCATTGGGTCCGCAATTGAAAAGCAGATCGACGATACTCACTCCATGCACAAAATCGCCCCACAACTGCGGGTACTCGACATACCCAGCATAGTCGAACCAGGTGAGTTTGATGTTGTAATCAACAAAAACCTGTTCGTCGACATAGTCACGTGCTGCCGGTCCCGAGATGTATTCGGTCCCGCCTGCCTTGGCACACAAGTCGGCGAGGCGCTCTGTCTTGCCTTCGATGAGTGTATAGTCGCTCGACGCAGAAATAGTTGTGTTGATCCCGATATAGGTGCAAATGGACTGCAAGAACGTCCGATTCAAGGCCGAGAGATGCGTATATATCTGACCACAATAGAGTGGTTCGAGGAGTTTCGCAACCTCGGTATAGTATGGTGCCCGCTTGTAATTGATCATTAAGGCCTTCCAATGAATGTCTTGCCACTCCGTGCCGTCTAATTCTGTGTCACGAATTTTTTGGAAGTATTTGCCTTTGACCAATACTGGCACCGTCAACCACTGTACCCCTTGTGCGGTTTTGATTTGGTTGCGGTTACGCCAATCCCGGCGGGTATATTGCATGTCGTCATAGAGGATAAACTCGTCAACGGCAGCAATCATGTCAAAATACCCCTTCCAAGGGATATAGTTTGATTGGACGATTGCAACTTTCTTCATGGCTGAGTCGCCTTTAATTTCAGAACGCGGAAGGTTTGCGTGCTCAATGCGGGAACGTCCTCGTACCCAGCGGAAATGTACGCAGTCAGCAGAGGGTGAGTCTGAGAGTATCGCAATGCGTCGTTCCCATCCATGGGCGCATCAGACCAGATGACATAGGTTATACGTTGTGCTTGCAGACGTGCTATTTCGGTACGCTCGAATTCGGGCGTCCGCGGCCACGTTGGATAAATCTCCCACACGGGTGCTCGCACATCGAGCAGTGCATAGGCGCCGGGCCAAAACGGCACAATCAGTCCGCCATCCCCATTACCGCTGAGGGTTGCATGGACTTGTTGGAAGAATTGGACCTCGGTCGCACTGCTTTTGGGGACCAATAACACGGATCCGGCAATTGTTACTGGCTGACACTGCATCGAAACGACACACTGTACCCCAGGGTGTAGCGGGCCGATGCTCGTCACTGAGAGCACCAACAGTGCAGCGATGAGTCCGGTACGCACGTATGCGCGCAGCGTCCAGGATATGCAGACCAATGCAACCAACAACGGCGCAATCGACTGCGCTAAATGGGCTGGATCAGCACGAGAAAACGCTACATGGGTGTATACCACTGCAAGACTGCTACTCGCAAGTAACAAGGCAGGTGTTTGCTTTGTGCGGATCGACACGCTGACCGCGTAGATATACGCTGCCCAGCCGCCGAGCAGTACTGCAACGAACCAACTCCCAATACTAAGCCGTTGCAGGATTTGGCTGGCCGCACCGTCGAACGGAACAAGCCACGGCCATGGCACGGGAAGCGCTGCATTTGTCGTTTTGATCTCTGTCAAGAACAACACACTATCTACAAACGCACCGATGAACCCAGGTTTCACGAATTCGATGAACAACAGCGGGAGACTACCGATGACGACACCAAGCAGCCCTGCTCCGATGATGCGTAGCGTTCTCATGCGTGAGAAGTCCTGGTACAACACGACCGGCAACACCAACGCAATCGCCACAAGACCATAGACAGCATGGTTACGCCCCATGATAGCAACGAGGCCAATCCCCATACCGACAAGCAACGCTCGTCGTTCAGTACCTGCCGAAGCGAACCACGAAAGCAACGCGACCAACAACAGACTCGTGCTGTTGTCGAAGATTTTGTTCCGTGGGAACATCCAGAGACAAATAAGACACAGTAGCGCGACTGCGAACCATTCATCACGGTCGGTGCGTATCATCCCTGAACGGATGATACGGTGCATCAAAATGCCTATTGCAACCAATTGACACAGCATGGCTGCGATCCGAACGGGCAAGATGCCTGTGTCGCCCATGAACATCATGGTCGCCGCAGAGAGCAGATATCTCCCAGGATCATAGCCACTGTAATCACGAAAAGTGACATCGCCGGAAAGCATTGCTTTGGCACCATACCACAGGTAACCTTCGTCGCGCAGGTTAAGGCCCGTCATCCCTTGCCACATGAATACACCCACTACAAAAAGCAGTGGATAGAGCACACGAAGCCTGTTATTTTGTGAGAATATTTTATCCAGTAGCATGGCGTATAGTATACCACAGCGCACCACGACAGATGCTGTGTGCGCTGTAGAATCGTCTCCCTACGTGTGTGACTGAGCTATCGCTTACTGGTGAAGGTCACTTCACATCGTACTTCTACGGGATTTTTCGTGTAGATATTTTGTGCGACCAGTGATTGATTCGGATGTGGCTGGTGATACTGGGTAAACAAAATTTCACGCGTACCTTTTAAACCAGTGTTGTGCATCCACACCTGTGTGATGTAACGTATGAATATTTCCCTACGGGTGAACCCACAGTCCGTCTGGTCAATTTCTCTACGGCGAAATCTCAACGTGTTACCGTACACTCTCCCTGATCGATGAAGTGCGAGTCGGGATCCATCTTTAGCCAAAATCGGTATCAATGTGTTCGTTTCGACATCGGTAAGGGTGAACCAGTTATCCATCATCTTTAAATCTACGCGGTTAAACACATCGATGTGCGGTTCACCATAAACGCGCGCAGCCTGCGCCAGTGGGTGATTGTTGTATCCCTTGTGCCCCAAAAAAAGCACTGGGGCAGTGACACTGTAGACGATACCAAGAAAAATTGCATGCCATACGACTATTTGAAACAACATGTTTGGCGGCTTCTGTGCAGGAATTGCTGTTACCCACGTTTGTTTGGGACGAGGCAGAATGCAGACCCCAAACATGGCTTTCCGCCGAGCTGCAACAAACCGGTACATGGCAGGACCGACAGCGAGGATTTTGCCCAGCCACAAGAGTGGAAGCGCCAGCCAAAGTACCAACACATGGCGTGCGAGCAACAGATACAAATCATAACCGGCTGCGACGTTGTTTTCACCTGGAATCACACCGTGCAGATCTTTCAGTGCGGTATCGACAGAAATTCCGTATGTTGCCAACAATTCATGGTTCTTCGAGACTGGGGTCAACTGTACTCGATCAAAGAAGTCCACACGCCGAACAAACTGTACGGTACGGTCGCACAAGTTGCACGTATCATCATAGAAAAGAAGGAGCTTTTTGGTCGAATCAACCCCCCAATGTGGCCAGAAACAAATAATCCACAAGACCATTTCGAAGTATGCGAGCGAACCGCCGAGTTGTAACCCAACAGAAGATAAGAGAAAAAACAGTATCCCCCAAACAATTGCAAACATACGCCACCACCCACCGAGCATCACAAAGCCCAGCAAAACGACATACCAAACCAACATCACAAAAATCGATACCCGCGCAGCAAGTACCGCGAGCGTGCTTTGGAGAAAGATTGGTTCCACCAGTGCGTGGAAACGAAACATGAAGTTACTGACAAACAGCATGGGGCCAGTCACCCCATTCATCCATGCTGGTTCGTTCAAATGCATAACGAACGAGTACATACACACCAGCCAAAAACTGAATAACATGACAAATTTGGCTACTGCGATGCTTTCGTTCCCGGGTATTTGAGAGCCGTAGCCTAACAGTGGTCGAATGAACGGGAATTTCTTGACAAGATATCCATCGATGGACAAGGTACGTCCCGCCTCGGTCAAGAGGAAGAAGAGCGCGACCATTGCTGCTATATCGTTCCCGAGCGTAATTGTTCCCTGGATATCTTCGCCCACTAACCACATAACAAACATAAAAAATCCGATTGCAAACTGTGTTGCAAAACCGAACATAATGAAGAGCGAGAATATCAGTTCAACAGCACTGAAATAACCTACCGGGAGAAAGTATTCTTCCGGTAGCAAGAGGCTTGCTACGTCGACGGCACGCAAAAAGATGATCAATCCAAAAAAGAAGCGTAGCACGGCGAGTCTATTGTGTTCGTGTGGCGTAAAAATCGGGAACGAGCGCGTTTGTAGGAATGTTCCAAAGCGAGACAATAGCGTACCTGATTGCGGGATGAAACGATGTCCTAGAAAGACGATCGCCGCGATTGCAGCAAAACTTACCGTAAATGCCGTTTGAAATAATACATAATTCTCAATCATGGAATCCCTTTCGTGGGTAAAAGATTCTCAACATAATTTTAGCATAGTCATGACAATTTTGTTCTTGCGTGATATCATAGGTGTTATCGAATTTTTTGACATGATGAATGCAGTCTCATATAATCATCCACATGCAAATCACAGACGCAATTATTGCAAAACAGCAAAAGCGCGCGAAGAAGCCGGACAATGTGTCTGGTTGAGAGTGCTTGTTGTTTCAAGCCCGCCTCACCAGACTGGTGAGGCGGGCTTTTTGTACCATGAAAGGTCAGTCATGGATGCGTTCTTCCGCGGGGTAATTCTTGGACTTACCATTGCGGCGCCAGTCGGCCCGATTGGACTTCTGTGCATCCGCCGCACCCTGGCACACGGCTGGCGGGCGGGCTTTGCGTCCGGTTTAGGGGCCGCAACTGCCGATACGTTCTATGGAGTACTGGCTGCATTTGGCCTGACCGCCCTCGCCCAATTCCAACGCCCCGCCGCCGTCATCGGCGGTTTTTTGTTGCTCTCTATGGGGTGGCAGACGACCCGGAGCGTCCCGACACAGACCGCCACGGTCAGACCGGGCAACATGTACTTCTCGACTCTGGCACTGACGATTACCAATCCCGCTACCATCTTGGTGTTCATTGGGTTGTTCAGCGGTATCAGTGGCGTGCGCAATTTGGCACAAAACGACGCAATTGCGCTCGTCGCAGGCGTTGGCGCAGGGTCAGCACTGTGGTGGCTGACCCTCTCACAGCTGACCACCTGGTTGGGACGCGACATCACGCCGCAGGGCATGTTGTGGATTAATCGATCCTCGGGATTCATCATTATGGCATTTGGTATCGCCGCACTATGGAGTAGCATCATATGAGCAAGGCACGACCCAATCACCGCATCGAAACACAAGCAGTCCACCTGGGTAACCACGGGGACCCGACAACTGGTGCGGTGATCCCTTCTATTGTTATGTCGACGACATTCGAGCGCCTACCGGACTATACAGCACCATCTGAATTCATCTACGGCCGCAGCGAGAATCCCAATCGAAAATCCCTCGAAGAAACATTGGCCGCACTCGAAGGCGGGGAAGTCGCCTATGCGTTTGCGTCAGGACAAGCAGCGACCAATGCAGCCTACCAGATGCTCAAGGCCGGCGATCACGTGATTGCACCTGCGGAGTCGTACTTCGGCACTCGTGCGTTGCTGCGTGACATCTACGAGCACCTCGGCCTCACCTATGCCTTCGTCGACACCAGCGATCTCGATGCAGTGCGGGCAGCGTTCACCGCTCAGACCAAACTCGTGTGGGTCGAGACGCCTTCGAACCCGACATTGACCATCACCGACATCCGCGCGGTAGCAGAAATGGCGCACGCGCATGGTGCGCTTTTGGCGGTCGACAACACGTTCGCCTCGCCGATGATGCAACGGCCCTTGTCACTGGGGGCAGACATTGTGATGCACTCGACCACAAAGTTCATCAGTGGGCATACAGATGTGACCGGTGGGGCATTGATTTTTGCACGTATCGATGACGTCAGCGCACGCGCGCAGCTCGTGCAGTACCTGGGCGGTGCAGTCCCTTCGCCATTTGACTGCTGGCTGATTCTGCGCGGGATTCGCACGTTGGCACTTCGGGTCCGCCAACAGGCTGCCAACGCCATGTCACTGGCCCAGTTTTTGGCGGATCATCCGGCGGTCGAGAAGGTGTTCTATCCTGGGCTGGCCAGCCATCGTGGTCACAGCATCGCGGCGAGCCAAATGTATGGTGGGTTTGGTGGCATGCTGTCGGTGTGCGTCCAAGGCGGCGCCGCTGAAGCGCTCAAAGTCGCAGCACACGTGCAACTCTTTACGCGGGCGACGAGCCTCGGCGGCATCGAGAGTCTGATCGAGCATCGCTACTCTATCGAAGGGCCGACGAGTAGCACGCCACCCAATCTGTTGCGGATCTCGATGGGTATTGAACATAGCGACGACTTGATGCACGACCTGCGTCAGGCCCTCCATACCATTGGTCAGTAGGGTGACAGATTGTCATCTCCTTGTCGGAGCGAACGCAGCCGTGTCCAGGATATGATGCAGACTTCGCATTGGTACAGGATTGTCGTCGGTAAAATCGTCGTTTGTCCAGATTGCGCTGACGAATTGGAAGTCGTCTCGATTGATCCGCCGCGCCTCGACCTCCCCTGAGGTCGGAGAAGACTGGGGCGAATAGGCCCAAACAGGAGTATGTCATGCGCATAGGAGTTCTCAGTACACGCATCAAGATCGAAGAAAAACTCATCTTCGCTGATATGGAAGCCCGCGGAATCGCGTATGTGCGCCTCAACTACGATGCGCTCATCAACGAAATCAACTACACCATGGAATACCGCAATAGCATAACCCCGACGGGGGGCAACATCCCGGGGAGTAGCATCGATTACACCCTCGAAGTCGCCCAAGGAAAACGGAGTGGCGCATGACCGAACGTCCATGGCGTGTTCTCAGCAGACGCACCATCCATCAGAGTGAATGGGTCAGCCTGCACCAAGACGATGTGCAGTTGCCGGATGGTTCCATCATCCCGCAGCACCATGTGGTCGACTACCCCCGCCCGGCTGTTGGGGTTGTCCCGATGCGGGCAGATGGAGCAATCCTCTTGGTGGAGCACTATCGATTCATCGTTGATCGAACCCACTGGGAAGTCCCAGCGGGACGGGTCGACGCAGGTGAATCCGATGCAGAAGCTGCCAAACGCGAACTCTACGAAGAATGCGGCGCTACCGCTCAACGCCTCACATTGCTGGGGCAATACCACCCTGCCAACGGCAGTAGCAACCAGACGTTCTATGCCTACATCGGCCACGACGTCGCGGTCGTTGCCCCCATTAGTGACACGAACGAAATTATGTCAATTCGATGGTTCACTCCGAGCGAAATCTGGCAGATGATTGCCCGCAACGAAATCCGCGATGGATTGACACTGACGGCGTTTCTGTGGGCAGACGCATACCTACGGGGAATGGTGACGGGGAGCGCCCATGATTAGTGTGTCGATCGTCGGTGGCAGTGGCTGCGTTGGCGGGGAATTGTTGCGGCTCCTGCTCCGGCATCCTGCTGTGTCTATACAACAGGTCACCTCGGAACGACTGGCCGGCAAACCGGTCACTGGACCACACCCGCACCTACGCGGCGTGACAGACTTGGTGTTTACCAGCAAGACGATGCTGACCAATTACGATGTGTTGATATTGGCATTGCCGCATGGATCAGCCGCCGCCCCGATCGACGATACACGGCTCAACCGAACAGCCCAGCCTCAAGATGATTGTCTCCACCCGCTATTGTATGTAGAAAGTCACCACACCGCATGAAACGCTCGACACTTGCAATGCTCGGAATGATATTGGCGTGTATCCTCTGGGGAAGCTCGCATGCGGTCATGAAAACCGCACTCAACGAAACCCCACCATTCCTCCTTGCTGCGCTCCGCTTGTGTATGGCCGCACCACTCTTGGTGCTCATCCAATTGACGACGCGACGGCCTGCGATACACACTGCAGACCGCTGGCCGTTGGTGCGTCTCAGCATGATTGGAATTGTGGCAAGCTTCGTTTTGGCGTACACGGGAATCAGGCTGACACTGTCCTCGGACAGTTCGCTGCTCATCGTAGGTGAAGTCATTTTCACGGCGGTTTTTGCCTATGTGCTCCTCCGCGAGCGCATTACACGCAATCGCATGATCGGATTAATCGTCGGTACTGCAGGGGCGATTATCTTGATTACTGGTGCTGCGGGCAACAATACCGAGACCGCTCCGAATCGCTTGCTCGGGAACATCCTCGTTCTCGGGTGCCTCGCGTGTGAATCGTACTACACCGTCCGAGGAGCTGCATTCCTGGAACGAAACGACTCGATTAGCATGCTCGCGTGGGTGAATATGGCCAGCCTCATTGTATGGGTGCCGGTGTTGGGGTACTACGCATACACGGGCGAACTTGTCCAAGTGTCACCCTCAGCGTGGGGGGCGTCCGTGTATATGGCGCTGGTGACATCGATTCTCTGCTACTTCCTCTGGTTCACCGGCGTGCGTATCGTGGGTGCGACGGTTGCTGCGGTGGCGCTACTGTTCCAACCGGTGGTCGGGGCGGTTGTCGGCATTCAGGTGATGGGCGATCCAATCACCCTGACATTCATCGTCGGTGGTGTTTTGGTCATCGGTGCGTTGCTGATTAGCGGCATCCCAGAACAATCGAGCACACCAGAATCGGTCGAAGGTGAAGCCGCATAGCCACCGACCCTGCAACGAAAAGCAAGAAATCAATGACCAAACAGACATGTACCTCCATCTGCTTGTTGGGAGCGATTATCGCCTGGGGCGCCGGTATGGTGGCACGGCAACTGCCCTCCTGTTCTGCCGAAGGACCGCAGGTTCACGGCGGGATTGCGCGGTGATTGGTGAAGTCAACTTCACGGCTTTTTGCCGCAATAGATTCTGCGTGACCAAATCATTCTGGTCCGGTAGATGAATATTTTTGGGGTGGCTGGGAGCAATCATCCTCATTGCTGGTTTGTTGGGGCACAACACCGTAACTACGACAATCGGGTGCTCGTGACATGTTCTTTGGTGAATTTGTTGTGTCGTACGCACATGACACTGCGCGGTGGAGTCTTTTTGGCTCGCAATCAGACGGTCAGTATGATGACATACGTCAATGTGGTGCGTGTTGTTTGGAAATTCGGATTGGTAGGCGACATCACACGGGGCAATTCTCGGTGTTTGACCTGGGGTATCCTATCACGCCGAATCACGTCGTTGGCGCGGTGTGCGTCTTTGGGTTCATTGGGGTGTCGCTGCGGGCACCGTTACGTGAGGCATGGGAATGAGCAAACTACAGGCGGTGCTATTGCTGGTGCTGGCGAATGTGTTGTGGGGGTCGTCGCATGCGATAGGGAAGCTCGCCATCGAGTCATTTGACCCGTTAATTCTTGCGGGTATCCGCGTCAGTATTGCGACGGCATGCTTCTGGGGGTTACGCTTCAGTGGGATTGCCCCACGCGAATCGGTACCTCGGCGCGATGTCCTCGTTTTGGGCAGCTTGGGGCTTTTGACGGTTGCGTGTGCGCAGTTCCTCGATTATCGCGGGTTATCGTTGACCACGGCAACGGATTCGTCGTTGATGATTATCGGCGAGGTCATCAGCACGACGGTGTTGGCATGGCTCGTTACACGTGAGTTTGTTTCTCCCCAAAAACAGATTGGCTTGGTGCTCGGTATTGTTGGGGTAGTCGTGTTGACGTTGGGCGGTGCCCCAGACAGTAGCTATGCACCCAATCGTGCACTGGGCAACACATTCGTCATCCTCGCGCTGTTATGCGAATCCATTTTCACGGTTTTGGGGGCGCATTATGTCCAACGCTTCCAGCCATTGACGATTCTCCGCTGGACGTACACCGGCAGCATGCTTGTGTGGACCCCGGTATTGTGGTTGGCATATACCACAAACCAGATAGCCACAGCGCCATGGGAAGCGTGGGGAGCGGTCGTGTATATGGCAATTGCCACATCGGTAGTGAGTTATCTGCTCTGGTTTTGGGTCATTCGGAGTGCAGGGGCAAGCCTCGGCGCGATTAGTCTCTTTGTGCAGCCTGTGGTGGGGTCATTGATTGGATTGTATGTGCTTGCAGAGCCGCAGAGCCCCGGATTGTATATCGGTGCTGGGTTGATTTTGGTAGCCATGTTGGTAGCCACGCTGGCAGACAGCGCACCGAAAGCGACGGAGGCGCCACATGTTGGTCATTAGAGTGGGTGGCGGAGCAGAATTGGACTATCCAGCGCTCTGCGACGACATCGCGGCCGTGTCTGCCCGCGGAATCGACATTGTCTTGGTGCACGGTGGCTCGCACGAGACGAATCGCATCGCCACTGCGTTGGGAACTCCGCCACGCTTTGTGACGTCTGCCTCGGGGCACGTCAGTCGGTATACCGACCAGACTGCCATGGATAGTTTTCTGATGGTGTATGCCGGCAAAATCAATAAACGCATCGTCGAACTCCTGCAGCAACGCGGCATCAATGCGTTTGGATGCAGCGGGCTCGATGGCCAAATCTTGCGGGCAGAGCGCAAGGCGACGTTGCGCATCGTCGAAAACGGCAAACAACTTCTGCTCCGCGACGACCGCACGGGTACGATCGACGGCGTCAATAGCACACTCCTCAACACCCTGTGCGCTGCAGGCGTTTTGCCGGTGATTGCTCCCATTGCGTGCAGTCACCAGGGTGACGCGTTGAATGTCGACGGTGACCGCGCCGCTGCCCAGATCGCAGTGGCCCTCAAGGCAGAGACGTTGCTCCTGCTGTCGAGCGTGCCGGGATTGCTCAGCGCCTTCCCCGATGAATCGACGTTGATACGGAGTATCCCCCGTAGTGACATCAATGCATACATGGACGTGGCGCAGGGCCGAATGAAGAAAAAGGTCATGGGCGCTGCCGAGGCACTCACGGGTGGTGTCGCGACGGTCATCATGGCCGATGCGCGCATCAGCAACCCCATCAAACAGGCGTTGGACGGCAACGGAACGACCATAGCATAGTCCAAAAAGCAACATGACTCGTGTCAGTTGTCATCCCAGGGTGTGTGTTTTGCCGAGCCGTCGATACCTGAGGAGAACGCGATGCAGTCTGCACCATTCCAGTCCAATGCCGAGATCATCCACCGCGAAGACCTGCGCACCAGTGGCACCTACACTAAGCGCGGCATCGCAATTGTACGCGGGTTCGGAGCGACCTTGTGGGATGCGGATGGGAAGCGCTACATCGACTGTGTCGGCGGGCAAGGTTCGGCCAATCTGGGGCATGCCCATCCGGCGGTAGTGGCGGCCATTCAACACCAAGCGACGCAACTCATCAGTTGTCCCGAGATATTCCACAACGACCAGCGTGCCGCCTACCTCGATGCGCTCGGCGCTGCCATGCCAGCGGGGATGGGGCGGGTGTTTTTGTGTAACTCGGGAACCGAAGCCGTCGAATCTGCGCTCAAATTTGCACGTCTTGCGACGGGACGGCCCAACATCATCGCGATGATGCGCGGATTCCATGGCCGGACCATGGGTGCCTTGTCGGCCACCTACGAACCCAAATACCGCGAGCCGTTTGAACCGTTGATTGCAGGCGTCAGCCACGTACCCTACGACCGCATCGAAGCAGTAGCAGCCGCCATTACCGAACAGACTGCGGCCGTCATCGTCGAGCCAGTCCAGGGCGAGGGCGGCGTACGGCCTGCCTCGCTGGGGTATCTGGCAGCAGTTGCGGCGTTGTGCGCCCAGCACGGGGCACTCCTCATCGTGGACGAAGTACAGACGGGATTCGGGCGCACGGGTAGTCTGTTTGCAATAACGCAGGCGGGTGTCACGCCAGATTTGCTGGTCATGGCCAAATCGATGGCAGGCGGCATGCCCATGGGCGCACTCGCCATCCACGAACGTTTGGGGGGATTTGCACCTGCCAGCCACGGTTCGACCTTCGGTGGCAACCCGTTGGCCTGCGCGGCCGCCCGGGCTGCGCTGTCAGCAATCCTGACCGACGACCTGAGTGCCGCCGCTGCCCGCAAAGGAGCAGCGCTGATGCAGACGCTGCGTGCAGCAAACCTCAGCAAGGTACGCGAAGTGCGCGGTGCCGGACTGCTCATCGGCCTCGAACTCAAAGAGCGCGTCCAACCAACCTTGGTGGCGCTGATGGAACGCGGCGTGTTGGCACTCCCAGCGGGTCCGAATGTGTTGCGATTGTTGCCGCCGCTGGTCATCAGTGACGCAGAACTGGCCGAAGTGGTGACGGTTCTACGTGCGGTGTTGGCATGACGTTACCGCCCGATGTCCAACTACTGTATGACGCAGTGGCAACGCCGAGTTTTTCGACGCGCGAAAGTGCCGTCGCCCAGGTATTGGCTGCGGCGATGACAGAACGGGGGATTGCGAGTCACATCGACCGTGTGGGCAATGTCATTGGGACGGTAGGCACGCGCGGGCCTCAGATTGTCTTGTTGGGGCACATCGATACCGCGCCAGGGACGGTCCCGGTGCGCATCGTCGACGATGTGCTGTATGGGCGTGGCAGTGTCGATGCCAAGGGAGCATTTTGTGCGTTCATCGCTGCTGCAGCGCGGTTAGCTACAGTCCCTGAGCTGCCGTTCCGTCTGATGCTTATCGGTGCTGTCGAAGAAGAATACGCCACTTCACGTGGGGCGCACTACGCTGCCAAACAGTATCGGCCAGATGCCTGCATCATCGGTGAACCGAGCGGCGCAGATCGGGTCACACTCGGCTACAAAGGGCGCGTGATGGTGACGGTGACGACCCACCTGCCCAGTGCCCACAGTGCGGGGGCGACGGCGTCAGCGCCGGAGCAATGCATGGCCATTTGGCAGCGCATCCAGGCGTATTGCAGTGCCTACAATCACGACAAACCGCGCTTGTTCGACCAATACCTGCCGTCGTTGCGTCAAATCTCATCGGGGAGTGATGGGTTGTACGAATGGGCGAGTGCCACAATTGGCATACGATTGCCCAGTGCGCGACCACCGTGGCAATTGATTGCCGACATCGGCACCAATGGGGACGAGCATACGACGCTGTTGTTCCGCGATGTGTCACCGGCTTGGCAGTCCCCTCGCAGCGACGCGGCGGCGACTGCGTTTGGGGCAGCCATCCGAGCCCAGGGTCGCACACCCGGCATGATAGTCAAAACCGGCACAGCCGACATGAACGTCGTAGGGCCCATCTGGCAGTGCCCCATCATCGCCTATGGACCGGGCGATGCGAATCTCGATCACACCCCCAACGAACATATATCTATCCCCGAATATCTCCGAGCAATCGCGATATTGACCGACGCGCTACCGCGCTTGGCGCAGCGACTAGGGAGCAGTTCATAGGACGATGCGTGCGTTGCACTGCATGGTGCTGTACCAGAGAACGCGTTTGACACGCAGAGATTACCCAGATTGTATGCATACAGCGCCGTTTTCTGACCCGTGATACGGTGTGTGTCATCCTCCTGTTCTCTGTGCGTCCAGCAGCCGTGCGGGTAGCCCGGCGTGCGGAACACGCGGTGCACGGAGCACCTGTCCGGCGGCTTTTCCCAAAAAGACTAATATGCGTAGATGAGAATGCCGATCATGATGAGCACGAAGTACTTCCAATGCGCGCGCGCGACTGGCTCGTCATAAAACATCATCCCCAGCACCGGTGCCAAAATATACGACAGCGAATGGCCCACATAGACTTTGCCAATCCCCAAGTCGCGCGCAGCAATCATACTACATGGCACTGCCAAGCAAAATAACCCGACACCGATAATCAACCATAGGCGATTTTTCGTCTGGCCATAGCGTTTGTAATAAAATTGGCCAAGCACCACACCCAACACACCCATCAGTAAGAGAATCCAAGCCAGCATCAAACCCTCCGTCTAGACGTCGCGCATCAACGCGACGACTCCGGTCATCACCAAACCGACTCCAAGAAGTTGGTGCCACGCGAACGGCTCACCATAATATATCGAAAGGAGGACAATACACGGGAAGAGAATCGCCGAGGATGCATACGCTATTCCCAAAGGGAATTCTCTATGGATCTTGCCCCACACCACAAATCTCACCAAGTTAAAGACTAAAATTGCCCCATAAAATGCAATCAACGCTACATATTGCGTTCGTTCGATAGCGGTGGAGTACTTCATGAGGCTCATGGTGACAATCTGAATGACCGTGTTGATCAAGGTTAACCCTGCGAGTCGAACTGACCTGCCAGGGAGTAGCGTCTGCATCAGTGTCTGCTCTCTATCGTCGTCGCCTACAAAGCACGCACGATGAATGTTGTCTCAGCCCAATCAAAGCGAACATGCACAAACTAAGGAGTACGATTAGTTGTTCTTTTCATGAATAATTATAACACGCGGTGTGAATGGAGTATTTGTTACGGTAATAGGTGCACTAGAATGAAAGCTCGCAGTCCTCCATGCATTGTGCTGTCATTCCTGTCGGGTCTGCATCCCAAGAAATAAGCTGTGAACAAGCCACTCGCCATCATCGCGAGCTACACAATACCCTACGCCGCTTGTGCTTTGGAAATGATATGAGATCCCATCATGCGCCAAGAGATGAAAATAAGGCAATCTCCTAACGCACGGACAAGACTCATCCGGCCAGCACCGCGCAAAATCAAGAGTGGATGCAGGATGAAGGAATACATTTCGCAAAGGGGTGGTATGACGACGCTCGCGTCGCTCACTCGGCAAAAGCTACTGCGTCTGCAGGATGTACATTCACGAGCACGCCGCGTAACGGAGCATTGCAGTCGATGGGAATCAGTGCCTCAGCGATACGTCATCATCGCAGGTACTACTCATACCGAGTACATGCGTGTATAGCCACTAACGTAGATTACTCGCCCACCTTCCTCAACACGAGTCCAATTGCAGCCAAATTACCAGCTGCGTCTTAGGTCAGATCACTATGCAAAGCTGGCACACTATGCAAAACAAACGGTCTCTTGGCCAGCAGTCTGTCATCGGTCATCGCGAAAAGCGTTGTCTTAGGTACATTCATGCCTCTGACGCAAACGGTACATTTGCGGCACTTCACCCAGGCTTGACTGCAGGATTCGCCTGAGCGATGGAATGAGCGGTTACTGCGTCGAGATGATCGGTGATATTGTGGCTCGTTGACACGAATCCCACCACCCCCAGCATGCCTGGATCAACGACTCCGCCGTCAAGCGCACATGAGACTTGGTCGTGCATGTATATTTGTGCTTTACGGAACCAGATAAATTAGGGTCGATGGCACTGAATACCCCTTCGTACTGCACCAAAAACTCACACTTCCGCTGGAATACAAACATGTTCCATGTAACCAAACAACTCACCCCAATACCTCCCGCCATACTCGTGTCTACATAGTGTGTATCGAATCTTACCTTGTGATGGCGCTACTGAAGTGCCGTGATACACAAAATCCGGGTAATTGTCAGCACTTTAGAACACATCATCCCATTGATATTCAGAACATAATAATTTTTTACATAATCACAACATACACCCATTACGGCACGCATTTCACCTGATAGATCACAATAGTTGCCCCTCGCCAACTCGGATTGGCCTCCAGGTTGGCCGCATGATGATCACGGCAGTACAGCTCCAGCCATGGGAGCATGTACGGTTGCGTAATCAGCTCTAATCCGGCAGCTGAACGCAACACTGTGTCTATGTCAAATCCTTGCTGAACTGCATCGTAGGCTACCGAAGTTGGTTGAATTGCGGACAAAGCCAGCGCGTAGATGGGTACATGCAACACATCGTCGCGTAACCGACGAACCGGATACATCATTTCATACTCGAATCCGCCCCAAACTACCAATGGTCGATTTGAAATTTCATGCATGTCATACCACAATGCCGCACCGTGAGCAGTGAATTTTTGAGAACGCCGCGTTAATTCGGGTATTTCAATCCATAATCCGAATGCGGTACACACTACAACCACCCATACTAACCATCGATGTTTGATCCATGTTGAAGCTGGAATTGAGACTAATGCAAACACAATGCAAACAACCAATAATGGATACGTCACTCTATCGGGAGCCACTCGTCCGAGTATACCCAAGCCGATCACGCCAATGATAAAAGCTGCAAATACCCCCCATAATCGTAATTGCTTACTCACAAGCACCAACACTAAACCCACATACAACAACCACGGAGCAACAGCTGCGACTTTTTTCAAGTTCTCAAACGTTATTTTTCGGGCGATTTCACTATTCAGCCGTGGCAAATTTTGCATTATGTCACGCAACGCATCAACATCCATCAATGGGCCAGGGATCAAAAATCGACTTCGTATCAAATGAATATCGTTTTCATGCCATCCATGTGTGGCCAGAAATTGTGGGTTTTGTTCAAAAAATAAAGTCGCATTGTTGTTGAAAATAGGTTGATACAGACGATATAAGGACTCAAATTTCCGTAACTCTGCAGTAGACTGATAGGCACCCCAGTTGATCAGCACGGAGATAATCAGAAATCCAATCAAACCGGTGCCTATCCATCGCAAGCGCCTATCCGCCCAAAATTTGCGCCATGAAATCAATGGCACCATGCTCATCACAACGGCCAACCAACCATATGTCCGTATTAACATCCCGGCTACACCAAAGCCAACCACCACCACCAACAACCACGGTGCTGGGCGCACCATGTACTGCCGGATGGCGAGTGCCATGACTAGCGACAATAAAATCGCATGTATGGTAAATTGCGGGAATAATAACGGTTCAACAACCATTGCAGCTACGAGTGGCAATACCAACCACACCGGCGCGGCACTACGCAGACAAAAATATGTTAATCCCCAGGAATATGCCAGCATAATCAGCACGGTCACCCAAGCATACGAATATAAATGGTTCAACGTTGGCAAGTGAAACAGTATCCAACCCCAGATAACATTGGAGTAGACAACAAAAGGACTTGCATGAGCATATTGACCGAAGCCGTGTATACGCATTGCATTGCCCACATCATCATTGGTACCATACATCGGTTCAAACCAACGAAATACCAGCCAGACTAAGGATAGACTCCAAACCAGCGCCACCCAAAACTGCCATGACAAGGCCATGATTTGTCGTAACCACGAAATAAGGGAAGTCACTCGCACCATAGGAAGTTCACTTTCAAAACCACAAAACTCGCATACGCTTTCTCAATATACCATGGTCACTCTGCGTTACCCGGCAAATCAAGACGCTCCCCCAATTGCAATACCCGATAGGCCTGACCGATTTCACCAGCAGACTGCACAAAATACGCTGTTGAAACCGTGTTGAAGGCAAACATGTCATAGTGACACGGCACGACCATTCCCATGCCTACCTGCTTCGCCAAGGTTGCCGCCTCTCGACCATCGAGATTCCCAGCCACCCCACGGACAGGGTCATTCCCATTTATCGGTAACAACGCAACGTCAATCGTCCATTGACGGAGTATTTCGACCATACCTTCGTAGCGCACGGTATCACCACTATGATAGATGGTCACGCCAAAAACCTCTACGACAACCCCAATATATCGCTCGTGTCCGGCATCGTTTTGCTCGCGGAGATTATGCGCCGCCGGCACCGCGTGGATCACAAACGGACCATGCGTATACGGTATGCCAATCCCTAATCCGATCGGCACAATGCCAAGGCGTTGCTGAGCAAAATCGACATTGGCCGCACTACACAGCACCGACAGAGCCGGATTGGTGTGGAGCATCGGACCAATCGTCTCGGCATCGAGATGGTCGGTATGATTGTGACTCGAGGTCACCACACCCACCATGGCCAACAATGCGGGGTCAACCACCTGGGCCGACATACGCACATGTGGCTTGTTCGTTCCAGCATATTTTTGGGTTAATGAATCCGACAAATATGGGTCGATGGCGATACAGAATCCGTCATAATGCACCAAAAATCCACTCTGCCCTATCCACCACAACGACACACCTTGCCGTCGCGACACTGTCGCTGTCACATCTGCCAAAAATTGCGCATCGCATTGGAATGGGACGATCATCGCTGCACACGCTGTTCCAACGCCCTCGTCAGCTTGTGCCGCACAATGACTTTGGTGCTCCCATCGGCCATCAATTCTTCTTTGATGATATGATAATCCGCATCAAAGTCACGACGCACCGACACATGGGGCACATTATTAGCGCCACGCCAATCGGTAAGTTGCACCGCTTCCCAACGCTTAGTTTGCATCGAGGCATAGGCTGCATCCATGATGGCATTGACCACATAGCCGTCGTAGAACGTCTCTATCGGCGGTCGGGAGTGCTCATAGGCGTCGAGCATGTCGGCAAACATGGGAGTGAAGCCGAGTGCTGATTGTTCGTCGCCGACGGGGAACTGCCAGCCGGTATCAGCCTCGGCTTTTTCGGCGACATAGCCCTGCTGGCCGGCAGCGGTATACACCTCGAAGCCGGTGCGTTGCCAGTGATTGAGCCAGATAGTCCCTTCGGTACCACTTACTTCATCGCGCAAATCCATGCCACCACGGAACGACCAACTACACTCAAACTGTCCCATGGCGCCGTTTTCGTAGCGTACCATCCCTACCGCATGATCTTCGGCATCGATTGGGTGTACTTGGGTATCGCCCCAACACATCACTTCAACAGGGCGGATATGTTTGCCGATAAAATTACGGGCGATTTCGATACAATGGCTGCCCATGTCGATGATAGCCCCTCCACCCGACAATTGTTTGTCATAAAACCAGTCGCTGTGTGGTCCAGGGTGCGTTTCACGCGAGCGCGCCCACAGCACGGTACCGAGCGCACCAGCGGCGACCGATCGGAGCGCTTTGAGGGTTTTGGGAGTGTAAACCAGATCTTCGAGGTAGCCCGCAAACACCCCAGCCTGTTCGACTGCCTGTAGCATACGGTATGCTTCAGCGGCATTTCTTCCCAATGGTTTGGTGCAAAGCACACCCTTGCCTGCTTTGACCGCAGCCATTACCGCAGCCTCATGCAGATGATTGGGTAATCCGATGACGACGAGCTCGGTGGCTGGGTCGGCGATGGCAGCAAGCATGTCGGTGGTGGCGTGCGCAATCCCAAACTCACGCGCAAATTCCTGAACGGCCGCATCCGTCCGCGAATAGAGTGCCGTTACGCGATCGCGGCTGCGCCCTGCGTGGAGAGCTGTCGTATAATTCCGGCCGATGAGTCCGGCACCGAGCATCGTAATGTTCATGCGCTGCTCCTGTCTGCGTTAGGCCAAACCGAGGTCGTGCTTGACCTGGCGCACACCGGCGACCATGTTGACGAGTTTCTTTTTGGCGGCCCAACGCGCGGTCTGACTCAAGCCACAATCGGGCGCAAATGCTAATCGATCGGCAGGTGCGTAGCGCAGACATTCGCGGACACGGTGGGCGATGTCTTCGGGTGATTCGATGTAGTAACTTTTGACATCGACGATTCCCACGGCGACATCATAGTGCTCGGCGAGGTTTGCGATGGTCTCGAGTTCTGCGAATTCGCGACTCGCCATCTCGAGGTGCATTTCGTCGACCGTCATTGCATAGAATGCCGGGAACATCGGCGCATACTGGCGCGGACCGACTGCCCGTCCTTTGAAGTTCCCGAAGCACAGATGCGTCGACAGCCGCGTCTTGCCGACCACTGGTGCAACCGTGCGGTTGAAGATATCGACCAAACGAGCGGTGTCTTCTTTGAATGCATAGCAGCTCATCGAAGGCTCGTCGACGGTCAGTTCCGTGCACCCTGCGGCGACGAGTGCTTCGAGTTCAGCCCGCACCAGCGGCAAGAGCGCTTCGGTGAGTGCATAGCGATCGGGATAGTCCGCATTGGGCAGCAAACGCCCGCTCAGCGTGTACGGGCCGGGGACACTCGCTTTGAGTGTCGGCCCTGCAGGAGCCAAAGTCGCCAGTCGCTGATATTCTTCGACGACGCCCAGACCACGTGGGGCGACCAATTGACCGGTGATTTGGTGTTTGCCGCGCTGATCGTGGGCGGGTGGGCCGTATCGGCGCGCGCCGGCATCTTCACGGGCAATCCCGTTGATGTAGCCATAGAACGACAAATTGAAGTCGAATCGCGTCTGTTCACCGTCGGTGATGACATCAAGCCCGGCGGCGAGTTGGTCTTGGATGGCAATCATGGCGGCGTCGCGCTGTAATTCCGCGAGATCATCTCGGCCGAAATCCGTTAGGTGCTCTGCCGCATGCTCGAGCCATGCAGGGAACGGATAGCTGCCGACGACGGTAGTACGCAGGGGATTCGTTTTCATAGTGACTCCTTTTTGGGTTGCATACCGTACAAAGGCGCAATCCGTGCACGGAATTCGTCATAACTTGCATCAAATAACGCGGCTGATGCGGCGCTCCCAATCAGCGTACTACTCGTCAGCACGAGTGGCGGCTGGCCGCGTGCCGTCAAATCCTCAGCCACGAGGCATTTGAGCATATTGACAATGGTGACGTAACCAATGGAGGACCCAGGACCGACGGGCTCAGCCAACCCTTCCACCTGTACCATTGCATCGCCCAGCGGAGAGCAGTTATCGATGGTCACATCGGCGATATCCGTCAGCCGCTTCCCGCTGCTGTGTTTGATGGGCGAGCCATCGCAGTGGGCCTTCGAGACCACTGCGATGACCTTCATGCCACGTACTTTGGCGCCGAGGGCCACATCGATGACCACACCGTTTACCCCACTGTTCGAGAAAACGAGCATGCAGTCGTGGGCGCCAAAGGTAAAGTTGCGCAGAATGACTTCCCCGAAGCCTTCGAGCTTTTCGAGGTACATGGCTTGGCGTTGCCCATTATTACCCACGACTTGGGTGTGATTCGTCAATGAAAGTTCGATGATGGGATGAAAACCCGGGAAGCTGCCGTGCCGGGGGTATATTTCTTCTACAGGAATACGCGAATGCCCGGTACCGAACATATGCGCCAATCCACCCGCAGCAATTGCGTCGCTGCAGATGGTGGCTGCATGCCGTATGGCAGGGAGTTGCGTGGTCCGGATATCGCGCAAAATCTGTTCGGCAGCAGTCAGGAAGCGCTCCGCAGGATCTGGTGCGTGCATGGAAGTGGTCCTTTTTTCAGCTATGGAACGAGGGTCTGGGTCTGTTTGGTCTTGGCGCTGAGGGCTGCTGTTTCGACAATCTGCTGACCAATGCGGCACGTTGCCACAGACAGCGGGCCGTGAATGGCCGCGCCGGTCACCAAATGGTGGATGAGATTTTGGATAGGGTCTTGCATCGGTGCTTGTATGACATCGACGGGGAGGATGTAGCCTTCGGGCACCGCGCGTGTCTGCACGCGGATGGTTTGCTCGTAGTCATACGACGCAATGGTGCCATCAGTGCCGACAATCACAAAACCGCACTTTGGGTGTGGTTGATGCGTCCACGGATCGGTGAATGCTCCCCAACGCGTCTCGAACTTGGACAAACCTTTGGCGTAGCGCGCTACCGTGATACTATGCTCGTCGACTTCGAGGCCAAGCGGCTGATCGACCACTGCAGTGACTTCAATGGGCTTGTCACCGTTGTGGTACCAGGTACCGAGGGTGACACCATAGCCCAGGTAATCGAGCATCGAGCCACCGCCGGCAGCTTTTTTGTACCACCAGGCTTCGTTTTTGCGGCGGGCGACTTCTTCGGCCGAAACCTCGAGTTTATCTGCCACATGATGCAGTGGCCCGCGGTTACCGTCGTAGTAATGCACCTCCATGACGGTGCCAATGGTCCCTTCGTCGATGATGCGCTTGGCGGTCAGATGGGGCGGATACCATGCCAATGGCCAGTTCACAATCATCGTTTTGCCGGTGCGTTGCATCGCAGCAATCATCTGATCGGCCTCGGCCAAGGTTGCTGCGAAGGGTTTTTCGACCAATACATGTACCCCGTATGGAGCGACTTTTTCGACCCATTCGCCGTGCGTGGCGGTAGCGGCGCACAAAATAACGATATCGGGTTTGATGTGTTCGAGGCAGGTGCGGTAGTCCGTGAATACCCTTTCCGCGGGAATCGAAAAATTCGCAATCGCAGCCTGCATGCGGGCCGGGTCTTCGTCACAGATGGCACTAATTTCGGCATTGGGATGTTCTGCCACCTTGCGCAACAAATCGCCCATGTGCATATGATCGAAGTTGATTCCGACGATTTTCCATGTTTTCATGATTCGCTCCTCTTTCCATACATACGTTAGAGACTCCGGACCATCCCGGGGACAATGCGTGTGCCGCTGCGACTACTGGCAATTGCCGCAAAACACAGCGCGAGACTTGTCAGATTATTGGCTGCACTGTGTGTCGGCGCTCGCTGTTCTGCGATGGCGCATAGTAATTCTGCCATTGTGCCATGAAACCCGTCGGGGAACCAGGAGCCCTTGAGTACTGGGGATGTGCTCCCCGCAGCAGTCGTCAGTGTGACGTGTTGCTCACTCAAACCGGGGCCACTGCTCGACAATGTGCCCATATCCCCCACGATGAGCGTGCGGTCGCTGCCGCCATAGCGGGTATCGGCATTGAACGACATGGTCGCCAATGCGGACGGGTATTCGACCATCACGTGACCAAGCAGTGGCGGACGGGCGCGCTGCTGCGCACTCGTCGTGACGCGTGCCGACACACCGAGGGGAGTCTGCCCTGGGAAGTAACACGTCAACATATCGAACCAGTGGATGGCAAAATCGTACAGCAACAAATCATCGATGTCGTCGAACGGCGTACCGACCACCCAATTGTGGTCCCAGTGCACCGCCAGATCGACACTACTGACCGTCCCGACCAGACCTGCGGCAATTGCCCCACGCATGTATGCCACATGCGGTGCCCAGCGCCCGTTTTGGTTGACGGCCAGCTGGACATGATTAGCCTGTGCCAGTGCCACCAGTCTCTCACCGTCTACAAGGTCGAGCACGAACGGCTTCTGACTGAGAACATGCTTGCCGGCACGCAACGCAGCTTCAATCAGCGGGACACGGTCTGCGGGGTGCGTGGCAATGTCGACAACCGCAATGGTCGGGTCGCGGAGGATGACCGATGCATCATTCGTGACCAGCGCATCCGGAAAAAACTGCGCACGCCGGGCTTCGGCGCGCGTCGCATCGACATCACACAGAGCTACGACGTCGTATCCGGCGGCCCGATATGCGGTCAAATGGTGCATGGTGATGCCGCCACAGCCGATGAGGGCGATACGTGGCCGATAGTTCCCTGGATCGCGCGGTTGGTATGGGATGGTCATCGTTGATTCTCCTCTATGGCTGCCGATGAAAAGCCCATTGGGCCGCCCCGAGCACACCTGCGTCTGCACCGAGCAACGCAGGCACGATGGCAATCCGATTGACTGGGGTAGCCCGACAGCGTTGCTGGACAACGGTACGCACGGCCGCATAGAGTGGTTCGCCGAGGTTACTCACACTCCCACCCAGCACGACGACTTGCGGACTAAATAACGTGACGACATTGGCAACGCCAGCGCCAATAGCGGCGTAGACATCGTCCATCAGCGTTACTAAGGCGTCGTCTCCTGCCTGTGCAGCATCTGCGACCAGCGCAGGAGTGAAGACATGGCCATCTGCAATTGACTGTGCGAGTCGTGGAGCAGCGCCTGTTCCCAAAATGGCTTGCGCGCGCGCGATGATGGCAGGGCCACTGGCGAACGCTTCGAGGCAGCCGTGATTGCCGCAGCCGCATCGCGGTCCGTCGAGTGCCAGGGTCTGATGGCCGAATTCACCAGCGGTGCCATCGATTCCGAGGTACAACTCGCGATCGATGACGACACCGCCACCTATGCCAGTCCCAAGGGTAAAGCCCACGATGTTGTCAAAACCGCGACCTGCACCATGAATTGCCTCAGCCAAAACAAATGCACGAGCGTCGTTGATGAGCCAAACAGGGCATCCCAATGCAGCATTCAACGTTTCTGCCACCGGAACGTCAGGCCACGTACCATGCAAATTCGGCAAAAAAAGCGTGCGCCCCGTCGCGTCGTCGAACACGCCAGGCACACCAATACCGATCCCCGTCAAATCCGCTGGATGTATGCCTGCCGATGCACACACCTGCAGACAATCATGAATCATCCGCGCCAACACTGCCGCGGCTCCATCGCTGGAACGCGTCTCGGTCTGAAGACGTGCCACAATGGTCGCACTCCCTGGCGCGACCACTGCGTAGGCTATTTTGGTGCCACCCAAATCGATCCCGAGAATCATAGGCAAGCATCCTCCGCAACGCTGCGTCGAACGGGTGAAGGAGTTACGCGATCGGGATCCAGACCGTCATCGCACCGGCAGCACGATTCGCCCAGAGATGGTACGGAATCAACGTCAGTCGCACTGGCTGGCTGGCATCGTGACGCCAAGGCGCATACAATGCGTCGTCGGCAGTAGACACGCTGTATCCCTTTGCTGTGAGCACTGTGTGGGTTCCCAATACGGTCGGGCCTGTAGCTTCCGTCCACGCGGTGCGTGGGTCGAGCCGCATGGACGATACCGGCACCGTCTGGTCGGCTTGTTCGATACAGTACAACATTGGTCCACGGGCCACGGCGACGCGGCCATTGTTATTGGTCACCGCAGGGTGCGCCATGATGAGGCGTGGCTGCATGGGGAAGACCAACACCACCTCGTCACCGACCTGCCACGCACGTTGCAATGCAATATAGGTATTGGGCTCGGCATTCTGCCGCACACCCCCCACCATGACCGTTGCCCCACTTGCCCAACTCGGGATGCGGGCGCGCAGCGTCCATTGACCACCACGGGTCACGGTCACGCGTACAGTGTTGTCCCACGGGTATTCGGTGGTCACGGAGACTGCTGCATCCAAGCCACTCCCTGCAGCATCGATGTCGCCTTGGATATAGGTATGGAGCCAGAGCGACTGACTATCGACACTGGCGACATAGCTCCCCAACTGGGCGAGCAACCGCGCGACGTTGGGTGGACAGCACGCGCAGCCGAACCAGGCCGAGCGGCGGTGTGTACCGTCATTTTCTAATGGATTCTGATAAAAATACTCATTCCCGCTGACCGACAACCCCGGCATGACGCCGTTATACAAGGTCCATTCCATCAAATCTGCGTACTTGGCATCACCGGTACCCTGGAGCAGACGCCAGTTCCACATCACCGATGCAATGGCCGCGCAGGTCTCGGTGTATGCGGTTGCATTGGGCAATTCGTAGTCATCGCCGATTGCTTCGCCATGCCAACGCGAGCCGACGCCACCACTGACATACATCCGCTTTTGGGTCATGTTGTGCCACTGCGCATCGATAGCCTGTTTGAGTGCCGGTTCACCGGTCTCGAGCCAGAGGTCAGTCGCTCCGGCGGCCAAGTAGAGCATCCGCACTGCATGACCAACCACGTCGTGCAGGTCGCGGTACGGTTTGTGGTCTTGGTAATAGAGGTTGTCGAACTTCTGGTTACCGAGTTGGTTCGCACCGCGGACCGAGACCATGAAGTCTGCGAGGGTCAGATAGCGCTGCTCTTTGGTCAGTCGGTAGAGTTCAACCAGGGCGAGCTCTATTTCGGGGTGGCCATCAGTAATCGGTCGTTTGCCCTCACTGGCAGGGCCAAATGAGGCATCGATGTGGTCTGCCATCTTGCAGGCTGCATCGAGTGCGAACCGATCCCCACTCGTGCGGTAGATGGCAATGGCTGCTTGAAAGAAGTGGCCGGCGCAGTACATTTCGTGCAGATCGAAGTTCGTCCACCGCTCGTCCGCGCGTTCCTTGGTGAAATAACTGTTGAGGTAGCCGTCTTCGCGCTGAGCAGAGACGATATCGCGCACAACAGCCTCACGAATGACGTTCAGCGCGGGTGATTCGCTGATGGCGTCGTTCCAGCCGACCGCTTCGAGCCATTTATAGACGTCTGAGTCATTAAAAAACAACCCGACGAATTCGCCCTGCTCGCTGCCCGCTGCCCGCCGGAAGTTTGCTATCCGCTCAGTTTCTTCGCAGTGCGTGTATTGTGACGGCAGTGTCACCTGTGTGTTGGTGGCAATGCGAGGTGCCCAAAAGCGGTCGCGAATCGTTACGCCCTGGAGCGGTAACGGACGCAACAAAGCGTGCGGGCTCGTACTGGTGTCGACCACAAAAGACTGACGCGGCATTGCGTACCTCCGAACTAGATTTTGGATAAAGCCATCATAGCACTGTTGTATCGGCAGAATATCGCTCCGCAGTGGGACTGTGTGGATCGGCCATACACTGCATGATGTGGATGCCTGCGCACTCGGGTGTGACCCACTCGTACTGGTACGGCGCATCCCACTCTGGTGCATAGCCGGTATAACAGCTTATTGCAAATGCAGCAGCAGCGCGCACCCAGTCAATCAGTGCCTGTGGTTCGTGTCGGTCGTCACACTGAATGACCATGCGCACCTCGGCGCTACTGACACGACACCCCAGTGCCACGCATCCCACTCGCCACACACTCAGCCGCAACGCTTCAGCTGCAACCGTCGCGTAATCATGCCCGCGTGGCAACAAACCGAATCCTTCGGGCCAATGCACACTCAATACACGACGTTCCATAGAAAAATCCCCGCTTGTGAAGAATGTCTACCAGACATACCGTCACAAGCGGGCAAAAAGGTACGCGGCCTACTGAAATCCACCCGACGCGTCAGCGACTCCCCGCTCGCGAGCGATTTTCTGCTCGTAGCCGCTGGCGAGGTAGGCGACAATCGGGTCAGGGGCGATGCCCTGTTCGACACGCACCTGCGCCAATAACGGGCGTACATCTGTCCGATAGGCATCGCTGAGCAGGCGATGCGCGCCCAACACGTCCCCACGACGCTGCGCATCAGTAAGGGCAGCACGTGGCACCAACAGCGACTTGGCGTAGGCTTCCTGGCAGTTCAGCACCGAATAGATAACTGCAGCCAATTTGCCTTCGATGTTGTGACACTGATCCAACATATAGGCGACGTTGCGCGCGCTGCTCCGGGCCGGTTCTTCACTCCCGAACGCGGCGCCCGTCAATTCGTTGTAGATCAAAAACAATTCGTAGGGATTGGTGCTGCCCACGATGAGATCATCGTCGGCGTATTTTCGATTGTTGAAGTGGAATCCTCCCAGGCGGTTTTCGTCCAACAAAAACGCAACGATCTGCTCGATGTTGACCCCTTGGGCATGATGCCCCAGATCGACCAGCACTTCGGCCTGCGGTCCGAGTTTGAGTGCCCAGGCATAGGCAGTCCCCCAATCGGGGATGTCGGTGCTGTAGAAGGCAGGCTCGAAGAATTTGTACTCGATGAGCATGCGACCGTTCTTGGGGAGCTCTTTGTAGACCTGCTTGAGCCCTTCCTCGAAGCGTCGTTTACGGCCGCGCAGGCTGTCTTGGCCGGCATAGTTCGTCCCGTCCGCAAACCACAGGCTGAGTGCGTTGCTCTTGAGTTTGCCCATGATTTCGCAGCACTCGAGCATGTGATCGAGCGCTTCTTCTTGGACGTTAGGGTCGGGATTCCCGAGCGAACCGAGGCGATATTGATCGTCTTGGAATACATTGGGGTTGACGGCACCAATGGCGATGCCCTTTGATTCGGCGTACTGACACATGCCTGCGTAGTCGCCATCCTCTGGCTTGTCCCACGGAATATGGACGGCGACGGACGGAGCAATTCCCGTCATTGCGTGGACCATTGCTGCGTCGTCCAGTTTTTCACGGGTGGTGCGGGCTGCGCCCGGCCAAGCGAATGCCTTGAAGCGCGTCCCGCTGTTGGCATATCCCCAGCTAGGTGTTTCGATGTGTTGTGCCTTGAGTGCGGTCTTGATTGCGGCGACATCCAGGCCTTTGGCGGTGATGTCTTCGGCGAGTGCTGCATAGCCACGAATTTCGGTCATATTTTGACTCCTTTGTCTGCGGCGCAACGCTTAGCGCCGTTGGGTTCCGTACTCACTGACCGACACGACGCTCCCACGGAGTGCAGTCAAATCGATTTGGCGCATTGTCTCGTCCGATAACACGTAGCAGTGGTTGGTGTAGCGTGCAGGCGGAGTTGCGCGCCGCTGCAAAATGGCACAGGCGAGTTCAATCACGCGTTCGCCATAGCGTTCGGGGAAGCTCGCAACTGCGCCAATCATCCGACTCCCCGGTCGCCGTAGCTCGCGCAGTGCGTCGTTGTCTGCCCCTTGGCCTGCGGTCACACAACGCGACAACGTGCCGTCTTCGGCAAAGGCGGACAATGCGCCCAAGACCGCCTCGTCGTTGATGCCCAAAATCACGACACGGTCGTTTCGACGGATTTTCTTGATGGCATTGCGTGCAGCAGCACACGAATCGACGCTGGTATTGCGGCTATCGAGCCGCACCACCCGTGTGTCTGGTATGGTCACCTGTTCGCGCAGCCCGTCGATTTGGCCCTGCATGCGGGCTGCTGGTACCGGACCCGAAATCGGCAATTCGAGCATAAACACCGCATCGACGACACCATGCCATTGGCGGCGGACATACTGGCCCAATAAGCGGCCGGTCATCAAGCCAGCGCGATAATTGTCGAACCCGAAAAACGTCGCACCGGGAATGGGTATGTCGATGGCAATCACGGGTATACTCACCTGCCGCAGTGCTTCGACAATCATGTTGTTGGCACGTGCGTCTGTGTTGAATATGACCGCCAAGTCGACCTGGGCAGCGATGAACTGATCGACGTTACTGATTGCGACGTTGCCGTCACTTTTGTTATCGGCGAGCAACAAGTCGACCCCTGCAGATTCTGCGGCAGTGGTCATACCGGTACGCACAGCGGAGGCGAACGGTAGTCGCTCGTCTTGATTGGCAAAACCAATCTTCCAGCGTTTGACGGGCGTGTTCTCGACGTGGCGGCGGCCGACGGCACTACAGATGGTCATCGGAATGCCGGCACCGGCGATGCGAATAATCGTCGCACTGTCGATGGCGTCATCTGTGATGATGCGACTGATGCGTTCAAGGTCCAGTTGCTGGTCGCGCTTGACCCATTGTGCCAGCTCGCTACTCTCGACCATGAGAACGACCTGATCACAGACATCCAACATGCGTTTTCGTAATGTGTCGCGGCGCACCGCAATGTCACGGCCGATATCTTCAACGGGGAGCCCAGACAAAAACAGACAGCGTGCCCGCACACCGGCTGGCAAGAATTGGTTTGCATCAGGCCAGCCGATGCTCCGCCCGTCGGCGATAACCCCGCCCATCAAGGCCACGGTGTGCGCAGTGTTGTTGAGTTGCGTCACAATCGAGATACTATCGGTGTAGATCATTAATCCGCGCCGATCCGCGAGCCGGCTGGCCAGGGCAATGCCCGTATCACCACCTTCGATCATGATGGCATCATAGTCGTCGATTTGCGCATACGCTCCCGCTGCGACGCGATCGCTCCGACCCGGCAGGCCGTTTTTGAGGACTTGGCGTCGTTGGTCACTACAAAAGGCACCGCCATGCGTTCGCGTGACTACATTTTGCGATTCGAGCATATCGAGGTCACCACGAATGGTCACTTCAGACACCGAAAAAAGTTGCGATAACGCCACAACACTCACAAAACCTTCTTGTTTTGCAAGCACCATGATGCGTTCGCGGCGCTCTTTGGTTCGTGCGCTCATGCATGCTCCGCTACGTTGTGAGGATACAGTAATCCTATGGGGTTCTTTCGATATTGTCAATGTATTGCGTTTTCTCAAATATTTTGACGTATATGTGCGCTCAAGCTGCATTCATGCATTTATTTTGATGTTTTACGACTTTTTTTGTCGGTTCATGCGTGTTTTTGACGCATTTGTTTCAATTTTACCGGACATTTGTGCTATGATAGATTTTTAGTTTAGACTTCTCCTTGCTGTTCACCTTGGAGGTTCCATGGCAACCATCCGTGACGTCGCGAGTCATTGCGATGTATCGCCGATGACTGTTTCGCGCGTTATCAATGGAGCGCCTTCTGTGCACCCTGAAACACGCAAAAAAGTCGAAGATTCTATCCGCACCTTGGGGTACATTGCCGCTGTACCACAACGGGCACCCACACGGCGAAGTCTGCATACCATCGCGTTAGTATTGCCCGACATCGGTTCATCGTTTTTTCAAAAAATCATCACGAGCGTGGAACGAGCAGCCGACAACGCCGGGTACCGAGTGATTATTTGCAATACGAATCAAGACATCACACGCGAGCAGCGCTACGTGAACGACCTCCTGGTACGCCGTGTAGATGGCGTGATTTTGGCGCCGGTCAGCGACATGTCGCGGGCGAATGTGGCACATCTCTGTACACAACAGACGCCGTTTGTGCTCATCGACCGGGCAATTCCCGACTTCGACGCAGACATCATGCAGACTGACAATGTTGCAAGCGCCGCAGAACTGACCAAACATCTCATCACACAGGGGCACACACGCATTGCATACATCAGCGGCGACAGCCGTGTATCGGCAATCCGTGACCGACTGTATGGGTATCGTATGGCGCTGGATACCGCCGGCATACGGTACGATTCGTCGATAGTATTCGAAGATAACGGCAATAGCATGCTCTTCGGCTATCATTCCACCTGTGCCCTGTTACGCCATCCCGACCAGCCGACGGCAATCTTCGCCACGAATAGTGACACTGCGATCGGGGTTGTCCGAGCATGTCGCGAGTTTCGCCAACGCATCCCCGAAGACATTGGCCTCGTCAGCTTCGATGACCTCGAACACGCAGACACGATCTTCCCACTCCTCACCGTGATGGAACAACAGACACAACGCATGGGCCAGCTAGCAGTAGAACGGTTGCACGCGCGGTGTATCACCCATGTCGACGGCATCATGCACCACATGCTGCCTGGCACATTGATTCTGCGCTCCTCTTGCAGGCGTCAATAAGCAGACGTCATCGCAAGACATCCTGTGCTCCCTACCTCCCTGACGCAGAAAAGAGGCCAATGTGCTCCAAATCACCTTACACGAGGTCGCTGACATACGTCTCAGCGACGTGCCAATGCCCGATGCTCCGCAACCTGGCTGGGTGCAGGTACGTGTGCGTCGTGTCGGCATATGCGGCACCGATTTGCATGCATTCGCCGGCAAACAACCATTTTTCAGCTATCCCCGTGTCCTCGGGCACGAACTCGCCGTCACCGTCCATCAACTCGGAGCGGGTGTCAGCGGCCTCGCAGAAGGGGACGACGTAGCGGTGCGTCCGTATTTGGAGTGTGGGGTCTGTCGCGCCTGTCGGCGCGGCCGGACAAACTGCTGCTCAGACCTCAAAGTTCTCGGCGTCCACATGGATGGCGGGATGCGTATGTATATCAACCTCCCCGCTAGTCATCTGCATCACGCCCACGGGGTATCGCTCGAAGGATTGGCCCTGGTAGAGATGCTGTCGATTGGCTTCCATGCCGTGCGGCGTGCCAATCCGCAACCAGACGACCAGATTGTCGTCGTCGGGCTGGGCCCCATTGGGCTGGGTGTCTGCTTGGCTGCCCGTGCGCGCGGGTTATCCGTTATCGCCGTCGACCCAAGTGTCAATCGGCGCACCTTCGCGAGCATGCAAAGACTCGTCGCGCAAGCAATCGACCCTGGCACGGACGTCGTCAGTTCCGTCCGTAGCGCGTGTGGCGGCACACTTCCCGATGTCGTCTTTGACGCAACCGGACACCCAGCGGCCATGGAAGCATCTTTTTCTCTGCCCGGCAACGGTGGCAGCCTGGTGTTGGTCGGGCTTGTGCAGGGCGAATTGCGCTTTGTCGACCCTGAGTTTCACCGGCGTGAATTGACGCTGCTGGCCAGTCGCAATGCCACTGCAATCGACTTCGATGCCGTCATTGCCGCGTTGCCGTCTATCGACATCGCCGCTTGGGTGACACATCGGACGCGTCCGAATGAACTCGCCAGTGTGTTACCGCTCTGGCGAGACCCGCAGCACGGGGTCATCAAAGGCATGCTTGACCTGGACGATGCGCAGTCTGCAGCATGTTGATACGTCAATATCCCGCTCTGCAGCATCGCGCGTATCGGTTGTTGTGGAGCGGGCTCATCATATCGAACATGGGCACGTGGATGCAGAACGTCGCCCAGAGTTGGCTCATCTACAAAATGACCAACAACGATGCACGGTACCTGGGCTGGCTCGGTTTGGCCTTCGCCATCCCCATGATTGCCCTCCCTGCAGTGGGCGGGATGTTGGCTGACCGCTACTCGCGGCCACGTATTCTTCGCATCACACAGTGGAGTATGGCGCTGGTCGCGCTGGTTCAGGCTGCGTTGACGCTGACCAATCTCAATACACCGACCTTCATCCTCATCGCGACCGCCGTCGGGGCAACGCTGTTGGCTATTGATAACCCGACCCGCCAAGCGCTCATTCCGACCCTCGTGCCGCGCCACGATTTGATGAACGCACTTGCCCTCAACTCCGCTACCTATAATGGCGCTGCCCTCCTCGGACCTGCAATCGCGGGCTTCTTGATGGGAATGGTGGGTGCAGGCTGGCTCTTTGCAGTCAACGCCGTCAGCTATCTGGCAGTCATCTATGCGGTCAGTCAGATGCCCTTGCGCAGTGAAGAAGCACCTGTTCCAACTCCTCTCGCTGATGCATTACTCGGCGGCATTCGTTATGCCCAGGGGCACGCGTTGACGGGAGTGCTGCTTGCGACATCGGCAGTGCTGTCGCTTTTTGGTCGATCGTATCAGCAGGTACTGCCCATCTATGCTGACGACATCTGGCACATCGCCGCCCAAGGATACGGCATCCTGCTGTCGGCAGCAGGTGCTGGCGCCATGATTGGCGCACTGGGCATGGCATCCCTCCCACGGATAACGCCCAATGGAAAAAATCTCAAGCTCGCTGGCACGGTGTTTGCCGTCCTGTTGGCGTGTTTCGCCTGGACGAGCATCTGGTGGGTGGGCGCCGTTCTGCTCGTGTGCATCGGGATAATCAGTACGGTGGCGACGACCATGATTGCCACGATGCTACAACTCGAGGTGCCCGGCCATTTGCGCGGTCGTGTGATGAGTTTGCATGCCATCACGCTCATCGGGGTACCCTCGGTGGGTGGATTATTGGTCACGTCGTTGACCACGTTGTTCGGGCACGGAATCGACACGCGCACCGTCAACGCTAGTGGGGCTCCCGTAGCGCTCCTGGTTGGGGCAGTCACGGTCGCGCTGTTGTTCCTGTTGGTGCACATCCCACTGCGGGTCGAATCACCGACGGCGACTCCGTAAGCAGCGGGTTTCGGCGTATTGATATGGCGAAAAAGCGCCCACCTACATTTTTTTGCTGACGTGATTCCCCGTGGCCCAGACGTTGGTCGGCAGGCACAGAAAACCAGAGCGCACTGTTCTTTGCACCGCCGCGACACACCTCGTGCGCGCCACCGCACACCCTGCACCCGGGTAACGAGCAACAAACCGGGCGGTTTCGTTTTTCTGTGCCCCTGCAGACAAATCAGCACATCATGTACCCGACAGTGCCGTTACTCTTATGCCACAACCCCCGCGGTGCGTTGCACCACGGGGGCTTTTTCATCATCCTACTCTGCGACGGCAGGAGGACTTGGCTTCTTGTCGAAGACCGTGATTATGCGGAAGATCGTCAAGAAGCCGACCACCACAATCGAACCCAGATACGCATACCAAAGCGCCTCGACGTCGGTTCCCGACCAGATCGCATGCACTCCAACGAGCACACAGACCACGAAACTCAGGTAGTGAATGGCTCGCCAAATTTTTTGGCCAGTCCACTGCCGTACCCAGAAACTCGCGGTCACAATGACCAACAGGTACGTGCCGATCTGACCCAGGGCCACCTCGAATGGGCGATAGGTGGTGCTTGCATATGGTACAAAAATACTGCCGAGGGTGTAGCCGATGTACTTGTCTCCGAGCAGCACGAGTGCATGCGCCAGCGTGAATACCACCGCCAAAACGGAAACGTGACGATGGACATCAACAAAACTCGCTACCTTCCCCACTGCCTTACCCAACGACGTCGACAACAAGAGCCCCCAGACGACACTCAGCCAGACCATCGCATAGGCGACGACACCGGCTGATCGTGCCAGATACCAGTAGGCCTTCGGAGCGTCGCCGACGAGGCTCAATACTAATGCATCCACGTACAACGGTACGATGGCATAGGCAATTGCAATGCCGGCCACCCCGCCGAGGAGCAGAACGGGCAAGACACTGCCCCACGCATACTGCGCTTGCATGGTATCGAGCAGGAGCGAAAGATCATCTGGCTCAGCTGTTTTTTTGGGTCGTGGTTCTGTCGTCATTGGTCGTATTCCCATAGATATTCCGCCAAAAATGGCGTCGTCAACACTTGTCCATCAGCGGTATAGACCAGTCCCGCCAATCCGCGCTCGGTCAGCCACATGATACCGCGCTCTGCACCAAGCAGAATACACACCTTTGCTGCTGCTTCTGCGTAGATCCCCTCGCGGGCGATGACACTCGCCGTCAGTACATCGGTCACGGCTGACATCCCCGTCCGCGGATCAATGATGTGATGGACGTTGATACCTGCACGCTGCCAACGCCGCTCAATGATACTCGACGTCGCGACGGTGCCGTGTGCGAGCGCCAGCAGCGCCAGCGGCTCGGCAGCGGTCGGATGATCGATGGCGACACACCATGGGTCATCAGGCGGGGCGATGACGGATACTTCACCGCCCAATTCGACGAGCACCCGTGGAGTCGCACAGCGTTCGGTCATGCGCTGTGAAATCCAGCCCTTGGCGATCCCATTGACATCGAGGCGCGTGCCTGACGGCAGAAGAATGTGTCGACCGCGGACTTCGATGTCACGCCAATCAGGAAGAACGGGCAGATCAAGCGCCTGTTGTGAAGGTCGAATGGCGGCAAACGTTCGATCATAGCCGATTGCTGCCATGGTCGCCCCGAGGTGTGGGATTACCAAACCATTGGTCCAACGAGCGACATCGATGGCGGCCAAAACGACCTGCTGCAAATCTGCGCTGACTGTACCACTGCCAATCCGACACACCTCGTTGAGTTCACTGTGTGGGTCGAAGCGACTCAGTGTGCGCTCATAGCTGGCTACTGTTGCTTCGCACCAGTTCGCATCGAGGTCGCGCGGTGCCACGACTTTGCAGTCGACACCCATGGCGCGCCAGCGATGTACCCACTCCATCTATTTGGAGCCTTTGCTGTTCCCTGCGGGGGTGGGTTTGGGTTTGGGCACCGCAGTTGGCTTGGGGGCATTGGGGACTGCGGTTGGCGGTGGTTGATTGGCAGCCGCCGTAGGAATCGGCTGGTTTGTCCCGCCCGAGGAACCACTCCCTGAGGCTTCGACTGCTGCAGCGGTGGGAACCACTACCACTCGGAGCGTCTGCGCAGCTACCGTCGGCGCAAGCACATTGGGATCTACAAGAGCGTCGACCGCTCCTCCCGCTACGGCTGCACCACTCTGGGTCGGCATCAGGGTCGGCAGGATCTGCCGGCCGGGGATAGCCCGCAACGTCGGAATGGGTGCAAAAGCGACGGTTGCGGTCGGAATCAGCGCATCGATGACGACCGGTGCCGCAGGGACTTCGGTCGGAGCCGGTGTCGCTTCGACAACGACCGCGACGACCGCTACCGGTGCTTGCGCAGAGAGAGCCATCCAACCGACCAACGTGCCCACACTTGCCAAAATCGTCGTAATACTGCGAACCAGCATGCGTTCGTTTTGTTCACCCGCACTCTTGATCTGCTGGACCACTTTGCGGGTGTTGGGTGCCTGATTAGTCATGACTTTTGTCGTCGTCTTTATCGTCGTCTTTATCGTCGTCTTTATCGTCGTCGTTATCGTCGTCGTTATCGTCGTCTTTATCGTCGTCGTTATCGTCGTCTTTATCGTCGTCTTTATCGTCGTCGTCGTCAGGATTTGGTGCGGGATCTTCCGTGGGAGCAGGTACACTCGTGGGGGCGGGCTTGGCAGGGGCTGCAGGATTATTGTCTACGTCGCTAGTGCTCCCTGTCGAGGCGCTGACCGTCTGGAATCCGGCCATCCCATTGGACAACACCGAGCCATCGTCTGCAGCGATGTAGACCGTTCCACGATCAAAGACGAGTTCATATGCGGCACGGTCCTCATACAACACTAACTCCGGGCCCTTCTGGAGTACCGCATCTGCATCGAGTGCCCGTGCAATTGCTGTCACCGACTCGACGGGCCAGTACACCAATGAGGCTTCCGTCGGGATTGGAATCGCCGTCGGGGCAATCGACTGTGTGCTGACGATGTCGTTGTACTTCTGTGAGACAGTGTTGGCTTGACCCTGTGCTTCGGCAAGTCGTGCAGCGGCTTCGGCGAGAAGGAGATTTGCTTGAGCCAATTGCGCTTGATACGCGGCTTCCCGTTGCTGGACGACAACCAAATCTACCACTGCAATTGCTGTGGCGGTGGGCGGTTCAATGGTTTCGGTGGGTAGCATTTCTTCCGTTGGGACGAGTGTCTCGGTTGCTATCGTGACCACTTGCTCTTGTTGCATGGTGGATACTCTATTGACGACTGCTCCGACGACAACTGCCAAAAATGCTGTCAGACATGCAGTGATTACGAGCTTCAGTTTGAGAGTCATGGGAACCTCCGATATATGCGCTTGGGGTATAGACGCACACCACGGCCAAATAGTTCAGAACACATTGAATATTAAAAGTGGACCCTGATTATTCTCTGTATTTGTGACTATGGAACGCGTGGTCCATCCGCGGGAGGGATAGCACCACAATAGACTGCGTTCCCGTTTGCATCAGTCGCGCATGGTGTTATCGTCGTTGCTGAGGTAGGCACTGCGATAGGGGTCGAAACAGGGGTCAAAACAGACGACGCAATGGTCGCTGCATTCGTCGTTGTCGGTACGGTGGGCCGCAGGGTAGCAGTGAATGTCGGTGTTATGCCATCCGCAGCAGGATCGACGCTGACTTCATCCGCTCCGACCACAGGTGCGGCCATCAAAGCACTGGTCGGAGCCAACGCAGCCAGTTGCTGGGCACGCGACATGGCTTCGATACCGTTGTAGAGTACCGTACCATCGGATTGCGCGATGTAGAGCGTGCCTTGGTCGAGAACAAACTCATAGCACGGTACATCGCGAAAAATCACGAGCTCGACCGGTCGGAGGGCTTGTGCCTCTGGGGCAATGTCATTCACCAGCATTTGTGCCGCTGCGACGGTCAGCCCGGTCTGTATTTGGGCGACTTGTGTATCGCTGGCAGGCGCGGGCTCAACACGGACGAGTGAGCGACTTTCGGTCACACCACTCGCAGTCGCGTCGGCGGTTGGCACGCTGATTTGAGTCACCGCTGGCATGGAGGTTTGCGTCATCGTGAGTGTGTCTTGCGTATGGGCGGGTGCCTGTGTACTGGCCACAGTCGTGGTGGGGAGCACCATTTGATCGGGCGTCAGTGTCGTGCGCAGGCGCAGGCGTGTCGCAGCGGCGCTATTACGCAAGGTGTGTCCTTGATCAGACATCTGCGTGCCATCCCAAATAACCAATCCTGCAATCAGTGCGCAGACGCCAAACGACGCACAGATGACCACGATTGTTTTGTTACGTTTTTTCACCACACGGCACTCTTCATACATGCATTTTACCCGAATCTTCGCCGAAACGCATAGATTGAGAACGCAGGGTATCAGAAGCCCTGCGTTCTGTTCTCCGTTTATTGCAGTCAACCACACAGAGGAGTGTGCCTGTATTGAAGCAGTGGTCGAGACGCAATCCTCATCAATTGCTGCTTTCGGCTAATCGGCCGATGCGTCATCGGGGAACGTCCCGTCGCTGCCTGTCGGTCCAACTGCGTGGGTGGGTGGTTCTGGCACAAGGGGACTGCTGTCTGCCGATGGTATGTCGCGAGGGAATGCAACTTCGTCTACCGGTACCGAATCCGTCGCATCTGAAAAGACGAGGGAACAGTCGCTAGGTACGACGGACATATCATAACCATCAGGAGTACGCTCAGATTGAGAATCGAGTTTTTCTGGCTCAGGCAGTGCGTGGCAATTATCCGATGCACAAGGATCAATCGCAGGGAGGGATGGATCATTTGAATCAGGACACCCGACGGTACCATCCCCACGCAGCATGCCGCAGAGGAACGGCGTCGATTCGTCTACTGGGTAGGCAGGGCGTGCGTCACAGCCGATGACCGTACAATCAACCGGCACGACGCATGTGAAGTCTGGCGCCCCAACAGAAGTACACTCCGGCGACAATTCGCTGGGGATTGGATCCACTACATCACACGCATCTGACGGACAAGGATGAACCGCCGGATCGGCAATCATGCACTCCGTCTGCGGGCACTCAGGGGCGATGGTGAATGCACACATGAATTTGTCATTGTGGCAGTCTATGGTGAGCCAATCGATTTGTGGATCGGTGTTACACGCATCCTCTGCATCACTGCAATGCAACACATCTTGCTGATTCACAGGAACACGCGACGCATAATCCAGAACGGCACCTGTCACAGCGTCGAGCAGAACGGTTCCTTCGGTCCCGACAAACGCATATACCCACACATCACCATGCAGAAGGAATTCTGGTTCTCGTGAAAATACGCTCGTTGGGTACAGCGTGTATACCACTTCCTTTGCCTGCGCTACTTCCAAAACAGCGACTACTGACACGGCATCAACCCACGGCAGTGAGCTCACATCCATATGTAATCCCTGTGCGGTCGACGCAGCGTCGAGAATTGGGTTCTGCGCATGTGTCGCATTGGGAGTTGCCAGTGTCAGTAATGTGGTGAACGCGAGTGCTGTTGCCAATTCCATCATCCGTTTGCGGTGCATTGCCGTTCCTTTCGTTCGATTACCCTATATGTAGGATACGAACGCGGAATTACACGGACATATGAAATACTAGGCAGTTTTCCAATCTTCTTCCAATGTTTGGCGAAAGAGGATTGGTTAGGGCAACCGGTACAGACAGGTCCCCTCTTCGCAGATAATTCTGCCCGGCGCCTCAGTGATGGTTGCAGCCAACGTCTGGAGGTAAGCGCCGGTCTGTGCATTGACATACAGGAACTCAGCACTCGTCGCGACGTCGCCAATGACGAACTTATACGCGAGTACATCATTGACGAAGTACTGCTCGGCTACGGGTGTAATCTCGACGTCAGCGATGATACGATAGCCGGCTTCGGTGGCTTGGACAGGGCTCAAAAATACGATGGTCGATTGGGTGACTGGTGCTGGCGGCGGCAACATCGACACCACGAGCGACACTACCACCAGTATCATCAATCCAATTGCAAACACTTTGCGCATCTGTGACCTCATTATTTAAAAAATCTGTACCAGCATATTTTCGCATATACTAAAGAAGTGTATTAACATCGTTCGTTGTCCATTGTGTCATTCTGTTCGAGAGGGTAAATGCGCATCCTGCTCATCGAAGACGATACCAAAATAGCATCGCTCCTGAATAATTACCTCAAGCGACATCAACACATTGTCGAACACACTGCCGACGGCAACGAAGGGCTCGATTGGTTGTTACACCGAATGTACGACGTTGCAATCATTGATTGGATGCTACCGAGTCGCTCTGGACAAGAAATATGTACAATTGCCCGGGCTGCTGCTACCAAGACTGGTATGCTGATGCTGACCGCACGCGGCGATATCGACGACAAAATCTCTGCGTTACGAACCGGGGCAGACGACTACCTGACCAAACCCTTTGATCTGGGTGAACTGATGGCTCGCCTCGAAGCAGTCGCACGCCGGAGTGGCAACGCCAACACGTCTCAATTACGCGCCCACAACGTGATCATCGATCTGAAGGCGCACCTCGTACTGGCTGCACATCAGCCAATTGCACTGACGAATACCGAATTTGTGTTACTTGAATTACTTGTCCGCAACCGTGGTCATGTCCTGAGTCGTGAACAAATCCTGCAGGCGGTCTGGGATACCCACGAGAGCGTACAACTGACCGCAGTGGATGTCTATATATCGTATCTACGGCGAAAACTCCATCCCCACGCCGATATGCATGTCGAAACGGTTCGTGGGCTCGGGTATCGGTGGAGCGCATGACGACGACCACTGCAAAATCTCCAATGTTCCGCAGTCTACGCTTTCGTATGACGATTCTCAATGCCAGCACGGCCGTGGTGCTTATCTTTTTGTTACGCATCATGACCATCTCGTGGTTGACGGAACAATTCACCATGGCAGCAGATGCAACGCTCTATGAACGCCTCAGTACAGAGCTTGTGCAAAACACATTGCCATTGCCGCAACGTTTGTCTGCGTTTTCACAGAACTTCGATGAAAAACAGACGGCATACGCGAGCCAACTCAATGCCGTCGGTGCATATCTGCCGAGCGACACACCGACGTTTATGGCTGCCATGCTATCCAACCCCAACACCGTCAGTACATACATCATAAACATCAACAATGATGGCATCCCCATTCGCAACACCGGGACAATTCCACCGTTCCCCGTCCAATACGAAAGTCTCGTTGCAGCACTCGACGCGCCAGACCAATTTGATATACGGACGGTGGTAGTTGCCGATGGGAAGTCGATCCGTATTTTGTCGTATCATTTGCCCGAACATCCAACTCGGTATATTCAAGTCGGTCGACCGATGGCAGATTACTTAGCCCTCCAAGATCAACTGCGCTACATATTACTCCTCGTTGGATTTCTGGGCATGGTCGTACTGACGATCGCCTCTTGGTTTTTGTCTGGGTACTTCGTCGGACCGACCGCTCGTGCATATGAATTACAAAAACGCTTCATTACCAATGCCAGCCACGAGTTGCGTACCCCGCTGAGTATCGTGCGCGCCTCTGCCCAAATCGCACTTCTCGATACACCAACGAATCACCCCACCACAGAGCTGCTACACAGTATCGTCGCCGAAAACCGCCACATGACCAACATGATCGAAAATCTGCTCACCATTGCTCGCACCGAGGAGCGCATTCCCAACGTGGCCAGCTATGATGTGATTCCGTTACTCCACGAAAGCCTGGCTGCGGTCCAACGCGTGACAACAGACAGAGCGTTTTCGTTGTTCTATGATAACGTTCCCATTTTGGTGCAGAGCGATCCACACTATGTCAGCCATATTGTACGTATTTTGCTCGACAATGCGATCGCCCATACCACCATACCGGTACAAATCGCAATTCACCTCGTCCAAACGCCTACATTTGTCGAAATCCAAGTACGCGATTCTGGCAGTGGTGTCCCCCCCGAGCACATCGCTTCCATCTTCGAACCCTTTGTTACCTTCTCGCGGGGCACGACACATCGCGGCAGTGGTATCGGACTCAACATCGCACTCACCTTCGCTCGGGCGATGAACGCACAGTTACGGTACGAAGACAACAAGCCCCATGGCGCATGTTTTGTACTGCAGTTACCGATTAAGTAGCACGCTGGGCATAGAGGAAGCATATCATGTGGGGTTTTCTGCTATTGGGAATGTCCTTTGGGCTCCAAGCGAGTGTGAATCCCGGGCCGTCTTTGACACTCGCAGTTGCCCGTTCTCTGCGCGACGGTGCGCGTGCCGGGATGTTGGTCACCATTGCCCCTCTGCTCACCGACGCACCGATTATCGCGATTGCGACGCTTCTCGTCGGAAGTCTCCCCGGAACACTGTTCGGTTGGCTGGGCATCATCGGCGGCGGTTATATTATGTGGTTGGGCATTCGCGGCGTCCGTGACGCATGGGCACGCACCATTGATCTGGCCGCACTGAGTACCAATCGCAATGCCGCTGATGATGGCAGTATGAAATCGTTATTGAGTGCCATGCTCATCAACTTCCTCAATCCGAATCCATACCTCTTTTGGGGGACTGCCGGAGGACCAAACCTGGTCAAAGCGTGGACCACGTACGGCCTCCCAGGCGCTGGGATGTTCGTGTTTGGGTTTTACCTGATGCTGGTGGGCATACGAGCCACGTTGGCGTACATCATCGGTCGCAATAGAACTGCGTTCTCACCTAAACTGTATCAAATCATTTTGATCAGCAGTGGTACACTGCTGTGTATTCTCGGTGGCATCCTGGTACGGGACGGCATCAACACCGTATGGGAGATTCTATGAACGCGAAAGTGTTACTCATCGCTGCGTTGATTATCGTCGGTGTATTGGGTGTTGCAATGACTTCCAATCGCGCTGCTGCACCACAAGACGCAGTATCTGGCGAGGTTCTCTACGCGCGCAACTGTGCGTCTTGCCACGGCATCAACCTCGAAGGGCAAGCCAACTGGCAGACCCAAAATCCCGATGGCAGTTGGCCTGCGCCACCTCACGATGCGAGTGGTCACACGTGGCATCACCGCGACGACTACCTGCTTGGGGTTATTCTCTATGGCGGCGCTGCGACAACCGGAAACCCGCTTAATCGGATGCCTGCGTTTAGCAACGTGCTCAGCGCGGAGGACACAACAGCCATCATTGATTACATCAAAAGCACCTGGTCGGATGAAATCCGCGAAATGCAAAAAAACGGGCACTGACTCTTTTATCTAAACCATCCAATCTGGGCTTATTGCTATAAGCCCCGCTCTATAACCTCATTATTGATTCGAAATTCAATGACGGGCGACGTGTACGTCGCCCCTGATCGGCCACGTTATCTAACGACGTTCAAGGGCGATTACCCCACTTCGCGGGCATGACGATCTCGCCCATGATCGGCAGCAGTCATGATTGCCTGCTCGGTGTATTACGTTCATAGGGAAGCAGATAAAGATCGCACGCCGACGGTGGTCAGTCGCGCGGAGGAACGGTTCTCATTTCGGCATGCGATGACGGAGGAGGGACGACGAGCGGGGCTTATTGCAATAAGCCCCGCTCAATAGCGCCATTTTCAAGATGGGAGTTATCAAGAGGCGAGTACCCCGCTTCGCGGGGCATGACGACCTCGCCCGTAGGTTCACCCCCCAACGCACACAACAAACCACCCCCTGATTCTTTCGAATCAGGGGGTGGTTCAATGGATGGCGCACAGACCTAGTCTCCCACAAGGCAACCTTGCAGTACCTTCAGCGCTGGAATGTTTCACGACCCGGTTCGGGATGGGACGGGGTGGGTCCACTCCGCTTCGTGCACGCCAATGGTTCAGAGTTGGATATGAATGAGTTG
>CAMCVW010000022.1 GCA_945881915.1 Thermoflexus hugenholtzii JAD2 | reverse complement strand
GCATTCCTCAACATCCAATCGAACACCGCAGCTTCGCTCTGTGTCGAGTATGGCTACGACGAGCCAACCAAAAGTGTCGTCGTGCGTATGAACTGCACCAGTCGCGATACCTACTCCTTCCCGATCAATGACTCTGCCTGGCATAGCTTAATCATGACGAGTAGTTGGGCAAATCCCACACAAGAAACACTGACGTTTGCTCTTGACGAAATCACGGGAACCCAATTCACTGCGACTGGTCATTGGAATGATGCAGGATTGACACTCGGTGCCCCAGGCAGGCGTGCATTCAGCGAAACCGCTGCAACTCCTTCTCCTGCTGCAGTCGGGGTGTCGGTCGACGATGTCGCGGTATTCTCCGGGGTACTAAGCACTGTCGAAAAGACGCAGTACACCTATGGCTATGGCACGGTCTATCACGAAACATTCGACGACATGAGCATCCAGCCTGGACGCATTAGCCTCGACGATTCAAATGTACCCCAGGACAGCGTGTTTCTGAGTGCGAATGACAATTTAACATCTGTTACTGGTTTCATTGGCAACGGTGCGTTGCGCTTCGACGGCAATGACCGCGTCATCCATCGTGATATGCAGGGCGCGAGCTTCACTCCGTACAACACCCCATGGAGCATGTCGCTCTGGTATAACACTGCTCTTGCAGGGCAGACGGCAACGTTGGTCGATGCAACGGCAAATGGATACCGCTACCGGCTGTTGTTGAACGCCGGCGTGCCGACATTCACCATGGCAGGAATCACACTTGCACCGTCGGCACAACCGAGTGTCGGCACACACCAGATTGTCATAACATCAGATGGCGCGCAAGCACGGATGTTGATTGATGGGACGCAAGTGAGCGTGCAGAGTACGTCACTGGGTGGTATTGCATTTCCAAGTACGCTCAACGCCAATATCGCGTTGTCTTCTGCCGGGGCGGTTGCAACGATGAAAACAATTTGGAAGTTGGCGCCAAGGACAGCTGCGGCTGAAGTGAATGATGGGATTTTGTCGAACTTCGCTTCAACAACGACGTTTATGCGATCACCCATGATGGAAATCGATCTTGGCGCAGCAAAAACCTTCGACCGCATTGTTCTTCATAATGCAGTCTCGTTGGCTCTGCCACTGCGAAACTATAGTGTCTATGTACTCAACGCGGCAATGCCGATACAGGCCACGCAGACGGAACTCAAGAATGCTGCGGTATGGAGCGGCGATTTTGCCGATCCTGTCCGTGGGAGATTCACCATCGAGGTACCTGGCCAGACCAGCGGTCGCTATGTGCGTGTCGTTCAATCCGGCGTAGGACACTTCGCCCTCAATGAGCTACAGGTACTGCAGACGCCCCAAATCGTGGTTGGTGCAAACTTTGTGGGAACAATCGACGACCTCCGTGTCTATCGACGACCACTGTCAACAAGTGATCTGCAACGCTTGCAGGCAATGCGTTGGCGCACCAGTACGCTCACCCCACGCATCGATGGCTACAGTTGGGAAGCTCCACAAATAACCGATATTGAAGTGACTGCCGGTGTGCAGAGCTTTACTGCGGACAACAATCAAAATACCCAAGCCGCCTACGGCGAACACATTCTCTGGACGGGCAACATCGACACCTTAGCACCGCGCATGCAACAGACGTTGTCGAGCACGGGCGCATACACCGTCACCATCGAAGACCGGAATCTCAATCCCGCGCAGCTGATGACCCCTTGTGGTCCGCGTCTCAACCGGGTCACTGCTGGTTCAGCGTCGCTCTGGACGCGCACGCGTGAGAGTGTCATCGATGGTACGATCCAGTCCCAGACCCGACTCACCGGCACCTGTATGTTGAGCGATATACCTGAGGTCATCCGGCAAACAACTGCCACTGTGTCCTCGACCCTCGCCCTCGATTATGGCACGGCGTACACGTATGTCGGGAATGTGAACGCAGTCGATGTGTATGACACGAACAAAACTGCGTCAGCAAAAGTCGGTACTGCTGTGTTGACCGGTTCTGTGAAGGCACTCCATGTCAACGCCGCGAATACCAAGCTCTACGCGCTCAGTAAATCGGCAACCCAAGCCAATCTCACGATATTTGATATCAGTCGCGATCCACTCAAGCCGAGTAAACTGGGGGAATTGACTATTCCCCAAGAAGCGGCTCTGCAATTCTTGGATTTTGCTATCACGACAAACGGCAGCGACGATACATTTGTGTTGTTGTTGGACAGCGCCTCTCCACAACAGATAACGCTGGTGAGTGTGACGAATCCACGTATGCCCACACAAGTTGGTGTGACAAGCTTGACAGGTACGACCAATTACGGGATTTCGGCGCAGAACGATATCGTAGCGTTGGCTCAAGGCGCTGCAGGCGTATCGGTGATGCGTGTCGAATCTTCTGGTTCATTGAGTTATGAGCGTGGATTCCTCACACCCGGCTATGCCCAAGCAGTCAAAATCGACCATAACCGCTTGCTCATTTTGGACGACGACGAGCCTGTGACTGAGAGCGTAGCCCTCAGTTCTCCAAACACCCTGCGTGTCGTACCGTTGATTGCGCGTGTTGAATTGCAGTCGGCAGTTCTGGAAGATACATTGACCGAGTCAATGAGCTACATGCACACGACGCCAATTGATAATGATGTATTTTCTGCGTACCGTGTGGTCGACATGACCGCTGCAGCAAATGGGGATATCTTGCTGTTGGGGGTAGACAGTGAAGTGCCCACGCTGGGCCGATTGGCAATCATTGATGTGACCGGTCTGATGCCGGTTCTGAAGTCTGATACGAGATTGGACGTCGCAAACCTGAAGCGCGTCGTCACCAATCAGGCGGGTGTTGTTGTCCTGTCACAACATCCAACCGAAACAAAACTGACCGGCTACGCGGTCTCGGACCGTGCACTGAACGCGATGAATTGTGACCGACTGCAAAACTGCACAACGGTACAACCAGCGTCGTTTACCCAACGCGCATTGGGCACGACTCCGCCAACCCAATCCTCAGTCCGCATTGTCAATCCGGCAACCAGCTATTCCACGACACGACAGACCATCGTCGTTGCAGCAGAATCTGACGTCGATACTATTACTGAAGTCTCGTTGTGGGTCGATGGCAGTCAGAGCGGATCAGCAGTGATCATCACCGACACACTGCGGGCGGTCGAAGTAACGTTCCTCCGTGACATCCCCGCAGGAGCGCACACCCTTCAGGCAAAATTCACCGCCGGAGTTCAGACCCTGGTGAGTAATCCGCTTCCAGTGACGGTCGATCTCGCGGCACCTGTGGTTGGGCTCATTGACTCGGTGATTGGCTCAGAGAGTGTCATCAATGACTTCATGGTCTTTACCATTGCGATAACCGATGAGTCCGCAATCGAATCGATCCAGCTGGTCAACACACTGAGCAAATTGGATGTTCCATTCACACTCAAGACAACCGGTAGTGGTGTCACGGTGCGAGCACTCTACAACCGACACGCATCCGATGGCACCGCGTTGCCCATCCGTGCCGTTGTTTCGGATCGTGCAGGTCGTACGACCATTGCCCCGCTGTCCGTACTCTTTGATCGTACTCCCCCGGTTGCAGTCGGATTGGCTGTCAATGCCAAAATAGCCGCGAAGCCGGTTGTACTGGCACAAGGAGCAGTCATATCGAATCCCGCCGGTGCAGACATGCATGTCGCGTGGAGCTCCATAACGGACGCATCCGAAGTGCGTGTCAATCAACTCGAATACACGGTGAAAACTAGTGCTGGCACAACGGCATATACCTCTACCAACGCCATTGGGGTGCCACCGCTCGCCAGAGCACGGGTGACATTGCCGATGCGCGAGGCAAGCCGGATTGATGGCAATATGCGGCTGACCGACAAAATGGGGAATAGTGCGCTTACCCCTATCTCGACGGTCTTTGTCGATGCCCCGAATACTCCAGACTATACGTTCATTGATGAGAGTGGGCCTGTCTATCGCGGATTTTTGAACAACGGTTGTGCCGTATTGGGCAAAGACGAGCGTGTCTGGGCAAAGGGGCCACAGCAGTTTGCCATGACATGGGATGCCACGTCGCTGCGCTTGAACTGGCAAGGTGCAAACTGGGATATCGACGGTGACCTGTTTGTCTACCTCGATACCGCGGCAGGCGGATCAATTCAACCGTACCGTCCTGCATCGTTTACCCGGAGTATCACCGAAAGTGTCAGCCTTGGCGAGTCGTTCTTGACTCTGCCAGTCAATATAGCAGGCAGGACGATTTCGACTTCGACGGTTGCTGCTTACGTCAATTCCTTCCAGCAACGGCTGTTGGCTGCACAGCGCGGGGAGCGTGCGACTACGGTTGAGGGTGCCGAGTATGTGGTTCATGTAGGTGATAACATAAACGCCTCGTTATTGCGCTGGGATGGCAGCGTCTGGGTTGATACAAACAGCAACCTGACCTATCGATTCACCGTTGATGGCGAAAACAAATATACCGATCTCCGGCTGAATAAGTCCGATATTGGCTATACAAACGGTAATCGCTTTGGTGCCGTTGCATTTGCTACTGCCGAGAACAAACTCCTCCCATGGAGCACCTTCCCGACGGCAAATCCGATTCAATCAGAGCAAGGGAACCAAAAAATCCTGATTACGCCGTTGCTTAACGGCTACGCATGGCCCACATTGAATGATGGTGTCTGCCCCAAGACGGCAGCAGGCAACCCTGATGCAACCACATTCAGCGCTACCCTAAGCAGTGTGCCCGTTGGGATAACCAAGCGTGCCATCGGTGATTCGTTTGCAAACTCTGATCCTGATGCAATCGGCGAAATCGTCGCGCAGACCAGTGCAATCTGTGCTGCCATCCCGAATGACGGGTGGTGTCAAACCGTCAACATGTTCCAAGACAGCACAGCCGCTGGTACGTCATTGATCGATGGACTTTCCAATGAACTAACGCAACAACAAATCGCGAATGTCGGTCCGAACTCGACCGTTGCCTACACACTCAAACTCCAAAACAATACAAATGCCGCCACCAAACCACTCTACGCCCTTGTGCAGACGTATGGCGGGATATGGTTGACGGATCCGAATTCTGCAGCAACGCAGCCAATACGCATAGTGAATGGTGGGATCTACGACTACCATGATGTGTCCGAAAGTGGCAAACGTGATTACGTGGTGCTTGCCATTCAACCTATCCCAGCGCGCACGACACGGACGTTTGTCATAAACACGGTGATTGATCCGAACAAAGTACAGCCAAGTAGCGTCGATAGCGAACTCACCAAGAATTTCGCCAAAATCGAAATTCGCCTGACCGATAGCGGTTCGGCTACCGGCATAACGAACAGTCGCACCCTCGAATGGCTGAATGCAGCGGTCCGAGTCGATAGTACGGCTCCGATTGAAGTCATTCCGACGTCGGAACAAAGCACGCTGACAAGTGGTACCGCAGTGACTGCGTTGAGCGGCAAGAGTAGTGACGATTCTGCGTCACAAGTGCAGGTCCAGCACTCGTCGGTAGGTTCTACCAGGGTCTGTTACGTGAGTGACTGTGGATCCGTTTATGTTGTTCCAATTTCAACCCCGTTGGGAGGAACGCTCCTGAATTGTGGAGCAGTCGTCGCAGGACAATGGACTTGTCGATTTGTCAGCCCTGCTCCCAAAGAATTGATTGCATATCGGGTCCGTGGTATCGATCGCTATAACCAAGTCGGCAGCTGGAGTGCATGGTTCTATGTCTATCCGAATTACCTTGCACCAGGTTTTCTGTTCGATACTGCGACGAGAAACATGCTGCTCGGAGGGGTAATTGTCTCTACGTCGAAGTTCTCGGGTTTACTGTACGACCATGATTCTGGTGCATTGCTCAATATCTGCAACAAAACAAATCGTATTTGTAGTGTAGCCATAGCCACAAGCAATCCTGCTACTGTCACAGTCAATGCAATCGAAAACACGACATCCACCCTGGTTGACGCGGAACCGTGTTCTACACTTGACTTGGCTGAGTACACCAGCATTCCGTTGGATAGTCAGGCCGCCTACAACATGCGGGTGAGCACGCTGACGGTGGATGTAACTGCCACCTCGAGCCGTGCAGATCAATTGAACTTGACGCTCGTATCGCCCTCCGGCATTGTTGTTCCGCTTTTGGCTTCGGCACGAAGTTCAACGAATAACCTCCGTGTCCGTTTTTCGGATAACGCATCCACAGGCACGTTGGAATTGCCGAATTCGACACTTGTGACAAGCACGCTCTCGCTCACGAAACCAGATCGCCTGCTGAGCGCGGTCATCGGTGAGCCCGTTGCCGGGTCATGGACGCTCTTGGCGTGCGATCGTGTCGCAGATGCAACACGCGCGACGATTACTGCAGTCAAGCTCAATTTCACCAGCGTGACACAAGGCCCGATGAACTCTTTCTGGCAAATACCTATAGAAGGTTTGAGTAACATCGACAACGAACGGCACGAGTTCTTTGCATACGCACAAGACACCGGCGGATTGCAGTCATCATCGAATACATTCTTCCTCAACGTCGATACGGTGGCACCAGCGCTGGCAATCAATCAGCTGGCGACGCAGATTCTGCCAGGGCAAAACACACTCATTTTTGATGGAACCGTGACGGATGGCTCGCTCGTTACCAGCATGAAAGCAGACATCTATTCCCGGACCACGCTCATCAAGCGTGTGACGATTGAACCGAATATCAGCACCAGTCCAGCGGCCGGCCGCTTGCGCTTCATCCATGGCAGAGCAGCAAATCTCTACACATGGAGTATGCCGTTCACCGCAATAGACATGCCGACGGGATCCTATTCTGTCGTAGTGAGTGCTACCGATCTGGCCGGCAACACACGAACATCTGGTGCATACACGATACAAGTTCCGACCATGACCGCTCCTGCGATATCGCGGATTACCCAAGGAGCGAATCACCCTGCTGGTACATCTTCTCTGCAATTCAATCTCGACACGGGCGCAGACCAGAGTACCCTCGAAGCACAATTCACGATCGATTCAGACGCAACGGCGCCTTTGAGCACGACAACGTTGCTGCTCCGTCATGCAGATGGCACCGCAGAAACAATGGCACCATCGATCCCTACTGCGGCGCAGAATCAACGATTCACGCAGCTCGAGATGAACGATGGTGCAGTGGTAGGACTCTTGCCAAACGGAACGCTGATCAACTGGAACACCGGGGATACTTCTACCCTGGTTCTGCCCAGTTCGATAGCAAATGTCACGCAAATCGCTCTGGATGATGTAGGGAACCTCTTGACCCTCTCGTCGACCGGCGTGATTACTTCGTATGCGACAGGTTCGGTGAGTGGTGTTGATGTAGAAGGACCGGCGACGCATATTGCCGCCGGCAAGAATCACTATCTCGCTGTATTGCGTTCCGGCAAAACCGTAGCCTGGGGGAATAGCAGTAACGGCGCAACGACGATTCCGTCTTTGGCCCGCTACAACCTGACGCAACTCGGCGCGGGTGATGGGTTCAGTGTTGGTCTGACTGCCAATGGGGGAGTCGTCGCTTGGGGCAAAAACGACGCGAACCAGTCAACAGTACCGAGTAGCGCGACTGTGGACATTACACAGATTGCCGTCGGTTCTGCACATACCTTGGCGCTTACCCAATCCGGCACAGTCATTGCTTGGGGTGACAACACTTCGGGCCAGACAACGATACCGTCGACAGCAGTGAATGTCATAGCCGTCTTTGCCAATGCGAACGCCAGTGCGGCGATCACCAAGTCCGGTGAACTCATCGTGTGGGGATCGCAGCAGTTGCGTGATTCGTGTTGTACCGGGGCGACACAGATTGGGCTCAACAGCACCCAGATGCTCGTCAATCTGAATACGTCGCTCACTACCTACACCGCGACGTTCGAGGCAACGCAAAATCCGACTATGAGAGTCATGCGAATCGAGGGACTGATGCCAGGTCGACGGTACCGCTACACCATCACGGTACACAATAGCCAAGGTTCCAGAAGGTACTCTGGCATCATGATGAGCTCACTGCAACCGAGCCGTGTCTATACCCCGTACCTGCTCACCTTGGATTCGACCACTGCTACGTCACGAGAGAAATAAGGAGGCAATCATGAAGATTCAACATATTTTCGCAATAGGCTGTGTGCTCGCTTTCCTCTTTGGGTTGTCAATGCCAATAGGAATCGCGAGTGCAGTACCCCGTGTTGCAACGACCCCGACTATCACGAAGACCCCGACTATCACGAAGACCTTTGTGCCGACGCCCGCGCTTTTGCTCCCGATCCCAGCACGTGTGCAGCGTTTCGAAGGCGGGTCAGTGGATACGACCGCGGGATATTATCCCTATCGGCTGGCACAAATTCCAGAACAAGGCAATAGTGATGTTGTGCAGATTGTGCTTGGTACGCACCATGCCCTCGGATTGACGCGTTCCGGAATGGTGTTTGGCTGGGGTACAAACGTCAGAGGCGAATTGTATGTACCAGCTGTCGCAAAGTCCAACGTGGTTCAGGTAGCGGTAGGGCAAAACTTCAGTGTCGCCCTCAAAAATACCGGCACCGTGGTGTTTTGGGGTGATAAATCCGTTATCCCGTCATCCACTTACACGAGTATTCCAACTGACGTAGTCATGATTGCAGCGGGCAATCAACATACGCTCCTGTTGCGGGCCAATGGGACCGTTGTTGTCGTTGGTGCCACAGCACAAAAAGCCATCCCACCTGCACTGAGCACCAAGACGGTCGTCAGTATTGCAGCCGGTGCAAGCAGTTCGATGGCACTCACTTCAGATGGGACGACGTACATTTGGGGGCGTGCGCAGACTATTCCGAGTTTGGCGGGGACAAGTATCGTCAAAATCTGGGCGAGTGGCCAACTCTTTGCAGCGCTCCGGCGTGACGGACGCGTCGTGGTTTTTGGGGGTGCACAAGCGCTGAATGCAGGAGAATATATAGCGTCAGAGCCAGGGTGTCCGTGTGCAGTCATTGGTACGATGGTCAATCTTGTGGAATTTCAAGCCACACGATTGGGAGCGGTCTTTCGAAAACAAAATACATCCACGGTTGCATATACGTACAGAAGTCTGTCAGCAGGACCTCCGGTAATTCCCTCTTTCACCAAAGGGATTGCGTTCAATCCAAGCCTTGCGAGCGGACTTTTGATTGTCAATGACATGGGTTTGGTAACGCCCACGCTGACAGCGACACCCGCGGTATTCCTCAGTATCCGGACCGCACAAGACAAAAAACTCACAGGCAAGGTTTATACCCGAGGAGTGATGCGGGATCCTGAGAACATATGGTCCTGTATACCGTTGTGTGCGCGACTCGCCCGGCAAGTCGTCGCAGGTCCTGATTATGCAGCGATTGTGAAAGATGACAACAGCGTTCAAGCATGGATGCAACCCGGAACGACGTATCTCTATGGACAGATGACCATCCCCGCGTCACTGCAAAGCCCGTTCGCCGTCGACGATCCCCTGCGTGTGGTGGCGCTCGCTGCGGGCGGTACCCATATGCTGGCGCTGCGTGCAAACGGGACGGTTGTTGCCTGGGGCAACAATGCGTATGGGCAGACTACCATTCCGACAGGATTAAGCGGAGTCGTGCACATAGCAGCAGGGGCGCGACATTCGGTCGCCCTCCTCAATACGGGTCGCGTCGTCGCCTGGGGTGACAACAGTACTGGCCAACTGAATGTGCCAAACGCAGCGAATGTGGTGAATGTCAGTGCCGGCGCGTTTCACACGATTGCATTGCGTTCGAATGGAACCGTATTCGGTTGGGGACAAAACATAGACGGTCAACTGAATCTTCCTTCGACTGCAAATTTCGTCGATATTGCAGCAAATGACGAGAACTCCGTCCTGCTGGCTTCGAATGGGACCGTTTCTGTCTTTGGCGATGCGCAACATGGTCAGACGACGGTTCCCGTCGGTCACTACACGCAGATTGCAGCGGGCGGCAAGTCGATTATTGCGGTGAACAACGCAGGGTGGCCAGTCGGCTGGGGACTTTCTGTTTCGGATAACTACAATTTTGGGTTTTTGGTCGTGCCCCCGATTTTTTCGGGGATGGCATTGGGAAACAACTTCAGTGTGTATCTGTGGGATGAAACATACGATGACAATATTTCCTTTCGGTACGGTGCGACGCGTACACCAACCTCTGCAAATGCTCCGTCACCGACGAGTATTCTCGTAGTGGTTCCAACTGCACAACCGATTGCTGCGAGAAGTATTGCCTATGAATCTACGTCTTATGGCGTGACAGAATCCGTCGGGGCGCGCTCATTCATCGCGAGCGGTTTGGGCTCGCTCAAAGCCTTCGTCGATGACACGGGACGGATGACGCTCGAAGGCGATCCTGGATGTACGTATGTTTGGGATGAGTGGGCTGAACGCTGTGGTCCTGCTCCATTTGTTCTGACGAATTTGTATGGAACGTTTACGTGTACTCCTCCCGACTCATGGTACGAAAACGTCGAGGAAGTCAAATTCTCGCAACAAGCAGGCTATATGCTCAAACGTGACCACACCTTGTGGGTATGGGATACCTGCCCCTATACGAATGGAACACTGGACCAACAATCGGCGGAACACACCGAATGGATGCCTGTGGAGCTTTTGAGTAACGTCAAAGCATTTGATGTCGATTCGAAAATCAAAAGACCCTGGGATATTACTTTCCCCGGTGACACAGCAATTAATACCATTATCCTGCACTACGACAACAGCGTGTGGTCCCCGAAGTGTACGTTCCCGACTTTCACCAAAACAATCCGTGATGTGGCTGTGACTGATGAGTTCTGTGCACTTCTGTTTGAAGATGGGTCGGTATGGACCAGCGATCCATCAATTGCCGTACCGGCCTCGTACCCCCCACTCGTTGACATTGGATTCGGAGCTACCTACGAATATGATTGGATAACGCAAAGCTATTATACAGACTACGCGTATGGACTTGGGGTGACACAGACAGGAGAGGTCGTTGGCTGGGGTACAGGGCAGCCACGTGGTGAAGAGCTCGACATCCCATTGGATGCACGGTCCAAGGTGATTGACATTGAGGTCTCACAAACACAAAATGTTGCACTCCGCTCTGATGGAAGAGTAGTGGTGTGGGGCGACCCAGTGGGTAGTGGCAGTGTAACGCAATTGGATGCAATCAATAACCAGAGCGGCGCATCGATGATAAATATTAGCATGGAGAAAGTCCATATTCTTGCAGACGACACGGTGCAAGTGTTCCCCACCGCTACGCTGAGGTCAGTAGTGACCCCAACGAGTGTCCCACGTGGCGCAAATGCGAGTGTGAATGATAATCTTGTAGGCGCGTATACATTTGATTCTGTCCCGCAGACGACACATTTTCAATTCACCCGCACGAATGGTGTGACTGCCAGCTGCCGTCCTCCGTTTTGTCCAGAAGTCGTGCATGAACGCGATCAGATGAATTCAATTCCGTTCTTTGCGCTCAAATTCCGCGAGGCAAAAGGTGACGAACTCACCAGCATCGCCCCGGTTAATCTGAGCGGGAATTTCACCATCGAAGTACTCATGCGCCGTGATCGACCGTACCACCATGATGTCGGGGTGAGTGCGGGGTTGCCGGGGCAAGTGCGGCGCTATCTGGTGATTGGTGTCGACCGAGAAAATCGACCGTACTGTAGTTTCTATGGGGATGATTTACGTGGGAGTCCGCTGACACTCGAACGTGAGGGCATCATGCATAGCTACTCCTGTTCATACAACAGCGCGACGAGAGAACGTATTCTCATTCGGGATGATATGGTCATCGCCAAAGACATCGTTACTGGCGGCTTCAGCGCACCCAATTCCCCGTTGGTGATCGGGCGCAGAGCCGATACGATGGATGGCCTCGATGGGGTCATTGCGTCGGTGCGCTACTGGCCGAGTGTCGTGACGACAACTGGAATCTTCGTCGATCCGCTGTCACTCGCTGCAATCCAGTTCCCTGGGATTCATCCAGGACAACAGCAATTTGTCTGTTCAACAAAGGACGCTTGTCCGAACATCGTCCTCGAGACTGACGATGCACACGACGGCGGGTATGTGCATTTTGCGAGAGGGAATGGACTCAGTCTTTCGATGCCGCCTAATGCAAACACATTTACGGTCTCACTTTGGATGAACATCGTTGAGAACAGCGTGACGTTGACACAAATAAATGGCCTCATCGCGTCGCGTTACAACGCCGATAGTTCGGGCTTCGAGATGCGAATGCATGAAGGGAAAATGTGGTGCGCTAGGAAGCATGCCGATTCTGGACCTCACGAGTACGAAGCGGCGGCATGGTTAGGTAATATCGATATTACTCCTGGATGGCATATGTTTAGCTGTGTTGTCAGACCAGAAGGTATCGCCATTGCGATGGACGGTGAGGTAGTATGGGAATCTGCGGGGATCTCTTGGAGCTACGGCCCTTCGTTGGTTATTGGGCAAGTCCCTGGTATGTCCGCTCCAGACTGCACATACTTTTCATTCTGTTATTGGCTCACGTATCCAATAGATGATGTCTATGTCTACCAGGAAGCGCTTTCTCCGCAAAAACTAGCAGCGTTGTACCGCGAAACTTCACGACTCGTTCCTCTCCCAACCGAGACGCCCGACCCATTGAGTTTAGCAACCTCTACCCGGGTACGTACTGCAACAATGACATTTACCCGCACACCGACGCAATTCACACGGACGCGCATACCTGCGACACTGACGATGACGGTCCCGCCCACCGAGACCAACACCCGCTCGGCGACGCTCACACGCACACACACCAGTACCCCGACCTTCACCAGAACGGTAACGTCATCACCGACGATTACACCGACACGGCCGACTTCGACGGTCTTTCGCAGCCCGACGAGAAGCATGACGCGGACACGTACCGCACTCGCAATCACGCGGACGCTGATGGCACGACGATCGCCTACGTACGCAATCCTGACCATGACGGCAGGTGCGCGGTTTGAGAATCAAACAGCTACCGCGCTACGCCTCACACAGACTGCGGTCGTCGTCGGAATCCCGACCAACACTGCCACTGCATACCCCGTGCCCAGCACAGAAACGCCGTTGCCGGCCGGGTACCCAGCTCCGTAACGCGCTCTGGTTCACCCCCTCACATCGCAAGATGTGAGGGGGTGTTTTGTGGATGCGTCGTGACATACAATGCCCTCAGGCAGGAACAGATTCGTGCGTATTGCACGTGCACGATACAAACCACACACCAACAGACTCTGGGGCATCTGCGATCCTATACCAGCTGTTGGTGTATCAAATGGCAAATGATGGTACCGAGCGGAGAATCATCGGCATCATGGACGGTACCAAGCACTACGGCGATAGAGGTGAGAACCTCATCACAAACAACACCCCCGCACCAGGAATTGCAGGGGTGTTGTGAAAGTTTTTGGTGAACCAAAGAGGAGTTACTTCTGTAAAATCCACTTCGTGTACAGCGTCGTGAGGCTACACTTGCATGCAGTCTGCGCAGCGCTCCGGAATGCCGTGCCATCGACGATGCGGTACTTGCTGGCAGTGTAGTAGCTCTTGAGTGCGGCGCTGAACGCCTTTTCACCGATTTGCAGGCGCACTGCGTGGATGTACAGCGCTGCTTTGCTATACACCAACGTGCTGTATTGATCGTCGGACATTGCACTCATCGGCTGGTCAACCACTGCATCGTTGCCTGCTGCCCGCAACGCTGCCAGGTCTTCCTTCCAGTATCTGATGGTACCCGCTGCGTCGGTTGGTCGTTTGCGTGCCTGCTGATACAGGAGCTCGGTATAGTTGGTCAGCCCTTCGTCCACAAAGGCATCGCGTTGGACGTCGTTGCCGATGATATTGTAGAACCACTGATGCCCCACTTCGTGGACGATGAGGGACTCGAAGCTCGGATTATTGGTGTACTGATCCTGTTCGATGAGGACGAATCCCGGGAATTCTATGCCCCAGAAATTGCCTGCGTCGACACTGATAATGTCGAGTTCCTTGTAAGGATATTGACCGATGTTCGTATTGAAAATAGGAATCGCAGCAACAGCAGCTGCGAGTGCGCTCGTGGTCACCGCTGCGCGTGACGCAGGTCCGTAGACGTTGATGGTGGTGCCGGCGACGGTTTGCGATTTTTTGCTGAGTTTCGTCAACGCAAACGTGAAGTCACGCTGCAACCCGCTAGAGATACGCACGGTTTGCGTCGAACCTACCGTTTGCGTCGATACAGTCGATCCCGTAGATACAAACGTGTACCCACTCGATGGCCCACGCAGCGTCACATCATACAGCGACATCTCGTTGGTGACGATGTCTCCCTTCGAGTCAGGAATCGCGGTGTCCCACACACCGCCACGCAGATACGCAATCATGGGGTATGCATACGGCAACGACAGTGTTGTGCCATCCCATACGAGCGTCCCGAACAGATTCGTATCGGCGTTCGTCGGCGCTGTGGTGGTGAAGCTGATTTGTAGGGTGACGCTTTTGCCAGCGGCTAACGGCTTTGCGAGCGGCACGGTGACGAAGTACCGCTGCGGACCATACGTTGGAGTGACCGCACTTCCGTCGACTTTGACCGACGTGAGTATGCAGGTTCCACCCACATCGGTGAGATTTGGATAGAGCCGCAACCCGATGTTTGCGAGTGCAACAGACGTGCGATTGGTATAGACAATTGTCTGAGCGGCAGTGAGTGTCCGGGTGGTGGGATTGACCGTGCCGTTTATCGTGTAGTAAGGTACTGTGCTCGTTGCTTGGATGTCGTTGACGGCACTGCTATGCATTGCCTGACGTTGCTGCAAGACATCGGGAGCAGTGATTGCGGCGACGGACGTGGATGTGTCCGTATGCAACAGACACAGGCAGAAAACCCACATAAACACGATTACTGTGTATTGGCGGTAGTGATTGTTGAAGAGTTGATGCACATGTCTGACCTTTCTGTGCGCACTGCCGAAAGATTTTCGCATCCGTAGGCGAGACGTGACGTAATGTGTTCACGTAAGCATCGACATGATTTGAATCATCTTCCCACTGCACAATTGAATTCTGAGAGCCTATAGCATAAGCTACCCGCAATGCTCGCCGCGTACAATCGGCTACTCTAGCGACGAGTCCCGCGGCCACCGGGAATTGATGGCTGCCGCTGAAAGAAACGTCTAGCCGTCTACTGCAGCAGCCGGTTCGTCGTCTGTATGATCCTTCGCGTCCTTGATAGCACCGAGTCGACCGACGACGCCGAACCAGATCGCCACTGACTGACCAACCAACACCGCAAACAGGATCGTACCGATCCAGAATTTACCACCCAGCAGAATCCCGATGACGCACACGGTCACCTCGAGGGCTGTGGTAATCCTGCTCACCGGTTGGCCGGTGATACGATGCAAGGCTGCCATCAGGCCCTGGCGCGGTCCAGCACCGAGCCCACAGGTGATGTAGAGTGCAGATCCGAGTCCGATCGAAATAATTCCCAAAAACAAAAATACTCCGCCGGTGACATATGATGTGACTTCATCAGAGCCTACAAAAGGTGCATTGAGGGGAATGAAGCTCCTACACACACCCATCGCCCAGGCGACGACAATGGTGTTTGCAATGGGACCAATGCCGAATTTTTCGCGGAGCGGAATCCACAGTAACACCACTCCCAAGCTTATGGCAAATGTGCACCATTCAATGGAGAATCCTGTTATTTTACTCAGCCCGCCTGCAAAAACCGCCCAGGGTGAGTTCCCTAAATTTGATTGGATGAAGAACGCTTCACCGAGACCAAACAAGAATAACCCGCCGATGAGAATGAAAAAACGTGGGATGGTCAATTCCCAGCGCGATGTGGCAGTCCACGTCGTGGTCGGGATGGTGCGCGACGGGCGAAAAAAATTCATTGCAATCCTTAAAAACGGTGATGCGATATTATAGCAGGATGAATTTTGAATTATAAGTGAAAATACTAATCCCCACCTGCAACCTGCAACCTGCAACCTGTAACCTGTAACCTGTAACCTGTAACCTGTAACCTGTAACCTGTAACCTAGCCTGCATTGCGGCGGATGACCAACATGGTGACATCGTCATAAATACGACCGTCGCTGAATGCTGCGATGTCTTCGGCAATGGCACTGACGATGTGCGCAGCAGGGTCGTTGTGCGTACGCTGAATCACATCAATCAAGCGCGGGACCCCATAGAGGTCTTCGTGTTCATCAAAGGATTCGGTCACTCCATCGGTGTAGCATACCAGCGTTTCGCCCGGATTGATGATGGTAGACGCACTATGCAGTGCAGCTTCTTCGATGACACCCAGTGCAATCCCTGGTGTCGACAGCTCGCGAATCGAGCCATCGCGACTGCGCAAAATGGGCGGATTATGCCCGGCACAGCAGTAGCGCAAAACACCATTGCTGAGATCGAGAATGCCATAAAACAATGTCACGAACATGCCCGACTCGGAGTCACGGGTAATCCATCGATTCGCCCGCGTCAACGCGGCGGCAGGATCCGAGCCGTCGAGGGCAGCAGCACGCACCAGGCTGCGTGACAGTGCCATAAACAACGCGGCTGCCATCCCTTTGTCGCTGACATCGGCAATCACGAAGCCAAATAACTGCTCACCATTCGTCCCGCGCAGTGGCCAATAATCATAGAAGTCACCACCAATCACGCGGGCAGCCCGCCAATGACACATCACATCCCAGCCAGCCACATGCGGCGCAGCAGCAGGTAACAAGGACGTCTGGATGTCGCGGGCGAGGCGTAGTTCTTCTTCGAGGCGGGCGGCATTGTCTGCTTCTTGTTCGAGCAATGCACTCTCGAGGGCACTGCCGATTTGGCCAGCCAAGCCGGTGAATAACCGCCGCTCGCGGTCGCCAAAGACGCGCTCGGACAAATCGTAGTCCGCCAGCAATATCCCCGGTGTACTGTTGCGTCCACGGGCGACCAGCACCAATACGCGCTCGTTGCCGAATGGATGCAGCCCGAGCATGTGGGAGACATCCAGTTGGATGAGTTGGACGGTGTTTGCCTGTTCACTATGGATGTCGAAGAGTGATTCTGGGAATGATTGGCCAATCAAATCGTCTTCTTCGAGTGGGGTCAATCCGGCAGCAGCAGCTGCCAGGTAGCGTTGCTTTTGCTTGTCCCAGGTGAGGTAGCAACAGCGGCGACAGTCGAGTAGACGCAACGGCAGACGTACCGCCGTATTGAGCAAGTCGCCCATTGCACCGGTCCGGTTGAGCTCGTCGGCTGCTTGCAACAAGACATTGAGCCGCCAGGCTTCTTCGCGCTGCGCACTAAACGCTTTGGCGCGTTCGAGCGCCAGCGCAACTTGATCTGCCAGTGTCTGCATCACAAAGACGTCGGTTTCGTCGAAGCGCCAGACCTCGCTACTCTGCACGTCCAAAATCCCCACTAATTGGTCAGCAAAGCGCATCGGGACCGCAAGTTCACTGCGTGTATGCGGATCGTCTTCGACGTAGCGTGGGTCGTTGTGCACATCGTTGACCAGTACCGGCTGCCCTTTGCGGGCGACTTCTGCGATGATACCTGTTTTGTCGTCGTCGAGCAGATGCTCCATGAACGCCGCTGCATCGACATCGGCGGTGGTCGCCCGATATTGCAACGTGCCCAGTGCGTTTACGGTAATGCAATGGACGGGGTGGTAGCCGAGGTGTTCACGAATGAGGCGCATCACTTCGGGGAGCAGTTCGTCTGGTTCCAGCATCACCGACAAGTGCGCACTGACATCCTGAATTGCTTGCAGTTGTGCAGCCCGCTGTCGCGCCTCGTTGAAGGTACGTGCTTTGCTGATGACCACTGCTGCCTGGTCGGCAATCTGACTCAGACGCCGCAAGTCGTCGGCCTTGAAGGCATTGGTTTCGTGACTCTGCACCGAAATGCTGCCGATGACCAGATTCCCACTAATCAGCGGCACATAGACACCAGAATTGGGCGGATTGGCACTCTGATAGCGCGGTCGTGCGGGCAGCGAATCCATCTCTTTTTTGAAGTCGGCAATCAGTAATGACCGACCCGTCTGGCGCATCCAGCCGATAATCCCGTCACCACTCGGGACGTCGACCGTCAGCGGCGCGAGCCTGATGTTGTCTTGCACGCGCACTTTGAGCGTGTAGCGATCACTGTGTGGTGCAAAGATGCCCAAGTGGAACGAAGACGTATCGAGGACGTTGCCGGCCTCGCGGTAGATGAGTTCGCACAAGGCATCGACGTCGAGTTCCGAACGGATGATGGCCCGGCTGGTTGCATTGAGGATGGCGAGTTCGTTGGTAGACGTCTGCTGTTGGCGCAGACTAATCCCGACCTGACTCAGCACCACGCTGGCCGCAAAGAGGGCCACACCAAACAAGAGAAAGTATCCAATCCCCAATTCTGGAGTGGCATAGATTCCTGCGCCGAGCAGCGCCAGCGGAAGGGGAATGATCTCGACAAACAACATCGATATAGTGGCCGTGCGCCACCAATGCACAATGGCAGTCATACCGTCGTGGAGCCACATTCGGGCTGCCCGGTTGCAGATAATAAAGAACGGGTAGAGCACAATCTGTACCGCAATGCCCACCCATCCACCCACCCAAGTCGCCAAGATGCTCCCCAGTAGGATAGCCGCTACACGCACTCCTGCACGTGCGAGGGGCCGAATGACAAGGGTATAGCCGTTGAGTGGACGCCGGTCAAAAAACGGCAGTGCAACACCGATGGTCAGTCCCACAATGCCGGCGATGATTGCAGCAACCCATGGTTGGCCTGCCAATGCCACGCTGAGGATGATAATCCCGGTCAACGTGTGTGGGTCGGCAGGTGGTTCGCGGAATCCTACGCTTTCGATCAACAGGGCAACGGCACAAATGACCAGCGCATGCCAGAGCGGTACCGCCGGTGCATGGGTGGCGAACGCCAACCAGATGCACCCCGGAACGCCGACACTGATGCTGTACACGATGAGCCAGTGCTCACGTTTGATCATGACGAACCAATACCTCTTGATATATGTCGTGGGGGGGATGGAATGAGGTGAAGGAACTTTCGACGCGTATCGTTATTCCCCGCGTTCACGAAGGGCAAGATGTGCTGCGTCGTTCGTATCGAAGAGCTCGAATACCTGCGAAAAACCGGTCATAGTGAATACTTCTTCGACGTGCGGTTGCAGTGCGATGAGCATCAACGTACCTTGATGGGCATTGAGTTCGCGTCGAATCATCAAGAGTGAACGCAGTCCACTGCTACTCAGAAAAGACACTTTGTGCATGTCGAGCAGAACCGTCCGTGCCCCTGCGGTGACCGCCGCGCTGACTGGTTCGAGTGCGACCGCAGTGCCGCGGGCATCGAGTCTGCCCTCGATGGTGAAGTGCTGGACGTCGACGGCTGTTGCTTCGGCGAATCGTTTGCGCAGCGTCAACTCATTGCCGTCTGCCGTAAAGCGATACGAGACTTCGTCCATCAGCTTGTTCATCAGGTAAATGCCCAATCCCCCTGCTTGCCGATCTTCGAACGTAGAGTGAATATCTGGCTGAGGGATGGTTTCGGGCTCAAAGGGGCTGCCGGTGTCGGTCAGCGTAATCGTCAACACCCCGGCGTCGATGTTCCACGCGAGAGCGAGCGTACCGTTCGCTTGTTCACCATAGGCATGCTGAATGATGTTGGTGGCAGCTTCGTCGACAGCGAGTTGCACGTGCCATGCCTCACGCTCACTCATTTTGCAGTGATGCGTCGCAGTGTTCACAAAAGTGCTTATCTGCACCAATGCGTCCAACGACGCAGGGAATGTGGTGTGCGCGTGTGGCATGGCTCTACTCGTTCGACTAGAAGGATCCGACCGCCTCGGTGGCATCGGCATAAATATCAAACAACGACGTGAATCCGGTCAGGTCAAAGACCTCACGGATGCGGTTGGGCAAACTCGCCAATCGGACATCGCCGCCTTCGAAGTCGGTTATCTTCCAGTCACGTGCTTTTTTGCGGGCTTCGATGAGGACGCGCAATCCAGGGCTGGCCACATACTCCAAACCGCTGAAGTCGAGGACAATCCGGTAGCGACCTTCAGCGAAGAGTTCTTCGATTTTGTTCCGGAGTGCTGGGGCATGCATGGCATCGAGGCGACCGCTGACGTGCAACAAATCGACGCGATTCAAGCGCTTCTGCGTGATTTCCATTTCGCATTCTCCCTTCCTCGCAGTGAGAACACAACTGCGTTTGGTCAGTATACCATTCATACGCGCTTTTGTGTACCCGTACCTGACGCGATGCTGGTCGTGTACACTTATACCAAGTCGTCTATACCCGGAGGTCAGCATGCGTCGTCTGTTCTTGCTGTTGGTTGCGTTCTGGTCGGTGGCCTGTAGCCAAAGCCCCGTTGCCTCGACCGAAGTCACCCCCGTATTTGCATTCACCGAAGCCGTCGTTGGCCCGAATCGCTTACCCATTGGCATTATTCAAAATGGCTCACCGTTGAACGATCCCACAGCTGTCGTGACTGCCACGTTCTTCAATCTCGACATCGATAAAACGAAACCAATCGGCACCAGCACCGCAATCTATTTCGGCAAAGGATTACCTGCCGCTGTCTATGTTGCGACATTCGACTTCGCCATGGCCGGGAACTACGGCGTGCAAATCGACACCACCATCGCTGGCACAACAGCACAAGCCAATGTCCAACTCACCGTCCTCGAGCGTGCCATTGCCCCCAAAATCGGCGATTTGGCAATAGCTGCCAAGACACTGACGGCTGCGACCGTCACCGATCCCTTAGAGCTGAGTTCTGCAGCAGTCACCGAACCGAGCCTGTATGCCACGTCACTCGACGATGCACTCGCAGCCAAAAAGCCGATTGCGTTGCTCTTTGCAACACCGGGATTTTGCCGGACTGCGGTGTGTGGTCCCAGCGTGAAGGTATATGCCGATTTGGCCAAAACCTTCGGCTCCGAAATTACCTTCATTCACAGCGAAATATACCGCTTCCCGTTTGGGGATTCGTTTGCACAGCAGAATGCAATCTTCCAAACCGCAATGAACGAAGGTCGCAATCTGACCGATGAAGAACGCAAAGCCGGCGTTTCGGATGCATACTACGCCTGGAAGTTGCAGTCTGAACCATGGTTGTTTTTGATTAATTCCAAGGGTGTCATCGTCGGCCGCTACGAAGGCGGATTGACCCAAGAAGAACTGACCCCGGCACTTGCAGCGCTCAACTAACCCAGCGCCTGCCAAAAAACGCCCCGTGCATCGTCGATGCATGGGGCGTTGCGGTACAGCGGCTCTTGGCCAGGGCCGTCCATCATCGGGTCGGGCACGAGGCGGGCGGAACCAAGTGGCTGTCCGCGCAACGCGGCTGGAGTCGGCTCCGTTTTCGCCGACCGCATCGTTATCCACAGCGGGGACCGCAGGGAGTGATCCTTTTTCCATAGAAAAACGCCCTACCAGCCTGGCAGGGCGTTGGGAAGGGAAGATTAGTGCTTGAGGACTTCGGTGATATACGCGTCGAAGAGCTTCTGCCACTTGGTCTCGGTCGTATTCCAGAGCTCCTCGGGGTGGGACTGGATGCCAACGGCGAAGTTCGTTCCGGTCGATTCGATGACCTCGACGACGCCATCGGCAGTGGTACCGACGACCCGCAGCGACGGCGCAACATCGCGCACCGATTGGTGGTGCATGCTGTTGGTCTTGATGACGGTCTGCTCGAGGGCTTCGGCCAGCCAACTGTCTTCGCCGATTTGGATATCGTGGGCCAGGATTTTGCCGTCTTTGAGGTTGGCCGAGAACGAGTGATCGAGGCTGCCGGCGATTTCGGCCGGGATATCTTGGAACAACGTCCCGCCCAGTGCTACGTTGAGCATCTGGTGGCCACGGCAGATACCCAGGATAGGCTTGCCGTCGGCAGCTGCGCGCTTGGTCAGATAGACTTCGGCACTGTCTTGCTCGAGGTTATTGCTGCCCAATTTGGGGTGCGCCGCATGCCCGTAGGCATCGGGATGGATGTCGACGCCGCCCGCCAGCAACAGCCCATCGATGACGCCGTAGAGGCCGTCGAGGACTTCGCGATTTTCGGAGGTTGGCAAAAGCAAAGGGACACCGCCGGCGTGCTCGATGGCGCGGATGTACGTCTGCGAGTTACCGAGGAATTCACAACCCCAGCTGTCGTGCGAGAGCGAGGTGGGAATACCGATAATGGGACGCTTCGTCATTGATGAGTCCTTCTGTGTGTGGTTATGCGTGCAGCGTAATGGGGATATAGATGTCCAGCGGTGCTTCGGGCGTGCCATCGAATTCTACACCATAGCGTTCGTAGTAGGGGCCACTGGTGAGGGTATAGCCGGAGGCTTTGAGCCACGTGTCGAAGATGTAGCCGAATGTCTCGCCGATGGTGATCATGGTACAGGGGAAGACAGCGTATTCTTGGGCGGGGATGATTTTCTCGACCAAGCCTGCCGGTACTTCCGTAGCGGCAGCCACTTCGAGGCCACACCAGTAGTCAAACTTCATGGCGACGGAGTCCATGTTTTGTTGGACGCCATAGCTGACGTTTGGCCGAATGGTCGGGATGGTGTCGAGGTAGGGCTGGAATGTATCCCACAGCGCCGGAATTTCGGGTGTCATAGGTGTCGCACGCAGGTGCATTCCGATAATGCGGAAGGCGGGGAGTGCAATGAATGATGGTTCCATCGTCTCTTCCTTTATTGCTCGTCAGCGCGCGCGCTGGCAGCGTTGGACGAAGCGGTCGAACATGGCTTGCCAACGGGGGTCGGCTTCGCCACGCAACGTCTCGGGGTGGCATTGGACGGCCACCATAAAGTTGGGGCCGGTGCCTTCGATGGCTTCGATGACGCCGTCGTTGGTCCAGGCGACGGGGCGGACGCCCTTGCCCACGGTGCCGATGGCTTGGTGATGCAAGGAATTGACGGCAATTGATTCCGTTTGGAGCAACGTCGCCAACTGCGAGTCGGCTTCGAGGCGCACGGTGTGCGCCATATGCGTCCAGTCTTCGCGCGTGGCTGATTCGTTGTGGGCCAATTCACCACCGACTTCGTCCGGTAAATCTTGGATGAGCGTGCCGCCTAAGGCAACGTTGATGACCTGCAGCCCACGACAGATGCCTAGCAGGGGTTTGCCGGTTTCGACGGATTTGCGCGCTAGATAGAGCTCGGAGTCGTCGCGCAGAGCGTCGATGTTGTCGGTTTTGGGGTGTTTGTCGGCACCATACAAATGCGGCTGGATGTCGCCTCCGCCGGGGATGAGGATGCCATCCACCTGGGCAAAGTATGCATCCAAAATGTCGGTATGTTGCGCTCTCACCGGGGGTAACAGCATCGGGATGCCGCCCGCTGCAATGATTGCGTCGATGTACGATCGACGCACACCCACGAGCAATGGCGACCAATCACTCGTGTTGGTCTGCCCAGACGTCATCCCGATAATCGGTTTTGTCATCAGTTCCTCAGTCCAGTGTATGTGTTGTGTTTTATTTTACTGCTATTTTGCGGGTCTGTCCGATGCGATGACACAGTGGACGGGAAGGTTGCGTAAATGTAAAGTATTCACACAAAACAACGTCTTTTGTGAGATACTCTCTATCAGGTGAATGAAAGGGAATTGTAATACCCACAACGAGGGTAATTTGGTGTAGTGAATAGTGGCACGCACACAGCGTGACGTCATGCGGTGTATCTGATGCGGAGAAGCCAGCTTGCACTGACGTGATGCGGACCATGCCCATAGCGATGCGCAGGTGCGGGAGTCGCCCTGAACAGATCAGGACAGAATGATTCTGTGGAGGAATCAATGCGAAACGTATTTTTAGTACTCGTGGCGCTGTTGGGGTTGACGGCGGCCTCGGCGAACCCACGGCAATTGCCACGAACACGAGCAGCAACGGGCGTTCAGACGCCGAGTAGCGGTGTGCTCTATATTGGTGAAACAGGGCAGTACTTGCATGGCACGTTTCGGCTCTTCTATGAACAAAACGGCGGATACGAAGTATTTGGCAATCCGCTTACTCCCATCATCACGGACGGGGGCTTGCGGGTGCAATACTTCGAACGTGCGCGCTTCGAGGTGCCCTTTGGCCATGATGAACAGAGTTCCGTGATGTTGAGTCGTTTGGGGGCAACTGCCGTCGATGCCATCGATCCGGCCCTGCGTGGCCCTGCATTTGCACCTGCATCGGCCGGCGTAGGCACATACTTCGCCGTGACCCAGCATACCCTCAGCGGGAGCTTCGAGACATTTTGGAACAAGCGTGGCGGTCTGGCTATATTTGGCTATCCATTAACAGAAGCGTACTACATCGATCTCGATGGTGTCACGGTCAAGGTACAGTACTTTGAACGGGTACGATTCGAAGAGCATCTCGACGGGTATACGACGACCGTACGGATGAGTAATCTGGGGCGTGCGTATATCGACCGAAATCCGCATCTCAGACCTTATACCAACCCCATGCCGGGTGTGGAGCGAGTTGCATCAGCGACGACGACGTATAAGGGTGCAGGTTATGCCAAACGGACAAACATTGCCAAAGGTGCGGCGATGATCGACGGTGTGGTGATTCCAGCCGGCGCGGAGTTTTCATTTTTAGCAAACAGTAACTTCACCGACACTGATTTTGTGGAAGGCTACGGAATCATCAGTGGGCAACTCGCGAAGGTATTTGCAGGTGGGATTTGTCAGGTGTCGACGACTATCTTCCGCACCGCAGCCAACGGCGGATTCCCCATTACATTGCGCATCCCGCATACCTATGTGGTGTCGACCTATGAAGACATTGTGGGTTTTGATGCGACGGTGATGGAACCGACGACCGACTTCCGCTTCCGCAATGATAGTCAAGGTCCGTTGATGGTCGTCGTACGCAATGATCCTACGCAGTTGCGTCTGACCATCGAATTATGGGGAATACCCGATGGACGAGTGGTGCACTTCGAAGGGCCATTTATCACGCATGTGACGCAACCGAGTGCTCCGGTCTGGCAGTATGATGCCACGATGAAGTCTGGCACCACGAGCCAACTTGTCTACGGTCGTGGTGGGATGCATGTGAGTTACCGACGCGCAGTGACCGCCGCGGATGGTACCCCAATGCATACGGACGACTTCAAAACGAGTTACGCGCGCTGGTATGACTATGTCATGTTTGGTCCTGACGTTGTGCCGCCGGCAGGTGCAATCGTCCGCTAAATCGACCGATTGATATGCTAAGAAATGATGAAGAGAGCGCATTTTACTGCGCTCTCTTCATCGTCTATTCATGCTATTCCGGGCTCCGCGTGCTATGCTGAGAAGAGGTTCCATATGGATGTGAGGCGTTGATGATTCCCATCGTGTCGTTGCGTGCAGTCGAAAAGTGGTATGACGAAGGAGCGGTACGGCGGCAAGTATTGCATGGTGTCGATATGCATATCCATGCCGGGGAACGCGTTGCCTTGGTGGGCAAAAGTGGTTCTGGAAAGAGCTCGCTCCTCAACATCATCAGCGGTATCGACGGAGCAGATGCAGGGACCGTACTGGTGGGTGGGCACGATTTGAACGCCATGAACGAAACCGCACGGACGCATTTTCGCCGTACGTCCATCGGCTTTGTCTTTCAGTTTTTTAACCTCGTCCCGACGCTTTCGGTATTGGAAAATGTATTGTTGCCACTGGAGTTGAACGGTATTGTCGGTCGCCCGGCCCACGATCGAGCGATGGCACTGTTGCACGACGTCGGCTTGGCCGATCGAGCGGGCACTGCACCAGATCGCCTGTCGGGCGGGGAACAACAGCGTGTCGCAGTTGCTCGCGCATTGGTGCATCAGCCGCCATTGATTCTGGCAGATGAACCTACTGGGAATCTCGACAGTGACACCGGTGAGCAGATTTTGGCGTTACTCACACAGTTGGCGCAGCAACGCGGGCATGCCCTGCTGATGGTGACGCACAGTCGAGAAGTCGCTGCCAGCGCCGACCGTGTGGTCCGCATTCAGGCAGGACGCCTCGTCGATGACGACCGCGGGATACTGTTGTGATTCCCATTCTCTGGAAGAGCACGTTACGCTGGCCGCTCCGCCGCCCATGGCAGGCGTTATTGGCTATCATCGGGGTTGCGATGGGTGTGGCGGTGGTGATTGCTATCGACATTGCCAACGAGAGTGCCCGCAGGGCGTTTCTGGCGTCGACCGAGAGCATCAGTGGCAAAGCGACGGATCAGCTCATCGGCGGTCCGGAGGGTATCCCCGAAGCGTTTTTTGTTTCACTCCGGCGCGATGCCGGCATTCGCATGAGCGCCCCGCTCATCGAAGGCTATGCAATCACGACCCAACAACCTACCCGCACCCTGACTATTCTCGGCATTGATCCATTCAGTGAAGTGGCGTTCCGACCTGCAATGTCGGTCGCAGGTACACCCCTCCAAAATGGCATGGCGGCACTCCTCACGCAGCCAGACAGTGTGATCCTCGGTGCCAAAACCGCAGCGGCGTTGGGGGTCGTGCCAGGCAGAGACTTACTCGTGCGCGTATCGGGCATAGAACGCCCGATGCGTGTTGTCGCCGTGCTGAATGACGATGCAGGCAGTTCGAGTGCGTTGTTGAATGATGTGGTGTTGACCGATATCGGCACCGCCCAGCGTTGGTTGCAACGCGATGGCTTCATCGACCGGATTGACGTAATATTGCATTCCGAAGCAGAACGAGCCATATTGCGGGATTTCTTGCCCACCGGCATCCGCATGACCACCCCTGCGCAACGCGCCCAGAGCACGACCGATATGACTGCGTCGTTCGAGATAAACCTGAATGCACTCAGTCTGTTGGCAATGGTCGTCGGAATGTTCTTAATCTACAACACGATGACGTTCTCGGTCGTCCAGCGTCGCCAGTTACTCGGCACCTTGCGGTGCATCGGCGTGTCGCAACGCGAAGTGGCGGTGTTGATGCTCGTCGAAGGGAGCGCAATCGCCATCATCGGTACGGTGGTCGGACTTGGTCTGGGGATTGGCTTGGCTCAGGGATTGTTGGCATTGGTGGCACGCACGATCAACGATATCTATTTCGTGGTGAATGTCACGCAGATCCACATCGGCTTGATTCCGTTGCTCAAAGGCGCGGTATTGGGGATCGTGGCTTCGTGTGTGGCATTAGCCATCCCGACCCTCGAGGCTGCCCGGACGCCGCCTCGTACGGTGCTGCGGCGTTCTTCGTACGAAGAGCAGATGACCCGCATCGTGCCGTACATCGCTGCGCTTGGCCTGCTGGGCATCGTCGTCGGTGGCGTGGTGATGTGGTTGGGACCATCGATATGGTTCAGCTATGCGGGCTTGTTGTTTTTGACACTCGGTGCGGCGATGGTTACTCCGTGGACGACGGTGATGCTGATGCATGCGCTGCGTCCCTTAGCCGTGCGTTTTGGTGGTTTGATTGCCGGGATGGCGGTGCGTGACGTCATCACGTCGTTGAGCCGGACTGGGGTGGCAATTGCCGCGCTGATGATTGCGGTGGCGGTGACTATCGCTGTCGGGTTAATGGTGGCCAGCTTCCGTGTCACGGTGGTGGATTGGTTGACGACAACCATCCGTGCCGATGTCTTTGTGTCAGCCCCGGCGCTCAACGCCAACCGACTCGATACGGCGTTGCCGGCTGGGGTCGCGGATCGCATCGCAGACTTGCCGGGGGTGGTGCGTATTCGTCGCTATCGCAGCTCGATGCTACCGACAGACCGTACGCCGGTGCTCCAGATTGCCCTGGATGTCACATCTGCGGACTACGAGACATTTTTGTGGGCAGAGGGGAATCCCGACCAAATTTGGCCGGCGTTTGCCAACGACGCGATTATCATCTCGGAACCACTGGCGCTCAAACGTGATCTGCATGTCGGTGACACCTTCCTCTTGCAAACAACAACGGGGGATAGGCTAGTGCCCATTGCGGGGATATTCTATGACTATGGTACCGAACTCGGTGTGGTGATGCTGCCGCTCGACCGGTATGCACGCTGGTATGCAGACGACTCGCTGACGTCGCTGGGCGTCTTCGTGACGCCAGGAACAGATCCCGAGGCATTCGTCGAAGCGGTCCGCACGACCTTCCCCAATGTGGCGCTCTTGGTGCGTTCCAATGCCGCGTTGCGGGCGACTTCGGTCGAGGTGCTTGACCGCACATTTGCCATTACCAACGTGCTGCAATTATTGGCAACCATCGTGGCGTTCGTGGGAATTCTCGCAGCCTTGACCGCCATGCAACTCGAACGCATGCGTGAATTCGGGATGCTCCGAGCCATCGGTCTCGATCCACGCCAACTCTGGCAGTTGATCCTGACCGAGACGAGTCTGATGGGTGCAGTGGCGGGCATCGTTGCGGTGCCGGTGGGCACTGCAATGGCGCTGGCGCTCATCTACGTCATCAATCGCATTTCGTTTGGATGGACGCTCCAGTTTGCCATGCAACCAGAAATCTATATACAGGCTGCGCTGACCGCGGTCATTGCTGCGGTGTTGGCGGGTATCTACCCGGCGTGGCGTATCGCGCGTGTCTCGCCAGCAGTCGCATTGCGAGAGGAATAAGATGAACCCACACACGCACGTGCGGCGCGCGCACATCTGGTGGCTCTTCGCGGTGTTTTTGTCCGCTTGCGGTGTGCAAGCAGCAGGTTCGACCGCAGGGCAAGGGTACCTGACGGTTGCCGAAGGGATGGCACGTCCGGCAACTGCCGGATATCTGCGCGCGGAACAACCCCGGGAGTTTTCGTTCCCCGCAGACCACGGTCCACATCCCGACTACGCCGTCGAATGGTGGTACTACACCGGCAATCTCCGCGACACACAAGGTAACAGGTATGGCTACCAATTCACCCTCTTTCGCACCGGATTGCCACGCCAGAGTCAGCAGGTACCGGCCTCAAAATGGCAGTCCGATGCGGTCTACATGGCACACTTTACAGTGACCGACGCAACCAATCAGACGTTTATCGCGCGTGAACGCTTCAACCGGGCAGGGTTAGATTTGGCCGGTGCGCAGGCACAGCCGTTTCAGGTATGGATGGACGACTGGTCAGTGGCGTCGTCTGCTGACAATCCGGGGCAGATGCGCATCCAGGTGGCCGACGGCGATGTCGCCCTCGACGTCACGCTCGATGCACGCGGGCCGACCGTCTTGCAGGGCGATGCTGGCCTCTCACAGAAGTCTGCAGAGGCAGGCAATGCATCATACTATTACTCGATGCCGCGCATGCAGACCACCGGGTCTTTGCGTATTGGCGAAAAAACAATCCCCGTGACGGGGCTGAGTTGGATGGACCGCGAATGGAGTACCAGTGCGTTAGGAACCAATCAAGTCGGCTGGGATTGGTTTGCCCTGCATCTCGATGACGGTAGTGACATCATGCTCTATCAACTGCGCAATCGGGACGGTACGACAGACCCGTTTAGTGGGGGATCGGTCCGCAACACCGATGGCACGCTCACCACATTGCGTGCATCCGACATCAGCTGGGAACCCAAGGGCGAATGGCTCAGTCCGCACACCCAAGGCCGCTACCCCGCAGAATGGGAAGCGCGAATTGCCCCGCTCGAACTGACACTCGCCATTGCCCCGCTGGTTGCAGACCAAGAGCTCCAAGTCACCGTGCGGTACTGGGAAGGTGCTGTGGATGTGCGCGGCACACGGCGTGGCGTGCCGGTGCGTGGGGAAGGCTACCTCGAAATGACCGGCTATGCCGACGTCCGTTAGTGGATGCGGTTCAAACAGACAACGGAATCTGTGTGCAGGCACTCAAACAGCAAAAACCTCGGCTACTGCTGCCGATGATTGGATTCTTGGTACTTGTCATCTGGGGACTCGCAGCGACGCGAAATCTAGAAGATTCGACTGAATTCCAGATGTCAGATAGGCGCGTTACTCCCTTCCTCCAGGGCTTCTATGCGCCCGAAACAGCCACCGATGGGACCACCTACCGATGGACAAATGGCCTGGGAGTCATTCAGGCACAGAGTATCCGTGCGACAACACACGCACTCTGGCGAGTCAGCGTCGCTGCCAGCCCAACCCCGCTCGCGTTGTATCTAGATGGGCTGCAGGTGCTCCACCAACAAAGGCGAATATATCAGGTTATAGGGGCAACACCGTCGTGGACCGGTGCTCATGAGCTCCGAATCAACACTATTCCCTTCGCAGACCCCAACGAAGAGCGACTCCTCGGTGTACGCGTCACGGATGCAACACTGGTACAGAGTGGTGGCCGTTTGCCTGCGTTGTTCTGGCTCGGCTCGGTATTCGTCATCTTGGCGTGCCTCGTCACATCAGCACTCGTATTGGGATGGGGAATGGGCGGGGTGGTGGGAGCTACCGTGATTGCAGCGCTCATCACGAGTTCGGCACCGCTCCTTGATGTGCGCGCAGCTGGGACGTGGATGTTCACGCTCGCGGGGATTGCAGTACTTTTGCCGGTGTCGGTCTGGGGATTGCAGCGCTGGGTCCCACGCATACTGATGACCGGCTGGGCTGGGCTCTTGTTAGTACGGCTGTGGGGTATCAGCTATCCAGGCTTCGAAGGGCACGATTACCGCATCCATTTGCGGCGGTTGAGTGATTTTCGGAGCGGAATCTGGACAATGAGTGCGCATCCATATGAATTTGGGCGGCGTGAGTCGGTGATTCTTCCCCTCTTTTATCGCGTTGCAGATGGGATCGCTTCGGTGCTCGGCACGCACCTGGCGATGCATCTGTTGATTATCTGCGCCGAAACGTCAGTTGCGCTGGTCGTCTGGTTCATCCTGCGTCGTGTCCGATTTGCGCCGCGGACGGCGTTGATTGCAGCCTTGCTTGTGTTGCTCATGCCACTCTCTACCAGTGTGCTGTATTGGTCGTTCATGCAGCAGATTTGTGCACACGTGGTGATCTTTGCGATTGCCTATTTGACCATCCACGGTAGTAGGCGTGCAGTCTGGGTTGCAGGTGTGTTGCTCGCCGTCGTTGCGCTCACGCACATCGGCGAAACGTTCATCGCGGTCATCTGGTATGCAGCAATTCGCTTGGCAGAACCTGATCGATTCCAAAAATCGTGGTGGGTACGCACGCTCCCCGCGGCGCTGGCTGGTGTAGCCGTGTCGCCGTTGTATTGGTCATTCTTCGGCTCACTGGGTGCGAATGCGACGACGATTGTACAGCCATCGGGCCAGCAGATACTAAATCAGATGCAGGTCGCCTTCACCATCGGGCTAGCACCCTTACCGCTGGTCGCTGCGGGCATTGTGGTGCTGCTTCTGCTCTGGCACAACCCGCGCTTGACCATCCCTTGGTTGTCGGTGGTGACGGTGTTTGTCGGGGTTGAACTCGTCACTCGTGCGCAGGTGCGCTACCTCTATACGGGGGCACCCCTGGTCGCCGTTGCACTGGGCTGGTGTATCTCTCCGTTGTGGCGCAAAGGATTCGCTGCACGTCTGTTGGTGGTCTTAGTGGTGGGATATATCGGCTGGGTCAGTGGTGCGCTCTGGATCGATGCCGTGCTGGGCTGGCAAAAGCCACGCATCGATGGATTGACACACTAGTGTTTGCCCGGACGGTCGTTTGCTTTGCGCAGTGCCGCTGCAAACGGGGAATCTTCTTCGTCCATGACTGCGTCGTGTGACGTGTAGCCTTTTTCAACCTGCGGTTCGTCTTCGTCGTCGTTCGTGTCTTCGAACTCGTCACTCCAATCGAGGTGCAACGTGTCAGCGTCTCTGCCGGCCATCGTGACGATGTCGGCTATGGCAAACGTCACCACCGCCGTTGCTTCGTCGGTACGTGGTTGGTATGCGGTATATGCATAGAACGGCAACTCGGGATGGTCGCGTTGAAAATCCGCGAGGGTGGCGGGTTGGTGGTGTGGCGGATCATCCGACTGCATCAGTGCGTTCACCTCAGACGCAGTGATAATCCCCGTATCGACGAGCAGCAACGTACATGCCACATGTGGGATGATGCGCCGAAGAATCGCCCGTGTCTCGTTGAGCTGTCGCAACCCACGATTGATACTGCGTAATTGGCCACTCGCTTTGACCTCGTAGATGTGGATGTGCGTGGCATCGCAGCTGTGGACTCCATCGAGCTCACGGTATTTGCGAATCAGCTGCGTTCCCGCGCGTTCGTCATATTCCACATACCGGTTGGGACTGAGGGAATGGAACTGTTGCAACCAGGTTCGCAGCACCTCTTCAGCCTCGGCACCGAAAATGGATCGATTTGTCTCTGGTCGGATGGCTTTGTGGTTTGTTTTGGTGGCCATGACACCCGCGATATATGCGCGGTACTGCGGATCGTCGATATGATGCATGCGTACCCGGTGAAAACGCATCAGAATGTCCTTTTTTTGCATAGAAAAGCATAATCAGTGCATAACGTACTCGTCAGTATCCTATCATACCGGTGCCAAGATGCTCCTGCTACAATGCCAAAAGAGAAAATGAATCAGGAGTAAAGTATGCACCGTGCTTCGTCCAAAATTATCACGTCGTTGAGCCTCGCCGCAGTCTTGCTGACCAGCTGCGTCTCTTCTGTTATGGGAATCTCAACCCCCGTTCCCACCGTTGCAGTCGAGCCGGCTACTGCCACCCCAATGGCCACTGCCACTGCCGAACCGACCGTTATTCCCACGTTGACCCCCATTACGCTGCCCGAAGACTTGACCGTCGTCCCCCTGGTTCGCGGCCAAGTGACCGGCAGACCGTTTGCAATGATGATCGACAACCATCCCGATGCATACCCACAATCCGGGCTGAATCGTGCGTCCATCGTCATTGAAGCGCTCGCCGAATACGGCATCACACGCTATTTGGCAGTCTATCCGCCTGAATTGGCGATGGATAACCGGCAACTCGGTCCGATTCGGAGCGCCCGTCATTACTTCGTACAGTGGGCCATGGGTATGGGCGCCATTTACGGTCATGCCGGGGGATCCCCCGCGGGTCTCGAACTCGCCGAAAGCACGACTGAAATTATCAACGTCGACGCACTCCGTGACAACACAGCGGCGTACTTTTACCGTGTCGAGACTGCCGAGCGGTTTGCTCCTCACAATCTCTATACCAACGGCGCTATTATGCGGCAATATGCCGAAACCGAGAAGCTCACTCCGACCCGCACGGATGTTGGCTACCAATACGCTTTACCCCTTCCCGTTGAACAACGCGGTCCCAATGCCTCGATTGACTACTTCTTCCTCTACGACGACCAGCCCGTGGGTTGGTACTACGACGCCGCCACCAACCTCTACGCACGGACCCGCTATGGCAAAGCAACAGTCGACGACGTCACACAGACGCAATTGACGACGCAGAATGTCGTCATCATCCAGGTCAAAGAAGCACCCATCGAAGGTGACCCCAAGGCACGCATCGACCAACAGGTCATCGGTTCGGGCAACGGGGTGTTCTTCCACGATGGACTACGGGTTGATGTCACGTGGGACAAAAAAACCGCCGAAGCCCCGCTGTTGTTCTTCACTGCCGACGGCAGCGAGGTCCAGTTCACCGCGGGCCAAATCTGGATTTCGGCCGTGCCGGATCTCGCCAACATCAGCGAATCATAAGCGCTCAACGAACACCCCCTGCTGGAAAACCAGCAGGGGGTGTTTTTTGGGGAATATAACCGTCAGAATAGCTCGCGCCGGCCTTCGAGTGCTGAGGTGAGTGTGTGGGTATCGGCCCACTCCAGATCACCACCCGTGGGTAAGCCGCGTGCCAGTCGCGTCACCCGTGTGCCCAGAGGACTGAGTTCCCGCTGCAGATAGGCAGCCGTGGCTTCGCCTTCGAGGTTGGGATTTGTTGCCACAATGACCTCGCGGATCGACTCTGCGCCGATGCGCTCGAGCAGATCGTCAAAGAAGATGTCTTCGCGGCCCATACCCTCGAGCGGGGCAATCCGCCCGTGGAGCACGTGGTAGCTCCCCTTAAAGCTGCCAGTACGCTCAATAGCTAATGCATCCAACGGATCTTCGACCACACAAATCGTGCCCGTTTGGCGCACGGGGTTGCGACAGACGGCACAGTACTCTTGGTCGCTGATGTAGTGGCAGCGTATGCACTGGCGAACCTGATGCTTCACCGCCAGTAGGGCATCTGCAAGCATCGTGACTTTGGATTCTGGTGCACGCAAGATGAAAAACGCGAGTCGCGATGCACTTTTGGGTCCGATACCCGGCAACCGACCGAGTTCTTCGATGAGGCGCGCGACGGGCTCGAGCAACAGGGAGGAATCGCTCATTACCTAGAACAACCCTGGAATCTTCATGCCGCCGGTGATTGCGCCCATCCGTGATTCGGACAATGCTTTGGCTTTGGTGGCGGCGTCCTGGACCGCGGTTAATACGAGATCCTGGAGGGTGTCGATATCGCTCGGGTCGACAATCTGGGGATCGATTTTGACAGCCAAAATGTCACCTTGGCCGTTGGCGGTGACACTCACGTAACTGCCTGCGCTGCCAATGACTTCTGTGTCTTTGAGTTCGTCTTGGATTTTGGCCATCTGCTGCTGCATTTTCATGGCCATCTGTTGCATCTGACGTGGGTTCATCTCAATCTTCCTTCTCTGGCGTTTCGATGCCGACCACATCGGCATCAAAGACGTTCATGGCTGCTTTGACAATGGGAATATTACTGGTATCGCGCAATATTTCGCGCTTGGCGTTGGTCGCCTCGCGCTTTTGGGTTGCAGCGACACTGCGGATCCGATAGATTTTGCCGGTGTGTCGTTCCAAAATCTGCTCGATGAGCAGAATATTGGGGCGCTCTTGGACTTTGGCCAACAGCCAATCGGTGTCGGTTTTCAGCGTGACTGCGTCCTCTGATACCTCAAACGGATGAATTCCCGATTTGATGAGTGCCTCGAGATTGCGATTTTTGGCACGGATATCACGCACAATCGCCGGCCAGCGCTCCGTCAAATCAGTCACGTCGATGAACGGCACGCGCTCGCCCAACACGGGTGCTCCTGCGTCTGACCGTTCCTCCGTGGTGCGTGTAGGCGCGCTCACGGGTTGTTCGGGAGCGTGTGCGCGGGCGGGTTCTGCCGGCGCAGGGTCCGCACTGACGGGTTCGGATCGGACGGGCTGGACCAAGGGAGGACGCGCTGGCTCACTGCTCCGAACGGGTTCGCTGCGGGTATGGGTGGGTGTCGCCGGTTGTGGACGAGCGGCTGGCACTGGTGTGCTCTGTGGTGCCAGGCGTGGGGCCGCGATTGCTTCGACCACAGCGAGTTCGAGGGGTAACTGGCCATAGGGACTCGTGCGCAGTTCAAAATCGAGCTCACTCAAACGCCGTAACCAGGCGACCAATCCGGCCATCTGGGCGCGCTGTGCTTGGCTCCGGATGCTGTCTGCTTCGCTCTCGGCGACGTCGAGTTCGGTGCCTTGTGGATCCGCCTTGACCAGCATCACCAGCCGCAAGTGATTGACGATGTCGCGGCTGAATTGACGAATGTCTGCACCCTGGGCGGCGACCCGTGCCACCACTGACAGTGCTGCACCGACGTCTGCATCGAGCAACGCATCGGTGAGTGCCGTGATCTCTTGTGCGGCAGTGACACCCAACAATCCTTGGATCTGCTGGAGGGTGATGGTCCCACCTCCATACGACATCAGCTGGTCGAAGATACTCAGTGCATCACGCATACTGCCCGTGGCTGCCCGCGCAATGGCCTCGGCGGCACCGTCTTCGAGGGTGATACTCTCTTGGACGGCAATCTCACGCAGGTGGGCGACGGTGTCGCCGACGTTGTGCCGGTTGAAGGTGTAGCGTTGGCAACGCGACAGAATGGTCGCGGGGACTTTGTGTATTTCGGTCGTTGCCAAGATGAACATGGCATGATTGGGTGGTTCTTCGAGGGTTTTGAGCAAAGCATTAAATGCCGCAGTGGACAACATATGTACTTCGTCGATGATGTAGACTTTGTAGCGGCCAATGGCAGGGCGGAACTGGACGCGCTCGATGATTTCACGCGCGTCGTCGACGCTGGTGTGCGATGCAGCGTCCATTTCTATGACGTCGACGGCACTGCCTTCTGCAACGGCCGTACACATGCTACAGGTTCCACACGGACGCTCTGCGGGTTCGGCCAGACAGTTGACTGCTTTGGCCAGCAGACGCGCGACAGTGGTTTTGCCAACGCCACGCGGACCGGTGAATATATAGGCATGGCCAATCCGCCCGTCGACGATTGCGTTGCGCAATGTCCGGACGATATGTTCTTGACCGACGAGTTCGTCGAATGTCTGTGATCGGTAGCGCCGATAGAGTGCTTGCGTCGCCATACTGCCTCCGTTGGTCTATTATATACAGATGTACGTGCGATTGCTGACGCGGAACTTTCTCTGTTGCTTTTGCGTCGTATATACAGCCCGCTTTGCCGGGCATGAATGGTCACACTATTCCACTGGAGGGAATATGAAAAAATCAGCCATCATTGTCGCGCTTTTGTTCCTTATGGCCTGTGGCAGTGCGGGTCAGGCGAGTTCCGACGGCATGACGAGTTCCGATGCGATGTACAGCAGTGAACCCGCTGTCGGCGCACTCATGGAAGCACCAGCAATGGCCGAGGCCATGCCCGCCGACCGCAGCGTTCCTCCTGTCGACGGCGGTGTCGCCGGCTCTGGCTCGACCGCACCCCTCACGCCCGGTGAACGGCTCGTCATTCGCGACGCATCACTCGCATTCCAAGTCGCCGATGTCGCAGCTGCCGACCAACAAATCCGCAAGGCAGTCACTGATGCCAAAGGCTACGTGCTCAGCGCATCCACCAATGGGACCGATGCCGATGCCGTGATCTATATGTCGCTCAAAATTCCTAGCGAGCAACTCGACGCGACCATCACCCTGGTCGAAAAACTCGCCGACAAAGTCTGGTCGCGCAGCATGTCGGGTAGCGATGTCACCGAAGAATACATCGACATGTCGGGCCGGCTCATTGCCCAAGAAGCCTCCCGTGACCGACTGCTCGAGCTCCTCAAAAAAGCCGAAACCGTCGAAGCAGCCGTCGCCGTCAACAGCGCCCTGACAGACGTCCAATCCCAAATCGAGCAGCTCTCGGGACGGATGCGCTATCTACGCCAGGGATCGCAGTTTTCTTCTTTGACGGTCGAAATTCATCCCATTCCCACCACACCGATTGTGAATCCCGACGGGTGGCAACCGCTCGAAGATGCCAAAATCGCGCTGCGTGGTCTGATTGACTTCGCCCAAGGAATCGGCACGTTCTTCATCGGTGTCGCCGTCTGGACGCCCATCTGGTTGCCGTTGTTGTTCCTCGGGCGCTTCCTCATCCGGCGCTGGCAACGTAACAAGGCGACGCCGCCGATTGCATGACACTCTATGAATCCGTTCCCACACCGTCGGCACAAGCCGACGGTGTTTGTGTGTAGAATGCAGGTATGCGGATACTCGTCGTGCTGAGTTTTTATGCGCCTCATTGGACGGGGCTGACCAAATACGCGCAACGTGCCGCCGAAGGGTGGGCAGCGCTGGGCGACCACGTGACGGTCGTCTGTAGCCAGCACGATCGCACGTCTGCGCTCGACGAAGACCTCAACGGGGTCCGTGTGGTCCGTTGCCCGACCCTTCTGCCGATCAGCCGTGCGGTCGTTGCACCAGGGTTCGTGCCGACTATCGCACGCCTCATCCCACTGCACGACGTGGTCATCATCCACACCCCGCTCCCCGAGGCGTGTCTGGTCGGTTGGCTCTGTCAGCTTCACGACGTTCCCTACTCGTGTGTCCATCACGGCGACGTGGTCCTCCCCAACGGGCTCCGCAACCGGTTGTATACGTCCCTCATGCACCAGTCAGCGCTCCATGCGTTCGCCCATGCAGATGCACTCTGCACGCATAGTGCGGACTACGCCGACCATTCGCGGTGGCTCGCTCCCATGCGCTGGCGTGTCCGCGTCATCACCCCGCCGGTCACCATTGTTCCGTGCCCGAGTGAAGGTTCGCGCGAGGTACGCGGGATCCCTGCTGACGCGTTTGTCGTCGGCATCGGCGGTCGCATGGTGCACGAAAAAGGCTTTGATCGGGTTTTTGCACACCTCGAAGCGCTCAAAGAGACGTTTCCCACCCTGCTCTTGCTGCATGTCGGGGCACCACAGATGCCCTACGAACCTGCCCCCGACACCCCGCAAGGGGCCTTCCGTTCGTTGGGACTCCTCCGCGATGAAGCGGCCATGGCAGCGTTTTTTGCCTGTTGTGATGTGGTGCTCCTGCCGTCGCGCAGCGATTGCTTCCCCAGTTTCGCCGTCGAAGCGCTGCGCTGCGGCGTGCCTATTCTCGTCCACAACACCCCTGGCCTCCGTTCGATCGTCTGGCAGGCAGACGCAGGTCGCGTCATTGACTGTACCGATTGGCACGCACTCCAACAGGCACTCGCGATCCTCCCAACCCGGCCTGACCCCGTCCAGATGGTACGTGTCTTTGACCCGTTGGCAAGCATTGCAACCCTCAGAGCGGTGCTCCAGCAGACCGTCGCAGCACAGTCACCTCACCCTGCCACGCAGGCGGTCGTGACGCGTCACCTGGCCAACGAAGTCGATATGGCATACCGGCGCCGCGCACACACACTCGTGCAATTCCTCGAGCTCGCAGACGCACACACCATTCTGGACTGTGGCTGTGGCCAAGGGGTCTATGTCCAACTGCTCCGTGCGCTGTGTCCTGCGACCGTTGTCGGGGTGGACCGTGATATCCAACGCCTGCGAGAGGCGCAGCCACAGCCAGTGCTGCTGGCCGACCTGGCTGCGCTGCCTTTTGAGGCGGCGACGTTTGATCGGATTTTGTTCAGCGAAGTGCTCGAGCACATCTACGCCGATGACGAAGCGCTGCATACGCTGTATCGGTTACTCTCGCCAGGCGGGATTCTCGCCATCAGTGTGCCCTGTGCGCACTATCCGTTCTGGTGGGACCCCATCTCGCGAATCCGTGCTGTGCTCGGAATGCCGCCGCTCCGTGCGCATCCGTGGATTGCCACCATCTGGTCCAATCATGTGCGCTTGTATACGCCTGCGCAGCTCAGCGAACTCCTCGTCGGCGCGGGCTTTGTGGTCGAAGAGATAGAACTGCAGACGCGCGCGACGGTGCCTTTTGCACACTTCATCGTCTATAGCATCGGCAAACCGTTGCTCGATCGGCAGCTTTTACCCGAACGCTGGCGCGCCTATGCAGACCGTCGCTCAGGCAGTGCCAATGACGGGCGTTGGTGGCATCCGTTCAATGTGGTGCGAGCTGTGTTTCGATTGTGGGATTTGCGGAACGACGCACGTATCGACCAACGGGGGCCTGGGGTCATCATTTTCGCAAAAGCACGCAAACCTCAGGCAGAAGCGCCACTGTAACGCACCATTGCTTTGTTCCAGACGATGCGTGTGACGAGAAAAAACCCAAGCGTCACTGCCGCCTGGATACCGACATTGGTCAAGTTAATCCGGCCAATGATGACCTCTGCCGGGACGGTGACCGCAAACGCCATCGGGACGATGTAGGTCAAAATAATGCGCATCCAGCGTGGATAAATATCAACGGGTAGGCGTCCCGCCGAGGCGATGTTGTCGAATAATTCGAAAATATTGTCGACACGGATAACCCAAAACGCAATGCAGGCCATCAATAACCAGAGTGTGTAAATGAGGACGATTCCCAGAGTGAGCGTTAGTCCAAACAACAGTACCTCGCCGAACGTCACAGATACCTCGAGCCGAAAAAGCGCGTCGAGGAGTATGGCTGCACCGGCAACAATATCGATACAATGCCAGACACGCAGTTCGCGGATGCTGATTTGTACTTGTGCGTCGATGGGTTTGACGAGCACATAATCGAACGTCCCTTTTTGGATGTCTGTCATCAGCCGTTCGATATTCGGTTGGATGCTCGTGCGCACGACCCCAGACAGGATGGTGTAAATGCCCAATAACGCTTGGAGCTCATACCTGCTCCAGCCGCCGAGTGAATCTGTTTGTGCGTACACCAGACTCAGTACCACCAATGCCGTGACCAGCGAAATCGCGGTCAAGAAAATCTGAATGACGAAGTTGATGCGGTATTGCAGTTCGTTCATCACCGCCAGGCGCAGGTATTGCCACGCCAGTACTATTGATCTCCGCATGACTACGCTCCTACCGCACTATAGCGCTTGATTCCTGCGTTCCAGCCTACGACGAACAGGACCGTCGCCAGCGCGAGCCAGCCGAGTTGGATGCCCAGCCCGAGCACCATCTCGGGCAGGGTCAGTTTGCCAATAATCACCTCGATGGGGAACCCGAAGCTCCAGCGGAACGGCAATACGTTCGCTATCTGCTGCGCCCACTCCGGCAACAACGCTTGTGGGACCAACCTCCCCGACAAAATCGTCTCGACGGCGAAGTACAGATTAAATATCGCACTGACACGTGTCGTCCAAAACGACACCATGCCTAATGCATAGACCAGCACAAAGCGCATGAGAAAGCTGAGAACCAGACTCACACAAAAAATTCCCACTGTCACCCATCCACCCGGGAACGCCGGCGTAAACAACCACCACAAGGCACCGCCGATAGGGATCCAGTACAACGTCCCGACGAAGCGCATGGCGATAAACGACGTCAGATCATAGTGGAACGGATGGAGCGGCCGCAACAATAACGGCGTCAATCCGCCTTCACGGACACGCTGTTCAAAGCCGTACGGTGTCAGCGCAATATTCCACTGCCGGACCAGTGTCCAGGCGATGTAATACGCTGCCAGATTGCCGGCGGTATAGCCTGCGATGGAACCGCCTTTTTCGGTGGCGAGTGCCGACCACATGACCAAATAGATCATCGGTTCAAAGACCATGCCCAGCAGCCAAAACAGATTCCCGAGGCGATACTGAAGCATCTCGAGCGTCGAGGTGAGTATCAGCTTGCGGTAGATTTCCCAAAATTGGCGCATCGTCTCTCCTCTCACACGACAGCCTTGCTGACGTACAATACAGCATTACCACACAGGAGAACCACCATGATTCGCATCGGACTCTGTACCGAAGTATCGCTTGCCACAACGGTCGCCGACACGGGTATTGACTTCATCGAAGAAAACATCCAGCGTCTGCTCATGCCCCGCGCTGATGCCGCTGCATTCGCAGCAAATCTTGCACTCGTCAAATCGTCGCCGTTGCCCGTTACTGCAGCCAACGCCTTCCTGCCCGGCGACCTCAAGTGTGTCGGCCCAGACGTCGACTGGGACGGACTGTTGCACTACGGGGCGGTAGCCTTTGCCCGTGCCCAACAGGTCGGCATCCGCACCATGGTCATCGGTAGTGGTGCTTCGCGCCAAGTGCCAGCGGGCTGGAGCGTGTCTGCTGCCGATGAGCAGTTTAGCGAACTGTTACGACACTACGCCCCACTCGCCGACAATCACGGCGTCACCATCGTCGTCGAAGCACTCAATCGCGGCGAATGCAACTATATCAACAGCCTCGCCGAAGGTGCTGCGATTGTCAAAGCAGTTGCCCATCCTGCGGTACAGCTCCTCACCGACATCTATCACATGCTGCGCGAGGACGAGCCAGCCAGCGAAATCACGACGCACGCCGCGATGATTCGCCACGCCCACATCGCTGAACGGGCCGAGCGGACCGCCCCGGGGATCGCCGGCGATGACTTTTCGGCGTACTTCACTGCACTCTCCCACATGCGCTACCGCAGCGCGATTGCCATCGAAGCGCGCATGGGTGCAGACCTGAAGGGCGAAACCGCGCTAGCCGTCACCACTATCCGCGCCGCATGGGAGCAGGCTCAGCGCCCGTAGACTTGGGCGATGACGTCTTCGATGGGTGGTTCGTTGATGCTGATATCTGTCACTTCGTGTGCTGCCAAAATCGCCCCCGTCACTCGCGGCACATCCGCTTTGGCGACCTTGATGGTAATCGTGCCGTCGTCGTCGTGGGTGACTACACCATATACTGCCATCTCGGCCCGCGTGGCCGTCGTCTGCACCGTCATGGTGCGCGACGGTGCATAGCGATTGACCAGTTCCGCCAGTGCGCCATCAAAAACCACCACACCGTGGTTAATCATCACAATCCGTTTGCACAGCGCCTCGACATCGGCCATGTAATGGCTGGTAAGCAGCACGGTCGCGCCATAGCGCTGGTTGTACTCGCCGATGAATTGGCGGATGTGCTTCTGGGCGGTGATATCGAGGCCGATGGTGGGCTCATCGAGGAACAACACCTGCGGCTTGTGCATCAACGACAACGCGAATTCGGTCTTCATCCGCTCACCCAGTGACAAATTGCGCACGGGTTTGCTCATCAACGGGCCGAGGCCCAGGAGCTCGACCAGGGCGTCTTTGTTGCGCTGGTAATCAGTATCTGCCACGCTGTATATGGTGCGCGCCAGTTCGAACGTATCGCCGGCCGGCAGGTCCCAGAGCAGGTTGTTGCGCTGCCCCATGACCAGCGTCATCTGGCGCAGGTAGGCATAGTCGCGTTCAAACGGCGTGTAGCCCAGGACTGTGCAGCTCCCACTGGTCGGGTGAAGCAATCCAGAGAGCATTTTGAGCGTGGTAGTCTTGCCGGCGCCATTGGGTCCGAGGAACCCGATGACCTCGCCCGGTTCGATGTCAAAGCTGACGCCGTCGACGGCTTTGACCGTGTTGTACTGCCGATTGACGAGGCTCTTGACCGCTTGCACAAACCCTGCATCCCGGATGGGGACGTCATAGTACTTGCGCAGCTGTTCGACATGAATGATGGGCGACATAACATCCTTTGGGAGATATCAGGTATCAGTGATTAGGTGTCAGAATCGAGACGGGTAGCCGAAATCAGAGATCAGGTATCAGAGATCAGAGATCAGGTATCATAATTCATAATTCATAATTTCCCCGTTCTTGCTTTGCGCACAACATCCACACACTGATCAATCTCCTCGGCCGTGTTAAACATCGCACAGCCCAGTCGCAGTGACGTGTTGTTTTCGCGAAACAACGCCGCTATCTTGTGTTGCTTGAGCGCTGCTTCGAGCGCAGCAGTGTGTTCATGGGTATAGATCGACACAATCGCCGATTGGGTATGTTGCGGCGGGGTAAACAATTCACACCTCGCGGCCTCGAGCCGCGTCCACAGACGACGTGACAAAGCAAGCCCGTGCCGTTCGATGGTTTCGATGCCACCCGTTCTAACAGGCTCTACGCGCCTTCGAGTTGCGCGTCCGAGGTGTGATCAATGGCAGGGAGTGACGTGCCATAGAAAAACGCTGGTCGAGCGATTCTCGACCAGCGTGGGAAGAATATTCACAACCGTTCCTAGTTGGCGTAGCACAATCCTTTAATGACCAACTTTGGGGTGCCCATGACTTCTGGACTGCCTTTTTGCAGACCCATGGTGCAGGTACCCTTCCAGGTGCTTGTCTGCGGCGGCGCTGCTGTGAAGGTGACGAGCGATTCCTTAGCTTCTGTAACGGTGACAGTCCAGCCAGCTTCTGCATATCGCAAAGTCAATTCTTCTTGGGCTGCCGGGATTTCGAGATCCGAGAGGAACATAACCTGAATGTCGGTCTGTGGGAACGGTTCACCGTTCACGGGATTCTTTGTTTGGACGTCGGCATCGGCAGTCAATGGCATGTACGGACCGTTTTTAGGTGCTGCAGTGCTCCCTGCTGATTCGGCAGTGTTGTCCGCAGGTGCTTCCTCGACGGAGGACTGCTCTGTACCCTCTTCTGCTGGTGCGTTTTCTTCGGTTGTCATTTGCTCAGCTGTTGGTTGTGCTGACATGGGTTGTTCGGCAGCGGTATTCCCACAGGAGCTGAACAGCAGCAATAACGTCATTCCCCCGACCAAAAGCATCCGATGTTTCATCTGAAACCTCTCCATACAAAAACAATTATACATCCCAAATTATACACGATAAAAAATTTGAACTATAAACCAATTATGTTTTGTTTTAAGCAAAGCGTATATGTGCACACTGCTCCATGACGTTTTGCTCTAGGTAAAAGGAAGCGATATACTGCAAAATTCCACCGAACCGATTTTGTGGTGCATGCCCAAAAATAAGCTAAGAACGAGCGAACACCGACTACTTATTACGTCGTTTTCCTTCCTATTACTTCATTACTCGACGTATCACACTAACACACTGATCTATTTCGTCCACCGTATTAAACATCGCACAGCCCAGTCGCAGCGATGTGTTGTTTTCGCGGAACAACGCCGCAATCTTGTGCTGCTTGAGTGCCGCTTCGAGCGCAGCAGTATGCTCATGGGTGTAGATCGACACAATCGCTGATTGGGTGTGTGGCGGCGTGAACATGTCACAGCCAGCTGCTTCAAGACCCGTCCACAGCCGCTGCGCCAACGCCAGCCCATGCCGTTCGATGGTATGTATACCCACCCGTTCAAACAGGCTCAACGCGCCTTCGAGCTGTGCTACCGAGGTGTGGGCAATCGCCGCGTATTCGTACTTGCTGGCGTCGCTTTTGACCGTAAACTGCAGATCCTCGGTCGCCGCTGCCACATGCGTATGCCCGAACCGGTCCGACGGTATCCGATCGAGCAGGCTGTTTTTCACATACAAAAACGACACGCCGAAGTTGGCATACAGCCACTTATAGCTCCCGCATGCCAAAAAATCGACGTCAGCTGCCGCCACATCAATCACAAATGTGCCCACCGCCTGGATCGCATCGACATAACAATACGCGCCATGGGCGTGGGCGATGGCTGCTATCTGAGCCACGTCGTGGCGGAATCCGTTACGGTTCGATACCCACGACAACGACACCAGCCGCGTCCGTTGCCCGCACACCGCTGCGATGTCTTCGGGGTCTATCCGGCCTTCTTTGTGTGCGACCACACGCAGCACGATGCCGTGGCTCTGCTCCAATTGGCGGTAGAGCAGATAACTCGATTCGAAGTGCAATGCGTCGACGACGATTTCGTCGCCCGGTTTGAGGTCGAGTGCCCGGGCCACGATGTTTTCGCCGGCGCTCGTCGACTCGACCAAGCCAATCTCGCCGGGTTGCGCGCCGATGAGTTTGGCAAACGCTGCCCGCACACGGTCCTTGCGTTGCCGCAGCCGGATCAACCCCATCGGGGCTGGGTCCGGCCACGGTTCATACATGCGCTCGTCCATGAAGGTAATGCCCGCGTTGCGGGCGGCATGACTCAACGGCGCTATCGCCGCACAGTTCAAGTAGTTCCAACTCTCGGTGATGGGGAACTCCGCGCGCAGGCCGAGCGGGTCGCTCATAGTGTGTTGCATAGTCTTTCCTCCGTCTCGTTGGCACTAGTATGACAGAATTCGCTCGATCTGCAGGCACAGAACGTTGCCTCGTTACACCCACTTGACATTGGTATTGATAGTGAGTATCATTGATATTGATAGTAACTATCAATATCATGTACAGTGTTCAGGGGGTACTATGGCGCGTGAGATCAAAGGCAAATCAAAGACAGACGTCACGGCACGTGACAAGACCGGCAAAGCCACCAATCGCGACTGTAGCCATTGCGGCTCACGCATCCTCAACGACCGCGAGATGATGGTCGTGATGGATCCGCATCGTGCAAACAAGACCTATTACCGCCGTGAGTGCTTCAATCAATTGCTTGGTACGGCGGCTGAGTTGGCGACGGATGGTGCTGCACGCTGTCCCCGTGAGGGCAAATAACATGCACCCACAAGCGATCACCCCGCTACCGGTCACGGTACTGTCGGGCTTTTTGGGGGCCGGCAAAACGACGTTGTTGAATCACATCCTCAATCATCGCCATGGGCTCCGCGTGGCCGTGATTGTCAACGACATGAGCGAGGTCAACATCGATGCCCAGCTGGTGCGTCGTGGTGGTGCAGCTTTACATCGTGTCGACGAACAGCTCGTCGAGATGAGCAACGGCTGTATCTGTTGCACATTGCGCGAGGATTTGCTTATCGAGGTGACACGGCTGGCCCGCGAACAGCGCTTTGATTACCTGATCATCGAATCGACCGGTATTTCAGAACCACTCCCTGTTGCCGAGACATTCACCTTCGAAGACGAAGACGGGGTCAGCCTCGGGGATATCGCCCGACTCGATACGATGGTAACGGTGGTCGATGCGGGTTCGTTCTTCCGCGAGTTTGTGTCACTCGATGATTTGCGCACACGAGGAGTGGCTGTTGACGAGCAGGATGAGCGGAATGTCGTCGACCTGCTCATCGACCAAATCGAATTTGCCAATGTCATCATCATTAACAAAATCGATGCTGCAACGCCCGATGAACTTGGTCGTCTCGAAGCCGCCATTGTGCGTTTGAACCCAGATGCACGCATCATGCGCGCAGAACGGTGCGCGATTGATGTGCAGGCGATTCTCAATACGGGACTGTTCGACTTCGACGCAGCTGCAGCTGCACCAGGATGGCTCAAAGAGCTCCGTGGGGAACATATCCCCGAAACCGAGGAATACGGTATCGGGAGCTTCGTCTATCGGGCCCGTCGACCGTTCCACCCGCAGCGGCTGTGGGATTTCATGGCCGAGGATTGGGGCGAGGTGTTGCGCTCCAAAGGCTTGTTCTGGCTGGCAACGCGTCTCGATGCGGTCGGCATCTGGTCGCAAGCGGGTGGGCTTGCACACACAGAACCCGGCGGTTTTTGGTGGGCGAGTATCGACAAGAGCGATTGGCCAGATGATCTCGAAAGTCAGACCGCCATCCAAGCCGATTGGGTCGAACCATGGGGGGATTGCCGCCAAGAACTCGTCATCATCGGCATGCATCTCGATGTCGGCGAACTGACGCAGTCTCTCGATGCGTGTCTGTTGACTGACGAAGAGTACACCGCCGGACCGCAGACATGGCTGGCATACCCTGATCCGTTCGGCGATTGGATGATTCCTGATGACGGAGAAGAAGAGGAGTCGTAACCGTCTCGCCACAACGTGGCAGCGATGCGACAACGTGACGCATAGGTCCGGACTGTAGTCACTGTGTCTCGTGCACAGTCTGAATAGAATGAACTTCCCATGGCGAGACGACCGCAGGTCCAGAAAACGAACTTTCCCGTCTGTTTGACGAAGACTGAACAGCAGCATGCGATGCGCTTACTTGCACAGCAGTGCTGGTTGTTTGGCTGTGATATTCGCGCCGAGCACGGCAATCAACTGTGTGCGTATGGACTCGAGCGGATCCGCCCACAGAACCCACAATTGGGTAGTTCACTCTACTGTACGCCTGCAGACCGCGGTGCGACGCTGTGTTTGTGGGCATTCGGTATCTATGTGGGCTGGGAGGAGATTGGCGGGGTTTTTCTCGACCGCTTCGAATATGCTCCACGTGTGATTCGCCATCCCTCAGCCACTGCGCACCCACATCTGCCAGATGATGTAGACATCGCCAGCGAACCGCATGCGACTCACGACGATGCCTACAACCAACTCATTTCGTGGGTCATCCACTACGAGCATTGGATACGGGCGACATCCGGCCAGCAGTATCGTGACCGCTGCATCGCAGCATGGCCCAAACACCGATGGCGCATCCCCACCGAACACATAGTACCAGGGTGGCAACTCCTGTTAGAGCGTGCGATACCGACGCATACTCTCGCTCGCTCATCATTGAATGAAGTATGAAGGAACGATCATGACGTATATTGACAAAACGGTGCCGTGTCGCGACTGCGGTGGATTCTTTGAGTTTAGTGCTGGTGAACAGGAATTTTATGCCAGTAAAGGCTTCACCAATGAGCCCGTACGATGCCCACTGCGCCGCAGAGCCATCAAAGGGTTGCAGACAGACGCCGGCCGAGAAGGATCGGTATGCCCACAAGACGTTACCGCTGCAGGACGAATCGGCGCAGCGGTGATCCCTCAACCTGCACGGAACACCTATCGTAGCGGTGATGGATTTGCGAGCACAACGCGTCCTGCGCATCGCGGCGCGTTGCCTGCCGGTATCGTCCAAGCGACCATCATCCGGATTGACCCTAGCTGGCAGTATCTGTTTGTTCGCATCGACGAAACAACAATCGATGCATATGTCCATTCGTCGCTGTTTGCACAACAGCGTACAGAAATCGCCGTGTCTGACGTCGTCTTCGTAGAACTCGCAGCAAGTGCAAAAGGCCCACGCGCGGTATCGTTCTCGAAATAAACGCAGAGACCGTGACACGCAACGGCATGCTTTCTCGTTGACCTACGCCCGACGCACCCAAGAATGGATTGCGCCACGCTCCCTGTGTACACAGGGAGCGTGGACTCGTTGTCCCCAGTAAAGCAACCACAACCCGCTATACTACCTCGTGGGGTGCAACAAACGCGAATTCGACAGCGTCTGTGCCTCACTCCCGACTCAAACGGACTACGAAAGGTACATCCATGGCTCTCACCACCATCGTTTTTCTCATCATCATACTGACCGGTACCGTCCTGTTGTTGTGGTTGTCACTCCGGCAGTCACGCCATGTGGCACTGCATCGTGATGCGGTACCTGCCGACTTTGCCCAGGTGATTGACCTACCCACCCACCAACACGCGGCGGCCTACAGCAATGCCAAAAGCCGGCTCGAACGAGTGGATTTGGTCGTTGGTCTGATCGTGACGCTGGGTTGGACCCTCGGCGGCGGCATCGAGTCACTAACGCAGTGGGGAACCACCCTCGGTTTGTCCCCACTGTGGACCGGTGTCTGTGTCTTTTTGGGCTTTCTATTGATCTCTACGGTCATAGGGATTCCGCTGTCGCTGTACCGCACATTCGTGACCGAAGTGCGCTTCGGCTTTAACAAAACCACTCCCCGGATCTTTCTGACAGACCTCCTGACCTCTACTGCGCTCACCATTGTGATAGGTGGCCCGATTGTGGCGGCGTTTTTGTGGGTCATGGACGCAATGGGTGAGCGTTGGTGGTTGTATGGCTGGGTCCTGCTCAATCTGATCCAGCTGTTGGCTATCTGGATCTATCCAACATACATTGCGCCACTCTTCAACCGCTTTTCGCCCCTCAGTGATCCCGACTTGGTCGCCCGCATCGAGGGCTTGCTCCAGCGGACCGGCTTTGCCAGTGCCGGATTGTTTGTCATGGACGCTTCCAAACGGAGCGGGCACGGCAACGCCTACTTCACCGGCATCGGCCCCGTCAAACGCATCGTCTTTTTCGACACCCTGCTGACCCAACTCAGTGGACCCCAAGTCGAAGCCGTATTGGCCCACGAGCTCGGTCATGACAAAAAGCACCACATCCCCAAGCTCGTCATCGCCATGGCGGTGCTATCGTTCGTTGCGTTTGCGGTGTTGGGTTGGCTCATCCAGCAGCCTTGGGTGTTTGCTGGATTGGGTGTGCAAACCCCCAGCACGGCGGTCGCCCTCATTTTGGCGGTTGTCTGTTTGCCGGCCTGTACCTTCATGCTCGATCCCATCATGGCATGGTGGTCACGGCGCCACGAGTTCGAAGCCGATGCCTACGCCGTTGCTCACACCAGTGTCGATGCCATGGCCGGTGCGTTGGTCGCTATTTACCGCGAAAACGCCGGCACCCTTACCCCCGACCCACTCTACGCCGCCTGGCACTACAGTCATCCGCCGGCCAGCGAACGAGTCGCCCACATTCGTCGATTGTCCGTATCATGACGCGCAAAACCGTCGTGCATTCGCTCGCCGAGCTGCAATCCCAGGTGGATCAGCAAGTCAGCCAACGAATAGATATCGGGAGTTGGCAATTCGACGGTGCAAAGAACGTCTTCAACCTGCCCGATTTGCAGGGTGCGCTGCTCAATGGCGTCCGTGACGTCGAGCGTAGTGCCGTCGAGTCCATCCTCGTCGAACGCAGCCAGCGCGGCACGACGTTCACCATTGGCCTGACCATTACGTACCGCGATACGGCAGCCCAGCTGGCCATTGTGCATGAACACGTCCAGCGGATTATCGCCGAGCAGATTACCCCGACGATGAGTCCACACGAACAAGCGCTGGTCCTCCACGATTGGATCGTCCAGCACTTCCGCTATGATCAGACCCGCACCAAATCGACCGCCTACGACGGCTTTGCCAGCGGTCAAACGGTCTGTGCCGGCTATGCTGCTGCCTATGCCTATTTGTGCGAGGCAGTGGGGATTCCGGTGCGCATCGTCAGTGGTGAGTCAATGGTCACCAAAGTCCGCCATGGCTGGAACATGATTAGCCTCGACGGGACCTGGTACCACATCGACGTGACCTGGGATAGCCCACAAAGCGACGCTCCGTCCACCCATGCTGCCTACAGCTACTATTTGCTGAGCGACGAAGAAATCCAACGCGATCACCGTATCACGCCAGAGGTCGGCGAGCCGGCCTACCCCGCAGCCCGCACGCGCTATCAGGATGCCGTCACGACCGCACTCCAAAAAAAGCACCCTGCCAGTGCGTTCTTGCGTACCATTCCACAGCGCATCGGTCTGCAGTATAGCGAAGCCCATCACACCCTCATCGGTGTGGCAGCGCTGACGGACCATCTGCAGCGTCTGTACGCGAAGCGCCAAACGCATACCATCATGCGCTATGTCCCGACCAAAGCGGGCGTGTCGGCTGATTTCAACCAAGCCTGGCAAGATGCGTCGACACAGTTCTATGGCGTCGGGTGCAGTGTCAACCTTTCTGCACTGCCGTACACCCGCAGCGGATCGCCTGATGATGTTTTGCTCGACATAACGATTGAGTGGAAGGGGTAACACCTCGTGCCGCGGTGATTGTATGCGCACGCAACAGCAGTTCACCATAGGCACCAGCGGGCTCGTTTTCGAGAGAAAAGGCGCTGACCCCAGCGCACCAATCAACGAAGCAGCGCACGAAGGCATGTGTTCTGCCCCGATTCGTCCGCAGGGGCACAGAAAACCGCAGCCGCGCGACCTCGCTAAATCCCCGATGATTTCTGTCGGCCACAAAAAGCGATCGTACGCTCTGCAGCGTACGACCGCGTTGGTATGAAGGTCATTGAATTCTGTCACACCGATGTGCACCAAGGTGCGCACTTTGTCGACATGTGTATGTATTGCGATGTCGAGGAATCGATGCAGTGCAATCAGGGCGGTAGCGGGGAAGTCTCCATTCCACACGACTCCTCCCGACCCCGATTCAAACACTTCACCGTTGGTATATCCTGCTGCTTCGTGGGCGGCACGCATCTATGCGAGGTGTCGTCTGGGCTTAATCCGGTCGAGCAGGATGTCCGTAGTCCGCACTCCTCGTGTAGTCATGGGCATCGTTTTGGCACGATTCCAATTGCGCATCTGGAGTCAGTGGCAACACGACATGCGCATCAGGTGCACCCTGTCAGAAGTGGGATGCTGCTTCGGCGCTGCGACGGTCGTGCGTTCGCTTCTGTATGAAGCGGCCGAAGGATGCACCACGCAATCGAGATTGTCTGCCACGATGATGAACGTGTGCCGGGGGCAAGACAATTCGTTAGGGATTGCGATACAGCTCCGCCAGCCGAACGCCATTGCGTTCAATGACATAGACCGGCGCGGTGTTCCCCTTGACCAATGCGCGCGTAGCCGGCGTCCAGCTGGCAAAGCGGTAGGTGACCAGGACATAATCGGCTTCGTACATGGGCATTTGGGTCGTGGTCATCCCCCATACCGAGGCGCCGTTGTCACTGACGAAGCGCAAATCGGCGCGGATGCGGCCATCTTTTTGGTAGGTGTGTGGCACATCGTAGCTCCATGGCTCGATCCAGACGGTGGCATCGGCGGGAGCGTTGGCATCGAGGTAGGTCAGCGCGTCGTAGTAGGTCTCGGACCAGTAGGTATGGTCCATACTGAGGCGCTGTGCCCCATGTAATCCCCCGATCGATGTGCTGTAGTACGACAAGAGATGCGGCCACAGGGAGTACGACTGCCCGAGCGGTATGACTAGCACGCAGGCGATGACGCCGGCCCAGATGCGCCGATCGAGTGCTACGCCACGCGACCAGAGTTGGGCGATGCGCGTCATGCTTACCCCTGCCAGAACCGCGACAAGTGGGTAGCTCGCCATGAACAAGCGCTCGTTGTCATAGACGGTCGAACTGCCCATCAGGGCAGCGATGGGGACCGCAGCGGCAATGGCGATGAGCGTCAAATACGACCGTTGCCCAGGCAGTGCGATAAACGGCAAAATCAGCAGGAGCAAGGTGTAAATCACCGGCGTGGTCATCAGTGCCATCACCGACCCAAAATACCAGGGCGGCGGCAACAGCGATGCGCCCAAGAACCACTGTGGGATTTGCCAGTGATCGACGGTAATCCAGCGCAGATACTCCCAGGTACGACCAAGGGGATCGACCCACAACCACGGCCAACTCATCACGAAGACGACGCTTCCAACGACCCCCGCGATGCTGATGCGCCGCAGGAGGAATATGCGGCGGTCGTGGATGAGCCACCAGAGTCCGACGGTGGGGAGCACAAAGGCAGCGTTGATTTTGGTGGCGATGCCCAAGCCCCACACGACGCCGAACAGGATATCCCACCACACACTGCGCCGATCGCGGCTGTGCCAAAACAGCAGCACCCCTGCGATATAGGCAAAAGCCCCAGGTACATCGAGCGCTGCCACGTGCAGATGGAAGAACAAGCGTGGCAACACGAGCATCAGCATGGTCGCCGTGACTGCGCTCCACAACCCAATCGCCCGCAGCACACTGACCGCCACCAGGGTAACGAGTCCCGTCGACAGCAGGATTGCTGCCGTGCGATATGCAGTGATGACGCCCCACTGCTCCGCGAACGGCGTGCCAATCAGTGCATACCACAATTTGACCAGCGGGGGGTGTTCGTGGTTGGCCGACCAGTACGCATCGATGAGCGGTTGCGTCAGCATCAACCGTGGTTCCTGCCAGAGGCGACTGAACCATTCGTGATACGAATTGGCAGCCTGCATATACGCCGGTTCATCCCAGGTGAGGCCGATTGCTGATTGCGTCAAAAACAAAAGAAGAGCACAACACAGGGCAACGCATATGGCAAACAAGACGGTAGTCTTGCGGGTGTTATCTTGCGACATGAACAGTCCTCATTGACCAATATATTGTTAATATTATACGAATTCGGCTCGCATTGTTTTGTCGTATCCAAACTGTCATGTATGGTTTTTCTGCGAGCGAAAGCACGCTCCGTATACCCATTTGGCCACTGCCGAGCCCACTCGACCGGATTCCGCAGGAGGGGTAGTGCCACCGGGCGGCGACATAGCACGTGCTACAATGACGCGCGACGTGAGTTTGCGATATGGGGAGGAACGCTGATGAAAACCGTTGTATCTGTGATGCTCCTGCTCTGCCTGCTGTCTGTCACACCGCTGCTAATCCACGCTGGAGAGCGTGCTACGACGTACAAAAATTGCACCGAACTGCAGAAGTTCTACAAAGGTGGGGTTGCGCGTGTGGGCGCGACGAATGTGGGCGGCAAGACCAAGTACAAACCGTTCTATAGCAATGCGCTGTATAGCGCGAACATAAAAAGTGATCGGGATAAAGACGGTGTGGCCTGCGAGCGCTGACTAGCCTACAGAGAAGCGTCAGAAG
>CAMCVW010000021.1 GCA_945881915.1 Thermoflexus hugenholtzii JAD2 | reverse complement strand
ATCGAGAATCACAATGGGCTGTTGCGCGAGTTTTACCCAAAGGAAACGGATTTTACCACCGTCTCAAACCAGCAGCTTTCATCAGCTGTTGCGCTGATTAATTACCGTCCTCGGAAATGTCATCAGTGGCGATCGACGAGTGAGTTATTCCTTACAGCGTTGTCGCAGTTGAAGTGACAATCTGCCAATTCATAATTCATAATTCTCCCAAGGTATACTGCACACAACACATCAACCGAAGGAACCCCGCTATGACCCAGCCCCTGTACTACCTCGATCACGCTGCCACGACGCCCCTCGCACCCGAGGTGCTCGAGGCGATGATGCCGTATCTGACCACCGTCTACGGCAATCCTTCGAGCAAACACCAGGCGGGCCAACAGGCCATGAACGCACTCGATCAGGCCCGCGACACAGTGGCGGGGATTTTGGGCTGCACTGCAGCCGAGATTGTGTTTACCGGCAGCGGCAGCGAGGGCGACAATCTAGCCATCAAAGGCGTCGCGCAGACGCATCTGCGAGACCATGGCAGCGCCCACGTCATCATCAGCGCCATCGAGCATCACGCTGGTTTACATGCCGCTGAGTCGTTGGAACGCAGCGGCATCACGGTGACCATTCTGCCCGTCGATGCCAATGGTCTGGTCTCGGCGGCGGATCTCGAGTCGGCAATGCGACCCGATACGGCGTTGGTGTCGATTATGTACGCAAATAACGAGATCGGCACCATCCAGTCCATTCCCACATTGGCTGCAGTGGCCAAAGCGCGCAAAGTGCCATTCCATACCGACGGAGTACAGGCGGCGGGTTTGTTGCCCATCGGGGTGGCCGCACTGGGCGTCGATCTGCTGACCATGACGGCGCACAAGTTCTATGGGCCCAAAGGCACAGGCGTCAACTATGTGCGCCGTGGCGTGGCCTGCACACCGCAGATTCATGGCGGCGCACAAGAGCGTCGCCGTCGCGCTGGTACCGAAAATATCGCCGGCATCGTTGGTTTTGCGGCGGCACTGGCTCATGCCGAAGCCAAACGCGTGACCGAGGTCGCCCGTCTGACGCCCTTGCGGGATGCCTTGATTGCCGGAATATTGGGTGAACTCCCAGGCATCCGCCTGACCGGGCACCCGAGCGAGCGCTTGGCCAACAACGCAAGCTTCGTCATCGACGGTATCGACGGCGATAGTCTGTTGATTCTGCTCGATCAGCGCGGCATCTGTGCATCGAGCGGGTCGGCCTGTACCAGCGGGTCGCTCGAGCCATCGCATGTGCTCGACGCCATCGGTGCCATCGGCAATGACGAGCAAGCCGCGCTGCGTTTGTCATTGGGGCGCGGAAGTGATGCCCGCACGGTAGAACATGCCATCGCCAGCGTCGTGCAGGTGGTGCAGTTGCTCCGCGCGGCTGCCTAATTGTTGTCGTCGTGCAGGATCTCGATGGTGCCGGCGCTGTGTTCGACGAGGACGGCACTTATTTTGGGTGCATCGTCGACGCGCACGACGACCGTCAGGGTCACATCGGTGCCAAACAATTCTTCGATAATCTGACTATCATACCCCGCCAAGACCCGCTTTATGCCTTCGTAGAGCGGGTATGTCATACTCAACAAAAGCTTGGTACGGGCGATTTTCTCAATCCGGACCACCTCGCTCAGCACCGCTTTGACACTATCGCCATACGCATGCACCAGCCCGCCGGTGCCCAACAGCGTCCCGCCGAAGTAGCGCGTCACCACCACCACCACGTCGCCCAAGCCACTCCCTTTGAGCACCGCCAATACCGGCCGGCCAGCGGTACCGGATGGCTCGCCGTCGTCGCTCATCCCGAGGGTGGTGGTGCCGCCGTGGCCGATGACGTAGGCATAGACGTGATGATTAGCGTCCGGCATTTTGGCGCGTATAGATGCAATAAACGCCCGCGCAGATACGACGTCTGCGACGGGTGCCAGGTGGGTGATAAAGCGCGAATTACTGACGCGCAATTCGACGTCGACCGGTGCCGCGGGGATTTCGTTGGGCATGTATGGGCTCTTTTTTATGGCTGAAAAGTCCGGCCGGACCACGAGTGGCATTGGCCGCGGGACGGTTGCGGTGACGGCGTGTATGCGCCCGAAAGGCGCACAGTTCTGGTTACTCTTGGTGCGCCAAATCCGTGGCAATGGGCAACGAAAAGTGGAAGGAACTGCCTTTGTTGATTTCGCTGTGTGCCCAGGCACGGCCGCCATGCAGTTCGACCAGCCCTTTGACAATGGTCAGTCCCAAGCCGGTGCCGCCGATGCTCTTGGTATTGCTGGTGTCGACCCGCACGAAGCGATCCCAGATGCGCGACAGATTTTCGGCGGTGATGCCGATGCCCTCGTCATTGACGCTGATATGCAGGAATTGGCCGTCGGGGTGCTTTGCAGGCGCATTGTGCAGCTCGCGCACGCGGACGGTGATGGTGCCGCCGTCGGGTGAGTACTTGGCTGCGTTCGATATCAGGTTGGTCAAAATCTGGCGCACGCGGTCTTTGTCGGCGTAGGCCGGCGGCAGCTGTGGAATAACGTCGAAGGTAATCTGGTGGTTGGCAAAGGTGACGCTGTGTTGGAGCTTTTTCGCCAGATCGACGGCGAGTTCGCCTACTGCAATAGGCCAGCGATTGATGCGCACGGTGTTGGCTTCGATGCGAGCATAGTCCAGCATTTCGTGCACAAGGCTCTGCAGATTTTCGGCTTCGCTGTGGAGGATGCGCAGCAGATTTTTCTGGGCTTCGCTGGGCAAATCGCGATTGAGCAGAATGTCGGAGTAGCCCATGATTGAGGTCAACGGCGTTTTCAGTTCGTGCGAGACGAGCGAGGCAAATTCGCTCTTGAGGCGGTCTGCCTCGGTCTCACGCGTGGTGTCGTTGATGACCCAGATGCGGCCGGTGATGTGTTCGCTGTTGTCGCGGGTGGGCACCGATAGAATTTGCAGTTCTTGGTGCGGGTTGCGTAGCTTGAGGCTGAGCGAAAATTCCTGGTCGGGTTTGGTGTGGGCCTGATCACTGAATTGCGAGAACGCATTGGAGTCGATGAAGCGCGGCAACAGCAGCGCCAACATGTCGAACGGGATGCGGAATCCAGGGCCGACTTGTTCGGCAGTCAGTCCCCAGATGTGCAGGAAGGCCGGGTTGGTGCGCAAGACTTGCCCGAAGCGATCGATGAGGACCAGGCCAGATGGGATGCTCTGGAAGACCTGATTGAGCTGCGTGCTCCGTTCGAGGAGCTCTTGATAGCGGATGGCCCGGCGCAGCGGCTGCGCGGCCACCTCGGCGATGCCCAGGGCCAGGGCCGATTCGTGTTCTCCAAAGGCGTCAATGCGCACGCTGTCGACGCTGAGGATTGCTTCGACGCGTTTATCGACGGTCAGCGGAATGGCGAGCTTGGCGCGGAGTACGGGGCGGTCGGTATAGAAGTAGTCGACGTCGTCGTGGACCTCGGTCAGCATGAGTGGGCGACCCGAACGGGCGACCTTGCCGGCAATGCCGCTGTCCCAGTTCCAACGGTGGCGGATGTGTTCGACCGCCCCGGAGTGGAGCGTGTTGACGTGGTAGCCATGCACGGCGATGAGCTCTATTTCTTGGCGTTCGGCGTCGACCAAGACGACACTGCCGTATTCGGCGCCGGTGTACTGCACGGTGCGGGCCAAAATCATCGGCAGGAGTGCATGCAGCGGGATGGGTGGATCGAATTCGGTGCGCAGCTGCGCCATCACATCGACGATACGCAGTTGCTTGCGGGCAGCCTGCAGCAAGCGCTCGTCGTGATTCGAATGTGGGGTCGTGGCGGCGCTGAGCACGAGCTGGGTGGCAAGGAGCGGGATGATGGCGTCGATGGTGGCCAGGTCACGGCTGTTGGCGGGGTGATTAGCATCGGTACGATAGGCAAAGACGCCATAGACCTCCCCGTTGGCCACGATGGGGACGCAGTGGCTGGTATACAGGCGGCTGATGAATTCGCCGGGGCGGGCGGGCAATTCGAAGGTGCCGTCGCGCGTCTGCGGGCTCTGGGTGGCGATGCAGGTCTGCACCATATCGTCGTCCCATGGGATGCCCCAGGTGCCCCCGCCGGCGACGTGGACGAGCCCCTCGTGCGTGGGGAAGTCCGTCCAGTACGTCAAACGCACCTCGTCGAACGAGACGACCGTGCGCAACAACACAAATACCTGCTCGACGCGGGTAGGGAAGGCCTGGTCGGTGTTCAGCGCTTTGGCACATGCTGCGATGACCCGCAGATGCGGTTGGGTGAGTGGTGTTGTGGATGGCATATGGTGGGATACTCAAGTATCTATGAGGCAAAATTCTATCAGTCTATTTTAGGTTGTGCTGGGAACAGTGTCAAAATGAATGAGGAATTATGAATTATGAATTATGAATTGGATGGGTTGTCTCGGTGCGGCATGAAACGTCCCCTCAACCCGTCATGGCATGCCGACTGTCGGCGATGTCGTATGGCAATTGTCCGTCGTCGGCATGCCATCGTGTACAAGATGCTTACTTGACTGCATCTCAGATACGCTGTGATTCGCCATCTTGCACACGATTCCCCCTGCCGTCGTCGGCATGCCATCGTGTACAAGATGCTTACTTGACTGCATCTCAGATACGCTGTGATTCTCCATCTTGCATACGATTCCCCCTGCCGTCATGGCATGCCGACTGTCGGCGATGTCGTATGGCAAATGTCCGTCGTCGGCATGCCATCGTGTACAAGATGCTTACTTGACTGCATCTCAGATACGCTGAGATTCGCCATCGTGCACACGATTCCCCCTGCCGTGATGGCATGCCGACTATCGGCGTTGTCGTATGGCAATTGTCCGTCGTCGGCATGCCATCGTGTATGAGATGCTTACTTGACTGCATCTCAGATACGCTGTGATTCGCCGTCTGGCATACGATTCCCCCTGCCGTCATGGCATGCCGACTATTTATAGTTATCAGTGAGTAGGTTTCAGAGAGTAGTTGTTGTATCGCGGGGCGTACACGTATTGCATCTCGCACACGATTCCATGGCCCGGACAATCGCTGCGCCCGACACAAACGCCACGGCCCATGGAATGACGGGACACCGTCATGGCATGCCGACTGTCGGCGATGTCGTATGGCAAATGTCCGACGTCGGCATGCCATCGTGTACAAGATGCTTACAGCGCTGCATCTCAGATGAACTGCACCACATCCACACAGTAATTCTCCATCTCGCACACGATTCCATGGCCCGTCTATCTTAACGCCCCCGACGTCGTGAATTCTGGTACAATGTTGTCCGTTACAGAGACTGTAAGACGAAAGTGTGAAACGAATGAAACGTTTGATAAGCCTGTTGATGGTTTCTATGGTTCTGGCAAGCTGTGGTGCTGCCGCGCCTGCCACCGAGCCAATCCCATCCCCTGCCGAAATGACCGTTGTCGTCGAACTTGTCGCCACCGCAGAGCCGGCAGCCGCTGAGGCGACGGTAGCCGCCCCCGCCGAACTCAAAATCGTGCGCTTGGGCTTTGTACCGGTGATGATCTATGCACCGTTGTACGTGGGCATCGAGCGTGGCTACTTCGCCGCCGAGGGCATCCAGATCGAATCGACGCCAGTCCAAGGTGGCAGCGAGCCGGTGGTCCAGATGGCCGCAGGCAACTTCGATGCCGCATTCGGTGGTGCCGGTGCAGGCTTGCTCAACGCCGCCGCCCGTGGCGTGAAGTTCTCGATTGTGGCCCCGATGCACAACGAATCTGCGCCGATGACGAGCCCGCTGGTCATCAGTGCCAAGCGCGTCGACGAGCTCAAATCCGTCGCTGACCTCAAGGGCAAAAAGGTCGCCATCAACGCCACTGGCGCAGCCACCGAGTACTGGGTCGATCAGGCACTTATCAAGAACGGCTTGACGATGGCCGACATCGAGTTGGTCACCGTGGGCTTCAAGGATGTGCCGGCAGCACTCGAAAACGGCTCGATCGACGCCGCCATTCTGGGTGAGCCATTGGCGACCATCAATGTCCAAAACGGCACGGTTGCGGTCTTGGCCAACGACTTCATCGATGGCTTCTATGCGACCTATCTGTACATGGGCGAGGCGATGTTGGCCGACACCAAGACTTCCGAAGGCTTCATGCGCGCGTACCTGAAGGCCTGCGGCGATTTGCAAGGCAACTACATGACGCCCGAGATTGCCGCGATTATCGAAAAGTACACCAAGGTCCCAGCAGCCGTGGTCGAAAAAGCGTCCGCACCCCATTACAACGCCGAGGGCGTCATTCCGGTCGAAAACCTCAAGACGCTGCAGTCGTACTTCCGCGAGCGCGGCTATTTGGAGTATGATACAGACCTAGACATCAATACGTTGATCAACACAGACCTGGTTGCCCGGGCAACCGGCAAGTAACACGCCGAATCCGGTATCCTCTTCCACGAAACGCGGCGTCGCAGGACGGCGCGTTTTGTATTGCGAGTATAGCTATGCAGGCAGCACCCATTGTATTTATACAGGCTGGCTTGACCTATCCCAATGGAGTCGAGGCGCTGACTGACATCTCGTTGACGATTGCCGATCAGAGCGCCGTCGCCGTGGTCGGTCCGAGCGGCTGTGGCAAAACGACACTCTTGCGCACCATCGCCGGCCTCGAGCGGGTCAGTGTCGGTTCGTTGCAGGTGGCGGCCGGTGCAAAACGGGCCATGGTATTCCAGAGCGGGCTGTTGTTCCCCTGGATGTCGGTGGCCGACAACATCAGCTATGGGCTGATGACACGTGGTACCCCGGCAGAGCAGTGCCGCGTCATCGCCCGTGAATGGGCCGACCGAATGGGTCTGCAACGCTTCATCGACGCGTACCCGCATCAGTTATCCGGCGGCATGCAGCAGCGGGTGGGCATCGCCCGGGCGCTGGCAATCCAACCAGACATCGTGCTCTTCGACGAACCATTCGCCGCACTCGACGCCCAGACGCGCCTGATTATGCAAGAACTCGTCTGTGACCTGCGCCGTCAGGGCGTCTGCGGCACGATGCTGTTTGTGACGCATGCCATCGACGAAGCGCTCATCGTGGCCGATCGGATTATCGTCATGTCGGCGCGGCCGGGCCGTATCATCGCCGACCTGACGCCGCAATTGGCCGATGTGCCCAGCGCCGACAAACGTGCGTTGCCGGCCTTCAACCAGGCCTTTGCCGACATCTGGGCCCAGATTCGCCAAGAAGTCGACGTACAGATGCACGAAGGGGTGAACTGATGCCCCAAAACCGCTGGTTGTCGTGGTTGTCGCCGCTGCTGTTGGTGGTGCTGTGGGAGGCGGCCGTCCAGCTGGGCCTGCTCAATCGGATTTTCATCCCGCCGCCCAGCGAGGTCGTGGTCGCATTAGCAAAAGGCTTGGCCGACGGATCGATGGTGGCCGATGTGCTGATTAGTAGCAGACGCATCGCGCTGGGCTTTTTGATTGGCGCTATTCCCGCCACACTGTTGGGCATCTGGAGCGGCTTGAATCGCACGGTCTATCTGCTGGTGCGCCCGTTAGCGACGATGCTCTACCCGGTCCCCAAAATCGCCTTGTTGCCATTGGTGATCGTGGTGCTGGGGATTGGCGAAGTGAGCAAAATCGTCACGGTGGCCATCAGTGTCTTTTTGATGGTGGTGATTCACACCATCGGCGGGGTGATGCAAATCGACCAACGCTTCTTCGAGGTCGGTCGCGTCTATGGTGCCAATCAACGGACGTTGTTCCGCACCGTGGCGCTGCCCGCCAGCCTACCCGCGATTATCGAAGGCTGGAAGCTGGCGATGGGGTTTGCGCTGACGCTCATCGTCGGCGTGGAGTTCGTTGGGGCCAGTAATGGCATCGGCTACCGCATCTGGCAGTCGTACGAGTTGTATTCCATCGCCGACATGATGGCGTCGGTGTGTGTCATCGCTGCATTGGGCTGGATAATCACGATTGGATTGGACGAAGTCGAGCGGTTAGTGGTGCCCTGGCGCCACACCGTCAAGGAGTCACGTATGCCGTTGCTCAAAAAATGGTGGGGTGCCGTGCGCCCGTGGAGTTATACCGCAGCCATCATCCCGGTGCTCCTCGGCGCTTCCATTGCCGCGCAGCAGGGTGGGCTCAACTGGCTATGGCTGGCGTTGGCGCTGATCGGGTCGATTGCCATCCAGGGCGGGACGAACCTGATGAACGACTACTACGACTACAAAAAAGGCACGGACACCCCGGCGGTCAAGGGTACCGGTGGCGCGTTGCTCCGCGGCGAAATGACGCCCAACCAGATATTTTGGGCCGGCATCATCGCGTTTGCCGTCGGCTCAACCATTGGGTTGTACCTTGTTTACATGACGGGTCCGTTCATCTTTTGGCTCGGGTTGTGTAGTGTGGCGGTGGGCTACTTCTATACCGCGGGGCCGTTCGCATTGGCCTATGTGGGCTTGGGCGAGCTGGCGGTGTTCATCTTTATGGGGCCAGTGATGGTGTTGGGGTCGTACTACCTGCAGCAACCGGTCGTCTCGTGGCCGGCCATCTGGGCATCGCTGCCCGTGGCATTTGTAGTGGCAGCGATTCTGCACGCCAACAATCTGCGCGACATCGACACCGACATCCTCAATCACAAGCGTACCCTGGCCACCATGTTGGGTCGCGCCGGCGCGCGCGTCGAGTTCTATGTGCTGGTGGGCGGTGCTTTTGTCAGCGTGCTGGTACTCATCGCACTGGGATTGGCGCCGTGGCCGACGCTCCTCTGCTATGCAGTGGCACCGTTGGCGTGGCGCTTGATGCGCACCGCAGCGACCGAGGACGCCGCCGAAAAGCTTCATTCCGTCCTGCGCGGCTCAGCCGTTCTCCACATGCGCTTTGGTCTGCTGTATGTGCTGGGTTGGGTGATTGCGCTGTGGGTTTAGATTTCGCAACGGCGTGTTGCGTTGCATCGCCTGCTAGGCGCCGTGTGGCTGATAGTGGAATGATTATTCGTTACACCATGAATGATTGGTGAAGCATAAATTTGATTTTTCACAGGAAAAACGTCCCTGTCAGGTTTTTTTCAGTATCCTGATACGCCCGCTCACGTCACAGCTTCCTGTGCGCGGCAGTGGATGTGCGTAGATAGCTTATGAATGCGCTCTAGCAAAATGACAGCAGACAGATTCGGCGAAACGCAGGTGCGGGTAGCACCGCGAAACGACAGAATACCTCAGTACGTAGTAAGCAAAACCTCAGCGCAGTGTGGGCATGCGAGCACCCTTGGTCGTGTAAACTATAAATATTCGATCTACAGATAAAAGAGGCTGTTATGTGGCTGCGCAGTGTATGGGTGGGTGCGGTGGTGTGTGTATTGGTGGCGTGTGGAGCGCCCGCAGCGGAGTCGCAACCGGGGACCATCCCCGAAGATAACGCAAAAACAGCGACGGCGATCGTTCCGACCACCAGTACCGTACAAGCAGTAGACACCGAGACGGCAGCCCCGACGCTGTTTGTGGTGCCAACAATGACGCCGAGCAATGTCGACGCTGTCGATGCCACCGCGATTGTGGCAACGGCCGAAGCGGCCCTCGCACCCACCGCAACCCCCGATGCGGACGGTTTGAGCGCTTCAGGTCAGGGCGAAACAGCCGTCATCCAGCTCATGGAAGGCACCGACGGCCCGTATTTTGCCAGCCTGACCATGGGCAGGGCAAATGATGAGGGTGGCAACGAAGAATATGTCTCGTACCATCCGTTGGCTATTTATCAAAAAACTGCCACGGGACTGCAAAAAATCACTGAATTTGACTTCAAAGACGGACAGTACATTGTGAGCCTGCGCGAGATTCCGACCTACCGCGAAGGAACGACCTTCCTCCTGGTCGAGGGTGGCGTCGGTGCGCATAGCAGCTTTGGGCAGATTTTTTCGTTCGATGGCAAATCGTTGAAACTCGAATTGACCACCAATTCTGATGCCGGCGGCTGGGCATTGACCATGGCGGACGTCAATGGTGACGGAGTACTCGACGCAGTCGGTGATGCTACAGACTACTACGTCTTTTGTTATGCCTGTAGCGTGCAGTCGGGCGCTGAAGAAGTCTATTCTTGGGACGGGAACGCATTTGTCCTCAAGCAACCCATGCCCAGCGATGACGCGACGATCCAAGCTGCAATCACCGCAGCCGAAGCAGGACGTTGGAATGTTGTCGCCGCCTTGTTGACAGACGGCGTCACGCCAACGAACGAAGCAGACACCTGGACCGTCGCAGTGCTCAAGCGCATGGTGACGTTGCGTGCACCAAAAGTCGATGACGCTTCGCCGTTTATGAGTGCGCTGTTGTATGGCGACTACGATGCAGCGGTGGCCGTCCTCAAACGCTATCAACCGACGGCGCTGGTCGACACACAGAATCCCGCATTCCCGAGCGATTTGGCGCCGTTTGGTGAGATTGTCGTAGATAATGTGGTACGATTGACCACCACCGCATTGGCCCAAGACAACACACTGACGAGTGCACAGTTTCTGCGCGGCTGGGCACAGACGTTGCTCGATCCCCAAAACGCAGCGGGTTTGGCTGATTTGGAATCTGTCGTCGCGGTTGATCCGTTCTATGATGCGGTACGCGATGCAGTAAACAGCCGGTAGCAGAGAACCGTCGTTGTGTCTCGTAAAATAGGAGCGTCTATGCCCATTCAACTCACCGGTCATACACTCCTGACACAAGACGATTTATATCTGTTCAACGAAGGTTCACACGTTGCGCTCCACGAAAAACTCGGTGCCATCCCGTGCCTCCAAAACGGCGTCGCGGGTGTGCACTTTGCGGTGTGGGCGCCGGGTGCCCGTAGTGTTGCCGTGATCGCCGACTTCAATGGCTGGCAGCGTGGCGGCAACATGCTCTGGGCGCAGGGGTCTTCGGGCATCTGGGCGGGCTTCATTGCCCATGTGCCTATCGGCACGCCGTACAAATATTCCATCGAAACACAGACCGGCGACTTCCTCGAAAAAGCCGATCCCCTCGCTACCGCTGGCGAAGTCCGGCCCAACACCGCCTCGATTGTCAGTAATCTGAGTGCGCACCGCTGGGGCGATGCAGCCTGGATGGAGGCACGCGCCACCCGCAACACCAACGGCATGCCGATGAGCATCTACGAGGTGCATTTGGGGTCGTGGATGCGTAATCCGGATGGCTCGTGGTTGGGCTACTTCGACGTGGCGCGCAAATTGGGCGACTACTGCAAGATGATGAACTATACCCACGTCGAGCTGTTGCCCATCATGGAATACCCCTACGACGGGTCGTGGGGCTACCAGTCGGTGGGGTTGTACGCGCCGACGAGTCGCTATGGCAGCCCCGCCGACTTCATGGAATTCGTCGACTACCTGCACCAAAACGAGGTCGGCGTGATCCTGGACTGGGTGCCCTCCCACTTTGCCGTCGACGCGCATGGCCTGGCGCAGTTCGATGGCACTGCCATCTATGAGCACGCCGATCCGCGCCAAGGCTACCATCCAGACTGGGGCAGTTACATCTTCAACTATGGTCGCCACGAGGTGCGCAGCTTTTTGGTGTCGAGCGCTGTTTCGTGGTTTGACCGCTACCACATCGATGGCATCCGCGTCGATGCCGTGGCGTCGATGCTGTATCTGGACTATTCGCGCAAAGAGGGCGAATGGATTCCTAATGCCTTTGGAGGCCGCGAAAACATCGATGCAATTGTGTTGTTGCGCCGCCTCAACGAGGCGGTGCACGCGCGCTTCCCCGGAATTGTGATGATCGCCGAAGAGTCGACGGCCTGGCCGATGGTGTCGCGGCCGACGTATATCGGCGGCCTGGGCTTCAACATGAAGTGGGACATGGGCTGGATGCACGACACGCTGACCTACATGACCGAAGACCCCGTGCATCGCAGATACCACCACAACAAACTGACCTTTCGGTCGCTCTACTCGTTCAGTGAACAATTCACGCTGGCCTTGTCACACGACGAGGTCGTGCACGGCAAAGGCTCGTTGTTGAGCAAAATGCCCGGCGATCAGTGGCAAAAATTCGCCAATCTACGTACCTTGTATGGCTATATGTATGGCCAATCTGGCAAAAAACTGCTCTTCATGGGTGGCGACATCGGTCAGTGGCGTGAGTGGTCCTATGAGCGTGAGCTCGATTGGTATCTGCTCAACGAGCCGATGCACGCGGGATTGCAGCAGTATGTGGCCGACATGAATCGGCTCCATCGCGACGAACCTGCCTTGCACGAATTGGACTTCGACCCGTGGGGCTTCCACTGGATTGCCTGTGACGACGCCGACCAGAGCGTGGTGGCGATGTTGCGCCGTGGTGGCGCAGATGCCCGCAATGTGGTGGTAATCTGTAACTTCACGCCCGTACCGCGCCACGAATACCGCATCGGCGTGCCGGTAGATGGTCGCTGGGAGATTATCTCGAACAGCGACGACACCCAATGGGGTGGCAGTGGAGTAATGACGCATCTGCGCGTCGAGTCCGTTGCCTGCCATGGGATGGCGGCGTCGATTGTGTTGACCATACCTCCGTTGGCGACGGTCTATTTGGCCCCCAAGCAGTAGGCTGATTATGCGAAAACGCCGGTGATGCGCATGCATCACCGGCGCTCTACAGGAATATACCCTCGTGACCCGATATGTGTGCGTGCACGGACATTTTTATCAACCCCCGCGTGAAAACCCTTGGCTCGATGCAATCGATGTGCAACCGAGCGCCGCGCCGTATCACAATTGGAATGCACGCATTTCGGCTGAGTGTTATGCCCCAAACACTGCCGCGCGCATCCTCGACGAGCGTGGTCGAATTCGGGCGATTATGAACAACTACGCGCGCATGAGCTTCAACGTCGGCCCCACCCTGATGCGCTGGCTCCAGCAATCTGACCCCACCACCTACGCGGCCATCATCGCTGCCGATGCCGACAGTCGGCAGCGCTTCGGTGGTCATGGTTCGGCAATTGCACAATCCTACGGGCACATCATCATGCCGCTGGCGACTGCGCGCGATCGACGCACCCAGGTCGCCTGGGGTGTGGCGGATTTTGTGCATCACTACGGCCGCAAACCCGAGGGCATGTGGCTCCCTGAGGCAGCCGTCTGTACCGACACGCTCGAGGCATTGGCCGAGTACGGGATTGCCTTCACGGTGCTTGCACCGCATCAGGCAGCAGCGGTGCGCCAGATTGGTGCCACCCAATGGCGGCAGACGGGCTATGGGGTCGATACGACGATGCCCTACCGCGTCAATCTGCCTTCGGGACGGAGCATTGCGATTTTCTTCTACAACGGCGCTACGTCGCAGGCCATTGCGTTCCAGAACTTGCTTCAAAACGGGGATGCGTTGGCCAATGCCCTCCTGCGTGACGTGCCCGATGACGGGCAGCCTCGCCTGGCGCACGTGGCCACCGATGGCGAAACCTACGGGCATCATCATCGCCACGGCGAAATGGCGTTGGCATTCGCTCTCGCCAATATCGAAAAACTCAATCTCGCCACAATCACGGTCTATGGCGAATATCTGGAATTATTCCCGCCCACCTACGAAGCCCAAATCGTCGAAAACAGCTCGTGGAGTTGCGCCCATGGCGTCGAACGCTGGCGCAGCAACTGTGGCTGCCACACCGGTGGCCAACCGGGCTGGAATCAATCCTGGCGTGGTCCCTTGCGGGCAGCCCTGGACTACATGACCGAAGCCGTCAATGCGGCTTGGGAATCCCGTGCACGACAGTACTTCCGTGATCCATGGGTAGCCCGCGATGCCTACATCGCCGTCATCAACCAGCCCAACGAGGCCGGTATGGATGCGTTCATTGCGCAGTACGGCCTCACCAAGGCACGCTGGCCTGCGTTGGGGTTGATGGAATTGCAACGGCAGTTGATGCAGAGCTATACCAGCTGTGCCTGGTTCTTCAATGATCCGACGGGGATCGAGACTGTCCAGGTGTTGCGGTACGCAGCACGTGCGATGCAACTCGGTGCGCAGACGATGGATTTGAACATCGAAGAAGCGTTCAACGAACAGCTCGAAAAAGTCATCAGCAACACCGGCGTCTCCCTCGAGAGCGTGTATCGGCGTGAGGTGACTCCGCTGGTGTTGACGTTGGCCGACGTCTGCGCCCACGATGCGTTGACGGCGGTGTTCCATGACACCGTCAACGAAGAAGAAATCTACTTACATCGCATTGTCCGCATCGCGCAGCACCGCTGGACGTTGGGATCGATGCGCATCGCCATCGGTACCACCGAGGTGACGGCGTTGCTGACCGGCGAACAGCGCCGCTTCCAATACGGAGTGGTCCTGACCCCGGATCAAATCATGCACGGTGGTGTGCGACCCGACGGCGACAATCTCGATGCGCTGATGCACGCAATCGTCCCTGCCGTAGCCAAGAACGATCAGGTCGAAGTCACGCACATCATGGACGAGGCACTGGGTCCGTTCAGCTATTCGCTGCACTCGATATTCCGCGAAGAACAACGCTCCATCCTCGAGCTGATGTTGGTAGGTGTCGTCGACAAAGTCGTCGCACGGTATCACACCATGTATGCCGAGCACACAACGTTGATGCGGTTTCTGCAGCGGATGAAGCTCCCGGTGCCGAGTGAATTACAAGTGGCGGCATCGGCTGCCCTGCACGCCGATGTGCGTACTGCCTTGGCGATAGTGGTCCCAGACAGCACACGTGTCCAAGCGCTCATCGAAGACGCAGCCCTCACCGGCGTGCAACTCGACAGTGCGATGGTGCGCTTACAGATGGCGCAGGCACTCGAGCGCATCGGCCGGCAAATTGTCGCTACCCCATTCAAACATGAATTGCTGCGCACAGTGGTCCGGCTGGTGGATGTGGCCAAAGCATACGACGTCGATATGTGGATGGTCCAAAACTACTATAATGTTGTCTGGCAGCGCGATTACCCGTTGCAGAAAAGCGCAGCAGACCGTGGCGACACGGCTGCAATGGATTGGACTGCAGATTTCCGCAATCTGGGTGAGCATCTCAATATGGCCATTATCACGGAATAGTAGATACCGAAAGGACAACCCATGCCAGAAGGATTAGTGATTACCGGACCGCTGAAGCCGGAATACAACGAGATTTTGACGCGTGAAGCCTTGGCCTTCGTGGCTGATTTGATCGAACGCTTCGAAGAAAAGCGTACTGCACTGCTGGCACGCCGCGTCACCCGCTGGGAAGAGCTCAAGAAGGGCGTGCTGCCCGACTTCAATCCCGAGACCGTGCACATCCGCAGCAGCGACTGGAAGGTCGCACCAATCCCGGCTGACTTTCGCAATCGCCGTACCGAAATCACGGGTCCCATCGATCGCAAAATGGTCATCAATGCGTTGAACTCTGGCGCACAAGTCTTCATGGCAGACTTCGAAGACGCCAATGCGCCGCTGTGGGACAACATCGTGCAGGGTCAAATCAATCTGCGCGACGCCATCCGCCGCACGATATCGTTCACCGCCAAAGACGGCACGGTCTATCGCCTCAATGACCAGACGGCAGTACTGGCGGTGCGTGTGCGTGGCTGGCATTTGGACGAAAAGCACGTCACCTACAACGGCAAACCGGTGTCGGGCGGCATTTTCGACCTCGGCTTGTACTTATTCCACAACGCAAAAGAATTGCTCAAGCGTGCCAGTGGGCCGTACGTCTACCTGCCCAAGTTGCAGAACCACCTCGAAGCCCGCCTGTGGAACGAGATTTTTGTCTATGCCCAAGACAAACTGGGCGTTGCACAGGGCAGCATCCGCGCCACGGTGCTCATCGAGCACATTTTGGCCGTGTTCGAAATGCACGAGATTTTGTACGAATTGCGTGATCATTCGAGCGGTCTGAATCACGGTCGCTGGGATTATATCTACAGCTTCATCAAAGCATTCAATCACCGTGATGATTTTGTGCTCCCGGACCGCGCACAAGTGACCATGGCGACGCACTTTTTGCGCTCAGCTGCCGAAGTATTGGTGGCGACGTGTCACCGCCGCGGTGCGCATGCAATGGGTGGCATGTCGGCGATTATCCCGCGCAAGGACGATGCCAACGCCAATACGCGCTCGATGCAACGCTTGGCCGACGACAAGCAGCGCGAGGCCGATCAGGGCTTTGATGGTGCCTGGGTAGCCCACCCAGGGCTGGTCAAACCCGTCCACGAGATATTCAAGAAGGCCTTTTCGAGCGAAAACCAAATCACCTACGTGCCCAAGGTAGACATCACCGCAGCGGATTTGCTGACCATTCCGATGGGCGATATCACCGAGGCAGGGCTGCGTGGCAACATCAGCGTGGCGTTGCAGTACATCGAAGCCTGGTTTGGTGGTCGTGGAGCAGTGGCGATCAACTACCTGATGGAAGACGTCGCGACGGCAGAAATCTCGCGCTCGCAGATCTGGCAGTGGGTCCACCACGGCGCCAAACTGAACGATGGCCGCGCAGTCGATGCCTACCTCTACAAAATGACGCGCACCGAAGAGGTCCAGAAGCTACAAGAGCGCTTGGGCGGCAAACGGCTCGACCAGGCGGTGGCACTGCTCGACGAACTGGTGCTCAATCCGGAATTCGTCGAATTCCTGACCGTCCCGGGGTATGACCAGATGGCGTAGGTTGCCGAAAAGACCACGGGGTGCGCGCCAGCGCACCCCGTGGTCTTTTGTATCCGATTTACTTGACGTGTGGCGTTTTGAAGAGGCTCATGATGCTATCCAAGCCGGATGCAATCATGTAGAACGACCAGCGAATAGGTTTGAGCGCCGTCACGACGTATGGTTTGATGGGTGACCGTGCAATGAGGATGGTCAGCCCCATCACCGAAAACGAGATAAGGAACTGCTGTAATTCGGTGAACGTAATGTGGGCGTATTCATGCAAAATCAACTCGGTGCCGATGGTCAAAAGAAGCAGGAACGCGGCCGTTTGCACTGCTGGTTCCCAGGATATCAGACGGGCGAATATCTGCGCAGCAAAACGCATCACCAAAATACCGATTGCGACACCGAGCATCACAACCCACAATTGATTTGAAAGGGCGACGGCGGCGATGACATTATCGATGCTGAATGCAAGGTCCGCTATTTCGAGCGCCAAAACGGTCCCCCAAAAACCACTCGTATTGAGACGATTCGTACCAGCTTCACCGTCCGCGCTGCTGTGCGCGTATTGTTCACCAAAGTACCGAATTGCCAAATAGATGAGATATGCAGCCCCGAGCACACGCAGCCATGGGAACTGGATAATCCAGCCCGCTAGGACAAGCATGGCAGCACGCCCGACATATGCGCCGATCAGACCAACCTTGAGGGCTGCATCGCGCTGATTGCCGAGGCTTCGTTGCCCCCATTCGTGCAAAAATTGCAAGCGCCGCGGCCACGGAATGGGTTTGTCATTGGGTAAGTGATTGACCATTGCACCCAACACGGCCGCATTGTCGATCGACAAAATACCCTCAAGAAAAATCAACTGGATGATAATTGTCAGCGTCGTAATGTCCATATACCCTCTTTTTCGCAGTTCCTCTATAATACCATTACACGACGTGGACAGACGAAAGGTTGCGCGCGTGTATTTTTGTGACATGCGTTGGAACAACCCGCTCATTCGGAAGGATTCATACATGGCAGTGGTAGCAGTAGTCGGTGCACAATGGGGCGACGAAGGCAAAGGCCATATCATCGATATTCTGGCGGCGCGCGCTGCGACCGTCATACGCTACGGCGGTGGTAATAATGCCGGCCACACCGTGGTCAACCGGCACGGCACATTCAAGCTAAACCTGGTACCTGCCGGCATATTCGAGCCAGCCACCGTCAACATCGTCGGCAACGGCACCGTCGTCAATCCGAAGCACTTCATCGGTGAGCTCGATGGCCTGATTGCCCGCGGGATTGTGGTCGAAAATCTGCGCATCAGTCATCGCGCCCACGTCGTGATGCCCTACCATGTCGAACAAGATCGCCTCGACGAATTGCAGCGTGGTGATGCCAAAATCGGCACCACTGGCCGCGGCATCGGCCCCGCCTACGCAGACAAAACCGCCCGCAACGGCGTGCGTATCGGTGATTTGTGTGATGTCGCCGTCCTACGGCGCGTTTTGACGCCTATCATCGCCACAAAAAACAGACTCTTTGCAGGGTATTATGGTGCCGAGACACGCTATGACCTCGAGGCACTGATTACCGAATACGCTGCCTACGGACAACGCTTGGCGCCATACATCGGTGACATCTATGGCGTCGTCCAGACCGCCTTGGCGGCCAAAACGCCCATGCTCCTCGAAGGTGCGCAGGGTGTCATGTTGGATATCGATCACGGCACGTACCCATTTGTGACGTCGTCGATGCCGGGCATCGCCGGGGCCTGCCAAGGAGCCGGGATTGCCCCGCGCGCGCTGAACCATGTGCTGGGTGTCTACAAGGCATTCACCAGTCGCGTCGGCTCAGGGCCGTTCCCCAGCGAGGTCTCGGGCGAAACCGCCGACGCGTTGCGCCAAATGGGCAAACCATGGGCCGAAGTGGGCACGACGACAGGCCGCCTGCGCCGCGTGGGCTGGTTCGATGCAGTGGCCTCGCGCTATGCGGCGCAGTTGAACGGCATCGACCGACTGGCACTGACCAAACTCGATGTGCTGGATGAACTCAGCGAGATCAAAATCTGCATCGGCTATCGCCTCGATGGTCAAATCATCGATCACCCACCCACCTACACCGAACAATATGACCGGGTAGAACCCATCTACGAGACCCTGCCCGGCTGGTTGACACCGACGAGTGATGTGCGGCGTTGGCAGGATCTGCCAGCCCATGCGCGGGCCTACGTCGAACGCGTGGCCCAGCTGGTCGGTGCCGAGGTTTCGATGGTGTCAATTGGACCAGGACACGACCAGATTATCGAAGTGTTGCCCGTTTTGTAGCGCAAAAAAACCCCCGCTGCCACAGCAGCGGGGGTGTTCGTACACAGCCTACATGCTGTCGATTTTGGCCTTGAGGACCGCAGCCGAAGGCTCGACCAAGACTGATCCATCGGGGAAGACAATGGTCGGTACCGACTGGCCACCATTGTTGAGGCGGATGACTTCGGCACGTGCGGCTTCATCCTGCTCGATGTCGATTTCGGTGTACGTCACATTGAGTTCTTTGAAGACTCGTTTAGCCAATTTGCAGTCCGAACACCAGGTGGTGCTGTACATTGTAATACCAGCGCTCATTGCATTCTCCTCAAAAACATCCAAGCTCTCACGTATTATACAAAGGGAATAGGAACGTGGAGATGAGAGAGGGATTGATGGAATCACCTACCCAGCAGCGCATCAACCAGCTCTTGCTGACGATTGTACCCATCGTCGAGCCGCTGCAGCAGGTAGGCTGGAGTTGGCGTATCGTTGGCGGCGCAGTCCGCGACATCCTGTTGGACCGCACCGTCCACGACATCGATATCGAAGTCGTCGCGCCGTCGCTGGCAGCCCTCGAATCAGTCTACCGCGCTGACGCACCTCAGGGTGCGGTCGGTGGCGATCATCCGGTGATTCGAGTGCGTTCTGGTGCAGTGTCGGTCGATGTGAGTCTCGCACGTGCTGGCGATGTCACAGAAGCAGCTGCTTTTCGTGATTTGACCATCAATGCCATGGCTGTCTTGCCCGATGGGTCACTCATCGATCCCTTTGATGGGGTCGCAGACATGCAGCACGGGGTGTTGCGCCACATCGGCACTGCGTTTGCCGATGACCCGTTGCGGGTATTGAGGTTGATGCGCTTTGCGGGGCAATACAACTTCCGTGTCGCGCCCGAGACATTGGCACACGCGCAGGCAGTGGTGGATCGCATCACCCAGATTCCCATCGAGCGCGTGTGGCACGAGTGGCGCTTGTTTGCGCTGGCGCCGCACCCGTGGGCCGGGCTGATGGTGTTGTATGCAACGGGGTGGCTGCGGCATTACCCCATGCTGGTCGCGCTGATGGGCTGTGCGCAGGACTTCATCCATCATCCCGAGGGCGATGCCTGGATCCACACCTTGTACGTCTGCGAAGGTGCGGTCGCCCGGCGCGGCGATTTGGAGAGCGAGCAGGTATTGATTCTCTCATTGGCAGCAATCTGCCACGATTTGGGCAAGCCGACCACGAGCTACGTCGAAAACGGGCGCATCCACTGTCCGACGCATGCGGCAGCTGGCGTGCCATTCACGATTGATTTTTTGCGGTTGTTGGGTGCCCCCGAAAAATACGTCGCCCCGGTCTGTGCCTTGGTGCGTGAACACATGGCTGCCAACGACGGCCCCGCCAGCCCGCGCTTTGTGCGCCGTCTCGCGCATCGTTTGGCGCCCGCCACCATGGACCTGTGGGCGCGCTTGGTCGCCGCCGATAGTTCGGGACGACCGCCGTTGCCCTACAAAGAACCCGGCGCGCCGTTCATGGCACTTGCAGCTGCATTGGGTACGACCCAGCAGCCCATTGCGCCGTTGCTGAACGGCAATGATGTGCTGGCGCTGAGGATTGCCGCAGGGCCACGAGTCAAGGAACTGCTGAGGATTGCCTACGATGCCCAGCTGGATGGTGTGTACGAGACCCGTGCAGATGCGCTACAGTGGATGCAGACACAATTACGTGATGAATGGTTGTGAAAAGAATGAAAGCAAATAATGTGCCTACCCCACTCGCTCCATTAGGTGTCTCGGTTCGATACATACCATGGCGCGGTCATCAGATTGCCCTGCACGAAGCCGGTACGGGCCCGACCGTGCTGCTGATCCATAGTATTAACGCGTCTGCGTCGTGCTACGAGATGCGCAAACCGTTCGCTGATTTGCAGCGCGACTACCACGTCGTGGCCATCGATTTGCTGGGGTACGGCGATTCGGATCGCCCCGATATGCTCTATAGTGCAGAACTCTACGCGGAATTATTGGCGGATGTGGCGCGCGCATTGGGCGGCGTCGCGTGCATGTATGCGGTGTCGTTGAGTACGGCATTTGCCTGTATGGCCGCGGCTGCGCACCCCGAGGTCATCGCGCGCGTGGTGCTGATTTGCCCGACCGGTTTGGTTGATTTGGTGGTCAAAGGGAGTGTCGGTCGGGCCTATCGGATTTTACATGGTACATTCGGGGCAGGCGTCTATCGCTTGTTGACGTCACGCGCGAGCTTGCGGTATTTTCTCCGCAGCATGGCATACCACAATCCCGCCGCGTGCGACGATGCAATGGTCGAGGTATGTGCCCGGGCAGCACGGCGACCAGGGGCACGTTTCGCGCCGATTTGCTTCCTCACCATGCTCCTCAATGCCGATTTGCACGATGTGTTGCCGCGCATCGCCCAACCGGTGTTGATTCTATGGGGGGAGTATGCGATGACGACGCCGGTCACGCGCATGCCGGCATTTTTGGCGTTGTTGCCGCAGGCGACGGGGCAGGTATTGCCGGGTGCGATGGCGGTACAGGATGAGTGCGCGGCAGAAGCAGCGACATCGGTGCGTGGTTTTCTCGCTGCGACCGCACACGTAGCGGTCTGATTGCGGATGTGACAAAGGAGTCATAGCATGCCAAACCCTATTCCTGCAGGTCCGTTGCGGATTGTGACGTTTAATGTGTTGCCATTCGCGTACCGTAGTCTGGCGAACTGGATCACTGCCAATGGGCATCAGCACATTGCAGTGGTGACCACGCCGGGACCGACATCGCGCCGTTTGGATTCCTATCGCGAGATCGTGGCGCTCGCGCCGCCGGCACAGGATGTCATCGTGACCACCCACGTGCGTCGTATCGTGGCGCATCTGCGTGCGTTGCAGCCGGATGTGCTGATGACGTTCACCTTCCCGTATCGACTCCCCGCAGAAATCCTCGAGATACCGCGCTATGGCGCGGTCAATCTGCACCCAACGTTGTTACCAGCCTATCGTGGTCCCAATCCGATGCGACCGTTGTACGACGGCGTGCCGGTGTTTGGATCGACGTTGCATCGGATGGATGCAGAATTCGACACCGGCCCGATCCTCGCACAGTATTCGAGTCCGGTGCCCGATAATCTGACTCCTGAGTTACTGGGTATGGGTTTGTTTCAGGCAGCGGCGGGTGCGTTGAGCCAGGGGATGGCGGCGTTCTTTGCCGGGGAAGCGGGGCGAGTCCAGGACGATGCGCAGGCATCGTATGCAGCGCCGTTCAGTCCCGCAGAAGATCTGCTTGACTGGGACGTCCCGGCACAGTTGCTGGTGCGCCGGTGTATCGCCCTGCAGATATTCGGGCATACCCCACAAGTGACCATCGATGGGGTGCAACTGGCGTTGCGCAAGGCAACTGTCGTTGCTGATGCAGGGCAACACAAAGCAGGGACGGTGCTGGCACGTACCGATGCGGTCTGGCAGATTGCCGTAGCCGACGGCGTCGTTGCAGTGGTTGCTACGCCACTCGAGGCATAGCCAACAGGAGAAAAATCGTGATACCAAAGACGATGCGGGCGCTCCAGCTGGAGTCGTTTGATGGGCCCGAGGGATTGCATCTGCGCGAGGTCCCGACCCCCACGCCACGGGCTGGGCAAGTTCTGGTCAAAATCCGCAGTGCCGCAGTAAACCCATCAGATTTGATGTTTCTGCGTGGGCGCTATGGCGTGCGCCGTGAACCACCCACCACGCCGGGCTTTGAAGGCTGCGGCGACGTGGTTGATGCTGGTTCGGGGATGGGGTCACTGCTGGTTGGCCGGCGCGTCGCACTCGCGACGCAGGGCACGTATGGCAGCTGGGCCGAGTACACCATCGCCGACGCCACGAGTTGCTTGCCGTTGCGTGCGCGTATCAGTGACGAACAAGGCGCAATGATGCTGGTCAATCCGATCACTGCCTGGGCGTTGATTGATCGGGCGCGCCGCGACGGCGTCCGCGGGGTCTTGCTCAATGCAGCCAATAGCGCATTGGGACGCATGATGATCCGCACCGCCCAAGCGCGCGGCCTACGCGCGGTGGCAATTGTGCGCTCGCAGACGCACGTCGCTGCATTAATGGCACTCGGTGCCAGTGCGGTGGTCCTCAGTGAGGCAGACGACTATGCGGCCACCCTCAAAGAAGCGTGCGCGGCACATGGCTGCGGTATTGGGTTTGATGCGGTATCTGGCAAACAAACGGGCCAGATGCTCGCCGCCTTGCCACGTGGGGCACGGGTACTGACCTATGGCGCGCTCTCGCTCGAGCCGGTACAGGTCGATGTGGGCACATTATTGTTTGGTAATCGTGCCGTCGAAGGATTTTGGTTGACCGAGTGGATCAAACAACGCGGCATGCTCACCCTGCTCCGAGCCATGTACGACATCCAGACTTCGTTGGCGTCGTGTATGTCGACAGAGGTGTTGGCGACCTATGCATTCGCCGATGCACCGGCGGGCATCAGGGCCTATCAGGATGCGATGGGTGCCGGCAAAATCGTGCTCAAACCATAGCTGCAGGTGCACAATGAATCGCCCCGGTCGACAACGTCGACTGGGGCGATTGGTTTTCTCAGACTGACAAAGCTACTTGGCGTACACGCTCGGTCGCCGATTGGCGAGGGATGGCACAGCAGTGCGGATGCGCTCGAGGTCGGCCATATCGAGGTTGGCCACGACCACGCCTTCGCCATCGGATGCTTGGGCGATGACGGTGCCCCAGGGGTTGATGATCATGCTGCGGCCATAGCACATCCGGCCGACAGGATGTTCACCCCATTGGGCGGGGGCAATGATGTAGCACTGATTTTCGATGGCACGGGCGCGCAACAGCACTTCCCAGTGGTCTTTGCCCGTAAAGGCCGTGAAGGCGGCGGGCACGGCGATGATTTTGGCGCCGGCCAATGCCAACGCGCGGTAGAGCTCGGGGAAGCGTACATCGAAGCAGATGGTCAAGCCCAGACGCACGCCGTTGATGTCAGTGGTGACGATGTCTTCGCCGGGGATGAGTGAATCCGATTCGCGGTAGCTGCCCGGTGCGATGTCCACGTCGAACAGGTGGATTTTGCGGTACATCGCCACGCGCTCGCCATTGGGGTTGAAGACGAGGCTGGTGTTGTAGTTTTTGTGGGGCTGGCCGCTGCGTTCGATCATCGAGCCGCCGTGAATCCAGACATTGTGGCGCTTGGCTGCGGACGACAGGGCCTGGGCAGTCTCGCCGTCGATGGCTTCGACGTGCTGCGGCTGGACCTCGGAGCGCCCGAGGAAGGTGGTGTATTCGGGCAACGCGACCAGTTGTGCACCTTGGGCCGCTGCCTGGCCGATGAGTTCGACGGCGCGGGCGACGTTGCGCTGGCGGTCTTCTTGGGAGTTGATTTGGACGAGTCCGATGCGCATGCTGCGCCTCCTCTATGGTAATCGGTGGGTGTTGGATGTTGTCATTATGACAGAAAAAGCAGGTTATTCTGCGTCGCGCTCATCGTCGTGCAGCCAGGCGATGGCATCGTGGCGTACCTGCACGCTGATGCGACTGCCCAGCGCGGGAGGATCGCCAAACGGCCAATCATAGCCAAAACAGGGCCCTCCAGCGACCATACAGAGGCTGAGTTGCGGCCATGGTGGCCGTAGTGTGTTGTTTTGTACTGTGGCAGTAATGGTGCTGTGCGGGTGATTCTGTGCGTCGACGCCGGCTTGGGGGTGGATGTGCAGGTGTGTCGCGCCGGGGCGTGCTTCAAGGAACGTGCCATGGGCTGTGCCGATAGGCAGAATGTCGCGCATGCCCAGCAGACTCGCCACAAAACAGGTCTGCGGGTCTCGATAGAGCGCTGTGGGTGTCGCTTGCCGGAGCATCCGGCCAGCGCACATGATGACCATCGTATCGGCGATGAGGCATGCTTCGGCCGGATCGTGGGTCACATAGATGCTCGACACACCGGCTGCGCGGAGGAGCGGTGGGAGCTCATACAGGAATCGATCGCGCAGGGTGCGGTCGAGCGACGCAAAGGGCTCGTCGAAGAGCAGTAACCCTGGGCTCGGCGCAATGCTGCGGGCCAGCGCGACGCGCTGCCGTTCACCACCCGATAGGTCGTCGGGTTTGCGCGGCAATAAGCCGGTAATGCCAAAGAGCTCGGCCATTTCGGTGACGCGCCGTGCGCTGGTGTCGCGCGGTTGGCCGTACAGGCCATACGCGATATTGGCAGCGACGGTCATATGCGGGAACAACGCATGGTCTTGGAAGATGAGGCCGATGCCACGCTGATGCGTCGGCACCGCCGTGATATCGCGGCCGCGGTAGCTGATGCGCCCGGTATGCCCCGGTTCGAGCCCTGCAATGATGCGCAACAAGGTGCTTTTGCCACAGCCGGATGGGCCAATGATAGCCATCCGAGCGCCGTCATCAAGCGACAACGTCGCGTCGATGACGGCAGGTTTTTTTGTATAACTATGCGAAACAGCGCTCAGTTGGAGCATGCACGTCCTCACTCACGGTTCAATCAGTATAGCGGAATGGTATAACGCTGTGTCTCTACGACCTATCGTCGTAGCATTGTCTGCGATATAATGACGCTATCGAAAAGGAGTAGGTATGGAAAAATTCGTCCGTCTGCGTTGGCTCTGGGCTGCTTTGGCGATGGCAATTGGCTTGCGCATCGCGGTTTGGATTGCCCTTCCGCGCACCACGCTCCTCTCGGACGAAGGCGAATACTTGTCTGCAGCGCAATGGCTCGCCTACGGGCGCGGCTTTGCCTGGTATCTCGATTATTTTTGGACGCGGGCGCCGCTGTACCCGCTGTTTGTCTCCTCCATCTTGCGCGCCGGTGGCAATCCCACCTGGGTCGCAGCCATCCAAAGCGTGCTCTCGTTGAGCCACGTTCTTTTGGTGTGGCTGATAGCCCGGCGGATGTGGCCGCAACACAGCTCCGTCGCCAACATCGCCGCCGTGCTGGTCGCAATTGCATTGCCGTTGGCGACGGCCACATTGATGGTATTGACCGAGACGGTCTTCCTGACCCTCATACTCGCTATCATCTGGTTGGCGGTGGGCTTCCGCATTGCCCAGCCGAGCATCTGGCGGGCCGTTGCAATCGGCATCCTGCTCGCACTGGCCATCTTGACGCGTGGGATGACCCTTGTGTACGTGCCGTTATTGATGCTGTGGATGCGCTACGGCGGCGGGGCTGCGGGCGTCGACCGCACGCGGGCAACGCTGGCAATGGTGCTGGCGTGCATCATCTGTGTCGCGCCGTGGAGTATCTACGCCAGCCGCACATACGGTGGCGTGGTGTTGGTCGATACGACCGGTGCCTATAACCTGCTGTTGAGTGCGCACGCCAGTGTCGAGCCAGCGCAGCGCAGTGTACGCACCGACGCATTCGTGGCCGCGCTGATGGATGTGCGCGCGCCGGTGCCCGCACAGACCTGTGCGCCGTTGCCTGGTGTGTTGACGACCCAAGGCGCGCGCCAATCCGCCATGACACAAGAGGCATTGTGCGTGATTGCGGCGCACCCTGTTGCATTCGTGCAGCGCATCCCGGGCGAATTTGTGTCGTTTTGGCAGATTCGCTACGGCAGCGCAGAGCGCTTCACCAAGGGCTTCACCATTGGCAATGTGACCGCTTCATACGCCCAGATGCTGTTTTGGTTGGATGATGTCTGGTACATCGTCGTGTTGTTCCCCGCGTTGGTGGGGTTGTGGGTGATGCGCCGCGATGGTGCGACACGGAGCCAGCACGAAGTTTTTCTGCTGTTTGTGCTGGTGCCCATTGTGTTGGGCGCTGGGGTATTCAGCATCACCCGTTTTCGCCTCATTCTATTGCCGTTGTTGGCCATTGCTGCAGCCGGCTGTGTCGTTTTTGTGTGGCAGCGCCGCTGGCGCGAATTCCTGACGCCGGGTGCTGGTGCCACGATTGCTCTGGCTAGCGTGGTCTGGTGTATGGCAGCGACGCCGTGGCTGACCGCATGGCCTGGCGTGTCACCGTCGTTCTTTGGACCATGGCCATCGGTGTTGTTCTGCAACACGTTGGTCGCCGACGCACAGGTGTTGCGCGCCAACAGCGATGCCTATACGGCGTTGCTCCGCGCCGATCCCTATATCAATCCTATCCCGCTGCCATTGCCGCTACCGCTCGATCGCGTCGGGGCTGGCTTGCAGGCCAGTTGGCAGGGTCGTGCACAGGATGTGGCTGGGTTGTTGCCGGCCGACGCTACCGAGCAGGTCGAGATTCAAATCACCCGCGCTGATGCCCTGCGCACCCTCGGCGACCGTGACGCCGCCAAAAAACTCTTGGGTGCCCCCAACGTTGACCGCCGCAATCCGGTCGAATGGGCCTGGCAATGGCTCAAACCCACTGCCGCGGTCGATATCGACGTAGGCAGTGATCTGGACCTGGGGTATCTGCGTGGCTGTTATCTGGGCGAAGGCGACGCGGTGTTGAACGTCAATCTGCGCTGGTGCAGCGACGGCGCGCAGTTCCGCTTCCCCGCCGCAGGCAACGGGACGACGCAGCGATTGGCGTTGCGCGTCGACGGCCGCGGCTGGCCAATCGATGTCGTGCCTAGTGGTCCCATCGAGGTCTGGTTGGATAACCGCGTCATTGGTACGTTCGCCGCCAATACCCCCCGGGTGCGCGTCGAAGTCATCGATCTGCCGGTGCAACCGCAGGGGTCCGACATCGTGATTACGCTGCGTGGCCCGACATTTGTGCCCGACGCACAAGACTACCGCACACAACGTGGCCCCCTCACCGGCCAGATGCGTCGCTTGATGGCACGCCTCGATTGGCTGACCATCCAATAAATCCGTCGGCTATACTAGCATTATCTGATTCGAAAGGAACATACAATGACCACTCCCGCTCCACAGAGTGTTCCCACCCGTAGCGAGGCCAAAAGCGCTGATACGTGGGATTTGAGCCTGATGTACGCCGATGATGCCGCTTGGAAGCGCGAGCTCGCCACCATTGACGGCCGCATCGCCACGATGAACGCCCTGGCAGGCACGATTCAGCACGGTGCCAGCGCGTTGGTGCAGGTCCTCAAAACGCGCGAAGCGCTGATGACCGTCGCCCACCAACTCTACATCTATGCCCATTGCCGCTACGACAGTGATTCGGGTGATGCCACCGGCCAAGAACTCAATGCCCAGGCCCAGTCAATGGTCGCCAAGGCGCAAGCCGCGCTGGCATTCGTCGAACCCGAGATTTTGGCCCTGCCCGAGGCCGAATTACGCGGCTGGATCAGCAGCGAAGCCACCTTGTCACAGTACGCCTACTCCTTCGATGTGCTCCTGCGCAACCGCTTGCACACCCGATCGGCCGAGGTCGAGGGTGTCCTTGCGCAGCTCGGTGAAGTCACCTCGGCACCGTATGCGATTTTTGGCATGCTCAACAACACCGACATGACCTTCGGCTCGATCACCGACGAATCAGGTAGCACGGTCGAATTGAGTCATGGCCGTTACGGCAAATACCTCGAGAGCAACGATCGCCGCGTCCGCAAAGACACCTTCCACACCTACTACAAATCCTTCACCGCCCACAAAAACACCCTGGCCATGACGTTGTCGCAAGGGGTCAAAAGCAATGTCGTCAATGCCCGCGTCCGCGGCTACAACAGCGCCGTCGAGGCGGCCCTGGCACCCAACGACATCCCGGTATCGGTGTATCACAACCTGGTCAGCACGGTAAAAGCCAACCTGCCCAAGATGCATCGCTACTATGCGCTCCGCAAAAAACTGATGAAGCTCGACGACCTGCGCATCTATGACCTCTACCCACCCATCAACGCGGGCGTCGAGCTCGCCGTCGACTACCGTGAGGGCTGCCAACTCGTGGCTGCCGCATTGCGTCCGCTCGGGGCAGACTATGCCGCCGCGCTCGACATGGCCTATGAATCACGCTGGATCGACGTCTACGAAAACAAGGGTAAGCGCTCGGGCGCCTACAGCACCGGTTCGTATACGACCGCTCCGTACATTTTGCTCAACTACCAGAATCGCCTCGACGACGTGTTCACCCTGGCACACGAGCTCGGGCATTCGATGCACTCGTTCTATACGCGCAAAACCCAGCCGTATCACTATGGCGACTATACGATTTTCGTCGCCGAAGTCGCCTCGACGCTGAACGAAGCACTGCTCGTGGCCCACCTACTCAAAACCCGTAGCGAACCCGAGGTGCGGCGCCATTTGATTGTGCAACAACTCGAAGACATCCGCCGCACCCTCGTGCGCCAGACGATGTTTGCCGAGTTCGAACTCGACATGCACACCCGCTCCGAAAACGACGAACCACTGACCACAGATGGCCTGACCGAGCGCTACTTCCAGATGGTCAAGGACTATCACGGTCCGGCCGTGACCCTCGATGACGAGATTGGTTTGGAGTGGTCGCGCATCCCGCACTTCTACTACAACTTCTACGTCTACCAATACGCAACTGGAATTTCGGCGGCACTCGCGTTGGCAGACAACGTCGAAAAGGGCGATGCAGCCTCCGTCAAGAACTACCTCGGCTTCTTGAGCGGCGGATCATCCAAATCATCGATCGAACTGCTGCGTGGTGCCGGTGTCGATATGGCATCGCCCGCCCCGGTGCAGGCGGCCATGGACCGCTTCGATACCCTCCTCGACGAACTCGAGAAGCTCGGCTAGCGGGTGTTTTGGGCATGAGAAACCGGCAGCACGCATGCGTGCTGCCGTTTGTGCGTTAACAGGGATTGCAGCTGCCTTCGTTCTGCACCACCGGACAGGGTGTGTCCGAATACGCGCACCAGACACAATGATCATCGGCACGCGGAATGATGTGCTGCCCACATGCGAGGCAGCGGATGTCGCGCTCGATGACACGCACCCGCATCGTCTCCTGGGATTGGGTTTTGCAGTGCGGGCAGGTCAACGTGGCAATGAGGACGGGCATCGGGGCCTCCATGGATAGTTCACTGCGAGCGGTGTCGCGTCACGCACCTACGCAGAGGCAGTGGCATCGTCACAGCCATGGTCGGCATACGAACAAAACACACAACAATCGCCCGCACGGGGCGTCAGTACCTGCGCGCAGTGCGGACAGGTCCAGCGTTGCACTCATTGATCGGTAGGGATGTCGGCAGCGGTATGAGACGCACAGAACGGGCAGGTGATGGTAGCTGGGTTCATGCTGTTGCTCCGTACGGATGGTCGCACCGTTGCGCTTTGGGGTGTGCCGGTTGCGTCGTTGAAAAGATGAATGAATGATGGGTACTGTACCACGCTCATGGAGCAGTCACCCGTGGTGTTCCCAAGGATTGAGCAATGGGATGCTTGTAGCATCGAAGTCACGGGTATTGCGCGTGACCAAGGTCAGACGGTGGTGGAGCGCAGTTGCTGCAATCATGCTATCGATGGCTGGGAGCGTCCGTCCAGTGCGTTCACAGGTGATGGTGAGTGTCGCCCATGTCACCATCACCTGATGTGTCACGGGGAGAATACGTGACTCGAATTGTGGAATCAACGCATCATTGATGATTGCCCCAGTCGCCGTGCGACGAGCGCCGCTGGGGAGTTTGGCGACCCCACGCATGAGCTCACCGATGGTAATCGCTGACAAAAAAAGCGATTCGTTGTCTCGTGCATCGACCCACGCAACCACGCGGTGGTCGGGTTGCGGCTTCATCAGCTCCGAAATGACGTTGGTATCGAGCACATACATCACCACGAAGGATCCTCGCGCAACCCCGTTCCATCACGGTCGATATCGAGCTCGATACCGTCATCCGGATATGGACGGAGCAGTTCACTCAGACGTCGCTGCGGCTCACTGAGCGTTTTGTATGCGGCATACGACAAGACCACTGCCGTCGCCACGCCGTGTTTGGTGACGATTTGGACTTCACCTGCTTCTGCGCGTGCGACAACTTCGCTGAACTTGTTTTTTGCTTCTTGGAGTTGCCAGGACTGTGTCATATACATACTATCTAGCTAGACTGTCTAGATAGTGTAGCAGAGATCAGACAAAAGAAATCAGGTATCAGTGGCGGAATACTATCCTCACTGATACCTGAAAACAGCTCACTCCAATTCCTAATTCCTAATTCAAAATTCCTAATTCATAATTCATAATTCATCGTGAGCGTTCACGCACGTACTGCTCGAGGTCGCTCGCCAAAATGCGCTCTTGGAGCATCGTGTCGCGATCGCGAACAGTGACGGTTTGGTCTTCGAGAGATTGGAAGTCGACCGTGACGCAGAACGGCGTACCGATTTCGTCTTGGCGGCGATACAGCTTGCCAATCGCTCCAGTGTCGTCATAGACGGTGCGCATGTCGGCGTTGAGTTGCAAATCGGTGCGGATGCCCTTGGCCATTGCGACCAGCCCGTCGTGGTTCCGCTTGAGGGGGAATACTGCAACCTTGATCGGCGCAAGGTGCGGCTTGAGGTGCAGCACCGTGCGGTAGAACTCATCGACCACCGGTTGCGTCACGCCGCGTAGTTTTTTGCCGACCTCGATGCCGTCTGCACCGGGCAAGGCAAGCATCGACTCGATCTGCGGCAGGTTTTTGCTCAAGTCTGCGCTAATCGCATCCGACTGCGCGATGATGGCATCACGCTGTTCAGGACTCAGTTTTTCGCTGCGACTGACGGATTTTTTGTAGGTGTCGAGGGCCGCCTGGATTGCTTCGAGCTTGTCGGCGGTGGGCTCTTTGACCATCTGTTCGTCGTAGGCTTCGGACAACACCGCCAAGAAGCAACGACCCACGCCGGCCGATGGCTCGATGACGTACGGCACGAGGTGACGGTTGTTGGGCTGGTCGTAGTAGTTCAACTTGGCGACGCTGTCACGGTTGACACTGACTTTGGCGCTGATGTTGAGGTTCTCTTGGTCGCGTGAATGCGAACCGAGGTCGTAGTCGCTGCGGCTGGCGATGCCTTCAATCTCTTCGTAGCCCAGGGTGGGGTAGTCGTACATCAGGTCGTACGTGCGCTTCGAGTAGTGGGCCAAGCCGTCTTTGGGGACGTCGTAGATCTGGATTTTGGAACGGGGCACGCCGATGGATTCCCACCAGGCGAGGCGGGCTTCGAGCCACTTTTCGTGCCATTCTTCGTCGGTGCCAGGCATGACAAAGAACTCGATTTCCATCTGTTCGAATTCACGGACGCGGAACAAAAAGTTGCGCGGATTGATTTCGTTGCGGAACGCCTTGCCCACCTGGGCAATCCCGAACGGCAGTTTGCGGCTGGTACTGGACAAGACATTATTGAAGTTGGCAAAAATTCCCTGAGCCGTCTCGGGTCGCAGATACGCAAACGACTCACTATCGGCGACAGGGCCGACGGCAGTTTTGAACATCATGTTGAACGGCCGTGCTTCGGTCAAATCACTCGATCCACAGCTGGGGCATTTGCCGTTGATGTGGTCTGCCCGCCAACGGCCTTTGCAGGCGCGGCAGTCGACGAGGGGGTCGTTGAAGGTCTCTTCGTGGCCCGAATACTTCCACACCAGTTTGTTCATCAGAATGGCTGCGTCGAGGCCTTCCATGTCGTCTCGGGCATAGACGTTGGTACGCCACCACGAGTTGATGATGTTGTTTTTGAGTTCGACACCGAGCGGGCCGTAGTCGAAGACGCCTTGAATACCGCCGTAGATATCGGAACTGGGGAAGATAAATCCGCGCCGTTTGCACAGTGACGCCAACTGTTCGAGGGATGCTGCCGGCATTGCCTGCTCCTGTCGCTGGGCTTGGGGGCACAAAAAACCCCAAGCGAAATGAATCGCCTGGGGACGCAATGTTTGCGTGGTCCCACCCCAGTTACCGAGCGGACTCGGTCACTTTTCTTGATTGTCAGTAGACTCTACGGTGCCGTTCGTGGCGTACCTGGTCGAGCTCACACCGCTCTCGACTCGCTGGGCAGGTCGGATTCACTACTCTCCGCGTCTTCGTCTACTTGCGAGTATACCACGGGCGCAGTCGCCGGTGCAGACAGACGCAGTCCTATCCAACCTGCCAAGAGCAACACCCCCGCAACCGGCATGACTGGGAATGACCGCGGTGGAGCGGGGATGTCCGTCATTGCTGCTGCTGCCGGAGTCGGCAGGCTGGTTGGTAGCGCAGTGGCCGTCGCAGGCACGGGACTTGGATTCTTGATAGCAACCATAATTGCCAATACCGGACTGGCCACGATACGGTCTGCAACAACGCCGGTCGTCGTGGTCGTTCGGGCCACAATCCCGCCAGATGTCGATTGTGATCGTGCCGGTGCCGCTGTCGGCTGCAAAATACGACTGGTGCGCTTGGTCTGCGCAGGGTTTTTAGTCCGCGACGGTGATTTGGTGAGTGATGGAGTTTTGGTGAGCGATGGAGTTTTGGTGAGTGATGGTGATTTGGTGAGCGATGGGGTTTTGGTGAGCGATGGTGATTTGGTGAGTGATGGGGTTTTGGTGAGCGATGGGGTTTTGGTGAGTGATGGGGTTTTGGTGAGTGATGGGGTTTTCGTGAATGATGGGGTTTTGGTGAGTGATGGGGTTTTGGTCGTCGAAGGCGTTTTGGTCACGGAAGGAGTTCTGGTTGTCGAAGGGGTTTTGGTCTCGGAGGAAGTTCTGGTCGGTGACGGTGTCTTGGTCTCGGATGGTGTGCGTGTCACGCTGGGAGTTTTGGTCGGCGAAGGGGTTCTGGTTGAAGATGGGGTATCTGTCTCGGTCGGCGTATCGGCGGCGTGCGGCGTTTGCGTGACAACGACGGTCGCGATGATGGTGGGTGACTGCGTCGGTAGCGGGATAGCGGTGTCGGTCAGCGCGGGCGGTGTGGGTGGAACCGTCGCAAGGATAATGCCGGTGATTGTCGGAAGGAAGGTCGTGACAGCAGTTGCAGAGGGTTGTGGAGTTGGCGACACCGTCGCGGAAGGGAAGATCGGCGTGGGAGCAGGGTTTTGTGTGCCGGCCGACGGTGTCGTTTTCTGCCAGATTGTGCTGCCATCGGGGCTGCGGGCATAGCTCTCGCTGCCTTTGAGTGCGCCGAACGCAACGACGTCGACGGTTGTTCCGTCTGGGCCGAGCAGTGTGACGCTATCGCCGGTGTTGTTGAGGATTGCGGCGGTCAGCGTGACCACGAGGTAGCCGCGCGCAGGCACAATACTGCCAGGCGGGATGGTCGTTTGCGTGCCCCCCGGAGTATCATCGTCGATATGCCAGCCAGCTACAGCGATGTCGGCATCGGTGGGGTTGTAGAGTTCGACCCATTCAGGCCCAGCAGCGGGGGCGGGCATGACTTCGTTGATGAGTAACTGGAGCACGAGGATGAGAGCGAGCATGGCGACTCCTTTTCGGCTGTTTCTATGAATACCGTTAGAACATGCAAAAAAGGTACGCATGGGCACGCTACAAAAACGAAATGTGCTAAAATACAGGCAATACACCGCTATCTGATGCGGTACAAGACATCACGAAACGAGGCACTCATGCATACGCGCGTCGCTATCATCGGTTCCGGACCTGCAGGGTTGACCGCTGCACTCTATGCCGCCCGGGCGAGCCTGGCCCCATTGGTCATTCGCGGCTTGCAGCCAGGTGGCTTGATTGCCACGACGAGTGAAGTCGAAAACTATCCCGGCTTTGTGCATGGCATCGGTGGATTCGAATTAGCCGATAACATCGAACAACAGGCCAAACGCTTCGGTGCCGAATACCGCGACACGCTGATTACCTCTATCGACGCGTCGTCACGTCCATTCAAATTGCTCACCGACGACGGCGACGTGATTACCGCAGACACGGTTATTGTGTCGACTGGCGCATCGCCCAAGAAGTTGAACGTCCCGGGTGAAGACAAACTCGCCAATCGCGGTGTCTCGTACTGCGCCACCTGCGACGGCTTCTTCTTCCGTGACAAGCGCGCGGTCGTGGTCGGCGGCGGCAATAGTGCCTTGGACGAAGGGTTGTTTTTGACCCGCTTCGTCACCGAATTGGTCATCGTGCATCGCCGCGATAGCCTCCGTGCCGATCAGGTATTGCAGGACCGCGCCATGAGCAATCCCAAGGTACGCTTCATCTGGGATTCGGCCGTCGAAGAAATCCTGGGCGAGAACAACGTCACCGGCGTCAAGATTCGCAACCTCAAAACCGGCGAACTCAGTGATCTGCCCACCGAGGGCGTCTTCCCGTACATCGGTCATACCCCAAACACCAAGATTTTCAATGGCTTGCTCACGCTGGACGAAAACGGCTATGTCGTCGCCGACGCACACCAACGCACCAACATCCCCGGCATCTTTGCCTCCGGCGACGTCGTCGATCACGTCTACCGCCAGGCCATCACGGCCGCCGGTGAGGGCTGCAAAGCTGCCATGGAGGCGGTCTGGTACTTGGCTGCCCAGGACTATGCCGATCAGCTCAAAGTCACAGCCGCCAACTAGTCACCACACAGGAGCACTCCATGAGCATGCAGCGTGAATCGTCCTGGCCGATGGTCAGTGTGGCCGATGCCCACGCCGCAATTGCTCGGGTAAGTGCGACCCCGTTGGGTACCGAACGCGTCTTGTCGCATCGCGCGGCAGGGCGCGTCGTCGCACACATCGTCACCGCACCGGCCGACATGCCTACCGAGCCACGGTCGACCATCGACGGCTATGCCATCCGCAGCGCGGACGGCGACATCGCCCGCCCCGTGGTCGCAGAATTGACTGCGGGCGGCGACACACTCGCGCAGCTGCTCCCTGGCCAGGCCGTCCGCATTATGACGGGGGCGCCACTGCCCGCTGGTGCCGACGCAGCCGTGATGGTCGAACGTACCCAAGAAGTCGCCGGTGTACTGACCTACACGGGCACGGTACGGGCTGGTGAATGTGTGATTCAGCCTGGCAGCGATATGCGCGCCGGCGATGTCGTGATGCCGGTGGGGAGCGTCATCTCTGCCGGCGACGTCGGTCTGCTGACCAACATCGGTCTGCGCCACGTCACGGTCTACCGCCGCCCCGTGGTGGCGGTGTTGTCCACCGGTGACGAAGTCTACGAATACGACGAACCACTACCCTACGGCGGTGTGCGTGATTCGAATCGGCCTGCATTGTTGGCTGCAATAGCCGCCGCGGGGTGCGAAGGGATTTCGCTCGGCATTGCGCCCGATCAACCCGAGCTCCAACGCGCCCGTGTGATGGCTGGATTAGCCCGTGCAGATGTGCTGATTACCAGTGGTGGTGTGTCGATGGGCACGCGCGACTTCATCAAGCCGCTCTTGGCCGAATTGGGCCAGGTGCAGTTCGGGCGCATCGCATTCAAACCCGGTAAACCGACAATGTGCGCCGTTGTTGGCACGACCATTGTGTTCGGTTTGCCGGGTAATCCGGTGTCGTCGCTTGTGTCGTTCGAGGTATTTGTGCGGCCCGCATTGCGCCGACTGATGGGAGATGCAACCCCCGAGCGACCACGGGTGCCCGTGCATCTCGCTGATTCCATCATGCCGTCGCCCGATCGTCCCGAGTATATGCGCGCTGCGGTGCGCTGGCAGGATGGTCGATTGGTGGCTATTACCACTGGCGCTCAGGGCTCGAGCCGATTGCTGTCGATGCGCGCGGCCAATGCGCTCCTAGTGATTGCCCCGGGCGAGCAGCGTCTGGCAGCGGGGAGCCTCGTCGACGCACTGCTGGTCGGGGATGTGCACTGATGGATGCTGTTGCTCAGTTGCGCCAGTTGCTCGCTGCGGTTGCCGACCCCGCCACTGCCGCGCCGATGGCTGCCTACATGAAGCACATTGCGCCATTTGTCGGGGTTCAAGCCGAACTGCGCCGGCGGGTGGTGCGTGAATGGTGCAGTCAGCTCTCCGTGCGGACCGCAGACGATGTCTATAGCCTTGCAATGCTCCTGTGCCGCGAGCCTGAGCGTGAGTTCCATTACGCAGCCGCTGATGTCGCCGCGTATTGGCGCAGTCTGCTCGATGCGTCGTTCATTGCAGACCATGCTGCCACCCTGTTGCTCCAGACACCCTGGTGGGATAGCGTCGATTTGTGGGGGAGCGATGTCATCAATCCCCTCTGCACCCGCTACGATTGTGCATCGACGATGTGGCACTGGAACAGCAGCGGCAATCGCTGGCTGATCCGTGCGTCTATCCAGCATCAACGTGGCCGCAAACAGCATTATGATGTCGATGTGGTGTTTGCCCTGAGTGCTCCGCATGTGGCCGACAGCGAGTTTTTTGTGGCCAAAGCAATCGGCTGGGCGCTGCGTGACATCGCCAGATATCAGCCTGACCGCGTGCAACAGTTCGTCGACGCACATCCGCAGATAAGCACCGTCGCGCGGCGCGAGGCGCTTCGCGGATTGCAACGGCGTTGAGCATTTTGCGCAAGGCTTGCTGTTTGAGCAGGGCTTATTGCAATAAGCCCTGCTCAATCCCTTTTGCATTCGCTGTTTTTTTCTGCTACACTAAAAATATTGCCGATGTAGCTCAGTGGTAGAGCAACTGTTTCGTAAACAGTAGGTCGTCGGTTCAACCCCGACTATCGGCTCCAATGTATCGCGGTGTCTCGTAGACGAGACACCGCGATTTTTGTATGCTATTCAGCAAAGGTAAATTATACAGCGCTATATGGTGTGTACCACACAAGGTTGTCTATGCCACGTCCCAAAAAAACCGCAGCCGAAAAAACAAATAATGCGCAATCGCATCCTCGATTGCGCCACCGCCATCCTCAACGAAGCTGGCCCAGATGCCATCAGCAGTAGAGCCATTGCCGAACGATTGGGAATGGCGCACATGTCGCTGTATACCTACTTTGCCAACCAGGGCGACATTTTACAGAGCCTCATCGACCGTGAGTGGATCCGAGTACGGTCCGATCTGGAAGCATTCGAAGGCGAAATGACACCAGACACCGTCATCCCCGTCATTCATCGCGTCCTGCAGTACATCAGCGTCTATGCAACCCAAAATCCCAACATGTATAAACTCACTTGGGTCATGAATCACAGCGGGTTCGAAAGCCACGAACAAAACCTGGATCGTCTGCGCGCTTTGGTGAATCAATTTGCCCGAGTCCTCGCCTACGGCATCCAATGCGGTATTCTCTACGAACGCGATCCGTTCATCGCCGCGATTACCACGTTGACCATGATGAATTCCCCCTACTTCCTCTACTACAGTGGCAAGATGGGCGACCTGCATATGTGCAACACCGTCGAGGGTGAGCTCTATCAAAATGCCTTGATCTACCTTATCAAACCCGAATTTGACCCAAAACGAATTGTGGTACATTAGCATTGTTCCGCACTGTTGCATGTCCACCAATGGAGGTTTGTATGCGAATCGGGTTTATCGGAATCGGCGGAATCGTCGATATCTATCGCAAAGCATTGGCCCAATACCAGACGCCCGTCACCGCAGTCTGCGACATCAATGCCACCCGCGTCGCGGAAGTCGCCAAAGCCGAAAACTGCGCTGGCTATACTGATTACCGCGAAATGCTCCAAAAAGAGCACCTCGATGCAGTCTTCATCGCCATTCCTCCAGGCTTCCACCAACAACAAGTCATCGATTGTGTCAACGCCGGCTGCGCCGTATTTGTCGCCAAACCCGTCGGCCTCGACGCCACCCTCGTCGCCCAGACCCTGTCTGCCATCCAGAAATCCGGCGTCATCAACCAAGTGGGCTACATGGCTCGCTACGCCGATATCACCGCCAAAGCCCGTGAACTCATTGGCGACCGCAAAATCATCATGGGCCTGGCCCGCTTCATGGTGCGCATGCCTGCCAATCACCCGTGGTGGGGCAAACGCAGCATCTGCGGCGGCCAAATCATCGAACAAAGCACCCACATGTTTGACTTCCTGCGCCACCTGATGGGCGAAGTCGCGCACGTCCAGGCATTCGGCCACCTAGGTGCTGCCGACGACATTGCTGACTTCGAAGACAGCACCATTGTCTCGCTCAAATTCGCCAACGGCGGCATCGGCACGGTCATCAGCACCAGCTGCACCGAAGTCCCCGAAGGCTGTGGCTGGGAACTCACTGGCCGCGACTTCTACCTCAAACTCACTATGGACCTCGACCTCAGCGGTGTCATTGACGGCAAAGCCGTCAGCTACCGCGGCGAAGAGACCGGCTACATCCGCCAAGTGGGCGAATTTTTGACCGCCCTCAAAACCAAAAACCAAGCCATGATCAAATCCTCCTACGCCGATGCAGTCACGTCGCTCCAGCTCACCATGGCTGCCGAGCGCTCCCTCCAAAACGGCGGCCAAACCATTCGATTGGAGTCCTAAATGCACTTCGGTACCATGCAGTCCGTCCTCAAATGCGACATCGGCGAGGTCTTTCACCGCGCCGCGAGCCTCGGCTATAGCAGCGTCGAACTCGATTGGAATACCCCCGCTGACGCCCTCCCCGGCGGCCGGATGAGCCCCTCCATGCGCGACATGATCCGCATGACGGCGCGCACCAACGGCATCACTATCGCCTCGGTGGCCGCTCACTTCCTGAACGCCGCCAATATCGCCAACGATAACCCTGCTGCCGTTGCTGCAGCCATCCTCAATATCAAACGCGGCATCGCCCTGTGTGCCGATATCGGCGCCAAAGTCTTGCTCGTGCCGTTCTTCTACGACGCCGACATTATCGGCGACGCCGGTATCGAACGCTTGGTGCGCTCGCTCAAAACCCTCGCCCCCGACGCCGAAAAAGTCGGGGTCATTCTGGGCATCGAGAGCACGCTCCCCGCCGCCGCTAACCTAGCCGTCGTACAGTCCGTCGGCTCCAAACACGTCGGCATATACTGGGATATGGCCAACGGCATGGCGGTCGGCTATGACGCCGTCGCAGACGCCAAAGCCCTCGCCAGTGTCATCGTGCAGGTCCACGCCAAAGAATTCGTGCGCGACACCGGTCCCGTCGGCACCCGCAATGCGCCGCGCTTCGACATGCTCAATCACAAGCCGCTCGGCCAAGGCGATGTACCCCTCAAAGCCATCTTGGCCGCGTTGCGCGCCGGCGGCTATACCGGTCACGTCGTCTGCGAGACGGGTACGTTCGGCACCGTCGACGCTTCTGCCCGCGCTGATCTCAAGGCGTTACAGGCAGCCCAGTAGTCTCTTTTTGGATGAAAAAGCGCCCCGGCTGCACTGCAGCCGGGGCGTTGCGGTCGTCTGGAATGCTGCCGGCTCCGCCATTCCCCGCATTCCATAATCTGCCGCGGCGCCTTTTGGTCACAGAAAACCGCAGCACGCGATTTTTTCATAGCCTCCCCGTCCCTGTGTGTGCTACCGATCCGGCACATCACGCAGTCGCAGGACAAGCGGGACCGGCAGAGCGCTCTGTGCATGCCATAGCCGCCCAAATGCCGTTGCGCCGAGGACATCCGCCGCAGCCTGCAACATCCCGTAGGCACGCAATTCGTGTGGCCCATGGCCGAGGCGCTGGGCGATGTCCAATGCCGTCATTCCCTGCTGCACCAGCACTGCAGCGTCGTCGGCATCCAATACCCGCTGCACCAGCACATCGCCCAGGACCAACCGCGCCCTGCAATAGAGCTCTGCATTGTGGTCCAGGGTAATCATACTGACTGCACGGAGCGCAGACTCTTCCGCCCGGTGCTGTTGCCCCGGGGTCCAGGCGGCGATGCAGGCAGCCGTGAGCAAGCATTCGCCGGAGTCGTTTGGTTCCTGGTCGTGATCAAAGCCAGCCAGCGCCAGCGCGACTTCGTTGGTTGCCTGCGCCAGGAAGTGGTCCCTTCCTGCGCTGGGAAGCAGCGCTCGCCGCCACAACAACCCGGCCCGCACGTCGTGACACGCGCTGACTTCGAACGTTTTCTCGAGTGTGCCATAGATATCCTGCGCCACATCAATCTGTGCGAGCCCTGCCACCAACGCCGCTTCCCGGGCCGGGTCGCCGAGGGCATGACTATCTGCCACATCGCGGCATATCGTTGCCAGCATGTAGTGGCTGAGGCTCGCATGGGTGGGTACTTCGCTCCGCGTACGATAGCGCAGGGCTTCCTCCATGGCCGTGATTGCCGCACGCAACAGCGTGATTCGCTCTTGGCCCTCCAGATGCGCTTTGATACGGTAAGCCAGTGCCAAATTGTGTTGCGTCCAGGCATACTCGAGGGGCACGATGTCTTCGGTCCGGTACGTGAGTGCCTCGTGCAGCCCATCGACTGCTTCGTCGATACAGTGCAGCTGGTCGACGTCGCACTGCTCCGCCAAATCACTAAAGATATTCGCCCGATTCATCAATTCCTTGGCATACCGCATCGGGTCACTCGTCGCATCCAGATGCAGCAACACCGTACTACTCGCATCACGCGCATGGTGCAGGAGGCTGGCACGATCCACACCCTCACGCTCGGCATACGTGCGATAGAGCGAAGCAAGCGTGGCGTGCAGCCCGATGAAGTGCTGTGTCGTCAGTTGTGTGGGCAGATACTGCAATGCGCCGTGACAACTGGCAATCGCCTCGTCCAGTGTCTCGGTGCCGGCTGGGTAGGCATACATCGACAGTTCGTGGAGTACGTTGGCTTTGTTTTGACTCACCGCTGCGTGTAATGCGGCGTCGAGCTGCGGGTCTCGCAGCGCTTCTGTACAACTGGCCACCGCATCGGTGAGGAGCGCTTCACGATCAACGTCCGGCAGATCTGCCATTTCGATCATACAAATCGCCCGGCGGTTGAACAACGCGGCTCGCTGCGGATGCAACGCAATGCTCGCATCACTCATCCGCGCTGCATGGTAGTGCGCCACAGCCGCCCGTAAGTGTCGCCCACGATCGATGCCGACGTGTGCCGCCAGTGCGACACACGCATCCGCAACCAGCATCTGGCTCCACACTACCTGCTCGGCATCGCTGCTCGATGCACCGGTATCGGCGACACGCTGTGCCCAAGCGAGTTGCTCGTCGTGCATCCCCATCCCGGCGTGATACGGCGCACAGGTAGTCACCAGATCGAGCGCAATTGCAACATCCAGCGCCAGCGCGCTGTCGAACAATCCAGCCAGCTGCTGGTATACGGGACCGGCTCGTCCGTATTGGTAGTCATGTGTTGCGCGCGCCATCTGTGCCGTAGCCGCCATCAGGATGCGCCGCATCAGCAGCTCCTCGGCGTCGGGGTGGACGAGTTGATTGCGCACACAAGCGCGCAGCACAGCGTGCTGGCGCCACAGGGTGTCGCTTGTGCGTACCACCAGCCCGTGGTCATCCAAACGCGTCATCATCTGCGTGATAGTGTCTTCGTCGAGTGTCCAGGCGGTGCACAGCAATGTGAGCGGGATGTCGACATCCAATGCGCAGCAGGCCAGCGACAACAACAGTTGCCGGTCGAGCGGATGGAGGCGCTGATACCCCCGCTCAATCAGGCTACTCTGTTGCTCCCCAAGCGCAATCGGGCGGTGGAGCAACATGGGGAATATGCTATCAATGTCTTGGGCGCACAGCTCTTCTGCCTCGCTTGCCCAGCCTGCAGGATTATCGGTCAGATGCACCAAATACTGGCAGGCTTGGTCGATTGCGAGCGGGTACAACTGTAAGTGTCGCGCCAATGCCGCTGGCCACTGCCACTGTACGAGTGTCGGCTGTGGATGCCCGAGTACCGTCACCATGGCTGCAAGTGCATCTGGGAGGCTATAGGCGTCCACGTGTACGTGTTGCATCTGCAACCCGGTCGCACAGGCGTCGCTGCGGGTCGTCACAATCATGTGTGCATGTGCCGGCAACGCGATACGCAAGGTGTCGATGTGTGCCGGTTCGATGACATCATCCAAGATCACCAGCATGCGCGGGGCGTGTTCCCACAGCGTTTGGACATGGCTGGGGTGGATGTGCAGCCCCGCCGGCGTTTCGGTGAGTTCCGTAGCCCGCACAAACCATTCGCGCAGCACCCACTGACTCGTGCCCTCTGTGGAGTGCGGACCGATGCGCACCAAGATGACGCCGCCGGGGTAGTCTTCGACTGCCGTTATACCGTAGCGCGCGGCCAGCGTGCTCTTGCCGGTGCCGGGGACTCCACACAAAACGCAGCTCCCCGTGCGCGCCAAGGCTGCACGGATCACTCCGTTGAGCGCGTGTCGGTCCGTCGCTGCCGCTCCAAGCCGTGGGGTTGTGGGACGCTGCCACGCGATACGACTGTGGACACTTCCAAGCCGAAAGGTATAATCAGGGTATACACTGAGTTCCATATCGACCTCCATAACCGGCAGTATGACGTATTATCGTCGCAAAACGGTCAACGCTTCACAGCGCATCCACATCCGTGAGAGGAATATTCGATGGATTGGCAATCATATCTGATGCAACTCGTCGCCTGGTTCATGCAGACTTGGGCCATGCTCTCTACGCTCTGGCTGGCTGCCGTGCGTGGTGACGCCACTGTTGGTATGCTCGTTCAGTCGCTGTTGCGTGACGTGCAGATCCGTGTCTTGCAGGCCACCCAGCGCGAGCAACTCAGCGCTGCTGTCATTCTCATCGCTGTCGCCCTCATCCAACTGGTCCGCTGGCAATGGGCGAGCCGGGTCTATCGGGACCCGGTCATGGCCCGGGCGGCGTTATTGGCCGATGTCTCACTGCTGATGACGCAATTACGTGGGCGCGCCCGGCGTCCGGCCCGTGTCACCTATGCGTCACTCAAACGACGCATCGCACGCAGCCGACGTGCCTTCGATGCAGCGAGTGCCGACCGCCTCACCGCGCAGTGGAAGCAGGCTGACCGCGAAGTCAGCGCCCTCCTCACCACATTACGCCGCACCAAATCCCACGTCGTCCGCATCGAACAATACCGTCACTTATCGACGCTCCGCGATACACTGCACGCGCACGTGCATGTATCCTCCCATACGCCTACTTCCTAGACAAACACCAGCGTCGCACGCTGGTTTTCTTCCACCGGTACCACAAAGAGTGCTCCTGCTGCGGCAAACAACTGCGCCCACGCAGTTGCGTCGAACTGCGGGGCGCGAAATTGGGGGATGAAGTCTTTTAGCCGAATCGTGACTGCGGCCCGTAGGTCGCCACGTGCTGATTAAATTCTATGCTCCCCTGCATGTACATCATCCATGGATACTATTCACCACCGAATGCGGGCACTGTATAGGGAACCCAAAGGGTGAATATACCATACGTGCCGTCACAATCCCTAATCCGGAGCGTTGTAACGATTCCCATGCAGGGCTGTACAGCCGTTCGAAATCAGCTTTTTACCTCTTTTGGGGCACAACGATCGTGGCTTCAGGCTCAATCACCGGAGCGACTTCGTCGACAGGGGCTGCAGCCGCCGGGATGGGGTCGAGTGCGCCTGGGCGAATCGAGCGCTCGATCGTTGCCTTCACACTCGGAACCACATCGAGGAGTATGCGCGAGGCCTTGAGTGCTGCCGCGATCGGGCCACTGGGCAGATATTCGTGACCGACAAAGCCCGTGTACCCGGTGTCGGCAATGGCTTGCATCAATGCCGGGTGATGAATCTCTTGGGTGCCATCGGGGTCATTCCGCCCGGGGTTACCGGCGATGTGGTAATGCCCGAAGTATCTATGATGGGCGCGGATGGTGCGAATCAGGTCACCTTCCATAATCTGCATATGGTAGGCGTCGTAGAGCAACTTGATGCGCTCAGATCGGATGGGTTCCACACAGGCAATGCCGAACTCGGTCCGGTCACAGTGATAATTGGGGTGATCCACACGGCTATTGAGAAGCTCGAGTACTACCGACACTTTGGCTTGCTCTGCCAACGAGGCGACTTTGAACAGTACTTCATTGATTTGTTTGATGGCTTCCCGGTCGTTGTTTTGACCACGATTGCCACTGAAGCAGATGAGGGTGGGAATGTTCCACTTGACCGCTTTTTCGAGCATTGCACAGGTCTCGCTAATGATGCGATTGTGTTGCTTTGGGTCATTCATCCCAGATTCAATCGTGCCGTGTGCTTGGGTCGACACCATCGTCAAGCCACGCGTCTGAACCTCACGCCACAGGTGCTCGGGAGCCATTTCGACCCCTTCGAATCCAGCCTGTTGGCCGGCGTCGAGAATCTGTGCATCCGTCAGCCCTTGCTGCGTCAGGCACCACCATACAAATGCGTGCTTCAACATAATAAATCTTTCTTCGTGAAACTAATAGTGGATAAAATTATATCAGATTTTCGCATCTTCGTGACAATCTGCCATTTCGAATGTTTTATTTTCGTTTATTATTGCAAATTAAAGCGAAAAAAACCACATACCACCAACATTTGTCGAAATACTAAATTTTTAATATGTAAATCAACTTATACACTGTCTAAATAATATATTTTCCGTATTCTCTCCGTTCTTGCCAGGGTTGCACGATCTTTGTTCCAGAGCGATGCAACCCTGATGAAGCTCACACGTAGAGGAGTGCTTGGCCAATGTCGTCGATGAGGTCTTCGGGTGCTTCGATACCAATCGACAGGCGAACCAGTGCATCGGTGATATCGCCTTCGAGGCGGTCTTCGAGGTCGACCTCGATGTGCGTCATACTGGCGGGATGTTCGGCCAGGGATTCGTTGCCGCCCAGACTGACTGCCATGGTGATGAGTTTGAGGTGATTGAGGAATCGGAACGATTCCGCCTCGCCACCTTTGAGGTACACCGAAATCATGGCTCCCGGCGCACTACACTGTTTTGCATAGATCTGGCCCTGCTCGCTGTGCGGGTCGAGCAGCCCCAAATAATTGACACGCTCGACCTTGGGGTGTTGTGCCAAGTAGGCAGCGACGCGTTTTGCGCCTTCGACCTGGGCATTCATGCGTAGTTTGAGTGTCTCGAGGCTGCGGGTCAACAACCAGCATGTGTGTGGGGATGGAATAGCCCCCAACATAGCCCGCATCAACTTGAGCTTGCCAATCAGTTCGCTGCGACCGAGTGCTGCTCCTGCGAGGATGTCGCTATGGCCACCGATATACTTCGTCGCCGAGTAGAGCGATAGGTCAGCGCCGTGCCGCAGTGGCTGCTGGAACACCGGGCCGAGGAACGTATTGTCGACGACGACGAGTGGACGCTTGCCGTTCTTCTCGAGCTTCTTGGCACAGGCCACTGCATGACCGATATCGGCCATCAGGTTGCTTGGATTGCAGGGTGATTCGAGGTAGATGATGCCCACTTTGGCAGCGACGGTCGGATCTGCGAGGACTTTTTCGAGGCCAGCGCGGCCATCCTTCATGTTGACGCCCACCGCACGAATCTGGAATCGATTCAGGATGCTCTTGAGCAAAAAATCCGTGCCGCCGTAGGTCGGTTCACTATGCACCAAAATATCGCCCGGACTCAAGAACGCCAAAAAGGTGAATGCAATGGCGGCCATCCCGCTCTCGAACGCAGCGCCAGCTTCGGCGTCCTCCCAGATTGCCAGGCGGCGCTCAAAAATCTCGAGATTGGGATTGGTGTCGCGACCATAGATGTAGGTATTCGAAAAATCTTCGTCGGGTCGTTGCGTGCGCAAGCCGTTGATGACCTCGGCGTAGGCTTTCCCATGCTCGGCACTCGTGAACGAAAAAGTCGAGGTCAGGTACATCGGCGGTTTGACGGCGTGGCTGGCAAGTTCGGGGTCGTACGCGTACCGCATCATCTGCGATTCGGGCTTCAGAGAAGAATCAGCGGGCTTCTTTGCCTTCATGTGATGTTCCTTTGCCATTCAGAATGCATCAAATGTTAATGCGTTCGTTACACTGCGACAGTAGCACAGTTCCAGGCTCCGTGTATGAGTACTAGAGGAGTATGGCAAGCCGACTCAGTAACTCAGTCAATGGATGACTCAATCCATATCGCAGTCTTTATTTTTCTTCTGCGAGGAACTGCACCAACGCAGCGCCAGTGCGAATACCCTTGATGAAGCAATCGATGATAATGTTTTCGTTGGGGGCATGGTTGCGTTCGTCCGCGTTGGCATAGGGGACAACGAATGCCGGTATGCCCAGGATTTTCGTATAGACATAATCGGGCAAACTGCCACCCAGTGACGGGATGTGGTACGGCTCGGCGCCCTGGGCATGCACAATCGCGCGGTGGATGGGTACAGCAAACGGTGATTCCAGTGACGTCCGTGAGGGCTCCATCCCCGACTCAAAAATCGCCTCTATCGATGGGTCGATGGCTGCGATATGCGCACTGATGGCTGCCTGACAGGCCGCAATAGACATACCACCAACCAACCGCATGTCGCACTTGACGAACCCTTCGTGCGGCAAGACAGTTTTGGATCCGGGACCACCATAGCCGCCGTGGAACCCGTTGATGGTCAAGGTCGGTCTGCACGAAATCCGGTCATAGAACGGGACTTCTGCTGGTCCATCGAGCTCGGTCATGCCCACCCCTGCCATGAGGCGCGCCAAATCGAGCGGCAGCGCATCGAGCGCAGCCCGTTCCCGTGCAGTGATGGGGGCAACCTGCTCCATGATGCCTGGGATGGTAATCTCGCCGCGGGCGTTCTTCATGGTTGCCAATAGGTGGACTAACTTCCACAGCGGTTGCGGAGCGACACCACCCCAATTGCCCGAATGCAGGTCTGTGTTTGCGCCACGAGCATGCAGTTCAAACGAGAGACAGCCACGCACGCCGTATTCAATCTGCGGTGTCCCATCCTCGTGAATCGGTCCGTCGGCGGTGATGACCAAGTCCGCTTTGAGGAGCTCTTGGTGTGCGCTGACAAATGCAGCGAGGTTCGGACTGCCGACCTCTTCTTCACCTTCCAACAAGAACGTCACGTTGCAGGGCAGTTCACCGGCGACCTGCAGCCATGATTCGAGTGCCAACAACTGCGCATAGTGTTGCCCTTTGTTGTCGCCGGCGCCACGACCATAGATGCGTCCATCACGAATGGTTGGCTCGAACGGGGGCGATACCCAGGCCTCCAATGGATCAGGCGGCTGGACGTCGTAATGTCCATAGAACAACACCGTTGGCTTGCCCGGTTTGTGGTGGTGACGACCGACGATCATCGGCCAGCCTGCAGTGGGGTAGGCTGTGGTGTCGAATCCGATTGTGCGCAAATACCCAGTCAGCCATTCGGCTGTTTCGCCAATGCCGATGCCGTGGGCACTGATGCTCGGGTTGCGTACATAGTCCATCAGCCGCTGAATGAATACCTGCTCATGCGTGGATATATGTGCATAGACTGCGTCAAGCGGTGTCATAGAATCTCCCTTTGGTGCGTGTTCCACAATTGTAGACCAACTTCTGGGCTCGACGCTTGACCATTAGGCCCAGGAAGATGCACATACAATCTGTGTCACATGTACCGCATTGCATGCCAAGGGCAGCGAACGGTTTGTTCACTGGGGTGGATGTGCGCTGTGCAATGCGTCACGATAGCGAGCGCAGTGTCCGTCATGCATGTGTGCCAGAGTATGCGGTTGGAATTATCACAGGGTAGAGGTGTAATCGGGGCGGAATCAGTTCCGGTGGACGTCTACGGGCATGGCAGGCAGCTGCACTTGGATAGCTACGGGAAGCCGGATTTCGAAGGACGTACCGATACCCAACGTGCTCTGGACGCGGATGTTTCCACAGTGCGCATTGATGATTTCGTGGGCGATGGCCAATCCCAAGCCAGTCCCTTTGCCACGTGCATTACTGGCGCGGTAGAAGCGGCGGAACAAATTATCTATTTCTTCGGCGGGGATACCCGAGCCCTCATCCTGGACGGTAATCAGACAATCATCGGCAGATCGACTCAGTTCAACGCACACAGCGCTATCGGCTTCGCTGTGCCGTATCGCATTGTCTATCAGGTTATCTAATGCCTGCCTGAAGCGCTCTTCGTCGATATATGCAGATAATCCTTCGGCATCTGCAGCGACCATGTAGCGGACACTGACTGGCGCACTGCGTGAGCGAGCAGCACTGACGATGTATTCCACTACCGCATTCATCGGCATAGGATGCGGTGTGACCACGAGACGCTGAACTTCGATGAGCGAGAGTAAGTGGAGGTCGTTCACGAGACGCGTTATCTGGCGTATCTCACCATGCAAAACCGCAACGGTTTTTTCGGAGGTCACGTCAGACTTGTACTGCAACATATCGACAGCGACCGTAATCGTATTCAGCTGATTGCGCAGCTCGTGTGCAATCGTTGCATTGAATTGCTTGAGTTTTTCGATGTTTTCCGCAGTCGTCAGTGTTTCTTTTTTGATGCTTCCGATAAAATCGTTGACCTCGCGTGAGAACGCATCGTCCTCCCGACTATCGGGCTGGCCGTCACGGTCACGAGCGCGTTGCATCAGTTTTTCGAACTGGGATGCCACCGTGATTCCAAAGTAGCCACAGACGATGAGAACGAGCAAAATCAGCACAAAAATCCAGCTGAATTTGCCACTCTCCAAGAGTTGGTAGGTCAGGGTTGCAGCCGAAAATGGATACACAATCCACAATTGCTTGCTGAGTGACAATGCCACCGGATATTTACTGCTGTATGCGTCGAGGTCAATCCGGCTACTGAAGGAGTGGATGTTGAACAACACCACCCCTTTGTCGTCCGTGATTATCAGGGGATTTGATTCTTGTGCGGTGGTGAGCACATATGCCTGAAACACCGAGTCGAGTTGCTCATCCTGTCCACCATCGTTGTAGTAGTTTTGGAGGAGTAGCCGGTAGTGGGCAACCTGGAGTGGGCGGAAGTAGCTATACGCGAGATCTCCGGTTGTGTACAAAAATCCCAGTGTGGTTGCAAAAATGCTCAACACCGATATTAAACAAGCGAAGATGATGGACCGGTAACGAAGTTGCTTCACACGCGTGGTTTCACTCCGTTATACACATACCCCACCCCATATACGGATGTGATGATGTCCGAAGCTGGACCGTTCGTCGATGTCAATTTGCTCCGAATATTCGAAATATGCACGTCGAGGATGCGGAATCCGCCGGTGTATTCAACATTCGGGTACAGACTTTCGACCAAATCACGGCGAGTCACGAGTTGATTCGATTTGGTCATCAATACGGTCAATATGTGGAATTCAGACGGAGTCAACTTCACGCTGCGCCCATTGGTAACGACCGTCCGGGTGCGCGGATCGACATACAACCCAACATCGTCGGTGTAGGCGGGTTCTTCGGGTGCTCCGCGCCGTATGGCGACTTTGATGCGTGCAGTGAGTTCGTGGATGCGAATCGGCTTGACCACGTAATCGTCCGCCCCCAAGGTAAAGAACCGTACCATCTCGCTCTCGTCCGAAATCCCCGAGCACATAATCACTGGTGTGAATGAAAAAGCACGTAACAATTGCAGGAAGGTTGCCCCGTTCACGGTCGGCATGTTGACGTCCAATACAATGCACGAAAACGTCTGCCGGACACAAAGCTCCTGTGCGCTCGAGCCATCATGCGCAACAACAACGTGGAAGCCTTGCTCCTGCAGAAAATTTGCTAACATTTCGCAATACTGCACGTCGTCATCAACAATCAACACCGAAGCAATCTGTTTGTTCGTCATTCTGGTTCTCTATATTCGGCTATTCTGCGTTCATTGTATACCGAAATTGCCCTATATTCTTGAATTATTGTTAAAATTCCCTGAACATAGCCTTTTACGCTTGAATTTCCTTACTTCTTGACTTTTGTGTAGATAGTTGTATACTGCAACTGTTATTAGTTGTATGAGGCAACAAATATGAAAAAACCCCAGCGGGAAGTATTCCAAGAGGCTCTGATGAGCATCGTACGCGGGTTGGGTCTGCATCGGCCAGACGCAACGCCATGCGGATTCCCTGTGTCTTTGGCCGAGGCGTGTGCGATGGTTGCGTTGCAACGCGCTGAGCCCATGCCGCAGCGCGACCTGGCACAGGTGTTGAACCTCGACAAGAGCACGGTCAGCCGGTTGGTGGCAGACCTCGAGGAGCGCGGTTGGATCGTGCGCGAAAAGGCAGAACACGACGCCCGCGTCACCCTCCTTCGACGTACCGCTGTGGGAACCGACAAAAGTCAGGCAATCTCTACAGCGCGGAACGAACGACTCGGTGGATTATTGGACCACATCCCGCTCGCTCAACGGGCACAGGTTGTCGAAGCAATACAAGTACTTGCAGAGGTGGTACAGAATGAGTCTCTTGCACCGGTTGCGTAAGTGGATGGATGCTGTATCAGGGGGTGAGTACCGCGTGAGTGCGACCGAATTGTCGGCGCTTGTCACCGCCAAAGAAAAGCTATACATCCTCGATGTTCGCTCACCTCAGGAATTCCGTGGCGATGGCCACATCGCCGGAGCGAATCTGATTCCCTTGGGCGAACTCGCCAGCCACCTCAAGAAAATCCCCACCGATCGGATGGTCGTCACCGTCTGTCGCTCAGGCGCGCGCAGCGGTTCGGCACATGCACAGCTGCAGAATGCGGGTTTTACCAATGTGAAAAACCTCAGCGGTGGGATGATGGCTTGGCAGTCCGCGGGATTGCCCGTGGTGAGGAAGTAACCGTATGCAACGTCTCGATCGTCGCAACTGGCTCACCCTCATCGGTTCGCTGGTGCTCGCCGGGGCGCTCGTGGCGCTCATTCCGTACTACGGATTGGTAGGCGGTCACGCAGACCATGGCGCAGCGCTGAGCGGCACGATGGAAAAAAGTACCCACCACTACATGGTGCTGCTGAATGGCGTCGATATGATGATGACTGCGCACCGCGCAGACGATGCAATCACGGCGGCGGCTATACGTCAGCACATGGAATCCGAAGCCACGCGCTTCCGCACCGGCGACTATACCGATGATATGGCGATGGTCAGCACGGATACACAAGCCCGGTTACGCGCCAATCGGGCTGCTATTGCCGTCACGGTTGTGTCGGACGCTGCAGGATCGACCATCCAATTCCGCTCCGACGATCCGCTGGTCGTAACGCTCCTTTCGACCTGGGCAACGCAGATGTCTGCCGAGCACACAAGTCACACAATGAATCCCTAGCTACTTGGAGGATGGTATGAATAGGACCCGACGTTTGTTTTTCACACTCCCCGTCGCCGCACTCATCTTTAGCGCATGTGGAGCACCCACCAGCGCATCTTTTGCAGGAGCACTTCCCATGAACATCACCGTCAACGAACTCAACGACCGCATCAATGCCAAGACCGACATCTATGTCCTCGACGTGCGTTCCCCCGAAGAATACACCCAAGACGGCCACGTCATCGGTTCTATCCTCATCCCCCTGCCCGAGCTCGCCACGCGCCTGGCCGAAATTCCCAAGGACCGCCCCATCGCTGCCTTCTGCCGCTCCGGCAATCGCAGCAAGGTTGCCCAGGATCTGCTCCTCAGCAACGGGTTTACCAACGTCACCAATGTCACCGGTGGTATCGGCGCTTGGCGCAATGCAAACCTGCCCACCGAGTATTAGGCGGCCCGTGCAGCCCACCTGATAGCTTGCTGACAATCGACTTAAACTTGAAATAATCTATAGACATAGTATACTTTTGTGATATAGTGCCAGCAAGCACAGAACAAAGAAGGTTGCGATGCAGATAGTCATCATCGGCGGTGGGGCAGGCGGCGTCTTGGCGGCACACGCGTTATTGCGCGCGGCTGCGGCAGCAGACGTCATTACGCAGATCGAGCCAGCAGCATTGGGCGAGGGAGTGGCCTATGCCACCCAGAACGAGCGGTTGCTACTGAATGTCCGCGCGAGCAACATGAGTATCTGCGCGGACCAGCCGGGGCACTTCGTGGCCTGGCTCGCCCAGACGCACCCCGGCGCCGATGGCGATGCATTTGTGCCGCGCAGCTGGTATGCCGCCTACCTCCGTGACTCCCTCCAACACACAATTGCTGCGAGTGCAGGGCAGTACCGGCATGCAGCGACGACGGCAACCGATGTGATTCCTCGCGGTGCAGGTGCCAGTGTGGTGCTGGCAGATGGTTCGATCATCGCGGCCGATCAGATCATCCTGGCGATTGGGCACAATCAACCCGCTCATCCATTGGCACGCTGGATTCCCGCTGTGCCACGTATCATCCAAGGGTACGACTGGCAGCGCATCGGCACCGACATCCAGTCGGATGACGCAGTCGTCATCATCGGCACCGGCTTGACGATGGTCGATAGCGTGATTGCCCTGCTCGGCAACGGTCATCGTGGCAGCATCACCGCCTTCTCGCGGCGCGGCTACGAACCACGCACGCATGTGGCTCGGGTGACCTACCCCGCGCCCTTCACGCACGTCGATGGGCAGCGGCCCTTGAGCGAATTGCTCCGCATATTCCGCGCCGCCGTCACCGCTGCAGCCGCCGCAGGGATCCCATGGCAGGCAGTCGTCGATAGTCTGCGGCCGCATACGCAGGGGTTATGGCAGCAATTCGGGACGGTCACGCAGCGGCGTTTTCTGCGCCATCTGCGGCCCTACTGGGATGTGCACCGGCACCGCATCGCTCCCGAAATCGCCGCCCAGCTCGATGCCGCACGCCAGCGTGGTCAACTGCGCAGTCTCACTGGCCGGCTGACAAGCGCAGCACAAAACCCCAACGGAATCGCCATGACACTAGCTACCACGGCCGGCACCGCGCACCTCCAGGCAGCGTATGTGATCAACTGTACCGGACCAAGCACCGACTTCGGCACACTAGAGGCTCCGCTCATCGTCGCCTTGCGCAATCGCGGTCTACTCAATCCCGATGCGCTGCGCTTGGGGATTGCCAACGGCATCGATGCCCGCTTGATCGATGGTACGGGGCAGACCATTCCCTGGCTGTGGACGATTGGACCGTTGCGCAAAGGCTTGTTGTGGGAGTGCATCGCCATCCCCGA
>CAMCVW010000020.1 GCA_945881915.1 Thermoflexus hugenholtzii JAD2 | reverse complement strand
AAATCGTAGAACTTGACAGAGATTGGAGTCTGAAGCGCGGTTACTTCACCAAAAAGTCCATGGATGAAGCCCGCGAATCCAGTTAACGCCGGTACAATCGCCGCTTCAACGAACCCACGAATTTACACCACTTGACAAGACGCAACCTGACAATCTGCGAATTCATAATTCATAATTCCTAATTCATAATTCCTACCGCAATTGTTCACGAATGTTGCGGATTGCCAATATGGCAAACATCACGATGAGAAGCAAATAGAACAGATCAAAACGACCGGTCAACAACCGAAATCCGTAGACGAGACCACTTGCGACTCCAACGCCAACGCCGGCGGTAATGACCAGCGCACGGCCACGCTTTTTGACCAGGCGTGTGACAGTGGCTACCACGAGATTACCGGTCAGAATCCCGCCGGCGAGAAACAAAAACGGCCCAATAAACGGGAACGGCAGAATGAGTGAAGCCAGCACAATGGCGATACCGGTCAGTGACACGGCAAACAAGAACGTCAGCACTTGATGTCCAAGGCGACTTTTGTAGCGGTCGGGGATGCGGGCAACCGTGCAGGTGTTACAGATTTGGCCGACGGCGGTCATCGTAGCACAGTGGGCACACATGGGTCGTTCACAACTCGTGCAACGCAGCAGTGCCAATGCTTCAGGGTGGTCGGGGCAGTAGACAGCGACCGGTTCGGGGACAAGTTCGGGGATAATCGTGAGTTCGGTAGATATGCTCGTATGCGCAAAAACGTCGCTCGCGGCATCGAGCTCGAGGTTAATCGTCTCGGAGATGTGCAGTACCGGGACAATTGTCATCCCCTGGAGCATGAGTTCGCGCGCGTCTGCGAGCGCATTGGCGACCATTGCATCATCGGGAGCAAGCCGCTGGGCGCGCGCGAGGATGCGCTCACGTTCCATCAACACCGGCAACAGTTTAGCAAGCGAGAGGTACGCCGTCAGATTTTTGGGGTTCTGGGCAATCTGCGCGCGAAAAAAATTGCGTGCGCTGACCGTATCGTGAAGGTTTACAGCGCTCACGGGGGTGTTGCTTGTTGTGCTATTGGGTGACGGATCAGACATTTCGGTACCTTATGGTTGTAGGCGCTACGGACACATCGTCACGAGCGAGGGAGGTGGGCCTGCATGAAGCGCATTTTGTCTTGTGCTTGGAACGTTCCGCCGCCCTCGTGATTGTTGTAATGCCAGACGCTGATTTGTTTGGGGCCATTCCAGGCGTTGTAGGCGGCGTAGACGGTCGATGGCGGACAGATGTCGTCCATCAACCCAACCGAAAACAACGTCGGTGCTTTGGAACGCTTCGCAAAGTGGATACCATCGAAGTAACTCAGGGTAGTGAAAACCTGTTCGACGTTGTGCCGATGCGTCTTGAGGTAGCGGCTTATTTCGCTGTAGGGATCGGAATTGGTGATTTCGGTGGCGCGGCGGTAGTGGCACAGAAAAGGCACATCGGGCATTGCCACAGCCACGTCCGGCATCAATCCGGCAGCGGCGATCGAAATTCCGCCTCCCTGGCTGCCGCCGGTCACCGCGATGCGACTCCCGTCGACTGCGGGATGGCTGCGGGCTGCTTCGATGGCGCGTACCGCATCACAGAAGACGCGCCGGTAGTAATATGATTCTTTGGTGGCAATCCCACGGGTCATAAAGCCAGGATGATGTGGATTGGCACCTTCGAGCTCGGGATCTGCGGTGTCGCCTTTGCTCCATGCACTGCCTTGGCCACGCGTATCCATCACAAAATGTGCATAGCCACGGCTCGACCACAACAAGAAGTCGTTGGGGAAGCTGCGTCCGCCGCCGTATCCGAGATATTCGACCACACACGGAATCGTGCCACTGCGTTGTTTGGGCAACAAGAACCACCCTTTGATGGGTTGGCCACCCCAGCCGTTGAATGTCACATCATAGACATCGACGGTCTGATAGCCGTCATTGACCGCAACGAATTGCGCATTGAGGGCATGGCTACGTGTTTGCGCCAGGCTGGCTGCCCAAAACGCATCGAAGTCTGCCGGTTCAGCGACATCCGGCCGGTACTGCTCGAGTTGATTCAGGGGCATGTCAAACATCGCCATGATGGCCTCCTTCGTGTGCGCGCGACTCTGCTGCGAACGTCTCTATGATTGTATACCGTAACGCCAAACGGTCTCGGTCGCTCACCAGCCCATATCAGCAAACTGTAAGACTTGTGGAACGTTGGGCATACGCGCACCAGTTCGTTTGCGGGTACTTCCACAAAACCAATGTGCGTCCAGTATTCCCGTGCTTCGGTGCTGCAGCAGGCGACGGCATCAACGTTGTGCTCCAGGGCTGCGCACAGGATTGCATCGGTCAGCGCACGCCCAAGGCCGTGGCCACGGAACGGTACGCACACCAAAGCACTGCGCAACAGCCAATCACGCACCCCGAATGGTGTGCGAATGACGTCGTGGATTTTGGCGTCGTGGATGCCCCATACGAAAAGCGCGGCGTATCGAAGCGCGGCTCAAGCATGCCGGTGCATCAGCAGAAAATGAATGATTGGGTGCTCAGCGGGAGTCGCCAGATGGACATGCTACGTCAGAGGAACTTCCTCCAGGCGACCTCGTCTGCCAACCAGCCATTGGCGATGAACTGGCCGATTTGTGCCGCGTGGGGCACATGCTGACACAGCACGTCGACCGGCACCTCAGCAAAACCACGTCGCGCCCAATAGTCGCCGACGTCGGTGCCGAAGCAAAACAACGTCCCGATGCCGGTACTGCGAGCAGCTGATTCGACCGTAGCGACCAGTTGTTTGCCGATGCCGGATTGGCGCAGTGCCGGATCGACGACCGTGCTGCGCAACAACCAATTGTGCGCATCGGGTTCGACCCCTATCGAGCCGATGACACATCCCTGTGTGTCGACGGCTACCCACCACAAACTCGGTGCGTCATAGATGGCAGGGACCATCAGCGCATCTCGGAGAAGACGCGATATCGCCGCATAATCGACAGGTGTGGCTCGTCGTATGGTATGCATCATGGGGTGTTCACCGCAGGATATCTGGTTTGGGTACGATGCCGGCCGGCATCGTCAGCGTGTCGCTGTCGAGGATGATGGTGTAGGGCCCGTTGTTGGTCAGGGACACCTGCATGTCCGCCCCAAAAACTCCGGTCGCCACTGTTACCCCGGCTGTCCGTAGTGCCGCAACCATGGCTTCGTAGAGCGGTTCGGCGAGTGCTGGCGCTGCAGCAAGCGCGTAGCCAGGGCGACGCCCGCGGCTTGTATCTGCGTACAGGGTGAATTGCGAGACGGCGAGCACCGATCCACCGCTGTCGAGGAGCGAGATGTTGGGTTTGCCCTGTTCGTCGTCGAAAATGCGCAACTCGAGGATTTTCTTGGCGATGATTGCTATCTGTGCTGGCCCGTCCCCTTGCCCGATACCAAGCAAAACCAACAGGCCGTGGGCAATCGCCCCGACGTTGACCCCATCTACTGCGACGGTAGCCTGGCTGACTCGCTGCAAAATCGCACGCATGGCATTGCCTCAGTGTGGCTATTCGTCGTCTGTGTCGGTGGATTTCTTACGGCTGGGAGCAGGTCCGAGTGCAGCGTCGATGGCATCAAAGACGGAGCGCGCGGGAATAATCTGCATTCCGTCGATGTGTATCGGAGCTTGCAACGGCGGGCATACTGCGCGTCTGAAGCCCAATTTGGCGGCTTCGCCCAGGCGACGTTCGAGCTGCGAGACGCCGCGCAATTCCCCCGACAAGCCTATTTCGCCCACCAGCACGGTGTCGATTTTGACCTGCTGGTTGCGGAACGAAGAGGCGATTGCCGTCGCCACCGCCAAGTCAGCAGCGGGCTCGCCGATGCGCAGGCCACCGACGATGTTGACGTAGACGTCTTGGTTAAAAAGTGGCAGGCCGACGCGTTTGCCCAGCACTGCCAACAGCATCTGGAGACGATTCAAATCAAAACCATTGACGGTGCGGCGCGGTTGTGGATTGGCGGTATTTGAGGTCAGTCCTTGCACTTCGACGAGGATTGGACGCGTTCCTTCGAGTGTGACGGCAACGGCAGAGCCGGGGGTATTTGCAGAGCGTTCTGCCAAAAAAACCAAAGAAGGATTGGTAACCTCACGCAGGCCGTCTGCAGCCATCTCGAAGATGCCTACCTCATCGGTCGAACCAAAGCGGTTCTTGACCCCACGCAACACCCGGTATTGGTGAAAACGCTCGCCCTCGAGGTAGAGCACCACGTCGACGATGTGTTCAAGCATTCGTGGCCCGGCGATCGCGCCTTCTTTGGTGACATGGCCCACGATGATAATAGCGATATTGAGGTCTTTGGCGACGCGTAACAACCGTAACGCGCCTTCGCGTACTTGACCGACCGAACCTGCGGCCGAGTTGAGCTCTTCGAGATAGACCGTTTGGATCGAGTCGACGATGACCATTCCCGGCCGTTGCTCGATAATCTGCTCAATGGCCGCTTCGAGGTTCGTCTCGGAAGAGAGCCACAGTCGTTCAGGATGCAAGCCCATCCGGTCAGCGCGCAGTTTGATTTGCTGGGTAGATTCTTCGGCAGATATATAGAGTGCATCGCCGACGTGCTCAGCAAAGTGAGCGGCAGCTTGGAGGAGGAGGCTGGATTTGCCGATGCCTGGTTCGCCGCCAATCAATACGAGTGAGCCTGGCACGAGTCCGCCACCCAGCACGCGTGAAAATTCTTGGAAGCGTACGGGCAAGCGTGACACGCCGCCGCTCGGTACGTCTTGCAGCAGGATGGGACCGGCACCGCCGCTCACAACAGACGAACGACGTGTCGGCGTTGCCGCCTCACGTCGTTCGACTTGTTCTACCAAACTATCCCAGGCGTTGCATTGCGGGCAACGTCCCATTGATCGTGCTTGATGCGCGCCGCATTGTTGACAGACAAAAATCGTGCGCGCTTTGGCCATGGTTAGGCCAACGAATCCACCACGGCGTCTTCGACGCGCTGTGGCTGCAAGCGCAAATACGATTCGCCGTTTTCGAGCGTAGCCACATCGACCAGGATGGTGTCACCCGACACAAACCGACCGTCGAGTACCCCTTCCGAGAGTGGATCTTCGATGAGGTTGGTGATGATACGGCGCAGCGGACGAGCACCGAAGGCGGGATCGTAGCCGCGTTTGGCCAGCAAATCGCAAGCCTCGTCGGTCACTTCCAAAGTCAACTTGTGCTCGTTGAGCTGCTTCTGTACACGAGCCAACAAGTAGCGCGAAATCTCGCGAATCTCGGACGTCGTCAACGCATGGAAGATGATGGTTGCATCCAAGCGATTCAGGAATTCGGGTCGGAACACCATGCGCAGTGCTTCGTTGACCCGATTTTGCAGGTCGAGGTTTTGTGATTCGCCGTCTTTGCCCATGAACCCGATGCGCGACGCACCGCGGATTTGTTCGGTACCGACGTTCGAGGTCATGATGATAATGGTATTGCGGAAGTCGACCCTACGCCCCTTGCCGTCTGTCAGTTGGCCGTCTTCGAGGACTTGCAAGAGCAGGTTGTATGTATCGGGGTGCGCTTTTTCGATTTCGTCGAAGAGGATCACAGAGTAGGGCTTGCGGCGTACGGCATCGGTGAGCTGGCCACCATCGCCATACCCCACATATCCTGGGGGCGAACCAACCAGTCGTGACGACGTGTGTCGTTCTTGGAACTCCGACATGTCAATTTTGATGAGTTGTTCTTCGGAGCCAAACATGAACTCAGCCAATGCTTTGGCAAGCTCTGTTTTGCCGACGCCTGTGGGTCCAAGGAATATGAAGCTGCCGATGGGACGCCGTGGGTCCTTCAGGCCAGCGCGGGCTCGCCGTACCGCTTTTGACACGGTGACGATTGCCTCGGATTGACCGATGACGCGGGCGTGCAGGGCCGATTCCATCTGCAACAAACGAATCGATTCATCGCCGGTCAAGCGTGTGACCGGGATGCCGGTCCACATGGCCACGACGCCGGCTATGTCTTCTTCGGTCACATATGGGGCGGTAGTCGTACTCGCATCGATTCCGTGCTCTTGTTCGAGTTGTGCGACACGTGCCTTGAGGATGTCTGCGCGTTCCTGCAAAGTCTCGACGAGTTCGGTCTGGCCTTGCGCCTGGGCTGCTTCGATTTCTTTGGTGATGGCTTCGAGCCCGCGCAACGAATCACGCAGTGCCGATGGGGTGGAACTCCGTGTCATGCGCACGCGCGCGGCTGCTTCGTCAATAAGGTCGATCGCTTTGTCCGGCAAAAACCGGTCTGGTACGTAGCGTGATGACAAATACGCAGCCGCCACGAGTGCTTCGTCGCTGATTTGCAGCTGATGGAAGTCTTCGTAGCGAGATTTAATGCCACGCAGAATAGCAATGGTGTCTTCTTCGTTGGGTTGTTCCACCATGACAGGCTGGAAGCGGCGCTCGAGGGCAGCGTCACGCTCAATGTACTTGCGGTACTCGTCGAGGGTGGTAGCTCCGATGGTCTGCAGCTCACCGCGCGATAATGCCGGCTTGAGGATGTTGGCAGCGTCGAGTGTGCCTTCTGCGCCGCCAGCACCGATGATGGTATGGAATTCGTCGATGAACAAGATACAGCGTGTTTCTTTTATTTCGTCGACGACCTTCTTGAGGCGTTCTTCGAACTGGCCGCGGTATTTGGTGCCGGCAACGAGGGCGCCCATATCGAGCGACACTACGCGCTTGCCACGCAAGCTGTCGGGCACTTCGCCGGCGACGATGCGTTGGGCCAATCCTTCGACGATGGCGGTTTTGCCGACGCCCGGTTCGCCGATAAGGGCAGGATTGTTTTTGGTGCGGCGTGACAAAATCTGAATCACGCGATCTATTTCACGCGAGCGACCAATCACGGGGTCGAGGCGACCGCTTTCAGCCATTTCGGTCAAGTCGGTTCCTAGTGCATCGAGGTATGGCGTTTTGCCGCCTTTGCCTTTTTCGGGGGCATCGCTTTTGGAGCTGCTCGAACTGCTACTCTGGCTGGTGGTGCGTTCTGCTGCTGGTGTGGTCGTCGTGCTGCCGGAACCGCTCGTACTACTGGTGCCGGTGCCGCCTTGGCGAATGACCCGCATGACATTGGTTTTGATTTGCTCGAGCGAGACGCCGAGCATGTCGAGGACGCCCGTCGCCACGCCTTCGCCATTGCGAATCAGACCAAGCAGGATGTGCTCGGTACCGATGTAGTTGTGACCGAGTCGTTTGGCTTCGTCAATGGCCAGCGAAATGACGTTTTTGGCACGTGCCGAGAGTTCTTTGTCCGGTCGTGTCTCGCCTTCACCAATGCCGACAATGAATTCGACGGAGTGACGAGTCTGTGCGAGTTGGACGCCCAGGTCTTCGAGGACTCGAGCAGCCACGCCTTCCCCTTCACGAATCAAGCCGAGCAGAATATGTTCGGTGCCGATGTATGAATGATTGAGTGTGCGTGCTTCTTCGGTGGCATATTGCAACACTTGTTTGGCACGCTTGGTAAATTTATCGTAAGCACCAGACATACATGCTCCCATCACTGCTCATTGGAATGAGCCAGCGCTATGACGCGTCCGCAGTCGGAGCATCGGGGGTGATTTGCAGACTCAACGCGATGCGTCTGCGCGGAATGTCGACGCGGATAATCCGCACCGTCACTGACGCGCCTTCGCGGACCGCAGCGACCGCATCACCGGTCAATTCGGACGAATGGATGAGCCCTTCGACACCTTCGGTCATGCGCACGAATGCTCCGAACGGCGCAATCTGGGTCACGGTGCCCGCAACGACTTGGTTGACGCTGAATGCTTCGGCGACCGCTGCCCAGGGTTCGGTCTGCGTGCGCTTGATGGACAATGCGATCCGACGATGTTCGGTATCGATGTTGAGAATCATCACTTTGGTGACGTCGCCGACTTTGTATGCGTCACTCGGATGGCGCACGCGGCTCCACGATAACTCGGACAAATGGACCAGCCCGTCGGCACCGCCGATATCGACAAAAATACCGAAGTCGCAGACCGAAGTGACAGTCCCTTCGCGTACGTCGTTGACGGCAATCTCGCTGAGCAATGCACCCTTGCGTGAATCACGCGATTCGGCATTTGCCTGTCGTTCCGACAGAATCAAGCGATTGCGCGCTCGGCTCATTTCGACAATTTTGAGGCGTACCGTTGAGCCAATCATGCGGGTCATGTCGGCTTGCTTCTGCACTTCGCTGCCGCGACCAATCCCACTGACCTGTGAGGTCGGGATGAAGCCACGGACGCCGTCCAGATTGACCAACAGACCGCCTTTGTTAAAGTTGATGACTTTTGTCTCGAGGACCGTGCCGTCGTCCGCATACTGCTGCAACTTGCGCCAGCTGCGCTCTTGTCGTGCTCGGTCGAGTGACAAACTGACACGACCTTGGTCATCCTCGGGTTGCATGACGTAGACGAGCACCGTTGCTCCGACGATGATTGCTTCACGCTCTTCGTCGACCACGGTGTGCATGTCTCGGGCCAGGACGACACCCTCGGATTTGGCGCCGATGTCCACCACGAGTTCGTGCTCGTATATGGCCAAAATCACGCCGTCCATCGTGTCGCCGTGTTTCAGGGAACGTAACTTCTCGCTTTGTTCGTTGAGGAGTTGGGCGAAAAATTCTTTGCTTCGAATGTCTGGAGTCGACTCACCCGCGTTGCTGCTGGTGGTGACTGCGTGTGACTCGTCCATGATGCTCCTCTTGGATTGAGGTGAAGTGCACCGCGCGAATGTAATGATTACTGTTGGAATTATACGGAGTAAATGGCGGATTGGCAAGGAAAAACCGCACGTACGCTTGGTGAAAGAGTGATGAGAATCGCCCGCATACCGTTCTGGAGGGTGCCCCATTTGGTTGCACAACGCTGCTCCGACCCGTAAATGGTAAACGCTCCGCATAGTCAAGGGTGCATACCGCTTCTATGCCCGTACACGTTGCCCTGTTGTGACGAGAAAACCGCGCTGCCAAATGACCTGCACCGAGCCTCACCGCAGCACATATGCCGCGCTCAGCCGCGAAGAAGCGAATCCCTTCGGCGCACGGGATCGGCAGTTAGTGACCGTCCATAGAGCGGAAAGTATGCGCGGATGCGGTTTCGGGATGTAGCTGGTCTTGCTGTGTGTGCAGCATGAATCTGGCATCAGACGGTTTTTGGGAATGCGCAATCTGTCTGTGAGCGGGGCTTCGGGTGCGCTCGTGGGACCGAAATGGCCATAGTTGCTCGGATTTTTGGCATTGCAGTGCGACGTTGCACGAATTTCGCTCTTCTGCTATACTAGCGCGCGTCATTTGACCTTTGGTCTGCCATCAAGAGTGATGGTGTGGAATGACCGGACAGAGAGGAGTCAGCGGAACGTGGAAGTGCCAACGACAATCGTGGCGCATCTCGCACCGGATTTGGATTGCATCGCTGCAATCTGGATGTTTAAACGGTTTGGTGGAGCACACGACTATCAGGTGCGCTTTGTCCCCGCTGGTACGACGCTCGAAAACCTCCCCGCCGATAGTGACCCGCACGTCATTCATGTCGACACTGGGCTTGGGCGCTTTGATCATCACCAACGTCATGTGCGCACCCTCAGTGCGGCAGAACTGGTACGACGTTCGCTGGTCGGGCAAGATGCCGCCCTCGAACGCATGATTCGTCAGGTGACGCTCATCGACAACGCACTCACCAACGAACAGACGAGTTGCGATTTGGGAATGCTTGCGGATTCGTTCAACATTCTGTATGAGCACGACCCGGCTAAAGTCGTCGAGCTGATGCTCCCGAATCTGGATGCCTGGTATGCGCATGAGGTTCGACAGGTCCAGTTGGGTGATGCCTTTGCAAGTCGGATTGAATTCCATACGCCATGGGGCCGCGGAATTGCCATGCAAGGCCCATACGGTGGTTCGTCCGTGATGGCCTATCGTGCTGGCGCTGTGCTCGCGGTCTACCGCGAAGAACGGCACAATTGGATGGGAGTGGCTGCGCAGTCACGTTCATCCGTCGACCTTACTCCCTTGGCGCAGGCTCTCGCCGTCAGTGATCCGCATGCAGACTGGTATTTGCATCCAAGCAAACGGTTGTTGTTGTGTGGGACCGACAAGGCGCCGGCCAAACGGCTCTCGGCTCTCGACATGAAGGGTTTAATTACCATCATCGAAGGCCTCCACATTGCGGTACGCTGAACGACGTCAACGATGTCGACGTTTTGCTCAAACCATAGTCTCGTCGTTTCTATTGCGTTCATTCTTTCATTGAAGAGGAGCCACAATGCAAAAACAACGTGGTTCAACAAAGGCAGTTACCTCTGCCACACAGTCGGTGAGGAGCAGTATGACCAGTACGCCATTTACCCGGGCTCTCGAGCACCTCGGTGCAGACCAATTGGTCGAGTACTATCGTCAAATGATGTTGATTCGTCGTTTCGAAGAAAAATGCCAAGAGATGTACACCCGTTCCAAAATCGGTGGTTTTTTGCACCTCTATGTGGGTGAAGAAGCAACCGGTGTGGGTGCTATTTCAAACTTGCAACCCCAAGACCACGTTTTTACACACTACCGCGATCATGGGCACGCCATTGCCCGTGGCCTCGATATCAATCCCCTGATGGCAGAGTTGTTTGGCAAAGACACCGGTTGTTCCCGCGGAATGGGCGGTTCGATGCACTTCGCTGACGTCACCAAGAACTTCTGGGGTGGGTACGCCATCGTCGGCAGTCACTTGTTGTTGGCAGATGGTGTTGCATTGCAATGCAAGATGCAAAAAACCAACGGCGTCGTCATGGTCTTCTTCGGCGATGGCGCGACCAACGGTGGCGAGTTCTATGAATCCCTCAACTTTGCGCAGCTGTGGAAGTTGCCCGTCGTGTTTGTCTGCGAAAACAACCTCTTCGCCATGGGCACACCGCTTGAAGTCCACTCTTCCGTCACCGAAATCTATCGCAAAGCAAATGCATTCGACATGAAGTCGATGCGCATCGACGGCAATGATTTGTTGGGCGTGCGCGAGCAGGTCGGTGAGGCGGTCGAACACGCCCGTAGCGGCAAAGGCCCTGTCTTGGTCGAAGCAATGACCTACCGCTTCCGCGGTCACTCTGCCCAAGACACCCAAAAGTACCGCACTAAAGAAGACGTCGAAATGCATCGCAGTGCCGATCCGCTCGAAGCATATCGCAAACTGCTCATCGAAGAAGAAATCTGCCCGGCCGCACGCCTCGATGCCCTCGATGCCCAAATCGATATGGAAGTCGATGCTTCGGTTGAGTTTGCCGACAATAGCCCCGTCCCCGGGAATGAATGGTTGACCGACGCCGGCATCTATGCTGCCCCGCTCGAAACGCTCACCGTCGACCCGACGCTCGTCTAGTGAAGTGAACGTGGTTGCTCGGCAACCCGTGAAGGAGATAGTGAATGGCGATCCTAACTGTACGTGAAGCGCTCCAGCAAGCCCTACACGAGGCCATGCAAGACGAGCGTGTGTTTATCATCGGTGAAGACATCGGGCACTACGGCAGCACCTACGGTGTCACCGCCGGCTTCCTCGAGAAGTACGGCCCTGAGCGTATCCGCGATGCTCCCATCGCCGAAGCCGGCATCCTTGGTCTGGCCACCGGTGCCGCCATGGCCGGTATGCGTCCCATTGCCGAAATCATGTCGGTCAACTTTTCGTTGCTGGCATTCGACATCATCATCAATCACGCCGCCAAAATCTACAGCATGTTCGGTGGCAAATTCTCGGTTCCGTTGGTCATGCGTACCACCAATGGCTGGACGCAGCTGTCTGCTACCCACTCCCAGTCATTCGACGCCATGTTTGCCTACATCCCCGGTCTGAAGGTCGTCGCCCCTGCGACACCTGCCGACATGAAGGGCATGTTCCGCGCTGCGATGGCCGATCCGGATCCGGTTATCTTCATCGAGCACACCCTCATGTATGGTATCAAGGGTGAAGTTCCAGACGGTGATTATGTAGTTCCCATCGGCAAATCCGTTTTGGCTCGTGAAGGTCGTCACATAACTGTGGTAACGTATTCACGGATGGTTCATCTGTCGCTGCAAGCCGCAGACATCCTGGCCCAAGAAGGCATCGAGGTCGAGGTCGTCGATTTGCGCACCCTCCGTCCATTGGACATGAGCGTCGCTCTCGAAAGCTTCAAAAAAACCAATCGCGCGGTGGTCGTCACCGAGGATTGGCAGTCGTATGGCACATCGGCCGAGATAACAACGCGCCTCTACGAGGCTGGGTTCGACTATCTGGATGCACCCATCCAGCGCGTCAACTTCCGCGAAGTACCGATGCCGTACGCCAAAAACCTCGAACTACAGGTTGTTGTGACGACCGAACGTATTGTGGCCGCCATCAAAAAAGTCTTGAATCGCAGCTAATCTGCGTTGACCGGAGGTAGGACCATGGCAGATATTACCATGCCGAAGATGGGCTTCGACATGACCGAAGGGTTGATTGTACGCTGGCTCAAAAAAGTCGGCGATCACGTCAACAAAGGCGAAGCCATTGCCGAAATCGAAACCGATAAGGTGACTATCGAAATCGAAACGTTCGTCAGCGGCACGATTAGCGAAATCCTCTCCCCGGCAGGGACCCGTGCCGCAGTGGGTGGCGTGATTGCTCGTACCGGCGAAGCAGGTGCAGCGGTCGCTTCCAAGCCTGCAGCAGCACCCGCAGTTGCTGCAACACCTACCGCTGTCGCTGCAACACCTGCCGCTGTCGCTGCAACCCCAGCTCCTGTCGCAGCCGCAGCAGCCCCTCGTGCAGCGGTGACGACAACAAGTAGCACTGGCCTCAAGGCATCCCCCATCGCGAAGCGGATGGCCAGCGAACATGGTTTGAACCTGGGTGATATCCAGGGAACGGGTCCGAGCGGTCGTATTGTCCGTGACGATGTGGCTGCGGCAATCGCCGGCAACCCAACGCCTGTCGCGCGTCCCGCTGCTGCTGCACCCGTCAGTGCTGCGCTGCCGGCTGCTGCCGCAGGAGCCACAGTGGTGCCGTTGACCAGCATGCGCCGCACCATAACGCGCCGATTGACCCAAAGCTGGCAGTCAGCGCCACACTTCTATGTGTCGATGGACATCGATATGGGCGCCACACTCGAGCTGCGCAAGCAGATCAACGCCCCGTTGGCAAAAGACCAGCAGGTGTCGATCAACGACATCATCGTCAAAGCCTGTGGCGTTGCATTGGCGCAGTTCCCGTACCTCAACGCTTCGTACGTCGAAGAAGGCATTCAGCTCAATCCCAATGTCAATGTCTCGATTGCGGTCGCCATCGACTCGGGATTGGTCGCGCCGGTCATCACCAATACGGACTCGCGCACCCTCGGTGGCGTCGCTCGTGAAGCCAAGCGCTTGATTGCACTTGCTCGCGACGGCAAACTGGGCGCCGAGAATCTCTCGGGCGGCACATTCACCGTCAGTAATTTAGGTATGTACGGTGTGACAACCTTCGATGCCATCATTACCCCACCACAGTGCGCGATTTTGGCAGTTGGTGCCGCTCGTCGTGTGCCGGTGTTCAAGGGTGACAGCAACGAAGTCATCGCTGCCAACATCTGCTCAATCACCTTGTCGGCAGATCATCGCATCACCGACGGTGCCGAAGCAGCCCGCTTCGTCGCCGAAATCAAGCGCCTCATCGAGAACCCATTGACCATGTTGATGTAGTCACTCCACGCAAACACCCCCGTCGCGCTGAGCGACGGGGGTGTTTTATTTGGGTATCGTCGGTTATTTGGCCTGTTCGTCGATGTGACGCACGATGTCACTCATCGACAAAATACCCGTCGGCCACACCCGTCCATCGTTGCGTTCTTCGACGACGACGAGGCGATGAACGTGATTGCGATTGAGTGAACGAATCGCCCGGTCGAGGTCCATGTCGGTCATACAGGTAATGACACTCTGGGTCATGATGGAGCTGACTGGCCCGTTCATCACTTTTTCGTAGCTCGCGCCTTCCTTCCAGGCACTGAGCAAATCGGTCTGCGAGAGAATGCCAGCCAAGTAACCTGGCCCATCGGTCACGACGACGGCGTGGATGCGGTACCGTTTTATCATGGCGAGTGCTTCGGCAACGGTAGTTTCGGTCTGGCACGAAATGACGCCGACATGCATTGCGTCACTGACTCGTTGTTTTGTCATCGGAGCAATCCTCTTCGTTCTCTGGTCCGCACAACCTGTGCAACTATCATATAATTATCTACGTACACGCAATGATAAACGATGTAATCAATAAATGCGAGGAGTAGCCATAATGGCAGATACAAAAAAGCTGCAAGCCGGTGACGTCACACCAGAGTGGCTCCAGTCACTTTCGTATACGCTCGTGCCCGCATCGAAGCCGTCGACCATCGATGGCCTGTACGTCAAGGACCTCAAGACACATCTCGATGGTCGTGGCGATGTCATCGAATTGTGGAGTAAATCCTGGGTCGAAAAAGAAGGTCTGGTCATCCCCGAGCACGTCTACCAAAGCGCCACCGACTACGGAGTCACGAAGTGCTGGCATCTGCATAACGTACACACCGACCAGTTCACGGTCACGCGCGGCAAGCTCCAGGTGGTGCTGGTAGACATCCGGCCCTGGTCCCCGACGTTTGGGCATGTCAACTCAGTCATTTTGGGTACCGCCCGCCCCAAACTCATCAAGATTCCGCCGATGGTGATGCATGGGTGGAAGGCACTGCACATGCCCGAGGTGATTGTGGTCAACCTACAGTCACACGTGTATGATCCAGCCGATGAATTCAAGTTTGAGTGGGACTGTGTCCTCAAAGAAGCCTGGGAGCCACTGAACGGCTAGAGCGCTCCTTCGATTGCATAGGGGATATGTTCGATGTGGTCACCAGAAATGGTGACCACATCGATTCTCCAGTCCGGTTCTCCCAGCTGGTGTATCTGCAAGTAGTGTTGGGCAGTCGCGGTCAGACGTGCAATTTTGCGGACGCCAATCGATCCACGAGCGCTCGCATTGCTCGAACGTCTGACGCGCACTTCCACAAACACGATGGTCGAACCGTGGCGCGTAATCAAATCGAGTTCACCGTAACGACAACTCCAATTGCGCGCCACGATGACAAAGCCGCGACGTTCCAAGAACGTCGCGGCTCGATCTTCGCCGGCATCGCCGGTGTGCCGGCGCGTGGTCATTATGGGTAGATTCCGCGGGTGATGTAGGCTTGGGCGGTGCGATCCACAGCCAGTAAGTAGGCCGCGGTACGCAATGGCATGCGCCGTGCTTGGGCGACTTCGTTGACCTGCTCGAATGCGTTCACCATGATACGCTCGAGTTGGGCGTTGACTTCGCGTTCCGTCCAAAAGAACTCCTGGAGGCCTTGGACCCATTCGAAGTAACTGACGGTGACACCGCCAGCATTTGCCAAGATGTCGGGGATGACGAGCACACCGCGATCGTGCAAAATGGCGTCTGCATCGGGAGTGGTTGGTCCGTTGGCTGCCTCGACGACTATCTTGGCCTTGATGCGGTCTGCATTACGGGCGGTGATTTGATTTTCGATAGCGGCGGGAATCAAGATATCACAGGGCAATTCGAGTAACTCTTCATTGGTGACGGCATCACCACCCGGTGCACCAGCCACAGTGCCGGTTTTTTCGTAATGTGCCTGGAGTTGGCGCAGGTCGATGCCCTTGGTGTTGGCAATACCGCCGCCACGATCCGCGACGCCGACTATTTTGGCGCCCATCTCTTCGAGCAATCGTGCCGACGTGCCACCCACATTACCGAAGCCTTGGATGACCACACGGGCACCCGCAATGCTGACGTTTGCACCTTCACAGGCCTCTCGCAGGATGTACACCAAGCCACGCGCCGTGGCTTCGTTCCGTCCATGTGAGCCACCGATGTTGATGGGTTTGCCGGTGACGACCGCAGGCACGGTGTGCCCGCGATGCATCGAGTATGTATCCATAATCCATGCCATGATCTGCGGATTGGTGCCGATGTCGGGTGCGGGGATGTCGATATCTGGTCCGATGAGGAAGCTGATCTCGGTCGCATAACGGCGGGTCAACCGCTCGATTTCGCCCAGCGACAAGAGCGCGGGATCGACGACGACAGCACCTTTTGCGCCACCGTACGGAATATTGACGACGGCACACTTCCACGACATGAGCATCGCCAGTGCACGCACTTCATCGATGTCGGTGTCGGGGTGGTAACGAATCCCGCCTTTGGCGGGTCCTCGCGTCGTATTGTGCTGTACTCGATACCCGGTGAAAATTCGAATTTGCCCGTCGTCCATTTTAACGGGGAAATTGCACGCGAATTCGCGATGCGGCACGCGCAACAGCCTGCGGTAGCCGCCGTCCAAATTCAGGATGTCGGCTGCAATGTCGAATTGCTTCTGCGCGTTGTGATACGCATTCTCGGTGTGGATCGTCATTCCCTACTCCTCCTTGAGCGGTTTGTAAGACAAAACCGCCCTCAGTATAGCACTGTTCATTTGCGTATGCGTAAGAAAACACGCCTACCGAGTTGTGTCACTCTCTCGGTGATTGCCGCATCTACATAGCCCAGACGCCACACCACTGCCACCATCCCGATGAGTGCAACGACCAGAGTAGCCAAGCGCGGCAGCGCGGCAGCCTGCCCGGCCATCGCAACCCCCACCGCAGTCAATGCGATGAGCCCTGTCACTGCGATGCGCGGCAGTGGTACCGCAATGCCCTCACGGCGCAGTGTTGGCCAGAGCGCAGCCAAGAGTGCGACCTCGGTGGTAATGGTCATCACAGCGGCGGCCAACGCGCCATACTGCGGGATGAGCAGCAGGTTCCCGCCCACATTGACCACGGTTCCCACCAAAAATGCCCAGGTAATTGCCTTTTGGCGCGCAATGGCAATCAACGCATATTGCACCACTCCCGTTGTGTACGACAACGGCAGATACCAAATCAGCACACGCAGCGCAGTCGCAGCTCCGGGTAGGTACGCAGTCCCACCCAGCATCCAAATCATGTCATCGGCCATGATTGTGACAATCACCACCCCAATCCAGGCAACCAGCTGGAGCACTCCGATGGCCCGTGTCAACAATGGGTTGAGTGTTGCTCGATCATGCACCGCACGATGTGCCAACAATGGGAACAAAGCCCCGACCACGTAGGGAGGGATGATCTGGGTCAAAGACACGACTTTGTAGGCAGCATCATACAGCCCGAGCACCGTGTCACCCGCCACCGACCGCAAAATAATGGCATCAAACCGAAAAAACACCGTCATCAACAGACTATTCAAGAGCAGTGGCACCGCATCGACCCACATACGACGCATCACCGGCCAATCCCACTGGGGGCCAGCGGTGAACAACAATCGCCGTTGGAACCACCACAGGAGCGTCGCATTCAACACGGTCGCCCCCAATGCCACTGCGCCCATTGCGATGATACGACTGTCGCTGTCGGGTAACCAGAGCACCAAAGCGATACCGGTGATGGTGCGCAGCAGGCTGGTAATCATGACCACCAGCGCCGGCACTTCCATGCGTTGGGCTGCCTGAAAAGAAGCGCTGACCGCGGCTGCGGTGCCTGCGGGCCACAAATGGAGGAAGAGCAGCGCCAGTGCAATTTGCGTCCCCCAGCTGAGTGGGGGCATCTGGTCACTGAGGAGCCATAGCCCAGCCAACGTCAGCGGAACGACCAGCAAGGCCATCACCCAGCGCATCGTCAAACCCACTCCAAAGACACGGGCAGCAGTGCCAGGACTTGCAGCAGCTTCACGCACGGCCAAGTCATTGAGTCCCCAATTGACGATTGTCACCAGGTACATGCTGGTAATCAGTGCAACGAAACTCCATGAACCACTAGCAGTTGGGCCTAATGCACGCAGTGTGACTGCAGCAAAACCCAAATCAAGCACTTTCCCGAATATATTTGCAAATATCGGTACACTGCTGTTTTTCAGGAAGCGCCCCATGACACTTGCATCGTCGTCGCGCCACCAGCGCCGCCAGCCCCAGACTGCCAGCGCGAGCAGTGGGATGCAGAGGAACATCGAGAGGTAGAACAGCGTCGTGTTGCTCACAGTCACTCCTGTGCGTCGCGCCATACCTGCGCGGGATTGTCGAGGCTCATCCGAATCGTGCCGTCATTGTCGCGATGGAGCAAAAACTCCGACCCGATGCGGCGCTCGGCATAACTCAATCGGGCAGGATGGTCGCGCTTTTGGCCACTGCGATAGACGATGTGGGTCGGTTTGATTGCTGCGAGGAGGGCTCGCGGTGGCGGCATCGTCCATGGCATCTCGACGACGCGTAAGCCCGTGCGCGGCCACGTTACGACTTCCTCGAGCGTGTCTGCACCGTGGGCGACGAGGAGTGCTCCACCAGCCCAATCCACGCGCAGGCTGCTGTCTGCGACGACCCGGAGCGTCAGGCCATCATGCGAAAACGTTGTCCCGCGCGCAAACATGCGGCACCGATACGTCGGATCAATACAGGCTTCAGCCATCTCGCTCGCGACTGCCGGCAAAAACCAGACTTCCTGCACACCGCGTTGCAAAACTGCCACACGCGCCCCTTGCCATGCACTGCCTGACTGCGTCAGGATGAGGTAATCTGCCAAGCCAGAGGCAAACGGCGGCTGGTGATGGGCCAGCAGTGCCAACAGCGCCGGCGCGTCATTCCCGGCATCGATGAGGTATCTCGTACCGTCAGCACTGCGGATAAACACACTGTCGCCCATCGTAGCGGGGAACAAAATCTCGCCAGCGCCGCGCTGCTCTTGGAATGCCACAATCAACATGCACGCCATGAGGATCAGAACTAACCCCAGCTGCCATATACGTGGTGCCATACATACCTCTCGACAGTGCGAAAAGGCAAGCATGGCACAGCGGCGTTACCAAATCATTACCAGCTGCACGGGTCAGCGCAGCGCAGTGATTTCGATTTCGACTTTTGCATCACGGGGCAGCCGGGCGACCTGCACGGTCGAGCGTGCTGGTGGGTTGACGGCGAAGTGTTGCCCGTAGACGGCATTCATGGCAGCAAAGTCGTTCATATCTGCCAAAAAGACTGTCACCTTGACGACTTTTTCGTAGGATGAGCCAGCTGCTGCCAGCAAGGCAGTGATGTTTTCGAAGACTTGAATGGTCTGGGCAGTGACATCGCCCTCGACCATGACGCCTTGCGCGTTCAGCGGGATTTGACCGGAGCAATAGAGCATCGTGTCGGTCAAAATGGCTTGTGAGTAGGGTCCGATTGCGGGAGCTGCTTTGTCGGTTTTGATGACGGTACGGTTCATGATAATTCCTCACTGATTGGATGCACATGCATATAGTACTGTATCTTGGGCAGGCGACGCGCAGGGTCGATGAGGAGCATCGGCAAAAAACTCCGCCCTGCTTTTCTGTGGCTGCGTGATGGATGTCTGCGCGTCACAATCGTCTGACGCACCAAAAACTGCCCGGTCATGCTTTTCTATATTATAATCTGTAGCAGACCAAAGAATACCGTCGGATAGCGCACCAACGCGCATAGAGAATGAGTAGGGTGTGTATGTCGCTTGCGAATCGAGTCGTGGTCATCACCGGCGCGTCGAGCGGATTTGGCGCAGATATTGCTCGCAAAGCCGTCGCCCAAGGAGCGAAGGTCATTTTGGCGGCGCGTTCAACGGACAAGCTCCAGACACTGGTGGCTGAGCTCGGTGGACCGACGCGCGCACTCGCCGTGACCGCGGATGTGACCAGTGACAGCGACATCACTGCCCTCGTCGCGGCAGCTGAGGCATTTGGAGTCGTCGATACGGTTATCAATAACGCCGGTTTTGGCGTGCTCGATACCCTCGTCGACGCACCGTTGGTCGATTTACAGCGCATCATGGATGTCAATGTCTACGGCGCAGTGCGCTGTACGCGGGCGTTTTTGCCCGGGATGATTGCCCGTGGCAATGGGCAAATCATGATGATGGCCTCGATGGCGGGTCTGGTGGCTGCGCGCAACATGGCCTACTACTGCGCCAGTAAATTCGCCTTGGTGGCCATTGGCAGGACGCTCCAGCAAGAACTGAACAACACCGGGGTTGTATGTACCATCATCTGCCCAGGCGTGGCACAGACAGGATTCCAGACGCATGCACCCAATGAAAAATATCCCAAAGCAGCTGCACTGAGCAAGTGCACCAGTGATCAGGTCGCCGGTGCCGTCATCACGGCGATGCACCGCCGCACCATGGGTGAGGTCATAGTGCCCGGTGCAAGTGTGCTGTTGGCGCGCTTCAGCGCAGCCTTCCCGGGTCTTTCACGCGCGATTCAAAATATGATTGGCTAAGCCAGCGGCTGCGAGATACTTCTGCGTGCACACTGAAGGTGTTCACTGCCTGTATCGAGAGGTTTTTATGCGTCTGTCTGTGGTGATGCCTTGCTACAACGAGGCCGATTCGCTGCCCGAGATTCTTGCGCGCGTGCGAGCCGTATCATTCGACAAAGAGATCATCGTTGTCGACGACTGTTCTACAGACCACACTGCCCAGGTGCTCGAAGTCGAGCAGCGGAACGACCCGCTTTTGCGTGTGGTGCGCCATCAGCGCAACAGCGGCAAAGGAGCAGCTGTTCGAACCGGCTTTGCACACGCCACTGGTGACATCATCATCATCCAAGACGCGGACCTCGAATACGACCCCAACGACTACTATCAGGTCATCACCCCGATTATTGACGGCAAAGTCGATGTGGTATTTGGGTCGCGCTTTATGGGCAATCACACAGGGATGTACTTCTGGAATGCGTTGGGCAATAAATTCCTCACTTTTCTGACGAATTTCTTGTTCAATTGTTGGATTTCAGACATGGAGACCTGCTACAAGGCATTCCGCGCGGATATAATCAAAAACATCCCGCTCGAAAGCAACGACTTCCGCATCGAGCCCGAGATGACGGCCAAAATTCTGCTCCGCAAGCATCGTATCTACGAGGTACCAGTCAGTTACATCGGGCGGACCTACGAAGAGGGCAAGAAAATGAAACCTTCGCAGGGGTTCTGGGCAATTTGGGCGTTGTTTAAATTTCGATTCATCGCATAGGAGCGCAGCGGCAATGATGCAGCAGTATTTTCGACAATTGGCAACCGTCCTTGGGAATGTCTCTGATGCACAGAGTAACGCCGTCCTGGAATTGCTCTGGCAGACCTACGAACGTGACAACACGGTCATCGTCTGTGGCAACGGCGGTTCGGCCGCCAGTGCGTCACACTTGGTCTGTGATCTGGGCAAATGGACGGTGGTGCCCGACAAACGACGTTTTCGGGCGATTGCGTTGACCGACAATATGCCGTTGGTGACCGCCTGGGGGAACGACACCGCCTATGATCAGGTATTCGTCGAGCAGTTGCCTATGTGCTTCCGACCGGGGGACACGCTGGTTGCAATATCCGGCAGCGGGAATTCACCCAACGTCCTCAACGCCTGCGCTTGGGTCAAAGCACACGGCGGAACCACTGTCGGAATGAGCGGTTTCGGCGGTGGCAAACTGGCACATCTGGCCGACGTGGCGTTCGTCGTACCGAGTTCGTTTATGCCCGAGGTCGAAGACGTACACATTGCGCTGTGCCATGCATTGGCCGTCAATCTGGCAAATCGGATTCGCGGCGTATGAGCGCAATTCTGGGTTTTGACTTCGGTGGGACAAAACTCGCTGCCGGTATTGTCGACAGTGATTCTGGCGCGGTTCTGGCTTCCATGCGGGCTCCGACTCCTGCGGGTGGCGCAGAGGCCGGTATGGAGCGGATGATCGAGCTCGGTCAGATGTTGTGTGCCAAGCACCCCGAGCCTATCAGCGCGGTAGGTGTGTCGTTCGGCGGTCCGGTCGAATCTGATGGACGCACCGTGCGATTGTCGATGCACATACCCGGCTGGGAATCATTCCCGCTCGCAGCACGCTGTGAACAAACCTTCGGAGTGCCAGCCCGCATCGCCAACGATGCAGACGCCGCCGCACTGGCCGAATACCGATTCGGTGCCGGCCATGGCTGTACGCACATGCTCTATATGACCGTCAGCACCGGTATCGGCGGCGGCGTCATCATAAACGGTTCACTGCACCGCGGCGAACACGCCTGGGCAGGTGAGGTCGGCCACATGATCCTCAAGCCCGATGGCCCCGCGTGTGCGTGTGGCGGCAACGGATGCCTCGAATCGTTGTCGTCTGGGTTGTCGATTGCCCGCGACGCACGTGCTCAGATACCCGCATCGTTGCGCGACCGTGACCCTGCGACCATTACGGCACGAGACGTGGTAACCGCAGCGCAGGCGGGCGACGCAGATGCCCGACGCATCTGGGAGCATGCAGTGGGTTGGTTGGGCATCGGGATTTCGTCGGCGTGCAATCTCATCAACCCGGGTATCGTCGTCCTCGGCGGCGGATTGACCGGTGCAGGTGAGTTTTTGTTTGCGCCATTGCGCGATATCATGGCCTACCGAGTTCTCGGCAAAGCGGTCCAGCTCAAATCCGCTGCACTCGGCGATGTCGTAGGAATCATTGGTGGCGCTGCATTGTGTATCGATCGGTGACAAATGGCGATACCACCCAAAAATCTCCTGGATTCACTGAATCCAGGAGGTTTTTGTATCGTGTCACGCAGGCATCCCTGGGTCAGCGGTATTTTTCTTCGATTGCTTCGACCATCTCGCGCACACGGGCTATCTCGGCGGGATCTGCGCCTTTTTGGATGAGCACCTCGAGCATGCGTCGGTATTTGGTAAGGGTTCCGGTACTGCTGTTCACCATGTCGTTGGCGTGCATGCGCTCACGCTTCATCGAAAAAGCACTGATGCGATTATTGAACCGTTCGAGCTCTGCATCATATACCCCAAAGCGTGCATAAATAGGATATTGCTCTTTGCGTTTGGCAATCAATGCCACCGCACCCGCATAATCATGGCGTTGGTGGAACGCTAACGCCTGAGCGACGATAGCGGCCCGATCGAGCGCTGCCGCCCGCTGTTCAATGACTTCCAATTGGATGACTGCGTGTTCCGCTACCGTGAGCGTCGCAGTACATGATGCATGGTAGGCAGCAGAATGTTCGTCGAGGGCCGTCACCGTAACAATCACTGGGTATGCACCGCATGCGATTGGTGCGTCGTGGGTGCGGAAGTAGAGCATGAACGTCCGCGCTTCACCGCTCAACAATGCCCCAAGTGGCACGCTCAGCACGCCACCGGTGCGGCTGTGGTTGCGTTCGCCGACGATTTCGTAGGACACATTGTCGGGCAAGGTTACCATTACCTGCGTGTTGCGTAGCGTCGTGGTGAATAGTTGGTCGAGCTCTTGGGCAAAGTAGGCGTCGATGTCGTCAGCGTCTTGGATGAAGTATGTGTTGCCTTCTCCGGCGCTGGCCATCAATCCGAGGAGTCGTTCGTTGTACCCTTCACCCAAGCCGAACGTCGTCGTGCTGATGCCCCGTTGTTGCACCGCAGCAACGGCACGGGCTATTTCGTCGGGATCGGTAGGACCAACGTTGGCTTCCCCATCGGTCAGCAGAAAAACGCGTTGGATTGCCTGCGCGCCGAGTTCGGAATGTTCGACGGTGCTGACGGCGTCGTGCCAGCCCGCGTAGAGCGCGGTATTGCCGTCTGTGTGAGTTTTTTCGATTTCGGCGATGGCTGCCGCACGCGCCGCCGGCGTCATCGCAGCACTAGGGAACAAGACATGACTCGTGCGCGAAAAAGTCACCACCGCACAGCAGTCTTGGGGTTCGAGGCGCGCGATGATACGCTGGGCTGCTTGTTTCGCGTGGCGAATTTTGTCGCCCTCCATCGACGAGCTGACGTCGAGAGCAATGCTAATGTTGAACGGCATGCGTGTGATGTGCTGTGCCTGTCGGTGCGGCGCTTGCACACTCACTTCCATGACCAGTTCACCGTTGGGAGATTGAAGTGCGCTCCGACTCATTGTGACGCTGATTGCTTGTGTCAAACAAACCTCTTTCTCGTGTTGCTTCGGGCTTCTATTTGCACAGACTACGCACTGATCCCCAAGAGACGCTTCATCACCGTAATCATGTACTCGGCGGCTTCAATCTCGGCTGTGGATCCGCCACTGCGGATCAAATCAGCGAGATTCCGTTGTAATTCTGCTAAGTCTTTGGTCGAAAAACGGGCCGACATGTGTGACCGAGCGAGGCGCTTTTTGCTCACGCCATCGTCAAATGGACGCTCGAAGTCCATTGCGCTGCGTTCATAGAGCGAAAATTTCTCGTACACGGTGCTCCGCAATTGACGTTCACGCACGTACGACCCTGCTTCGCCATATCGTCCTTGTTGATTGAGGCGATTGGCTTCGGCCCGTGTCTGCGCTAAATCGATGAGCATTGCTTCCTGTTCGATATCTGTATTGACGGGGTACGTGGCTGCCGTGTGCTTGGGCGTCAACGTCCACGTGGCAGTTGCCGTCACCGACTGACTCTGCTGTTGACTGTCGACTCCCCCAAAAGCCAATGACAGGGATTGTTCGCCACGGGCTGTGAGTGACAGCGGCATGAAGCGCAGGTAGATGTGTCGCTGCTCGAGCGAGACCATCGTACCGATGTCGATGCGCAGCGTCGATTCCGTGCGGTGATTGGGCATCCCGCCGACGACTTCGCCGGTGTACCCTGCCGGGATGTCGGCGGTGAACGTTGCAGACGTCAGCGACACCGCAAACAATTCTTGGAGTTCTTGACCGAAGTAGCCGTCGATATCGGCTGATTGTTCGATGAACTGATGATTACCCATGCCGGATCGACTCATCTGCAGCAATACTTCTTCGTTGTATCCACGACCGAGGCCGTAGGCGCTCGTACTAATCCCGACGTTGGCGTAGATGGCAGCCTGCTGACCGAGCGTCTGTGCATCACGGACGCCGATGTTGGCGTTCCCGTCGGTCAACAAGACGACGCGACTGACGCACGCAGCAGGTCGGTGATGGGTCAAAAGAACGCGCACGGCCGTATCCCAGCCGCCCGCCAGATTGGTCGACGATCCGCTCCTCAATCGAGTCAGCGCATGCCGGATCAAATCGCGCTGCGCTTCGCTCACCAGATTCCCGTCTGCCAATACCGCCACGTGAGTGTCGAAGGCGACGATTGTGCACCGGTCGTCACTACTCAGTCGGTTCACGATGCGCTGGGTGGCTGCCACCGCATCGGCGAGTTTACGTCCAGCCATAGAACCACTGCGATCGATGACAATCGCGATGTTCAATGGGATGCGCGGATTAGCTGTCTGCGCCTGTTCGGGGGCTACGACTGTCGCTCGGACGATGAGTTCTTGGGCACGCCCGGCTCCGTCGCGTTCATCGGTGAGGTGGGTTCGATTCGTCATGACGCGTATTTCTGACATATGCTCGTCCTTTCACGGTGGGCTCGAATTTCTTTCTGGTGATGATACATAATCACATTGCTACGTAAATATAACAGTAAATGCTGTAATTGTCAATAGCTTGACGAATGTTACGCAATTGTGGTATTATGAACACATTGAGAGAGACAGCAACCTGGTATGGTCGCTGTTGTAGCAGAGGAGCGGACGATGTAACAACGCGCATGTGTTCCTTATCGGCATACGGATCACGGAACGCAGCAGACAGAAAGGGAGCAACAATGAGCAACAAACTCAACGCAACGCGTTTGCAGTACAACCTAAACCAAGCGCACGACGAAATCACGTCGGCGCTTTCGTATCTGAGTGAGGTCGTCATCCTTACCGAGCCGGGCGCTGCCCGCACGGGCTTGAACGAAATCCACGAGCAGTTCGCCCAGCTGTATGCGCAGACGCGTAGCATCAAGCGGCGCATCACATTGTGGACAACAATGTTCCCCGAGTTGACCGAGCCCCAAGGACCATCCTTCCGCACCGATGCACACGAGTACTTCGATTTCGATGCCGAGCTCGATGGATACGACGCAGATGATGAGGACGATGACGACGAGGATGATGATGCCTTCTTGGACTTGGACGATGGGCTGAGTGACGAGGGGAGCAGCGCGGCAGACGACACACACGCCACGGCAACCGACTTCGACATGCTCCGGGACGACCAGGACATCCTCCCGCAGCTTGGTGCGTCGTTGAAAGACGACGGATATGCGATCGACGATGCAGACATCGGTAGGTTGTTCGACATCAGCGCGGCGAGCGCAGGCGCAGGGGTGCACGAAACAGGGTATCTCGATATCTTTGGCGCATGGATACATGGACGGCGGCCGGGACCATACAAGCGGCCATCCTCTCCGAAAGTGGACGAGGGCCCTGACTACAACACTCCGGGCGAGTCGGTATAGGAGATAGAACAACACCCCCGAGCACTGCTCGGGGGTGTTGTTATCGAGAAGGTGAATTATGGTTTGCGGCGCAGGATAGCACCGATGCGGCGGAGTTCACCACTGTCGATGATACGATCATCACGGAAGTGGATTTCAATCCCTTCGTCGATAGCGTAGCGATGCCAACGCAATTCGTTCACCCCCTCCGTGACGGAGGGCACAGAATATTCGGATTTGGCACTGCCTACAACACGCTCGACATGATGGCTTGCACTGACTTCATTCGGTACATCAGCGGTCACCAATTCTTCGATGGCAACAGAAGCACTGTTGATGACTTCGTTGAGGTCACGATCACTCATCCCGGCCATCCGCGCACGGATGACACGGAGTGGCAGGTAACCGGACTTCAAGCGCGCTGCAGCCAATAGTTGTAACAGATGGCGCTCGGTATATCGGGGGGTGCGAACCTTATCGACCGGTGCGTCAATCAGTCCTTCGTCGGTATAATACCGGATGGTTCGTTGTGTGACGCCTGCGCGGTCAGCGAGCTGTCGGATGGTCATGAGATCGTTGTTCATAAGGTCTACTTTGTGATGAGTTGTAATAACTATACCCGGATAATAGCATTCAGCGTACCTCTCGTCAAGAGGTGGTAACGCGGTTCAGCTAGTAGTTTGTTGATGAAAGTGTAAAGAAATCTACGAGTTTGACAGGAAAATCCCCATCATTTTACGCAATGCGCACCACTGGTTTGGCGTCTTGAAATCGGAGGACAATAATACTATCACCGTTGTCAATGACGCCATCAGCCAGGGCGGCCCACTCGACACCATCGATTCTGATGCGAATATCCGGGTCGTTGAGCCGTGCAATACAGACCCCGCGCTTCCCGACAAGTTGCTGGGCAAGCTCGTTCAGCGTACGCTTCGATGACGTAATCATCATGTATACTTTTGTACCAACAAAAGCTGTCAAAATCGTAACTATTGCAAAAAACAACAGTATCCACACGCCGAGCATGGGGAAGAGGAACGCAACCCCGGCTGTCGCCAGGGCTGCAATTCCGATCCACAATACAAACACACCTGGGATGAATGCTTCTGCGACGATGAGGCACACACCGAGCAACAGCCAGTAATATGCTGAATCCATCGGTTAGTCCTTTTTGTTCATCATTTCGGTGATGGCGCCGAGTGCCCCGGCGAAGTTCGAGAAGTCTGTTGGCACGACAATCATGCGCGCGGCTGGCGAATCGCCGAGCTTTTGCAATGCATCGATGTAGCGTTGTGCAATGAAGTATTGCAACGCAGCCTCAGGTTTGCCGACGGCTTCGACCAACAGACGCGTCGACTCAGCTTCTGCACTCGCGAGGCGTTCGCGGGCTTCGGCTTGCAGACGCGCCGAGGCCAACATGCCTTCAGCCTCGAGGATTTTCGCCTGCTTGAGGCCTTCGGCGTTGAGAATCTCGGCCTGGCGGAAGCCTTCGGCTTCGAGAATTTTCGATCGCTTTTCGCGCTCGGCGGTCAACTGCTTCGACATGGCGCGGGTGATGTCTTCGGGGGGCAGGACGTCTTTGATTTCGACGCGGGTGACTTTGGTGCCCCATGTCTGGGTGGCGTGATCGAGCGCCGACAGGAGCCGGGTGTTGATTTCGTCACGTTTTGCCAACACTTCGTCGAGTTCCATGCTGCCGATGGCAGTACGCAGATTCGTCAATGCCAAGTTAATGATCGACGCTTGCAGATTGAACACCTGATACGCCGCCAACTGTGTTTCGTAGACTTGATAAAACAACACGCCGTCGACGCGCACCGTCGCATTGTCACGGGTGATGACAATTTGCGAAGGGATGTCGAGGACTTGTTCTTGGACGTTGACCTTGCGGCCGATCATGTCGATGAAGGGGATGATGATGCTCAGTCCAGGCTTGAGGGTCATCCGGAAGCGTCCAAAGCGTTCGATGGTCCACTCGTATCCCTGCGGTACGATTTTGACGCCGGTGATTGCTAGGGCGATTGCTGCAAATACCAACACACTAAAACAAAAAATCAGATTGTCCATACAACCCCTTTTCACGTTGCATCCTAGGGCACATTATGCGCCGGAATCACGTACGTCTAGCGTACCATAGTTGGTGTTCGCATATGTGGTTATTTGTGGCGAATATCACTGCGCGCCGTTGCCAGATTGCAAACATAGAGGTGCATGAGCCGATCGGTAGACCAGCGTTCTGCTGCTGCAGGTGTGGCACCTCGGTGCGCGACCGTCTGGACGCGGGTGTAGCCCTGAGCCGAAAAACTGGCTGCCAAGAATGAGCGTAGTTGTTGCCACGCTTTACCCTGATTCCCGCCTTGTTGGATTTCGTCGACACTCTTGACGAAGGCATGTCCTTCACCTTCGTAGATCGTGATTTCGTTGGGGATCCCGGCAGCATTCAAGCCTGCTTCGAGGGCCGTGACTTCGCTGACGGGGATCATCGTATCGTCGGCCCCAAATATGCCAAGAACAGGCCCATTGAGTGACTTGAGGATTGCGGGGTCGGTGATTGTTGCCCCATAAAAGATCGCCGTGGCTTTGATGGCCGGGGTTTGTATACCGTAGCGTAATGCCGTGCCGCCACCGAAGCAAAAGCCCATAATGGCAATGCGGTTGCGGTCTGCGTAGGGTTGGTTACTCACCCACTGCATGACCGAGTCGAGGTCACTGTCGATTTGCGTCGTTTTCGTTGTCGAGACCTGGTAAATTGCGGTGGGAATCCAGCTGGTCGTATTGCCGCGGAGCACATCCGGGGCGATCACGACGTACCCGTCTTTGGCGAGTTCGTCCGCTTTGCCGATCATTTCGTCTTTGAGGCCCCACCATTCGTGCACCATGATGACCACGGGGAATGGCCCTGAGCCCTCGGGTTTGGCGACATAGGCGCGTACCGCCGGGTTACTGCCGTTGGGGATGACGGTATTGGTCATGGCGTCGACTTTGCCCAAGGCTAGCGCGCGATCGACCACAATCGATGCGACGAGCACGAGCACAAATCCGACCAAAATGCCGACGATCCAAGATGTGATAGTAAGAAATTTGCGCATTGTGAATCCTTTTTGATGAGCAGATTGCTGGATTTAACTGATTAATCCTACCATGCATCTCGGCAGATGGTCATGGTTCGTATGGATAGACGGTGATTTGGGTCGATCCGGTTGCAGAAGCACTGAGCACAATTCGATAGGCGATTATCTGTTGGGTGACGTGCAGGGTGATGCGTTCAACGGTCGAATCGACGACGTTTACGGTCCAGTCTTGGTCACGCAACAGCATGATAAAAGCGTCGCTCACTGTTGCAGGGTCATCTGGATGCTCCGCCAGGAGTGCGCCGCCATACAGCCGTCGGCCAGTCGTCGAAAAAGGCAGCGCAAACGATTCGAGCTCCTGGGCTGCGCAACGCACGGTGATGCGTGGGAGCGTATCGAGAAATTCCGTCCGGCGGTAGCTCCATATATACGTGTCACTCCGCGTTGTATTGTCAGGCAACAAAATCCGCCCTGTACCCTGGGCGTCGAGTGCCACCACCTGTCCTGCATGGACCTCTGCGCTGGCGCGATAGGTCTGCCAGAGGTCCCCGCCAGCGGTGCTGCTGGTCTGACCATCGGTGACAGCAATAAAGCCCGGTTGTGGACCGACAAACGTATCGGCGCGTAATTGCGGGAGCTCCGTTGCGCTCTGGAGGCAGCCGTCTGCGATGATGTCGCTGTGTTGGTCGATGGTCTGGACGGTCAGCGAACCGCCATTGGCAGACAGCCAGGAAGGTGCATAATCGGCGCTGGTGGTGAGTGTGGTGCGTATCGTTGCGCCGTCATTGGTCGTGACGAGAAGCACTCCTGCGCCTGTGGCGGTACGGACGTCGAGGGAGGTTTGTTCGTGCGCCGAGGGCTCGGGGAGGGTATAGGATTGTGTCGCAGGAGCTGCAGCGCACCCACAGAGTAAGGCAATACAAAGCAATATGGATACAGTGTGGGTCATAGTTCGCGCAACCAACGTGCCATAAACAGGTTGTCATCGATGGAGAACCCGAGTGATTCATAGAAGGGCACGACGTGGGCATTGTTGTTGACCACGAGGAGGTTTAATTTTTCGCATCCTGCTGCAGTCAATCGTTCCGCCAAAATACGTACCAGGCGTGTCCCGTACCCTTGGTGCTGCTGGTCGTTGCGCACCGCAAGGTGATTGACCCAGCCACGTCTGCCGTCGTCACTGCCTAACACGGTGCCGATGATGACGCCATCTGCGCTACACAGGGCGAGGGCAAAGCGACCTGACAGGGCAATGTGACGACGCAATCCGGTGGGTGTATCGGTTGGGCTGATGCGCAGCGGAGCTCCGCGCCAGAGGGCCAGCAATTCGTCGAGGTCAGATTCGACGATGGGACGGACGTATGTGCCATCAGAAAATCGCTCGGGCTCCATCCATGGCTCGTAGACGCCCACGAGCTGCAACCATTCCGGTGTCGGATACGTGTTCTTACGGATGTCCATCCCCAGTTTGCGCATCACTGCCTGCGAAGCGTGATTGTCATAATCGGTCGTTGCGATGACCCGTTCGATGCCCAATACAGCGAGGGCATAGCGCAACAGCAGCTGACCCGCCTCGGTGGCATAGCCGTTGCATTGATGGTCGGGGTGGACCATCCAAAAGAGGCCCATCTCGGCCCGGCTGCGACCGTCATCAGGTCCAATCCCGACCTGACCATAGACATCGAGGCACGGAACAAGTCCGACAGCGCCGATGACGGTATCAGTTGCGGTCAAAACGACCGCACGGTCGCCGTACGGTGGTTGATCGAGGAGCGCGAGTTCGTCGTGATTGGCGCTGGCCCAAGCGAGCCAGGCGCTCCGGCGCGCTCGAATCGTCGGATCGACCGCAGTGGGATGCGCAGCATTGTCGAATAGCGCCAAGACAGCGTCGATGTCACTGCTGGTGAATGGTCGGATGTGGACGCGCGCGCCGTGGAGGGTCGGCATGGTGCGCATGTCAGGACACCGCCATCAGGGCTGCGACCTCTGCCAATGCCTTCAAGCCAGGATGATCGACCGAAGACGGTGATTCTGCTAACTCTTGAACGAAGCAGGCTGCAATTACCTGGGTGCCGTCTGGTGCGGTCAAAATACCGCAATCGTTGCGCAGATCATCGTCCGCCCCAGTCTTGCCGGCGTAGGACCATCCGGCTGGGATTCCCCGCGGGAATCCGACCCGGTCGAGCTGCCGGGCCAACGTATCACGCAGGAATTGATTCGTTGCGGTTGTTCCGATGCGTCCGGTGGCAATCTCGCGGAGGAGGTGCACGGTGTCGCGGGCGGTGGTGACGCCCAGCCCCCAGGGCAAGCAGTCCGGCGTGTTTGCGGCAAACACTTTGCGATTGAGGCGTGTCTGCGTCATACCAAGGGCAATAATGCGGGCATTTATTTGATCGATACCAAGCATATCAATCAGCATATTCGTTGCTGTATTGTCAGAAATAATGGTCATTAATACACACAAATCACGGAGTGTGGGATTGATGCCCGCATCGAGATAGCGCAACACACCCATGCCTGGCACAACGGAGGTTGCTTCGAGCGGGATGCGTTGATTCCAGTCGAGCTGGCCGGCATCGACCAGCAGTGCCGCATGCACCAGAATTGGCAATTTGATGATACTGGCAGTTTTGACCAACCGATCGGCGTGGTAGGCGATGGGAGTGCCGTCGAGTGGCTGCCAGAGGAGCGATATTTGGGCTTTGTATTGCCCTTCGAGCGAGCGCAGAGTGGGCATGGTTTATGCTCCAAAAAACCCATTGTCTGGGGTGGATCGACTCCACAACGCCAGACAATGGGTACGGGAAGGTTCTAGTACGAACGGGCGAAGACGACGGTTTTGGTGGCGCTGCGACCGGTGTAGACGCAGGTGCCGGTGCCACCGGGTTGGTCATTGGGGATACAGCGGATGGTGGCGCGGGTTTCTTCTTTGATGCGCTTCTCGTCGGCGGCGTCACCGTCCCACCAACACACCGCAAAGCCGGTTTCGATGGCTGCTTTGAGTCCGTCGTAACCGGTGACGGTCGTGGTGTGATCGGCACGGAACGTCAGGGCGCGCTGGTAGAGTGCGTCTTGGATATCGGCCAAGAGCGCCACCACACGTTCGGTCAAGCCGTCCTGCGGCACAAAGCTCTTGCCGTCGCGGCCGGGGATGTCACGGCGGGCCAGGGCAACGGAGCCCTTTTCGACGTCTTTGGGACCGACCTCGATGCGCACGGGTACGCCTTTGACTTCCCATTCGTTGAATTTGAAGCCGGCGGTGAGGTGCTCGCGCTCGTCGATTTTGAATCGAATCGTACCCTTCCAGCCGGTGGTGATGCGTTTGACGGCATCCATCACGAGTGCTTTTTCTGCATCGTTTTTGTAAATGGGCACAACGATGACCTGGATGGGGGCGAGACGTGGCGGCACGATGAGGCCGTCGTCGTCGCTGTGGGCCATGATGAGTGCGCCGATGAGGCGGGTGCTGACACCCCAGCTGGTGGTCCAGGCGAACTGGACGGTGTTGGCTTGGTCGGTGAACGAGATGTCGAACGCTTTGGCGAAGTTCTGCCCCAAGTTGTGCGACGTGCCTGCTTGCAGGGCGCGGCCGTCTTGCATCATGGCTTCGACGCAGTAGGTGCGCAGGGCGCCGGGGAACTTCTCGCTGTCAGTTTTGAGGCCGCGCAGGACCGGCAGGGCCATTTCTTTTTCGATGAAGTCGGCGTAGACGTCATCGAGGATCATCAAGGTTTCCGTTTCGGCCTCGGCTTCGGTGGCATGGACGGTGTGGCCTTCTTGCCAGAGGAATTCGGCGGTGCGCAGGAATGGGCGGGTGCGCATTTCCCAACGCATGACATTGGCCCATTGGTTAATCAGGACGGGCAAGTCGCGGTAGGAGCGGATCCATTTTGCGTAGAAGTAGCCAATGATGGTCTCTGAAGTGGGGCGGATGACGTAGGGCTCGGTCAGCTCTTCGCCGCCAGCGCGGGTGACCTCGATGACTTCGGGAGCAAAGCCTTCGACGTGCTCGGCTTCTTTGGTCAGAAAGCTCTTGGGGATGAGCAGGGGGAAGTAGGCGTTGACGTGCCCGCTCTCTTTGATGCGGCTGTCGAGGCCGGCTTGAATACTTTCCCAAATAGCATAGCCAGTGGGTTTGAAGACGATACAGCCGCGGACGACTTCGGCATAGTCGGCCAAGTCTGCTTCGCGGACAATGTCGAGATACCACTGTGAATAGTCTTTGGCGCGGGGGGTAATACCGTCTTTGGCCATGATGCTGTCTCCTCGTCTGATTGTATAGATGCGTATTGTACCATGCAGTGTTTTTGGTGACCGGGATTACCCGTTGAGGCAGGCTTGCAGTGCATCGATAGAGCGGCGCAGATTGCCGTCTGGGCGAAAAAACGCGCTCCCCACCACCACATCGTCGACGCCTGCAGCAGCCACCGTTGCAAGTGTGTCGAGGCCGATGCCGCCATCGACTTGGATTTGTGTCGTGAGGCCGTTGGCCGTGATGAAGGCCCGCAGCGTGCGGATTTTGGCAGTCGACTGGGGAATGTATTGCTGCCCACCGAAGCCGGGATTGACGGTCATCATCAAGACCGTATCGATGCAATCAAGGATTTCATAGAGCGCACTCAACGGGGTAGCGGGGTTGATTGCTACGCCGACGTGGGCTCCGGTTGCCCGGATGAGTTGGATGGTGCGATGCAGATGCGGTGATGCCTCGACGTGAATGCTGATTTGGTTGGCACCGGCTTTGGCGAAGGCTTCGACATAGCGTTCGGGCTCGACAATCATCAGATGGGCATCGAGAAAAGCGTCCGGGCCGAGGTGGGCGCGCAGCTGTGCGAGGACTGGCATGCCGAAGGTGATATTTGGCACAAAGCGACCGTCCATCACATCGTAGTGTAAGCGATCGCCGCCGGCTGCAAGAGCGGCCACAGCGTCTGCGCCGAGCGTTGCGGCGTTGGCTGACAAGAGCGATGGGCTGAGGCGGATGGAGCGTTTGTCGGCAGGCAGGTACAACATCGCGAGGCTCGCTTTTCACTGACTAGAGAGAATCGGGGGCAATCGTACGGGCCTCTGCCGCAGACAAATAGGCGCCGTGCACGAGCTGGAGGGTGAATATGTTGTCACGCGCACTGGTGATCGGTGGCGTATTTGACTGCATTGCGTGCATCAGGCTGGCCATGGGACCGATGAAGGCATCGGGAATCCACAGGCCACTCAGCGGAACGTCGACCAAGGCGGCACCGTGACGGGCAGCGCCGAGTGTATCGGTACGACCGTGCGGGTAGTCGTACATCGAGCCGATGGTGCCGGTGATGATGCCCTCGGTGCCCAAAAATCGGAAGGTGGCAGCGTTGGCGGTCGATGCGTCGTGGTGGTTGACCATGACGGTTGCTTGCAGGCCGTCGGCGTACTCGAGAATAGTGGTGGTTTTGGTCTCGGCAAGTTCGGGTTGCCCCGGATAGCGGCCGTGCCGGCTCGTCAGCAGGGCTGGGTTGCCAAACAGATGCCGCAGACTATCGAGGTAATGGATGCTGTGATACATGATATCGAGGTGGACTGAATCACGCAGCCAAGGCCACATATGCCACGGGGTGTTTGCGCTGACCCAGATTTGGGCATCGGTGGGTTGGCCGATGACACCGCGCCGGATGAGGTCTGCACTGGCAGCGATGCCGGCGCTCCAACGCATCTGTTGATTGACGGCCACCCAGCGTTGGGCGTGTTCGCCGGCAGTCATGATGGCCCGGGCGTCGGCCAGGTTTTCGGCGAGAGGTTTTTGGCAGAGGAGGTGCTTGCCGGCTGCCAGCGCTTGCTCGGCAATGGCGCGTTGTTCCCAGGCAGGGACAGCGATGTCGACAATATGGACGGCAGGGTCTGCCAGGAGTGCTGTGAGTGTGGCATAGACACGTGGAATGTGGTGGCGGGTGGCGGTTTCTTGGGCAGTGACTCCGTCACGGTCGAAGCAGCCAACCACGGTGAGTCCGTGATTCCGGTAGGCGGGGAGATGGGCGTAGTTGACAATCCCGCCGCACCCGACGACTGCAATGCCGTAGTCGTGGATGGGCGGGAGGGTGGGGAGGTATGTTGGTGGCGGAATGGGTGTATGCATAGCCGTATTTTAGCGCATCCAGGCAACCCGGTGGGGAATTATGTGCGCGTCAGCGCCTCGGGATTGAGGCCTTGGAGTTCGGGCAGCACAAAACGACCGTCTTTGCGGATGAGGACGCCATCAAACCAGATTTCGCCACCGCCGACTGCGGGGTCTTGGCGGCAGACGATGTCCCAATGGATCTGGCTGTCGTTGCCGTTGGATGCTTCTTTGTAGCACTGGCCAGGGGTGAGGTGGAACGAGCCGGCGATTTTTTCGTCGAACAACGTATCGCGCATCGGATTGCTGATATACGGATTCACGCCGAACGACCATTCGCCGAGGTAGCGGGCGCCTTCGTCGGAGTCGAGGATTTCGTTCAGCTTGGCGGTATTGGCACCGGCTTCGGCCTTGATGATTTTGCCTTGTGAGAATTCAAAGTGGACGTTGGTGAACAACGTGCCGCGATAGAGGGTCTCGCAGTTGTAGGTGATGTGGCCTTCGACGGAGGTTTTGACGGGGCAGGTATAAATCTCGCCGTCGGGGATGTTGCGTTCGCCGAAGCAGGGCACGACGCCGATTCCTTTGATGCTGAAGCGCAAATCGGTGCCAGGACCCGTGATGTGGACCTGATCGGTGCGGCGCATCAGTGCCTCGAGTGGCTCCATGGCGCGCTGCATGGCGTCATAGTCGACGCCGGCGCAGACGTTAAAGTAGTAGTCCTCAAACGCTTCGGTGCTCATGCCGGCTGATTGGGCCATGGCAGGTGATGGCCAGCGCAGGACGACCCATTTGGTGTTGGGGACACGCACCTGGGAGTGCACATGATTCCACCAGTGGCGCTCATAGAGGTCCATTTTTTCACGCGAGACATCGCTCATTTCGGCGGTGTTGTTCGAACCGCGCATGCCGATGTAGCACTGCACGCCTTCCATGCGTTGGCGTTCGACGGCGCCGATGAGTTGCATCTGCTCGGTGCTGGCCGCTTGGTACAAGGCACGCAAGACGGGTTGCTGGTAGGTGCTGACGAGCGGTTGTCCGCCAGCAGCATCAATTGCCTTGATGAGCGCCACGGTCATGTCGGTGGGGATGTCATAGGCTTCGATGAGAACTTTTTCGCCGGGTTGGACGCGCACGGAGTGGCGCACCAAGAGCTCGGCAAGGCGTTGCATGCGTGGGTCGAGCATGAGAGTCTCCTGTGGGGTGGATGGATATCGTCAGTATACCAAGCACGGCGAATGGTATCCTGCACGAGTGTCCGTTGGTGGTAAACTGACCGGTAGGTCAGCATGTGTGTGAGAGCGAGCAAGACAATGGACGAAAAAGCACGGAACCGGCTGTTATTGGTGCTGTTCCTCGGGGTATTGATGGCTGCGTTGGATATCGCCGTGACGGGACCTGCCCTCCCGGCAATGATCTCGCAGTTTGGCATGACGACGGCGACGGCGTCGTGGATATTCGGCATCTATATCGTTGCAAATTTGGTGTCGACGCCGTTGTTGGCAAAGGCATCGGACCGCTACGGCCGGCGCGCGAGTTTTCTGGCCAGTGTAATTTTGTTTGGTGTCGGATCGATGGTGGTGGCGAGTGCGACCGATGTGACGGTGTTGTTGGTGGGACGGGCCATTCAGGGCTTCGGTGCGGGCGGTATCTTCCCTGTGGCGAGCGCCGTGGTGGGTGATGTCTTCCCGGTCGAGCAGCGCGGTCGGGCACTCGGCTTAATCGGTGCGGTGTTTGGGATTGCATTTTTGTTGGGGCCGATTGTCGGCGGTGTGCTGTTGATGTTCGGTTGGCCGTGGTTGTTCTGGATTAATCTGCCCATTGTGCTGTTGATTATTGGCTTGGGGTTGACGTTATTGCCGCACACCGGCGGCAGCGCGAGCAAGCCCTTCGACGTGGGAGGCAGCATTCTGATGAGTGTCATTTTGATTGCCTTGGCATACGGACTGCAGGGATTCGGCACTGGGAGTGTCGGCATGTGGGCAATCATCGGAGCACTCGTCGCGCTGCCCGTCTTTGTGATGGTCGAGCGTCGAGCGGTCGACCCTGTCGTGACGATGGCATTGTTTGGTCGGCGGCAGATTGTGCTGGTTCTGGCACTGGCGTTTGGGTCCGGCATCGCCGAGGCGGTCACGCTGTACCTGCCATCGTTGTTGGTCAGCGCCCAGGGAATGACGCCGTCGGCAGCCAGCTTCCAGCTCGTACCACTGGTGCTCGCAATGGCGGTGGCCTCACCGTTGTCGGGCCGGCTGCTCGACAACGTCGGTGCGAAGCCAGTAGTCTTGGTCGGTATGGCACTGATGGCGGCTGGCTTGGTGATACTAGGCCTGTTTGCGACGAGTATGGCAATGTTCTACGTCTTTTCGGTGTTATTCGGATTGGGAATCGCCGTCATGCTGGGTGCCGCGTTGCGTTACATGATGCTCGGCGAGACCGCCGACACGGAACGTGCACCAGCACAGGCATTACTCACCATCACTATTAGCATTGGTCAGATGATCGGTGCCGCAATGATGGGTGCAGTAGCTACCATTGGCGGTGCGGGTGTTGCCGGGTATGCGCATGCGATGTTGGTGACGGCTGTGGTCATGGCAGTGCTGTTTGTGGCGGGTCTGTTACTCAAAAACGTCAAAGCACCTGCCAAGGGTACCGTCCCTGCAGGCCACTAATCCATCCTCGGCTGAGGCCGTGCTACCACTGGTAGCACGGGTTTTGTGTGCCGTGCTAGAGTGTGAACGATGAATTGTCGTGGAACGTCTGCGCAGCACGCCACTTTTGGCCTGGGCCTGTAGGGTTGGGATGCTCTTGTGTTTGCTCGTCCTGCTCCATCCCGATGCGGCGCAACGGCTCAGCATCCAACCGAATAATGAGGTAGCGACACGCCGAGACTGGCTCTTGCAGGGGCAAGTGAGTATCCTCGAAGACAGTGCCACTCGTCCGTTCCGCTGGCTCGTGGCGACCCCCAAAGATCCGATAGCAACGCTCAATCGCACCCTCGATATCAGTCTTTTGCGTGCCTGTGTGGAGCTCGCACAGTGGCTCGGCGTGCCAGTTTGGCAGCGCACCACGTTCATTCTGCAGCACGATGCAGCCACCACCGTGACGGTGCGTGGGCAGACGGGCATGCTCGAGATGGCCGTGGGGCCGCTGGTGCGACGGTATTCATTCGTACAACCGGCAGGATTCCATACGCTCCAGGATCACATCGAACCATTGACCACGACTCGATATGACGGGTATGGATTCAGCGGCAGCACCATATTGACGAGCCCGGACGATGCGCGGCCGCGGATTGCCCGCTGGTACGGAACCGATTTACAGACGTACCTGACTGCAGACATACGCCGCGTCCTGTCCGGCTTGCTGATTCTGCCGCTGTTCGGCGTGTGGCTATGGTCACTGCGCCTAGCGTGGTGGGTCGAGGTGACCGTGTCAGTGCTGTGTCTCACCCCGTGGGGAGTGCAGTACGTGACCGCTGCACCTGTCACCGTCGAACCATTCGTGACCTTGCTCGTTGCAGTGCTCAGCTGGCTCGTGGTCGAACGTGTCTGTGGGCCGCTACCGGCAGTTGTGGCGCGTCTTGGTGACTGCTACCGCGTTGGGGTTGACCGGGATGCACGCGTATGCAACGAGTTACTGGATGCAAGGGGTCGATTTGGCAGCTATTCCAACTGTCGGTGCATTTGTGACCTACCTCGGCCAGATGCGCATGGCCATGCCTATCCCGTTGCTGAGTATCGAATACCTGTTGGTGCACACTGGTCTGCCCGGAGCATATGCAATCGGCTATCTGACGGTGCTGTGTCGCGCCGCGGTGGTGGCGGGACTGGTCTGTGCCTTGCGAGGGTGTTGGACCACCCCGCGCGCGATTATCGCAGGTGCGCTCATCCTCGGCGTGAGTGTTGCGGGGATTGGCTTTGTGTTCCGATTCTATGACCGCAATGTGTGGATGGTCTACGATGCGCTGCTAGGGACATCACTCGTGTTCCTGGCGCAGGCAGTCGTCCGACTCGACGGCACCAAAAAACGCTTTCTGGTGGTTGGAATACTGTTGGCCTGGCTCGATAGTTTGCGGCCGTTTATGATGGTCCTTGTCCCTCTCGTGGTGGTGTGGGTCATGCTGACGACGCGTCGATTGCCCGGGCGCGCATCATTTGGTTGGTTGCTGCTGCCGTTGTTGGGTAATCTGCGCTGGCATGGCTACCATATCGTGGTGTTGGAACAGTGGTCGTGGAGTAGCCACGCCGGGATGAACATCGCCCGCGCCTGGATTCCTGCCGACGCATTAATAGCCATGCGCCAAGCGCCGGCTGGCATGAATAGCAGCGGGTATCTGGCCGCGAGCAATGCGCTGACCGTGCAGACGGTCCAGTGGATTGTTGCGCATCCGGTCGCTGCATTGCAGCGGGCAGGTGCATTGGTCTGGGCAAAGATATCGATTCCGGTCGAGATGAGCAGACTGAACGACGGCGGCGTCTATACGGTCATCACACACCCCGCCTCGGGGTTGGTATGGGTCTATCGTTTCTTGATGGGCGGTGCATTGCTAGCACAGCTGTTGATCGTTGCACGGGGCTACCTGTACGATGGTGGTGTGGTGGCCAATTGGCGGCGTGCGGATTGGGTGCATGCATTGCTGGTCGTGCTCATTGTCGCAATCAGTGCACTCAGCGAGTATGGTGAGCAAGCACGGTTTGTGGCGGCGATGGTACCCGCGCTGCTCTGTGTGTCAGTGCACCCCGTGTTCGCGGTCGTGCGCAGTATGCAGAACCAACGGAAAACCGTATAATACGAGATATTACTCTGCATCATCGCGATGCACCGCTTATAGAAGGAGTTCCGCAATGACCGCATACGGAATCACATTATTCCTCCATTCCTGGTTGCGCTGGGCAGTCGTATTGACTGCAGTGATGACCATTCTGCCGTCCGTGCTTGGTTGGATGAGTGGCGCACACTGGGACGACAAGAAGACCAAGTGGGCCTCCTGGTTCGTGAACACGACCAGCATTCAGTTGGTACTGGGGTTGTTGCTCTACGGCGTGTTCAGCCCAGTCATGCAGACGGCGTTTGCAAACTTCGGCGCTGCCATGAAGGACGGCGTGCTGCGCTTCTGGGCAGTAGAACATATGATGATGATGATTATTGCCGTCGGACTGGCACACATCGGCGCTGCGCGTGTCAAAAAAGCAGCCAGTGATGTGGGCAAACACCGCGTGGCGGTGATCTTTTTCGGGTTGGCAATCCTGATTATCGTTGCTTCTATTCCTTGGCCTGGTGCCGGTGCTGACCCACGGCCACTTTTCCGTTTGGCACTGCCATAAATGACCATCGACCTACGCGAGCGCATTCTGACCGAAGCCGCGATGCGGTTTGTCGCATCGGGCTACCATGCAGTGTCCATGCGCGAGATTGCGGAAGGGGTCGGCGCCTCGAAGGCCTCGATCTACTACCACTTCACCGACAAAGAATCTCTGTTGTTGGCGATTATGGAGCACTCGCTCATCGAACTCCAGCGGATTGTCAGTCTGGCCACCCAACACCTGGGGAGTATCGACGAGCAACTCAATCTCTTGGTAGCAGGCTTGTTGGATCTCGACGGTGTACAACGGGCGGCGATGCGTCTCGCAATGGTCGAATTGCAGCATCTGCGTGAGGCAGACCGGGCGACGTTCGGAGTCCGCTACGAACAACACTTCATCGGGCCGATTCGGGCACTGTTCAGCGCAGGGATGGCGGCAGGCACGGTCCGGCAGGTCGATGTGATGCTGACGACGTGGGCTTTTCTGGGGATGCTCTACCCGTTCTCGATGACGTCGAGCCGCAGCCGTGATGCGCGTGGGCAGAGTCAAGCCTTGGTGGCATTGTTCCTCGGCGGCATCCGCGCTTAGCCACCCACTGACGGTTGGATGTGCAGCAAACCTCCGGCGTGCAGTTTTCTGTGCCTCCACGACACTCCAGTGGTACGCAGTCCCTGTTGTATTGCAAACAATGGCGCCGCAGCGCAGACACAGACCACCCCGGTGCAATCGCGCCGGGGTGGTTTTTTGCAAAAAAAAGACTATCGATTACTCAGCTGGGGATGGGGAGCGGGGCTGCCACAATGCGCTCCACCAATTCTGCCGGCGTCACGTCGGCGAGGGTGCGCAGGCGCAGGGCGACCGGCGGCATCCAGGCGTCGACGAGGGCAGGGATGGGTACTGCCACACAGCGCATGCCGGCCTGATTGGCGGCGGTGACCCCGTGGGCCGAGTCTTCGAAGACCAGGCACTCGGCGGGTCGGGCCTTGATGTTGGCGGCGACGGTGAGGAATATCTCGGGGGAGGGTTTGACCTGGCTGACGTCGTTCGACGTCACAATGGTGGCGAAGTGTTGAATGATGCCGTGCTCGGTCAACCAGCGGTGCACCCACTCGCGATTACCGCTCGAGCCGACGGTCAAGGTGATGCCTTGGTCCTGGGCGTAGGCCAGTAGGTCGAGAACCCCCGGGCGCAGCGACTGGGCGCTACAGTGTTCGAGCAAACGGGCGTGATTGTGCGCCTTCCAGTGCGTGCGGTCGATGGGACGACCAAGTCGCGCTTCGAGTGCGTCGAACGGATTGAATCCGCCAATGGTGCCCAGGCCTTTGCGCCATTCCGTCAGTTCGAGCGCGACGTCGTGGGCCTTCCACATCTCGTCCACCACCACAAAATCCTGGGACTCGGTATCGAGAATCGTCCCGTCGAAATCAAAAATAAACGTACGAATCGACATATATTCCCTCGTATTGGTATGATGCTCTATCGTACCATGTGGGGTAGGGAGGGAACGCAGAATGAGAAAAGAATACCCGTATGCATAATCTTCCGGGGCGCATCGACGGCGCTGTGATCGCAGTGACTGGTGGCGCCCACCGCTTGGGCGCTGCCATCGTGCGCCGCGCAGCACAGCAGCAGCTTCGGGTCGCAATTCACTACCATCAGGCGCAGGCCGCCGCCGAAGCGTTGGCGGCCGACGTGCAGGCAATGGGCGGGAGCGTGCTCCTCCACCAAGCGGATTTCGGCCACGAGGGCGCTGCGACGGGCTTTGTGGATGCCGTCACCGCGCACTATGGGCAATTGGATGTGTTGGTCAACAACGCGGGAATCTGGGGGAACACTCCCTATGCGGAGGTGACTGCTGCCGACTTCCAACGCTTCCAGCGTATCAACGTCGAAGCGGTGTTTGAGGCAATCCAACGCGCCACACCATGGCTTCAGCGCACTGCAGGTGCGGTCATCAACATCTGCGACGCAGGCGTCTACCGACCATGGCGCAACTATGCCCCGTATTTGGCGAGCAAAGGTGCGTTGGTGCAGTTGACCCACACGCTGGCGTTGGAGTTGGCGCCGCTGATCCGCGTCAACGGCGTCGCGCCGGGGTTGGCCCTCGTCCCCGCAGACTGGGATGCTGAACGTATCGCGCGCGCTACTGCGCACATCCCATTGCGCCGTCCTGGCAGCGCAGACGACATTGCGCAGGCAGTCATGTATCTGGCGAGTGCTCAGTATGTGACGGGCGTCATTTTGCCGGTGGATGGTGGGGTGACGCTGCGCTGAGTTATTTGGGGCGCACTTGGCCGGCAGGGCGTCGTTCGCTGGGGTCTTCGTCCGTTGATTCGGCTTTGAGACGATCCTCGAGGCGCGCAATGGCGCTGTCTGACAGGCGTGTGCCCCACAACGCCATGAACATCCCAAAAAAGAAAATCATGACGATTTCGAACACCGTGCCAAAGATAAACAACGCCGATCCGATGACGAGCACGACCAGCGCCGGCGCCGCCACCGAAAACATCAGTCCCAATGCATTACGAAAAATCCGCTTCAACGGCACCTTACCCAAAATCTCGTGCACGGGCAACAGGAACGCCAAAAACGTCATCCACAGCAACGCAATGTCCACAAAAAAGAAGGCCACGAAATAGGCATAGCCGAACTCGGGCTGGTTGGTATAAAACCACATGTTCACGAGGCAGGTATACAGCACTCCCGCCCAGATGTACATCACCACGATGCGTTGCCCCAAGTTGTTGGTGACGCCACTCAACAGTTGGTTCCAGCGGGTTGCTTTGCCGTCGGCAAAGCGCCGCGCTAACGACGTCACGCCACCATTCGCGATGGCAAACGGTAACGGCGCCAAGACTGCACACAAAATCCCGCCGGCATAGAGTTCCTTTTGCAGGAATGTGATGGCGAGGTATGGCAGCGGCAATGCGACGATACACCAGAGGACATTGGCGGCGATGACCATGAACAATTCTTCGAAAATGTCGGTACAGGCAGTCCAAAGCGTGCGGAACGCAATCATGTATACCTCACTGTGTGCGCCGGGCTGTGATGATGGCAGCCAGGCGGCGAATCGTCTGCACTTCGGTCCAGGGCCACGGTGCGGGGGCCAGCCACGCGTCGATGTCGGCGAGCGAGGCACTCCGACGTGATTGGATGGTGTGTCGTTGTTGGAGGAGGAGCGGGAGTTCGGCTATGTTGGAAAACCGTCCGGCGATGCCGGACCAGGCGCCATGCAGGGCGAGCCCTATCATCGCTGCGCACTCATACCGCAGCACACTCGCCCAATGGCGCCTCCACAGAGCCGCTGGCAGGCAGCGAATCAACGTGCGCCAGCGGTTACGCCCCAACAGACGCTGCTTGAACGGCGATCCTTGCCCACTCGTCGCCGAGTAGACATGAAGCACGATGGCCTGCGGGCAACTGAGCGTCTGCCAGCCCCGCAACAACGCGCGCCACGCCAGATCGACGTCCTCGAGATAATTGAAGAAGTCATCCGGGAAGAGTCCGATGTCGTCTATCATGGCGCGCCGCAGCAGCACGGCTCCACCACTCGCACCTGCCACGGCGAAGAGCTCCTGCGGCAGCCCGCTGACCGGTTCGGTCATCCCATGATCCAGTGCAACACCGTCGCGCCGCAAGAGAATCCCGTTGGATGCAATCAAATCAGGCGCGTGGGCAAACACCATGGTGGCGCTGATGGCCCCTACCCGCCCGTCTGCACCACGCGCCGCGTCACGCAAGGACTGGATGGCATCTGGCTCGACGTAAGCGTCATTATTCAACAAAAAAATCCAAGGGTTCTTGCAATGGGCGAGTGCTGCGTTATTGCCGCCACTAAACCCCAGATTTGTGGGTAGCGCGATGCAGGTCAGGTTTGGGTGGGTCGTGTTTAACCAGGCAACGCTGCCGTCGTGTGAGCCGTTGTCGACCACGATGACTTCGTCAGCAGCAGCAAGCTGCGGGAGCAATGCGCTGAGGCAGCGTGCCAGCAGCGCGACGCCGTTCCAGTTCACAATGACAATCGACAGCGCCGTCGTCATCGCACCCCACGAAGCATGTTCCACCAACGCACCCAGTTCGGTTCGTTCACGCGAGTGGGGCTTAGTTGCGCGGGGATGAGCGGAGCATTGGACGAGAGTTGATCGGGGAATGTGGGCATCAAGACGGTGTCGCCGGGGCGGGCATAGCCGAGCTGTTCGCGTGCGACGGACTCGGCGTAATCACGCGACTCATAGTAGGTCACGCTGCGCTCGAGGGTGGTGTTTTCTTCGCCGAGGCGAGTGACATTCTGTTCGATGCTATCGCGGTATTGTTCGAGTTGTGTCTGACGGACGACTTGGACCACGAAGTTATATGCAAATAACACCGAAACTACCAACAAAATGATGGTGGTCGGTGTCAATCTGCGCCGTCCAAACGAAGCGAAATCCCTGAGCGCCTGTCGCTTGCGGGAGCGATCCCCGGTTGGTCGTGTGCGCGTACGATGAGACATACGAGCACCTGCCTTCGTTTAGCCGTTCGGGCGTGTCTTGGGCGCTTCGAGCAACAATGGCTCGTCGGCGTTGGCCGACATCGTGCTCTGGCCACGGAACAAACCGCCCGGCTCGATGTGCAGCGCGGAGGTCATGATGTCGCCCCACACTTTGCCGCTTGGCGAAATTTCGAGCTGGTCTACCACGGTGATGACGCCACGAACCGCGCCAGATACGTGGCAATTCTGAGCTTTGATGGTCGAGATAACCCGACCGGTTTCACCAATGATGAGGTTACCGAGTACTTCGATGTCACCTTCGACCGTGCCATCAATGCGCATATTGCCATCGGACTTGATGGTCCCGACAAAGCTGGTGTTGCTGCCAATGACCGTCTCGGGTTTGGAGTTGGTCACCATTGCTACCGAGGGCTGCGGTTTTTTGTTTCCGAACATGGGATTCCTCCGTCTGTATGGCGTGTTGATTGGGCAGGAGAATTCACTACAGCAACGCCATAGAAAATGAGTGAAGTCACCGATGAACGCTATTATATTGCATTCTGTATGCCTGGGCAAGCACAAAAGATATCAGACAGATGACAAAATAACTCTTTTCTTAAGCAATCTGATAGCCACATCCCTTGCGTGCAGCGAACACTATGCATCGGGGGTGCGCACAGGCTTGCTACGGCGTGGTGGTTGCTCGCACCAGAGCGGATCGTGCCATCCTAATCCACGCAGAAAAGCACGGTCGTGTTTGTCGAGCTGGGCGGTCGCCAACATATCTGGTCTGCGTTCGTAGGTCCGGGTGAGGCGTTGTTGTCTGCGCCAGAGTGCGATGGCCGCATGGTTCCCGCTACGCAGGACATCCGGCACTGCCGCGTCATTCCAGACCGCCGGGCGTGTGTAGTGCGGGTATTCGAGCAGACTATCGCTATGGGATTCTTCGGCGAGTGAATCAGCACTAATGACCCCATCGAGGAGGCGCGTGACGGCATCGATCACGACCATGGCCGCCAACTCACCACCCGTCAACACATAGTCCCCGATCGAGAGTTCTTGGTGGACGTAGTGCTGCCTGATACGCTCATCGATGCCTTCGTAATGACCACAGATGAGTATCAGGCGCGGTTTGGTACTCAGCTCTTGGGCGATTGCTTGGGTCAAGGTAGTCCCATCGGGGGTGAGGAAGACGACGTGTGCAGGCGCCGCATCGGCGCTGCTGATGTCTTCGATGGCAGCGGCCAAGGGTGCTATTTTCATCAACATGCCCGCACCACCACCAAATGGTGCATCGTCGCAAGTGTGGTGCTTGTCAGATGCGTAGGTCCGAATGTCGTGGATGTGTGCATCGAGCCGCCCAGCGGCTTGTGCGCGTTTGAGGATGCTCTCGTTGAGGGGGCCGTCGAACATCGCCGTAAATAAGGTCAACACATCGACTCGCATAGCAAAACCCCAGCATTGTAGTTCGTAGTTCGTAGGTGTCAGTTCGTAGGTGTCAGTTCGTAGGTGTCAGAGGAAAAGGAGAATTGAGGCACGTAGATCGATCAGAATCCTAGCGTGTAATAGTGTGCATTGCTCCGAATGCAGAATCGCAATTCAGGCTTGATTCGGACGCAAACTTCACGTACAATACGCAGTAGCACATACGTGCTATCATACGTACATCACCACATTGTACACGAGTCACCTGAGAGATGGAGGAACCCATGACTACCCTTACGATTGGCGCACTCGCCCCTACCTTCAGCCTCCTCGACGACGCCGGCAACACGGTCGAACTCGCGGCGCTGCTGGGCCGCACCGTGGTGTTGTACTTTTATCCCAAAGACGACACCCCGGGATGTACGACACAGGCCTGTGGGTTCCGTGATCGGTATGCAGAGGTCGCTACTGCCAATGCGATTGTCTATGGGATTAGCCCCGATTCGGTCGCATCCCATGCCAAGTTCAAAAAGAAGTTCGACTTGCCGTTCCCGCTCCTCGCCGATACCGATCACGCGGTCTGTGAGGCATATGGTGTGTGGAACGAAAAAAGCATGTACGGCAAAAAATACATGGGAGTGACCCGCAGCCACGTCGTCATCGGTCCCGACGGCATCCTCGTCGATGTACAAATCAAAGTATCACCGGACGAGAGCGTCACCCGCGCTATTGCCAGTGCAACCGCAGCACGCTGACACTGCGCAATCGCGCTAGAGAGAATTCCACACCATGACGCAACGACTCTTGACCGGCGAGAGCACACGCCGCCTTCGTTGGATTGTCACCCTACAAGGTGGCCTCGATGCATTGTTCCGCAACCGGAAGGATGTCTTGGTCGCTGGCGGGGTCCCGTGGTATCTGACGCCCGAATCACGCGATTCTGCGACGCCCGATTTGTTTGTGGCAATCGGGGTCAACCGTGGCGAACGCACTGCGTATCGGCAGTGGGAGGAATCCAACGTCGTCCCGCAAGCAGTATTCGATGTCATTGCACCCGGTACCAGCATGGTCAGCGCGACCCGACGGCTCAAATTCTATGAGCGAGCCGGCGTCGAAGAATATTACATGTACGATCCCGACGCAGGCGAGGTCATCGGTTGGATCCACAACGGCGTCACATTTGAAGAAATCCCCACCATCGAAGGCTGGGTCAGCCCACGACTGCAGATAGTCTTCGCGATGGAGGAGGGCGAACTCTTCCTCAGTCTGCCCAACGGCGAGCGATTCCGCAGCTACGTCGAACTCGCCGAGTTGGCCGAGCGCGACCACGAGCGTGCCCAACAAGAGCATGAACGTGCCGAACAAGAACGTGCCCGTGCAGATTACCACGCCGGTCGTGAAAAGATGCTCATCGCCCGCTTGCGGGCTCTTGGGTTCAATCCGGATGAAGTCACCGCAGATAACTTTGCCGATAGTATCGACACCAGCGAAACACAATCTGTCGGTTGATCTGTACCGCCACGGTCACCGAATCGAACGCCTATGCTCTGACCACCCCGCCGTGTGCCGGGTGGTCATTGTCTGCCGGTGCGGAGCGGACGCGGCCGAGATGCAACGGACCGATGCGTCAATGCACTTTCGATGGCTGCTTCTTCGATGACAAAGCCTGCTGGACTGACATGCAGCACAAACCCCTGCGCTTGTGCCCAGAGACACACATCATGCGGTCGGATGCGGAGTCGCTTGGCGGCCTGCTCCACAGGAATCATGGCGCGTCGACGCAGGGTATGGTGGATCACTGCGTTGAGTCCGGGCCAATCTGGTAATTCGTTCATCTGCATGCTCCTTCATCCATTCGTAGACCGTCTGACGATGACAGCGCCAGTGCAATGTGCTCCCGAAGCACACACCGGGCAATGCACCAGCGCTGCGCAACCGCACCAACCACGCAAAAGGCACGGCATAGTAGTCTGCGACATCACCCAAGGTCATCACCTCTGGGATATGCTGGATTCCGTTCTGTTGACGAATGTGCTTCATTCCTTCGTCGTAGTAGTCCGATGCTGGGATGGTCATGCAGTACCTCCTCTTGCTCGTCCTGGCGTATTGGGTGTCTGGGAATGATGACAATATAATGACAATTTCGTGCAATGTCTATCCCCCGTTACCTCGGTTATTTATCCCCCGTGCCTATCCGTTTGCATAAAAAAACCGCCGCGACAAACGTCGCGGCGGTTATTGTGCGGTGCGTTACAGCACTGACCCATCGTCCTCGTCGTGCTCATCGCCATGTGCCGTCAAAATCATTAATCCGTTGTCATGCGGCATCATTGACATCGCCTTGACCCGCGGCGCACCGCGCAAAACGGGAGTGTTGGCGGCGCAGGGTGTGCCGAATTTTGGTTGTGCGTATGGCATATGTGTCGTGCCGCGCGCCAAAATATGCAGGTAATTTGCCAATTCTCCGTCCCACGGTTGGCCATGATTCCACGCTACTGCCGAGCGCGCGTTGCAGTAATGCGCCACAAATGCACGACGCATGCGGTCTTTGGAGTTGTTTGTGTGTGATCGATGCAAGACGTGGCCGCCAAAGAATACCACGTCGCCTGGGTCTGCTTCGACCTTGACTTCGCGGCCAGGGTATTTGGCGGCGATTTTCGTCAAGCCATTTTTCTTTTCGTCGGTGTTGCTCGCGCCGAATATAGGCTGCAAATCAGCGAGGATTTGGTCCCCATTGGGAGATTGACCGTCGCTGTCGGGATAGATGGGTTCGTTCTGTGATCCCACCGTCATCCACATGCAGCCGTTTTCTTCGTCTGCGCGATCGACCGCCAGCCACGCACCAATGAGCGTGTCTGGTTGTGATGGTATGTAGTAGGCATCTTGATGGTAGCCTTGACCGGGTTGGCCAGGTTGTTTGAAAAAAAGCATGGTCTGGAGCGCGAGCACATCGGGTCCAATCAGTGCTTCAAGGACATCGAGGATGCGCGGATGCAACAAAAAGCGCTCATGCAGTTCAGAGACACGATGGAGCATGTGGACGCGCAACCAGTATTGCAGGCGTTGTTCGGGGCTGAGTGACGCGGGAGGAATGGGAACTCCAGCGATTATTTCGCGTCCTTCACGCAAATTATCTGTGTGCGCGCGCAATTCGGAAATCTCGGTCTGCGAGACAAGTCCTTTGACGACGAGATACCCGTCCTCGCGGAAGCGGACAAACTCGTCAACACTGACGTGGTATGGCATGCTATGCCGAGCAACACTGCTGGTCATGTATTCCTCCCTTGACTGCGGATAGTGCTATTGTACATGAGCAGGCAGTGCATGTTGATGATGAACGAAACTCCGTCGCAACGTGCTGTTCGCGCCGCTGTTTTGTCATCAAATCGTAAAGTAATTCTCTGTTCGAGAATTCCAGGCTGGGTGCCGTAGCACGTCCTGTCTAACGCATACAAGGGATGAAAAAATCGCATCAGAATCAGCAGATTATATGTCAATTTAACATAATAATTTATTTGTCATCGTTTTGTAATGTAAGCACATAGGTGGGTGATGCATAATGTGGAGGTATGGCGTTGCAAAGGGTAGATGATCATTTGACACTCCCCTTCTGCTATGCTATTATTCAACCTTGGTGGGCATCAGAGCCCGGAACAAGTGTGGTAATAGAAGCCAACGTGCCCTACTCTAAGGCGCAACACGTGTTGCGACCAGACGAAGGGCGACATATTTTTTTGTGTGCTGTTGGACTGAGGAGAAAGCAGAGAGCATGCCGACGATCAATCAGCTAGTTCGCAAGCCGCGCAAGCCGGTAGAGCGCAAGGTGAAGGCCCCCGCACTCCGCTTCAACTACAACGTGTTGAAGGGGAAGTTGACGCGAGGGAGCGGTTCACCGTTCAAGCGAGGCGTATGTACGCAGGTACGTACGATGACCCCCAAGAAGCCGAACTCGGCATTGCGCAAAATCGCGCGGGTGCGTTTGTCAAACGGCATGGAAGTAACCGCCTACATCCCCGGTGAGGGGCACAACTTGCAGGAGCACTCGGTCGTATTGATCCGCGGTGGTCGTGTCAAGGACTTGCCAGGCGTTCGGTATCACATTGTGCGTGGCACATTGGACGCACAGGGTGTATCCAACCGCAAGCAAGGACGTTCGAAGTACGGCACCAAGAAGAACGCAGCCGCACCAGCCAAGAAGAAGTAGCACTCACCCGAGTGGGTAGTTTAGGTTGAGAGGACGACTATGCCGCGACGTGGCAAGACAGACAAGCGTGAATTTTTGCCGGACAGCCGTTTTGGCAGTGCAATTGTTACGCAGATGATCAATAAAACGATGTTGCGCGGGAAGAAGAGCGTCGCCGAGACAATTGTCTATGGTGCACTCGAAATGGCCGCCGATCGTGTAAAGAAGACCCCAATGGAAATCGTCGAAGGCGCGCTCCGCAATGCAGGGCCAGTCATCGAAGTGAAGCCGCGCCGCGTCGGTGGGGCCACCTATCAGGTGCCCGTCGAAGTCAAGGCAGAGCGCCGCTTGTCATTGGCAATCCGCTGGTTGTTGGCATCGGCTCGTTCACGCGGTGGCAAGCCAATGATCGAGCGTTTGGCCCTCGAGTTGGTTGATGCATTCAACAACACCGGTACGACCATCAAAAAGCGTGAAGACGTGCAGCGCATGGCCGAAGCAAACCGCGCGTTTTCGCATTACGGTCGCTTCTAAGTAGCAACTATTGTCGCTCGAGCGACACTTCAAGGAGTAGGTAAAGGCTATGCCTCGCGAAACACCGCTTAATCGCTACCGCAACATCGGGATTATCGCGCACATCGATGCCGGTAAGACGACGACGACGGAGCGCATTCTGTACTACACCGGACGAACCTACAAGGTCGGTGAAGTGCACGAAGGCACGGCTACCATGGACTGGATGGAGCAAGAGCGCGAACGTGGAATCACGATTACCGCAGCTGCTACCACCGCTCAGTGGGAAGTCGCCGGCGTCAGCTATCGAATCAATATCATCGACACCCCAGGTCACGTGGACTTCACCGCCGAAGTAGAGCGCTCATTGCGCGTACTCGACGGTGGTGTCGTTGTGTTCGACGCCGTCGCCGGTGTGGAACCACAATCCGAGACCGTGTGGCGTCAGGCAGACAAATACAAGGTTCCACGTATTTGTTTCGTCAATAAAATGGACCGCACAGGTGCAAACTTCGAGCGTACCGTCGATATGATTATCGACCGCCTCGGTGCCAAGCCGGTGTTGATTCAATTGCCAATCGGCGCCGAAGACCGCTTCCGCGGCATCATCGACCTGATTGAATTCCAGGCCTGCATCTACGGTGAAGACATGGGTCGCACCGAAACATGGGGCGACATTCCTGCAGAGTTCGTTGATTCCTCTGAAAAGGCTCGTTTGGCTTCCATCGAGGCCATCTGCGAAACCGACGATCATCTGACCGAAATGTACCTGAACGGCGAAACCCCAAGCCCAGAGCAACTCCGTGCTGCACTGCGGACCGCTACCATCAAAGGCGACTTGGTTCCGGTGTTGTGTGGCGCTGCATTACGCAACAAGGGCGTGCAACGCATGCTCGACGCCGTCATCCACTACTTGCCATCACCCCTCGATATCCCACCGATGAAGGGTACCGCCGTTGGCGCGGACCCCGATTCGCCGGACGTCGAATACATCACCCGGCTGCCATCCGACAGCGAGCCCTTCACCGCGCTCGTCTTCAAGATTTTGGCAGATCCCTTCGTCGGGAAGCTGGCATACTTCCGTGTCTACTCCGGTACGCTCGAAGCGGGCAACTACGTGTTGAACACAACCCGTAATAACCGCGAACGTGCGGGTCGGCTGATTCAGATGCATGCCAATCACCGCGAAGACATCAAGGAAGTATACGCAGGCGACATCGCCGCAGTGGTCGGTCCGAAACAGAGTTTTACCGGGGATACGATTTGTGATCCCGATCATCCCATTGTTTTGGAAACCATTCGCTTCCCTGAGCCGGTCATTCAGCTCGCCATCGAGCCCAAGACCAAAGTAGACCAAGACAAAATGGGTATTGCTTTGAGCAAGCTGGCCGAAGAAGATCCGACCTTCCGCGTCTTTACCGACCAGGAAACCGGTCAGACCATCATCGCCGGCATGGGTGAGTTGCACTTGGAAGTCATTGTCGACCGCATGCGTCGTGAATACAAGGTAGAAGCGAACCAAGGCAAGCCTCAGGTCGCCTACCGCGAGACGATTTCGCATGAAGCGGACATTGACAGCAAGTTTGTTCGACAATCGGGTGGTAAAGGTCAGTACGGTCACGTCAAATTGACCCTGACGCCACTCGCCCGTGGTGCTGGATTCGAATTCGTCAATGGTATCGTTGGTGGTACCGTGCCGCGCGAGTACATCCCCGCAGTCGAAGCAGGCGTAAAAGAGGCTATGGCTGGTGGTGTGTTGGCTGGCTACCAGGTGGTTGACATGCGTGTCACCCTGTATGACGGTTCATACCACGATGTCGACTCGTCCGAAATGGCCTTCAAAATTGCTGCATCCATGGGTCTCAAAGATGGTGTGCGCAAGGCTGGTGGTCAACTCCTCGAGCCGGTCATGAAGGTCGAAGTCGTGACCCCAGATGACTTCTTGGGTACCGTCTTGGGTGACCTCAACAGTCGCCGTGGCCACGTCGAAGGCATGGAAGCTCGTGGTAACGCACAAGTCGTCCGCGCATTTGTGCCGTTAGGCTCTATGTTCGGGTATACGACGGAATTGCGTTCCTCTACTCAGGGTCGAGCAACTTCTTCGATGGAATTTGCACACTATCAGCCGATTCCTGATCATTTGGCACAGGAAATCATCACGAAGCGGCGCGGGTAATCATTCAGTTTGAAATACGTAACATTGTGGAGGCATGTGGGTCATGGGTAAGCAAAAGTTTGAGCGTAACAAGCCACACATCAACGTCGGCACCATTGGTCACGTCGACCATGGCAAAACCACGTTGACGGCAGCCATCACCAAGGTGTTGGCATTGCGTGGCGGCGCAACGTACACGGCGTACGACCAGATCGACAACGCTCCCGAGGAGCGCGCCCGCGGTATCACGATTGCCATCCGGCACGTCGAATACCAGACCGAAGCCCGTCACTACGCACACGTAGACTGCCCAGGTCACGCTGACTACAT
>CAMCVW010000019.1 GCA_945881915.1 Thermoflexus hugenholtzii JAD2 | reverse complement strand
GAAATCGTAGAACTTGACAGAGATTGGAGTCTGAAGCGCGGTTACTTCACCAAAAAGTCCATGGATGAAGCCCGCGAATCCAGTTAACGCCGGTACAATCGCCGCTTCAACGAACCCACGAATTTACACCACTTGACAAGACGCAACCTTCCTCATTCATAATTCCTCATTCATAATTCCTCATTCATAATTCCTCATTCATAATTCCTCATTCATAATTCCTCATTCATCTCCTGCCTGCTATACTGACGGTTACTGTCATAGACGGAGCGGCAGGATTGCATCTCAAGCGACTCGAAATTCACGGTTTTAAAACATTTGCCTCCCGGACTACGTTTGAGTTCCGGCCGGGGGTATCTGCTATCGTTGGTCCAAATGGGAGCGGCAAGAGCAACGTCGTCGATGCAATCCGTTGGGTACTGGGTGAACAATCCCAGGCTATGTTGCGCAGTCGCAAGAGCGAAGACCTCATCTTCGGTGGCGGGTCGAAGCGGGCTGCATCTGGCTTTGCGGAAGTCTCACTGACCATCGATAATAGCGATCGGACGCTCCCCGTCGCATTCGATACCGTCACTATCACGAGACGTGTCACCCGTTCTGGCGACCACGAGTACTTCATCAATCGCGCCAAAGTGCGTCTACGCGATATCCAAGAGGCGACTGCCACTCTGGGTGGCTCGTATACCATCATCAATCAGGGCCTTGTCGACAATGTACTCGATCTGCGCCCCGAAGAGCGTCGGCGCTTGTTCGAAGACGCCGCTGATATATCGGTCCATGAACAACGGCGTAATGACGCCATGAAGCGCCTGCGTGAAACAGATACCAATGTGCGCCGCTGCGGAGACGTCCTGGTCGAACTCGAGCCGCGCATTCGTTCGCTCAAACGGCAAGCCAGCGCCGCCAAACAACACCGTGACATCAAACATGAGCTCGATGCCACCCAAATCAAGCTACTCCGCATGCAGGATGCCATCGCAAATACCTCACTCGGCACTGCCACGCAGGATGTCACGCTCGCACAGCACATATTGAGCGATGTACAGACGCAGCGTGATGCCCTCAACGAGCGTATCGGCGCAGCACGATTGCAGATACGCACCCTCCGTGAAGAAATGGGCGGCATCTATGGCGAAGGCAGTCGCTTGCATACCCGCGCAGAGGGGCTCCAACGCGCGATTGCCGTGGCTGCTGAGCGTATCAAAGCGGTCCAGCAACGGAGTGTCGAATACGCGCAGACCGTTCGTGATGCCGAAGCACAGCAGGCCATTGTCGCCGTCGAAATAGTCGCACTCCAACTCACCGTCAACCAACAAACCGACACGCGGGCGGCACATCAGGCGACCATCAATGAACTCGATAATGGACGCGTCAGCTACAACGAACGGCGCCGAGCATTGCGTGCGACCGTCGACGCCGCCCAACGTGCCGAAGCCGCTACCGCCGGTGCCATTCGCGAGCGCCAACGACAGCTCGAACGCCTCCAAGAATTGCTGGCGCAACTCGACTCGTCACAACAAAACGAATCCGTGTTGGTCGATCAAGCACAACTGGCGTTGCGTACTCAGCAAGCGCTTGTCGATGAAGCGACGAATGCACACACCATTGCCCAGACACGTGCTGCTGAGCGCGAACAGACCATCAATATTCTTCGTGCCGAAATAGACTCCCTCCGCGCCGAACGGACCCTCAACGAAGAAGCCCTGACCGCCGCACGCCGCACCCACAACCAGGTCGATTCGCGTTACCAAGCGCTGCTTCAGATTGTACGTAGCCATGGCGGCGTTGCCCAAGGCGTCAAAGCGGCAATGGAATACGCCGAACGGACGAATCGCGAATTCGCCCTGGTGTCGTCGCTCATCACCGCCCCGCAGACACTCGAGTTGGCGATCGAAACAGCCCTCGGTGCGCGCCTCCAACACATCGTCACCGACCGCTGGGACGACGCCGAAGCAGCAATTGCGGCCCTCAAAAAGAACAATCAAGGGCGCGCAACGTTCCTCCCCCTCGATACCATCCGCCAAGGCGGCGACACGCGTTCACCATCGAACGCTGCAGGTGTCTTGGGTGTCGCAGCACAGTTGGTCGATATCGCCCCCAAATACCGCATCATCTTGGACTATTTGCTTGGTCGAACGCTGATCGTCGATAGCCTCGATGTAGCGCGTAGCGAAATCAAACGTATCTCGGGCGGTTGGCAAATCGTCACCACCGGTGGCGAACAAGTCAGCAGCGGTGGTTCCTTGACCGGCGGTGCCCAGGTCCGTGATGGCGGTACGTTGCAGCGCGAGCGCAATCTGCGCGAATTGCCCCTCGAAGTCGACAAGGCCAAAGCCGAGGTCGATCGTCTGACCGCAGTCGTGGCCCGAGCCGGTACGCACATGCAGCAACTCGAACAGCGTCTACAGCAGAATGAACTTGCGCGCCAAGAAGATCAAAACACGGTCCAGCAGACGTCGCAACAACGTGAACACGCACTTCGGGCGTATAACAAAGCAGAGGCTGATGTCGCCCTGGTCAGTCAACAGGCGTCACAAGCCGGCCAACGACAGGCTGACTCGAGTGCACAAATGAGCCAACTCAACCAAGAACTGCTGGATTTGTCGGCGCAGCAACAGATTCAGCGTACCGCGCTCGACGCCGCCTACCATGACGAACAAGCGCTCATCGAGCAGAGTTACGCCGACGACGACCACCGGGCTGCCGTGCAGCAATTGCTGACCGATGCCGAAGGACACGTGCGTGCAACGCTAGCGACCATCCAGGCTGCCGAACAACGCCTGGCGGCCATTGCCCATGCGATGAGTCAACGCCAAGCACGCACCGACGAATTGTCCGGCGAAGCCGCCAAAATCCAACACGAGACCGCGGGCTACGAGCAGGAGCTCGTCACCGTCCAGGACGAAATAGCCGCGATTCAGACGCGTATTGCCCCCCTCGAGGCCGCCCTCAAAGCAGCGGAAGCATTGTTGCCAGAGCAGGAAGCTGCCGAACAAGCGTTCATGACGGCGCTGCGCGCCGCAGAAGCAGACGCCGGTCGCGCTGCATTGACGCTCGAACGGGCGAACGATCGTATCTCGGTGTTGCATGACCGCGCCAACAGCGAGGGGTATGATTTGTCGGTGCTGAGTCATACCGCGGAACCCATCGAAGGCGACGAGACGACACTTAACCAGCAATTGACGACATATCGTAATCAATTGCAACGGCTCGGCCCGGTAAACCCGTTGGCACTCGAAGAATACGACGAAGCCAACGAGCGCTACACGTTCATGAATACCCAGGTCGCTGATTTGCGCTCTGCTGCCCAGAGTCTCAATGAGCTCATCAAAGAGCTCGATGCGACGATGCGCGCCAACTTCGAGCAGACCTTCGGTGCCGTTGCCCGTGAATTTGCGTTGACGTTCCAAATCATGTTTGGCGGCGGCAGTGCGAGCCTAGAGCTGACCAAAACCGGTGACGGCGGCGCACTCGACGACATCGGCATCGAAATCAACGCACGTCCGCCGGGCAAACGGCAGCAGAATCTGGCGCTGTTGTCGGGCGGCGAACGCTCGTTGACGGCGGCGGCGCTGTTGTTTGCCATCCTTAAGGTCAAACCGACGCCGTTCTGTGTCCTCGACGAGGTCGATGCTGCGCTCGACGAGGCCAACGTCGCGCGATTCCGTGCTGCCCTCGACGACTTGCGCTCGACGTCGCAGTTCGTCGTTGTCACACACAATCGTGGCACCATCGAAATAGCTGACTCTATCTACGGTGTATCCATGGGCGACGACAGCGCCTCGCGGGTGTTGTCGTTACGCCTCGATGAACTCATCACCGTCGCCCCACATCTGCGCTGAGTGTACCTGCACTCACCATAGGAGGAATGTATGCCTCGACTATCTGACTTTAAAGCCGTTGTGTTCGACATGGATGGTACACTGACGCCCAATATGCATCTGCACGAAGAAGCCTTTACTATTTTTCGTGACAAATACCGCATTGCAACTCCTGACGAAGCGACAATTGCCGGCTTGTCGGGCAAACGCAACAGCGAAATTTTCCCGGTTTTGTTTGGACGACCATTGACCGAGGCAGAGCTGCTTGCCTATGCCGACGAAAAAGAATCCCTCTACCGCACCCTGATGCACCATGTGCATCCGGTCAACGGGTTGCACGTGTTCCTGAAGCACATGGACACGCACGGGTTGGGTTCGGCCATCGCGACCTCGGCGCCACACAGCAATGTCGGACCGACGTTGGATCGCCTGCAACTGCCCAACTACTTCGGTGCCATCACCCTCGGTGCCGAAGTGAAGTACGGCAAACCAGCGCCGGATATTTTTATCGAGGCTGCCCGGCGTCTGGGTCATGCCCCGCAACACTGTATCGGTATCGAAGACAGCTTCGCCGGCCTGCAATCTGTGCGTGATTCTGGCATGTATACCGTCGCAATAGCGACGACGCACACGCCGGCCGAATTGGCGGCAGCCAAACCCGACGTGATTGTCTCGGACTACGAGGAGCTGATGCGCCACTTCGCGTTGTAGAAAAACTGTGCGCACACACAGAAGGACCGCACCATGCTCGCAGACCTGCAAATTCACTCCGATGCGCTCCCGCATCACTCCAGCTGGAGGCCGGGTACGCTCATTCCGGCCCTCAAAATCGCTGGTGTCGCGGTGTTTGCCATCACCGATCACAACACCACTGCCGGGGTCGTTGCCATGCGCACTGCCGCTGACCAAGCGGGTCTGGGCTTTGTGTCGGGCTGTGAAGTAGACAGTGCGCACAACGGCAAACTCTGGCACACCCTGATGTACGGTATCGACCCGGTGCACCCCGCAGTCCTCGCACTGTGCGCTTCGGTCGATGCACGCAACGCAGCCGATGCCGCAGTGCTGATCCAGCAACTCCCCGCCGAGGGGTGGCGGTTGCCGCAGTTTGCCCCCGATGCGCCGCGTCACACTAATGTCGCCGAGGTAGCGACTGCCCTGGCAGCACACAACGACCTGCCTGGACGGGTCGACGGTGACGACGAAGCGGCCGGGATGCGCTTCTTGTTGGCGCGCGCCGGTTCATACAATCCACCCACAGTGCCAGAAGTCATCGCTACTGCACACGAGGCAGGCGGTGTGGCGTTGATTGCCCATCCTGGTCGTTCCAAAGGCGTCTATGCCATCCCGGCAGATGCGCACGATATCAGCGCATTTGTGGCAGCGGGTATCGACGGTATGGAAGTCTTTTACCCGGCCCATAGCGCTGTGCAGGTGGACTTCTACCTCGCACAAGCCCAAAAACACGGATTGCTTATCAGCGGCGGCTCGGATTCGCATCATCCAGACCAGCCGTTGGCGCGCTGGAATGCGCTGCACATGCTGCCGTTGTTGCGCCGCGTGGGGCTTATTCGTGGCTGATGTCAATTTACAATTCCGAAACCAAGCATAATCGTTTTTATATGGAGAAAACAATGGACGTCGCACCAATCAAAGCCGTCACGACATTCGATGTCATCGACCAACTCGACATCCGCGTGGGCACCATCGAGCAGGTCCTCGAGGTCGCCAAATCAGACAAATTGATGAAGTTGGTGGTCAACTTCGGCTCGATGACCCGCAATATCCTTGCCGGCATCAAACAAGAGCGCAGCAACCCGCAGGAACTGGTGGGCAAACAGGCGTTGTTCATTGTAAACTTGGCCCCCAAAAAGATGGCCGGCGAAGTGTCGGAGGGGATGTTGTTCGATATTGGGTTTTCGGACGGGATTACGCCAGCGCTGGCTGTGCCTGAGGTGGCCGTGCCGAATGGTGCGCGGGCAGGGTAGCGAGAATTATGAATTATGAATTATGAATTATGAATTATGAATTATGGTGAGGATGGAATTCGCGGTTCCTCCACTCCGCTCCGTCGCGGAGATATATAGGATGCGAAAGAACCACGGATTCGAGTACTAGACACAGAGCATGTTCGCCTCGCGGAAAAAAACTACTCACTACTCACTACTCACTACTCACTATCCTTCGCGCCTCTGCGTGATCGTTCCTCTTTTGTCCTCACCAGAATCACCGGTACGTTTGCATTTGCAGTTCAACCTTCGTATACTGAAGGGAATTCTTCTAGTTTTCGGGAGGGGGGTGAAAGGGGAAACCCTACGCGCATGAAAATCGATCGCCGTGACGGGGAAAGCATCGAACAGTTGCTTCGTCGTTTCAACAAGATTGTCGTGGCCGAGCGCATCACCAAAACCTTCCGTGAGAAGATGCAATTCGTCTCCAAGAGTGAGCAACGCAAAGAAAAGCGTCGCCGCGCCGAACGCAATCGCCGCAAGAAGATGGCTCAGACCGGCCATTAGTCCTTGTTCGATACTCCACCAGCCGTTCCGGTAGTTACCGGGGCGGCTTTGGATTGTTGTGTGGTCTACGCAGCCCACCCTACTCGCCGTCCATCGCTTCTACCGCCTCGCGCTGCGTGCGGTAGACATACAACAAGAGGGAGTCGCCATGTTTGACCGGCTCAATAGCGTCGTCCAGCGCTACGAAGATTTGACTGAACAAATGGCCGATCAGGCCGTGTTGACCGATTTGCCGCGCCTGCAGCAGGTTGCCCGTGAGCAGCGTGATCTCGAAGGTGTGGTGAATGCCTTCCAGCGCTACAATGCCGTCGTCCAACAAATCACCGACGCCCAAGAGATGTTCAACGCCTCGGCGGATGATCCTGATCTGCGTGCCATGGCCCAAGAAGAACTCTCGACGCTCAACACTGAACGCGGTGGTCTTGAATCGTCACTCAAATTACTGCTCCTCCCCAAAGACCCCAACGATGAACGCTCGGTCATCATGGAACTGCGCCAAGGCGAAGGCGGCGACGAATCGGCCCTCTTTGCTGCAGACCTGTATCGCATGTACCTGCGCTATGCCGAACGCGTTGGTTGGAAGGTCGAACTCCTCAATGCCTCCGAAAACGGCATCGGCGGCTATAAAGAAATCTCGGTCGAAATCCAAGGCGACGGCGCTTATAGCCGCCTCAAGTACGAAGGCGGCGTCCATCGCGTCCAGCGCGTACCTGCGACCGAAGCGCGCGGCCGTATCCATACCTCGACCGCAACGATTGCCGTGCTGCCCAAGCTCGACGAAGACGTCATCGACATCAAACAAGATGATCTGCGCATCGACGTATTCCGCTCTGGCGGTCACGGCGGCCAAGGTGTCAACACCACCGACTCGGCGGTGCGTATCGTCTATCGCGGCGGTACTCCCGACGAGATGGTGGTCACCTGTCAGGACGGGCGTTCGCAGCTCAAAAACAAAGAAAAAGCCATGGGCGTGCTTCGCGCGCGCTTGTTCGCCGTCAAAGAAGAAAAACGCGCCAAAGCGGTCGGCGAATCGCGGCTGGCCCAGGTGGGTACTGGCGAACGCGCCGAAAAAGTACGCACCTACAACTTCCCCCAAGACCGCCTGACCGACCACCGCATCGGCCAGAACTTCTCGAACATCCCCGGGATCCTCGACGGCGACATCGACAAACTCATCGACGCGCTGACCGTGTATGACAACGCTGAACGTCTGCGTGCCGTCGGTGTCGACGCATAGCGCTGCGACCTGGATTGCCACACCCCCTTCGTTGCATCGCAGGATGCCGGCGGAGGGGGTTTTTGTATGTGCACGGCAGCGTGGGGTGGTTTTGTCTATAATGCGTGCAGATTCACCCGTGGGAACACGCCTGTGACGCACCCCTCACGCCAGGTACTCCGGCAGCGCCTGCGCCAACTCATCCTCATGCGCGAGACCGGCCCCAAACGACCAGCCTGGCATCTGCGTCGCATGCAACTCATCTGGGGCTTGCACGACGCACTAGCAGCCCTCGACGGCGGCTTGACGCCGGAATTCCCGCAGACGTTACTCGCCTACGGCGCAGACCAAAGTGGCGCGTTCCGTACGCAGCTCGATGACTTCTGTTCCCTCCCAGCTGGCGATGTGGCTGCCATTAATAGCACCGCTGAGTGGATTGCCCGCTGGGGCCGCCAACGCAACTGGGAGCTGATGCGCTGGAAGGAGCCAAATACGCCCGATGCTATCGCCTTTAGTATCCTCGGCAAGGGTGGCCCACGTATCGTGTTGGTCGGACAGCACGGCTCCGTCGATGTGCTGGCACGGGCGGGCATCGTGACGGCACTGACCGCCATGGCAGCCCTCGAAGAATGTGGTGGCCTGGGTGATGTCGGGTGCATCACGCTGCTGTCTGCTGGCGACAATCTCGGTCTACAGCGCGCACTCGCTGAGCTCCGTACGCGTCACGACTGCATCCTGATGCTCGGTGCGCCGGCTGATGATGGATTTGGTGCTGTAGCCACAGACCCTGTGACGAGTGTCCTGCATGCCAGCGCAGCTGCACTGGGTATGGCACCCCTCCACGTCAATGCACTCCCTGCGCTGATTGATATATCTGCAGGCTGGCCTGTCCTGCAGGGCTTTGGGCCAATGTTGACGACTGATGACGACAGACGCATTGCCCCGGCAATTGCCCTCCTAGCCCTGGTGTGTGCCCGGCTCCGTGCGGCTATCACGCGTACATAGAAAAGAGATACCCCATGGACGCATCGACACTCGTCGGTTACCTCACCCCGCGCCTGCCCGCGTACATTTGGGAACTGACCGCATTGTGCGCCATCGAATGTCCCTCTGAGTCCAAAGTCGGTGTCGATACCGCCGCTACATGGGTGCTCGATTGGGCCTCAGCACGCGGCTGGAGCGTCCGACGCTGGCAGGATGAACGCGCAGGCACGACTATCGCGCTGACACTCACCGGTACGGGTACGGCGCGTATCTTGCTGGGTGCCCATCTCGACACCGTCTACCCAGTAGGTATCGCCGCCGAACGCCCAGTCCGTATCGAGGGCAATACGCTGTTTGGGCCTGGCAGCGCCGACAACAAGAGCGGCTTGTTGTCTGGTCTCTATGCGATGGCGGCACTCCAGGATCTGGGTCAGCTTTCGACCTTTGCCTCGATCACGATCATCTGCGGCAGCGACGAAGAGACCGACATGCGCGTCTCACGGCAGTGCTTTGCCGATTTGGCACCGCACCACGATGTAGCGTTGGTGCTCGAGGCCGGCCGCGAAAACGGCGATATCGTGTCGGCCCGCAAAGGCGGCGGTAATTTTTGGTTCACCGTCACCGGCAAGGCCGCCCATGCCGGCGTCGAACCGCACAAGGGCGCCAATGCCATCGTCGAGCTGGCCCATCACAGCATCGGACTCCATGCGCTTAATGGGATGCGACCCGGTATGACGCTCAATGTGGGGGTGGTAAGTGGCGGTACGGTCTCGAATAGCGTGCCCGATCAGGCGCAGGCCAAAATAGACGTGCGCATCACCGACCCCACCGACCGGCAGGCAGTCACCGAAGCCATTATGGCCATCGGCGCACGCACGACCGTCGCCGGTACCTCGACCGTCGTGACCGGAGCTATCAGTACGCCCGCCATGGCCTGCACGCCCCAGATTGCCAAACTCGCCACAGTTGCAAAGGTCTGTGCCAACGAATTGGGATTCAGCATCAACGATGCCCACACCGGCGGCATGTCCTACGCGAACTACTTCGCCGAACTCGGCTTGCCTGCCCTCGATGGTCTCGGCCCAGTGGGCGGGAACGACCACAGCCCCGGCGAATACATATTGGTCGATAGTATCGTGCCGCGCACGGCCCTGTTGGCGATGCTGATGACGCGGATCTAGCGCACACGGGGCTGGCGGAGGGTGGAATAAATCCGGCGCGTCCGATTTTCTGTGCCTCCGTTACCCGCAACAGTGCATGGACGAAGTCGGCGGCAATTCACCTGCGTCACGGCGGAGTTTTTTCATCAAAAACGCCGCGATGCCCAATAGTAATCTGACGAAGACACAAAAACCCCCGACAGCCCTGCTGCCGGGGTCATGTCTGCGCAACTTAGGCAATCCGTTTGGCCATAATGTGGTTGATGACTTTGTAGACCAACTTGGCAGTGATAAAATCGCTGGAATGCATCCCAGGGATGGGCGCCAGTTCGACGCAGTCGAAGGCCACCACGGTGCTGTTGCTACAGACCGTCTTGACGATGTCCAGTACCTGCACCCAGGTGAGGCCATGTGGCTCGGGCGTGCCAGTGGCAGGGATGATGCTGGGGTCGAAGCCGTCGACATCGATGGTCAGAAAGACCTTTTTGCCCTTGATGCGAGCTGCCAATTCAGGCAAATGTCCACCTGCATGCACGTCGTCGTTGAACCAGACGCGTGTCGTATCGGGCGTTGCGCGGATGTAGTCCATTTCTTCGAGACAAATCGACCGAATGCCGAATTGCAAAATGGGCGCTCCTAGGTCTGCAATACGGCGGGCGACGCTGGCGTGGCTATAGGGCGTGCCGTCGTAACTGTTGCGCAGATCACTATGGGCATCGATTTGGACGAGCACAAAGTCGCCGTGGATGTCGTGAATGGCGCGGGCAAACCCGCTCGAGATACTGTGCTCACCGCCGAGGCCGACCAACAACTTACCGGCAGACAGATGCTCGTGGGCGCAGGCATGGATGGCATCGACCATGGCCTCCGGTCCGGCGCCGTGGGGGGCCAGTGCAGGCAGGGTGTGGACGCCGTATTCGTAGGCCATTTCGCGGTCGAACTCACGGTCGTATAATTCAACTTGACGCGATGCGTTGATGATGGCCCGCGGTCCGCTGCGTGCACCTTGCCCAAAGCTCACCGTGGCCTCGTACGGGATAGGCAAAACTACGACCCGCGCACCGTCGTAGGTGGCAATCTCACCCTCGAGCCCGAGGAAGTTTTCGGGCGTTGCATATTCGTAGTGACTCATCATTCCCCCTGTCAGATTCGACGAATTGTACCATGTAGCGAAAGTGTAGCGCCTATGACTGCCATCGATTCCTCATTCTGGCACGATATCACGTCGCCCAATCGGGCTGACCTCGAAGCATTGGCCATCAACGGGCTCGTCATCGAAGACATCCTCCACGGTGGCCAACGCACCAAAATCGAACGGTACGAAGATGGCGTCTTTTTCGTATTCTATGCGTTTACGTTTGGCAGCCAACCAGGGCTCGATTTGATTGCGACACCCATCTATATTTTTGTGACGCCACAGCGCCTGTATACGATTCATGATAGCGATATCGAACTCATCCGCATCGCCTATGCACGTTGGCAGAGCCATGTACAGGCGCGTCACGATAGCTATGGCGATGTCCTGCACAGTGTGTTGGACATCATCGTCGACAGTTACTTCCCGCTTATTGACGAAATAGGCGAATATGTCGAAAAGGTCGAATTGGCGGTCCTCATGGACACCAAACAGAACGATCTGCGCACCGTCCTGCACCTCAAGCGGACATTGCTCGAGCTACGACGCTATGTGGCGCCCGCCCGTGAAGCGCTCAATGTGCTGCTCCGCGGCGACATGCTCGATCTCAACCAATCTGCCATCATGCAAATCCAAGATGTCTATGACCACGTGCTGCGCACGGTGGATGCCATAGACCTGCACCGCGACATGCTGGCGTCGATTTTGGATGTGCATCTGTCGGTGCAATCCAATAAACTCAACTCCGTGATGAAGGTGTTGACCATCGCATCGGTCATTTTGATGGTGAATTCGTTGATTGCCGGGATCTATGGGATGAATTTTGCGCATATGCCAGAATTATCGTGGACCTACGGATACCCAGTTGCACTGGGGTTGATGCTGACGGCGAGTACCGGTGTGGTTCTCTATTTTCGACGAAAAGGCTGGCTCCGGGGCGACGATATTCGGTAATCGAATCAGCGCATATCCGACACGTGTCCCTGGTCGACGCGGAGGACTTGCGCAGAAGCGAGGAAGTCCGCCGAAAAATCCCCGACGCCCGTTGCCGTTAGAATCGACTGCTGCGTGGGCTCCGAGATGAGCGCCAAGATGTGTAACCGACGCAATGCATCGAGCTCTGACAGCACGTCGTCGAGCAGGAGGATGGGGCGTTCGCCGCTGCGGGCGTGCATCACGGCGACTTCGGCCATTTTGAGCGCTAAAACCGTGCTCCGTTGCTGCCCGCGCGACCCAAACGTACCCAGATCGACCCCCCGGTCGTGCACCAAAACATCATCGCGATGCGGCCCGACGGTCGTCTGCATGCGGGCCATGTCTTCTGTATGACTCTTTTTGTAGGCGGCCAGGAGCACCTCGTGTGCGTCGCTCTGGTTATCCCACGGCTGCGTCATATTGGCAGCATAGCGGGCTTCGAGTGCGGTGCGCTGGTCGCTGATGGCAGCGTAGGTCTGGGCGGCGCTCGCGCTCAGTTCCGTCAAAGCCGCGCGGCGCTGGAGCATGATGTATGCGCCCGCCTGGGCGAGTTGTTCGTCCCAGAATGCCAATTCGGTGGCGTAGTTGCGCGGGGTAGCGCCTTTCTCGCGCCACAAGCGGAGCAGACTATTGCGTTGCGTGATGACTTTCTGATAGAGGTTGAGGGTGCGTAGGTAATTGCTGTCGAGTTGCGAGAGCATCGCATCGATCCAACGGCGGCGTTCGACGGGTGCACCCGTGATGATGTCGAGGTCGGTCGGCGCAAAAAACACCATGCGCGCAAATCCAATCAAATCACCAGCGCGCACGGGTTTGCCGTCGACCCGCAAGACCTTGGTTGCACTGCCGCCGCTGGCCCCTTGGTTCGGAGAATCGCTGCGTGCTTGAATGATGACATCGAGGCGGGTCACGCGGTCCTGGCGGCGGATGTCGCCACTGACACGGGCCGTGGCAGGCAGGAGTTCGCTGTGGCTGGTCTGCCAGCCAATCAGTTCACGGTCGACGCTGGTGCGTGGTGATTTGGACAGAGCCAATAGCGCAATCGCTTCGAGGATAGAAGTCTTGCCTGCCGCGTTCGGACCGTACAGCAACGTTGCCCCGCTGCCAAAGGGCAGATCAAGGCGCGTGTAATTACGGTAGTGGCGCAGCGATAGTCGTTCTATTTCCATCCCTACCCCTGTGGCAACGGTAGCTGGGTGGCGACTTCTTTGGTCAATGCCCCATCCACAAAACTTATCTGTTGACTGACATCGCTATACGCCTGTCGATTCAGCTCGAGCCACTGTTGCCATTCGGGGTAGACCCGCTCAGGAATATCGTTTTTGAACGCTTTGCTGATTGCTTTGCACAACCCCGCAAAGTCCAACTCGATCCAGCGCTGCAACGCCGCTGAGGGCACTGCACCGAGGGGTGCAAAGGCCCGTACCAAAGACAACAACCCGTCGTCGACGAGGCGCAGTCGCTGGCTGTGCAATCGATAATTCTGTGCCGACAAATCGCGCATATCAGCATCTATGGCTAATATCTCGGGCACGGGTAATGTATCGAGATCTGCATACGTCCAACGCAGATTGGCTGCGCGGGCGGCTTGAATGTGGCGTTGCAAGGGGATGCTGTTGAGGTACCCCAACAACCAATCTGCATCGCTGTCGATCCAGGCCGATGCGGACACATAGCCAAGTGGCATGCGCGCAAACCACAAGACGTTGCGATTCCATTCCATGGTCACCACTGTTCGCTCCCGGGGCGGGACGACGGCGCCTGCGTCGAGCTCCCACCAGTGGGTGGGGCTTTTGGGACGGTCGGCGACGTGCAGCACCAGATGGCGTGCCAGTGCGGGGTATGTATCAGCGATTGCCTGCCATGCATCTACCCCACCTAACCGCACGTTGCAGGTCGAAGCAGTCCACCCCGACGGCAACGTGAGGAGAAATTTGCTGCTCTGCGAGCAGGCATAGCGCTGGATGTCTTCGTTGCCGATATAGCGACGGAAGCACGGGCCCAACGTGGGATCGAGTAACACAATCCGGTCACGCGTCGATTTATCGAGCACAAAGACCGCGCGTGGAGTGGGCGCAAGACCCTCTTGGGTGGGGCTCTGGATGATGTCAGACAACCGGGCAAACTTATCCATCGTGGTCTGATCGTTGCAGCGGGAGGCATCCCAGTGCGGCGATGTCTGCACAACCACTACAAAACATGGCGATACGTAGTTCGTCGATGAATCCCTGCAACTCGGTGATGACTCGTTCCAACCCACGGGAGTCGACCGCGGCCAGTAAGGCTGGTTTGGCAGTCCCGACGAGGTTCGCCCCGAGTGCGATGGCTTTGGCCACATCGACGCCGCTGCGAATGCCGCCCGATCCGATGAGTGGCACCGTGGGAAGCGCCGCTCGCACCTGGCGAATCGCGGTCGTCGTCGGGATGCCCCAGTCTGCAAATTGCCCGGCGGTCTGTGCACTGCGCTCGCCCGCTGCGTGGCGGAATCGCTCGACTTCGGACCAGCTCGTGCCACCAGCTCCTGCGACGTCAATGGCGCTGACTCCTGCTTCGCGGAGGCGTCTGGCAGTCTGTGCGCCGATGCCGTTCCCGACTTCTTTGACAATGACGGGCACGGGAAGTGCCCGACAGATTGCGCTGATTTTGGGTAACAATCCCGAGAAATTCGTATTCCCCTCAGGTTGGACTGCCTCTTGGAGCGCATTGAGGTGCAAAATAAGCGCATCCGCGCCAATCATATCGACCGCGCGCTGACACTCAGCGACGCCGTATCCATAATTCAATTGGACTGCCCCGAGGTTTGCATACAGGGCGATATCGGGTGCAATCTGACGCACACGGTACGATCCTGCCAAGGAATCATCGCCGATGGCCGCGCGTTGCGAACCCACGCCCATGGCCAGGCCAAGATGTTGCGCGGCTTCGGCGAGCACGGTGTTGATGACTTCGACATCGTGTGCACCGCCGGTCATCGAACTAATCAGGAGTGGTGCGCGCAGTGTTTTGCCCAAAAAAACCGTCTGGAGCTGAATGGCTACCATATCGAGTTCAGGGAGTGCTTCGTGCGGCATGTGCCAAGCAGCGAAGCCTGTGCTGATGCCTTTGGCTGCGACGTTTTCGTCAAGGACGATGCGGACATGGTCGAGTTTGCGACTGCGTGTCTGGGACTGTTCGTCCATGGTCTGTCTTTCCAGTTCATAAGTACTCTTACATTATAAGAGCTCTCACGTATTTTGGCGTATCGAGAATCAGCATCGGGTATAATGAAAAAAATCTTCTAGCGAGGTAGGTACTCCGTGTCACAGAAACCCAAGCAGCGCTCATCGATAAGCCAGCGCAACACCCCGGCGGTCATTGCCGCAGTCCTCGTCGTCGCCGTATTGATCCTCGTGGCACTCAACCTCGGGAACACTCCACAAGCCGCTGACACCGGCGCTGTCACGATGGAGATAACGCCTGAGCCAATGCCCGCCGAAGACACTACGGCACCAGCCGCAGAACCAGCCGCTCCCGTTGCGGAACCAGCTGCCACCGGCAAACAGTATGCATCTGCGCCTCCGATGACCATCGACCCCGCCAAGAACTACACCGCCACCATCAAAACTCCGCGTGGCGACATCGTCGTCAAACTCCGGCCAGATTTGGCTCCCGAGACGGTCAATTCCTTCGTTTTTCTGTCCAAAGATGGCTTCTACGATGGCGTGACCTTCCATCGCGTTCTGCAGGACTTCATGGCACAGGGCGGTGATCCGACCGGTACTGGCATGGGTGGCCCTGGCTACACCGTCAAAGGTGAGTTCACCACCGCTGTCTCGTTCGACAAACCTGGGTACCTGGCTATGGCCCGACCCGGCAACGACGTGAATGGCAACGGTTCGCAGTTCTTCATCACCACCGCCCCGGCAACGTTCCTGGACGGTCAGTACACCATTTTTGGTGAAGTCGTCAGTGGCCAAGACATCGCCAACGGTATCCCATTGCGTGACCCCGAGACCGCCACTACCCCGGGCGAAGCAATGCAGACTATCACGATTAGCGAAGACTAAGCATGCGTGCAGCTCCCCCTCCGGTTCAGCCTGCATCCCCCCGCTGGATGCTTGGCGTCATCATTGCAATACTCCTCATCGGAGGGGGAGTCGCGTGGCTGGTTCAACGTTCATATTCAAACGAGCCAGTTGGACGCGTTCCCACACCCGTTATAATCCCACAATCCACCAGTGTCCCCAACCAACAGACGCCACGTGTCACACAGACAGCGGTCCCTTTCCTGACCGCAACGCCGGCACCACGCTTCCTCGCGATGCCTGAGCTTGTCTATGCACGTGACTTTACCCAAGCACCAATCGAGGTGTTTCTGCGCGCGAGTGGCGGTGATTTGGCGGATCTGACCGTCAATGTCGCTGGTCGTCGGCAACCATTTGCCAAAGCCCTGCTTGGACAAACACTCTACTATAGTGTCAGCCCCAAAATCATCTTGGCGCTCATCGAATTTCAAGCAGATTTGGTCAGTCAACCGGGTCAAACGGATGATCGCTATCAATGGGCGGTCGGCAACTATCAAGAAGCGGGCAAATATGCCGGATTTACGGCACAGATTCGCTGGGCCGTGCGTGAGCTATTCTATGCGCGTCGTGATCTGCCAGAGCGCCCGTCGCTGCGTTTTGCAGACGGCACTTCCCTCGATGCTCCAACCAGCCTCAGCGACGCGCAATATGTACTCGCCCGAGTGCTCGCTCCGACCATTCGCGCAGATCGCCTCGAAGCGGCGCTGTGGAAATTTCAATCTGTCTATGTACGGCTGTTTGGTCCGTTGGATGCAATGCCACCCGATCCACTCGGCCCACCGACTATCGGCTTGGAGCGTCCGCTCCGCAAGATATTCCCCGTCACGTCATTTTTTGATCACGGTGGACCATTCCTCACACGCAACACTGCACAGGGGATTACAACCTACTGGGGACGCACCGAGACCGACATGGCATTTGCCTACAACGGGCACGACGGCTGGGACTATGCCGCTGCACCACCCGATGAAGCACTGGCGGCTGCCGATGGTACCGTCATTTTTGCTGGCATTGCGGATGACAACTGCGATACGTTGGCGGTCATCATCGACCACGGAGCCGATGTGCGTACGTTCTATTGGCACCTCTCGGCGTTGGCGGTCGACATGGGCCAGGAGGTCCGCGTCGGCGATGTCGTCGGGGTCATTGGCGAGACGGGCTGTGCCAAAGGCCCGCATCTGCACTTCGGCGTGCACTACGCCGGGGTCAGTATCGATCCCTACGGTTGGTGCGGTCAGGGTGAGGATCCCTGGGCGATGCACCCGGCGGGGGCCAAAAGTTACTGGATGTGGGCAGGTGTGCCTTCTCCGTGTGGAGTAGTTCCCGCTGGTGATGTCCTGGTGGACAGTGCCGATCCCGCCCACTTCCGCATCGATGGTGTCCCCACACAGACGACTGCCTCGGGAGTCGGTGCGAGTGCCATTTTTGTCGCCGGCCAACGGGGTGTTGATTTACTACGGAGTTGGCGCGCCCGTCCATTCGGACCCGTCGCCACCGCCGAATGGCAGGTCGATGTGCCAAAGCCTGGACGGTATCGTCTGCTGGTCTACGTGCCGTATGCACTCAGTGGACTCATCGACAGCGACGCAGTCTCGTATCAAATCATCCATCACGACGGTGTCAGCGAACAACGTGTCAATCTGCAAGCTGTTGCCAACGAATGGGTCGACATCGGCTCCTATACCTTCGATTCACGCGCTCGGGTCATTCTGCCGTTACGCGACGCCATCGGTGGCCGCGGCATCTGGGCAGATGCGCTGCTGTTGCAAGCGCTGGATACAGAGGCACCATGACGACTCCCTTCGATCTCATCCCCAAAAACGACATCAGCCCATCCGAAGGCATGCGCCTGATTGCCACCCGTTGGTACGATCAACACGGCGACATTCCTGCACTCGAAGCAGCACTGCCGGCTATCGCCGCCTACTACCAACTGCCCCTCAGTGCCGTCCAACGTGCGGTCTGGATTGCCTACGGTGCTGCGTCGGCAGAGCACGTGCACGCCGAGCGCGAGTCGGAGTTTCTGCGACGTATGGCCGAACTACGCGGGCTGCAGCGTATCATTGCCGCTGCCAATTCGACGCTCGACCTCGATACGTCCATGCGACAGGTCGTCGATACGGTCATCGAAGTAGGCAGCGTCGATGTCTGTGCCATCTATCTGTATGACCGCGATGCCAACGAATTGGTGCTGCGCGCCTGTGCAGGTATCGATCAAAGCCATATCGGGCAGCTTCGTATGACCCTCGGCGAAGGCATCATCGGGGCGGCGGGCCAAGCGGGCAAACCCATCATGGTCGAAGACATCTACCGCGACAGTCGCGGTTCGAATGACGTTTCGCGCTTGGCAGCCGAGCTCCATGGCATGCTGGCAGTTCCGATTGTGCTGTTCAGCGACGGGCGATTCCACCTCGGCACCCCCAAACTGCAGGGCGTGGTCACCGTCCAGACGCGCCAGCCGCGGCTCTTTAGCACCAGTGAAGTCAGTTTTGTCGAGACCATCGCCGGTGAATTAGCCTTCTTCATCACAAACGCACAAATCTACCAGAACGCCGATAATCAACTTCATCGCAAAATCCGTGAGTTGACCACGCTCCAGCAGGTTTCCAAACTCATTGCAGAGCAACTGCGTATCGACGATTTGCTCCAGCTCATCGCCGACAAAGCGGTCGAGTTGTCGCAGGCATCCCGTGCAGATATCTTCCGTATCGACAGCAACGACACCCTCGTGCTCGCCGCCACCCACGGTGCGCCCCTCAATCCCTCGCCCATTCCCAAGTGCATCAATGCCGCCGTACACGATGGCCGCCCGCTGGCAGTGCTCAATGCCTTCACCGACACGCGCTTCCCTGACTTGGCCGAAACAGCCGCCCGCGACGGATTTTTTTCACTCTACTGCACACCGTTGCGCGTCCGCGGCGAAAAACCACTCGGTGCAATTAGTCTGTATATGGACCACGAACACTACTACGATTTCGAACAGGTCCGCCTGTTGGCTGCGTTTGCCGATGCCGCTGCAATTGCCATCGAAAACGCACGTCTCTATGACGACAGCCAACGTGCACTGGCCGTCAAGTCGGTCATGCTCCAAGAGATGCACCACCGAGTGCGCAACAACCTCCAGACGATCTCTGCATTACTCACCATGCAGCTGCGGCGCCTCCCCGCCGAATCCGAGGCTAATCATTCGCTGCGCGACAGTGTGGCACGCATCCAGGCTATTTCGGCGGTGCATAATCTGTTATCGCGCGAAGACATTGGCGTGACCACCGTGAGTGCCATTGTGCAGCAAATCGTCGATCACGCCGTCGTCAGCATGACCGATCCGGCCCACACGGTCCGCTTTTCGATTACTGGTGCGACCATCAACGTCGCATCCCGCCAAGCGACTGTTCTGTCGATTGTATTCAATGAACTCATCATGAATGCGCTGTCGCATGGCTTGTCCGCAGTGGGCGGGGAGGTCAGCGTTACCTTGTCTGCCGAAGTCCACGGCTATGCCATTGAAGTGCGCGATAATGGTCCCGAACGAACCGTTGGGTTACCGCCACATCACGGAACCGGCATGGGTCTGCAAATGGTCCGTACATTGGTCGAAAGTGATCTCAACGGCGAATTCTCGTTCTCCATCGACGCTGGCTGGGCTGTTGCCCGCGTCGCCTTTGCCCCCCAAGACAACGAAGAGGAACATCAGATATGACACGATTTACACGCATGCAAGCAGCCATGAATGCCGCCGGGATCGACGTGACCGTCCTTGTGCCCGGCACCAATCTGCGCTATCTCAGTGGTATCGGCTTTTCGACCAAACTCCGACTGGCTTGCCTGCTCATCCCCCAACGTGGCAGCGCACAGATGGTCCTCCCGACCATGGAAGCCCCGCGCGCCCAAGCCGCCGCGCAGTTCCCCCTCGTCGTCCACCCGTGGGACGACGGTGACGGTCCCGCTGCTGCGCTCGAGGCAGCATTCGCGGCATTGGGTTCCGCTCCGCGAACGATCGCCGTCGAGCACACCACCATGCGCGTGTTTGAATTACGCGCGGTCGAAGCTGCAATCCCACAGGCACACATCGTCAATGCCGACTCCATCATTGGCGCGCTGCGCATGCAAAAAGCCCCCGACGAACAAGCCGCCATGCGCCGCGCTATCGACGTCGCCGAATCGACCCTGGCTGCAACCATAGCTGCCATCAAGATTGGTATGACCGAACTCGAGGTCGCCGCAGACTGGGAACAGCGCATCCGTGCCGCAGGGAGCATACCTTCGTTCGACATTGCCGTCGGCTCCGGGCCGAATGGCGCGAGCCCGCACCACACCAATGGCGACCGCACGCTCCAGTCCGGTGACCTCGTCGTCATCGATGGCGGCGCCATCGTGGACGGCTATGTATCCGATATCACCCGCACGATCGGCGTCGGCACGCTGTCTGCGCGGGCGCAGTTGGTCTATCAGACGGTCCTGACAGCCAATGAAGCCGGCCGCAGCGCGGCGCAACAACCCGGCGCAACCGGCGATGCTGTCGACCGAGCGGCACGTGCAGTCATCGACGCTGCCGGCTTCGGTCCGTTCTTCATTCATCGCACCGGTCATGGACTGGGTATTGACGTCCACGAGCCGCCGTTCATGGTGGCCGGTGACACCAACCCCATCCTCGATGGGATGACCTTCACTGTCGAGCCGGGAATCTACCTACCGGGCGAATTCGGTGTGCGCATCGAAGACATGGTCATTCGCAGTGGCGATGGCGCACAGACGATGACCTCCTTCCCGCGCACCTTGCAGTGCATCGGCTAACCCAATGCTCGATCAACCCATGCTCAGCCTCGAGAGCCAAATCGAAGCAATACTCTACGTCGCTGGGGAACCCGTCGAACTCAGCCAACTCGCTGAATGGCTCGAGGTCGCTGCGCCCCAAGTCGAGGCAGCGGTCGCACGACTGAACACACAACTCCTGCAGCGTGGAATCACGCTGCTGCATCACGAAGACCGGATTCAATTCGTCACCAATATAGTGGCTGCGCCGGTCGTGCGGCGGATGTTGGGGCAGAGTGGAGCGACCAAACTCTCGAATGCGGTCTCTGAGGTGCTGACGATTATCGCATATCGCCAACCCGTCACCCGCGCCCAAATCGAAGCCATCCGTGGCGTCGATTGTAGTACGCTGGTGCGTCAGCTCCAAATCCGTGAACTCGTCGTAGACGTGGGCCGACTCGACACTGTCGGGCGTCCCGTGCTCTTTGCCACGACCGATCATTTTCTGCGGCAGTTTGGGTTGACGTCCCTTGCGGAGTTGCCGCCCCTCGACATTCCACTGCTCGCCGATCCAAACGACGATGCGCCGTTCCTCCAGAGTACATTCCCCGTCGTTCCCTTGGGCGATACCCGGATCGACTAGCGATTGCTCGGCATGTCCGCAGTGGGGAACTCATCACGAATAATCTCGAGCGGATTGGTCACCAGCCCTGCTGGCAGCGCAGCCGTCACGGTCGCCGTCGGCACAATCGCGGTGATGCTCGGGTGCGGCGGTGTGTATTCCAAAGGCACCCCTTCCATGGGCGTCAATTCGCCCACGAGCATGGGGCGTTTGTGTTTTTGCAGAGCGCCAATCCCCACTCCTGCGGTGCCTACGAACAACACCACACAAGCGCTGATGATGCTCCAATCTCGGAACGACGTATCCACCAAGACTCGCAGCAGCACCCCCAACGGCAATCCTGACCAAGCAGCTTGACGACTATATTGCTGCAAGACGAGCGTACCATCGAAGACTTGTCCTGATTCGGTCACGGCACGGAAACTCACCCCCAAGATCCCTGCGCAGACACACACCACCCCGAGCCAGCGCATCGATCGATGCCAATTCAGTCCTGTCAGGACGACAACCGCCCCCCACAAGACCAGCACCAAAATAGCGCTGTAGCGGGCATACCGCGCAAAGCGTGTGTAGCCCAATCGTTCACTCGTCTCGACGCGGAGAGGGTAGATGATGCCCTGAACGCTCGGTTCTGGTGTGTCAAATCCCCGTTGCAATTGGCCTGTCAGCCATTCCACCAGGCGTTGTTCGCTCACGGCAGATACGGGTCGACAGACGTCTACCGCATTGACACTGGTCTGTTGTATCGCTGCAAGAATCAGTTTTTCTTGCACAGTGCTACACAACGGGCCATCGTGTACGTATTCGCGCACCACCACGGGAAGGCGCTCGTCGATGATGTACGCCATGTGCCCGCTGCGCACATCCCCTTGCAGTTCGTCAATCAGTCCGGGCAAAAGCAAAAGCGCCACGTATTGCGTGGTCTGGGCTGGATATAACGCTTCGTACACCGGGAGCACAGCGCTCTGTGTTCCGGTGAGTGCCGCACCGATGAGCGAACGTGTGACCACCTTCTGCTGATCCTGTTGCGGTTCACGCAACCCTGCCATGAAGGCACTCGATTGCAACGTCGCCTGGTCTGCGATGTTCAACCACACGGTGCACAGCACTATCGGTATAGACACGACCGCGGCAATCTGAGCGACCGTTTTAAACCACTGCGGAGTACGCGATTCTTTTGTTTTGTGGGATTCTACAGCAAACACGATGTGTTAGGTTTTCTGTTGTGTCTGCACCCAAATGGGTCGACCTGCACGCACAGAGAATCAAATTCGCGCTACGGGATTATCGGCCAGACACGCAGTTCGATCGTCACAATACCCGCATTGGTGGTGACCTGTAATTGCTTGGGTGCAGTGTCTTTGTCGATCAAAAACAACAACTGTCCACCGTTGCGCTGGCCGGGCGGCACCATCGTACCAAGCATGTGCCTTGTCAAGGCCAGATAGCGCTCATCAAGTGCATGTTCGTTGCCGTTGAGGTCAATCAACGTGTACAACTCTGGTCCGCTGTATTCGGTCGCCTGGTTCGGTTGCCGGTCATTGCGGTATTGCACCGTCATGGCCACGAAGCGCCGACCGTACGGTGCAGTGTACGAACTAAACGTGCTGAGGTAGCTGATATTCGTCACCGCACTATAGATTCCATGCGCCGAAGCCTGCCAATAACCTGCCAACGGCATTTTGTACACAATAAACGTCTGCAGCACACTGTCCGGTAGGATGGAACTCGCCGCTTCCGTCGTCACAGCGGGCGCTGCAGGTACTGTTCGTTGCTGCGCATTTCTCCCCAATAGCCCAGATAACACCATGTAAGGGGCTTGGTTTTCGGGATGCAATTCGAGCCGGCCGCGCTCAAAATATTGCACCGTCACCGTCGTTCCGTCGTTTGTCTCGGTCAATTCTGGTGACAGTGGGAAGCCGAGGAGTGCCAAATTTTCGGCATACGACCAGCCACTGCGTGCATCCAACGACACACCATGACCATTCCAGAAGCGCAATAATTCCCCGCAGACAGCATGTTCCGTTTCGGCAAACCAGGTACACCCAGCCTGAGCCCGTTCGGCCGCCGCACCTCCTGGACCAGCCAGGTTGTCGACGCTGTAGCGCGCCTGTAATTCTTCGGCGCCGACGCGTCCCAACTGGATGTTGTACGGTGCAGCCAATGGATGTACTTCGATCCGGTGTCGTTCAAAATATTGCGTTCGAATGGCTGAGCCATCGACGATACGTTCTTGTACGGTGCTGATTGGGAATCCAAATACGCTGAGTCCGCCGTTGCGCTCCCAGTACGGCGCAATCGCTGCATCAATGCAATATCCGGTCTCGGGATAACAGCGCTCTGTAGCCTGAACCGGCATATATGATGCCCACAATGCAACGATAATTACGAGCGTCCCGAGTGCTTTGTACATGTTCTTCATGCAGCCCTCACATATAGTGTCGATTCGATACTACGAATAATAGCATGTTCATCTAGGTTCGGTCAGCGTTCGTCCAAATCGTCATTATGTCGTAAGAAACACATCGCAATGACACGTGGGGAGTGCGTTTTTCTATGCCCCGTAATTTCATTCTCTGAAGACGTATAACCATTTTATACAAATATATTTTTCTATCTCAAATCCGTAAATCAATATCAATATTGTGTAATCAATATGTCATCGTCACACGCGTTGCTGCGGAGTCATTCAATTGGTATTGGATTGAGCGTATGGGTGAAAGAATTGCCACCCAGCGTTTTGTTTTGCAGTCACAAGGCCTGCCATACACGCACGATCCTTGCTGCTCAAGGACAGACCATCGATTCACAGACGCCGTGACCCATGCTGAACCAACGCACTGCGACCGACGCATGCATCGTCCCAAAACCGAGCGCACCCTGTGGTACGCTCGGGCGAACTGTCAACAGTATGGTGTGGGCCAGCGCCGCAGTTCTATCACCACCGGGTTCCCCGACAAATAGACAACCACCTGCGCCGGTGCCGCATCGCGGGGGATGAGGTAGCTGAAGTTGGTGGTGAGGAACGTACAGCCACTCGTGCAGCGACTCCCTGCACTATATGATCCGTACTTAACCTCGAGATCGATGATGCTCACCGCAGATATCATCGATTCGCCGTTGGCTTCGGGATTGTATTCCATCACTTTGAACGACACGGTTTTGGCCCAGATACTCGATTCGGTATACGTGAAGTCGTAGACTGCCAATATTCCACAGGGCACATCGCCGTACCACTTGCCCCCGCTGGTCATGAGACTGCGAAATGTGTCGGTAATCGCTGCTGGCAAGGTGGGCAGTGGCGTAGGCGACGGATAGCAGTGGGTTGTGCTGTTGCGGTTATGGTTTGTTCACCGTGGCTGTCGCCGTCGGCTTATTCAAAAACTGCCACGATTCATTGCCCAATAATCCAAACAACATATCGTATGGTGCCTGATTTTCGGGATGGTAATTAAAGCGCCGCGCGCTCAAACCACTGGACCTGGTACCGTTGTCCGTTAGACAGGGTTTTCGACATAGACATTCGACAGCGGCAGTCCGAACAATGCCAAATTCTCGGCTGCGCTGACCGCGGCATCCCGTCCATCTGCAGCCCATTCTGACGGTATGCGCGGAGGAACAAGCCGCATACCGATTGTTTCGTCTGACTAAAGTACTGACAATCCGTGGCAACTCCCTGCGAGGGGTATGTCGTCCAATCGATGCCTTGTTGCGACAACCGATCTGCACCCAACCGGCCGAACAATACTTCGTATGGTCGTGCGTTCACGGGATGTAACTCGAGTCGGTTCCGTTCGAATCGTTGCGCAATGAATGTACTGCCGTCGACGCTGACTGCTTCTTGTGCGCAGATGGGCAGTCCAAACACCAACAGACCACCATTTTGTTCCCAGAATTCACGAACACGCCCGTCGATACACTGGCTGGTTTCGGCAAAGCAGCGTTGAGCTGCACGTGCCGAAGTGCTCTCCAGCAGTATACTCAAGACGACTATCATAATGATGCAAAAAATAAATCGTACGCGCATCTACGGCTCCAATGTTCATAGTTACGTATTGACGTAACTATACTACGGAGTAAAACAACACACGGGAAAAACACATCCCCCACCATGTCGGCGGGGGATGTGTCGCTCCAAGGAGGAATGATATATGTCAACGAAAGGGATGTTCGTCCAAGACGAGCTCGACCTTTTGTTTTGCGAAATCGTATATATATTGGATTTTGATTGGTGACGCGTTGGTAGAAATTTCGAACAAGACATCGCCGCCGACAGGAACTCCGGGATAAGCGTTCCTTTTGAGTAAATCGTTGTTCAGTGATTTTGTTTCATCGACTGCGACATATACCGTTTCGAAATTGCTGTCGATCATCCTGATCCGCGAGACGTCGATGAACACCATGTCGTTTGGGTTGGTCCGTCGATTGTCTAATATCAGCGAGCAACGTAAAAAGCGTTTCCCCGTAGCAGGGTATTTACCTTTGAGAATATCAAAATATTGAAAACTACCCGCTATGAAGGTAATCGATTCAAATTCTTTCTTCCAATATCCGATTGGCATGAGTTTCATACGCCGCTTGAGTTCGGCAGCACTTATTGGAAGGGGGATTGGAGTGGGCGTTGTGACAGGCATGACGGTTGCCGTCGCTTGTGGTGTCACCGAGGGGATCAATTCCTTGCCTAAAAGGCCAAGTAGTACCTGGTAAGAAGCGGGAAGTTCGGGATGGAACTCGAAGCGTGCACGTTCAAACCACTGTACTTGGTATTGTTTGCCGTCCGAGAGCGTTTCAGTCAAAACGTCTGAGAGTGGTAGTCCGAACAAAGCTAGGCTTTCGCTGTCAGAAACTGCTGGTTTGCCGTCTATTTGCAATCCGTTTGAGCGCCAAGTCTTGAGAAAAGCACCACAGATGGCATGGCCTGTCTCGGTAAAGGTTTTGCAACCTGCGGTTGCGGGAGCTATTGGGAATGCACGCCAATCGCGCTTCTGCTGTTCTAACTGCAGCGCTCCCATACGCCCCAACAAGACGTCATATGGCGCATTCAACTCAGGATGGAGCTCTAACAGTGCACGTTCAAAGCGTTGGCTCACAAACGAACTCCCATTCGTGTTTACCAAGGTTGGTGCGGCTAATGGGAAACCGAACACAGGCAGTCCGCCATTCTGTTCCCAAAATTCGGCAAAACGGCCATCGACACACTGCTGTGTTTCGTCGAAGCATCGTTGAGCAGCTTCGACAGGCGCAACAGTTTGAATGCATGCGTTGATTATTATTACGCATAACGCAATCAGAAGACAGATAGAACGTGACATATTCTCACCTCAACGAAATGTACATTCCATTATACATGCAATTTGATGAATCGGTTTCGTTCCAAAATACCTAACGTAGTCAGCCTTTGGATGGTTGCATAGGACGACTGGTCACCATTGCTTTATACTTGGCACTGCCGAGGACGATGGTACCGAATGGTGCCGTCAGCGTCTGCCCCTTTGTGACGACTCACAGAGCATCTGCCCCGTGCGCGGAGAACTGCTGTTGGGGATCTGCCGGGATGGTGCGATAGTCACTGCCGAGCGCCACGATGGTAGCTGCACGATCGGCAATGAGTGCATAGCAATGCTGCGTTGCGTCTCTGAGAACAAATCTGCCGCTGCACACAGGCGTATCAGATCGGCCTGTGTACGGATATGGAGAGAAGCACGGTAGCCAAAGCGATCGCTGAGTAGGCGCTTGATATCTGCTTTGTACCCTGCTGTGTCTCTTGTATGCGCTGGCCGACAGACGACATTGCCTGTCGCAAATACCGTCTGGACGTCACCGTACCCCGCAGCTGCGAGTATGGCCGCGAGATCGGTCATTGCCATGCGCACGCGGCGACATTGATGCCGCGCTGGAAGATAGCGATTGGGGGATTTATATGCATGGCTGCATAATAACAAATTACCCCATAGCCCCACGGCATGTCCCCCGTTCCGGGGGCAGGCTGGGGCTATGGGGTGGACCTACTGCGTTCAGTTTCGCAGTGCCCAAACAAAATGCTCGTACATCCAAAATTTTGGGTCAATATACGCAATCATATCGAAACCTTCCCATTTGTTTGGTGGGCTCATAGACGCTACACTAACTTCACCAAGTATGCGCATGTACATTACGGAATTTCCACACCAATACAAAGAGTTGTATTGGTATAGTCTGTTTGAATCAAATCCAATTAGTGATTTTTCTTTGCAATCGTAGTCAAGGGCGAGTGTGTATGGTTGATCACTCCCAGGAAAAGTAATGTCTGTGTCTGCGAAGAACAATTCGGCATAGCGTGCACTCGTGAACTGAAATACTCCGTAGGAAATACTCCACATATTGCTTGCAGGCGATCGAAAGGTCTCACTACGTCTGTATAGCTGGACAAGACCAGTTCGTTTCGTTGCAGGGTCTACGATTTCTGCAGTGCCATTATTGAGGCCTTGGGCGTATGGTTGGGTTATCTCCCAAGCTTCAAGGGTGTTTACAGAAACATATCCTTCACTAAGTAGCGTTGGAAACGTAAGTGCAATCGATGGGAATGGTGTGTACTTCGCCCCCGTCCCTATCCGTACAGGAGTGGGTTGTACAACCACTAACAGCCGTGTCCCAGGCGGAACACCAACCTCACTCCCCAACAACCCCAACAAGACATCATACGGCGCGTCATTCTCGGGGTGGAGCTCAAATCGTGCACGCTCGAACCATTGCACCTGGTACTGCTTGCCGTCCGACAGTGTCTCGGTCAATAGGCCCGATAACGGCATGCCGAATAGGGCCAGACTCTCGGCGGCGCTGACACTCTTTTTGCCGTCGATTTGCAGGCCGTTGGCACGCCATGCCTTGAGGATTGCACCACAGACTGCATGACCCGTCTCGGCAAATACCCGACAGCCGCCGGTGTCGCCGCTCTTGGCAAAGCCGAACCAGTCACGTCCTTGCTGACCCAATCGGTCTGCGCCGAGGCGGCCGAGGAGTACATCGTAGGGCCGTGCATTCTCGGGATGGAGTTCGAGGCGATTCCGTTCGAATCGCTGTACCGTGAAGGTTTTGCCGTCGACTGTCGTTTGCTCGAGTGGTCCGATGGGGAAGCCAAAGACCGCTAACCCACCGTTCTGCTCCCAGAATTCGGCAATCCGCCCATCCATGCACTGGTTCGTCTCGGTGAAGCAGCGCTGGGCGGCGTGGGATGATGGAGCAGGCGACAGAAAAACGAACGAGAGGATTCCGAGAAAGACGAGCAAAAGACGAACACGCATGTGAAATCCTTTCAAAAAGACAATACTCCCCCATTCATGCAGGCATGAATGGGGGAGTACGGATTACCAGCTGAAGCTACCTGCGAAGAATTGGTCGATGTTGGAAAAAAGTTGACTAAATTCTTCGAGATTTCCCGAACCTAACACATTTAGTGTGAGGATCTTGTTATTGCAGCGCATCTTGAGGCGGCTTATCGTGGTTCCGTTTTCTGTTGAGCCAACTGCCCACTGCTCAGTACAAACACTGTTTGGACTGTAGAAATGCAGACCCAACGACGATTTCATTGGTTTTTCAACGTCAATGTCGTAATACATTGTCTGTGCATCTGCGTTGTTGGTAAATTCAACAATTGAATAAACGAGTCCCCAATATTTCCCACTCGGTGAGTACATTCCGGTATTCACGTCGACCGATTGAACCAGGTTGTCACGCCAGTCGTTTGCATCATGCACTACACCAGTTCCGTCATTAAGCCCATCAATAAAGCTCGAACTAATTTCCCACTCCTGTTCCCAGGAATCGAGCTTGTACCCCCACTTTTCGAGCATGTACGAAGCAAACATCCGCTTGTGCAACGGCACAAACAGACTGCCTGGTCCTTTTGCTGCTGGCGCAGGCGCTGCAGCTGCGGCAGGAGCGGCCCCACCACCGACTTCATTCCCCAACAACCCCAGCAACACATCATACGGCGCGGCATTTTCGGGATGCAGCTCGAATCGTGCGCGCTCGAACCACTGCACCTGGTATTGCTTGCCGTCCGACAACGTCTCGGTCAGCAGACCCGACAACGGCATGCCGAACAACGCCAGACTCTCACCATCGGTCACACCTCGTTTGCCATCAATCTGCAATCCATTCGAACGCCAGGCCTTGAGGATGGCACCACACACGGCATGGCCGGTCTCGGCAAAGACCCGACAGCCGCCGGTGTCGCCGCTCTTGGCAAAGCCGAACCAGTCACGACCCTGTTGGCCGAGCCGATCAGCACCCAATCGACCGAGGAGCACATCGTATGGGCGTTTGTTCTCGGGGTGCAACTCGAGTCGATTGCGCTCGAAGCGCTGGATCGTGAAGCTTTTGCCATCAATGAGCACCAGTTCCTGTGGACCAATGGGAAATCCGAAGACCGCCAGACCACCGTTTTGTTCCCAAAACTCGGCGATGCGCCCATCCATGCACTGATTCGTTTCGGTGAAGCAACGTTGGGCGGCCTTGGCGGCCTGCTTTGGCTGTATACCAATCAAGAGACCAAGCACCAGCAAAAATCCTACTATACGTCTCATCCTCTGATTCCTTCCGTTCAAGCGATACCCATACATACGCTACTGTTTTTTGTGTCCACATAAGTGGTTTTTTGTCTACATCTAAAATGCGTATTACGTTGTATTGCAATCCATCACGCCTGTCTCATGACAGGCGTGATGCTGAAGTGGATTCTGACATAGAAGAATTTTGGAGCATTGGACGGGATTATGGATTCGTCAACGCAGGGGAAGTGTACGTAATTCCAAAACCATCGGTGTCGCACTGTAACTTTCATGCACGAAAATCAGTTGCGCTGGTGCTGTCGTATTGGGTATTTCAAACGCGAGTTGGCCTCCGCCGGAATATCCTGGGTATATGCTCGCCGAATCAAACCACCCGTCGAGCGAATACGTAGCCGACATGTGACTATAACTATTTCCCTCAAGATCAATCAACGTGAATCTGAAGGGGTTAATGTAGACATCATCGTCCCCCCGTCCGCGGACATTCTTGACCGTGATAGAAAGTGCAACGATTTTGCGTCCCGGCGAGGCATCCGTGTAGCGAATGTTTGGTATGTAGGTAATACTGCCCGCTGCAAGTTGGACGCCGTACTGCGTCGTGGTCCAATAGCCTGCTGGCATCGCGCGTCGACGTGCATTGAGTTGTGATTTGTTCAGTATCGATGTGGTATCAGGCGTCGGCACTGCGGTGGCTTGTGGCACAGCAGTCGCTTGAGGAACCGCGGTCGGCGCAGGTTTGCTGCGGAATGCAGTGTCTTCACTGCCGACCAGACCTAGCAACACATCGTACGGTGCGGCATTTTCGGGATGCAGCTCGAATCGTGCGCGCTCGAACCACTGGACCTGGTACTGCTTGCCATCCGACAACGTCTCGGTCAATAGGCCCGACAGCGGCATGCCAAATAAGGCCAGACTTTCACCATCGGTCACACCCCGTTTGCCATCAATCTGCAATCCATTCGAACGCCAGGCTTTGAGGATGGCGCCGCAGATTGCATGCCCGGTCTCGGCAAAGACTCGACAGCCGCCAGTGTCACCGCTCTTGGCGAAGCCGAACCAGTCACGTCCTTGCTGACCCAATCGGTCTGCGCCGAGGCGGCCGAGCAATACGTCGTACGGTCGTGCGTTCTCAGGGTGCAGTTCGAGGCGGTTACGTTCAAAGCGCTGCACCGTGAAGGCTTGCCATCGACCGTTGACAGCTCCTGCGGCCCGATAGGGAAGCCAAACACTGCTAACCCGCCATTCTGCTCCCAGAATTCGGCAATCCGCCCATCCATGCACTGATTCGTCTCGGTGAAGCAGCGCTGGGCGGCCTTAGCATACTGATTTGGCTGCACACCAACCAAGAGACCAAACACCAGCACAAATCCTACTATGCGTCGCATCCTCTGATTCCTTCCGTTCAAGCGATACCCTTACATACGTTACTCTTTTTTGTGTCCACATAAGTGGTTTTGGGTCCAAGTCTAAAGCGCGTAATACGTTATGTTGTAACGCAATCACTGCTATTCACGAGTGGCGGGCTGGGTTGCGATGGAACGGCACATGCGCGTGCACTATAGAGTCGCGATGTGACGCACGCGGAACGGCCAAACCGTCAGAATGTTGCAACAGTGCAACGAACGCATCGCTGTGCAGAAAGCGCTGCTCTCGCATACGGCCATTGCGCGGACCAAACCGTTTATTTTGCATCTGGGATATATGCCCACAAGGAGTCGAGCGCAGCAATCAGTACGATGTGTGCTACATGGTATTTCGGTTTCGCACGGGTACCCGTGCAGCGGGGACAAGACTCAGCGTATCGGCATGAATTGATCGCCGTAGAGGCGAAAAATGGACACCAGCGTGACACTGTGCAACGCCGCAACGACAAGATTACTGATGATGATGGGGTTTTGCAGCCGACCAACGGTGAACGGTGTGGTGATTTTGTAGATGACCTGCACCAACAACAGCGCAGCGATGAAGGCAGGTATAGGGATGATTACGAGCACGATTGACGCCACTAAGATTGCAAGATAGATCGAAAAGAGAATCCCGCGGGCTGCGGTGAATGGCCCCCATGCGTCGTCAATCACCCACGACTTCATTGCCATCAACACCACAATCGGTACCAGGATCAGAATGTTTGCTGCCAGTGAGATCGTCATCAGAGTCGGCATGGTGGTGTCCTTTCGGCTGCAATAGAGTGCAGCATAACAACGATGCTACGGCCAGTCTGTGCTGTTCCAGGTTGCTGCAGCCCCGCACGCAAGAGCATACATAGCGGGAATCAATTCCTGTGCACACCGGCCTGATCCACGGGTTTTGCCCCGACTCGAATGAGAAGTCCGCGGGTCGGGTACGAAATTCGTTTGGCGTGTGTTGAGCGCCCAATACGTCGGAACGGTGTACCAATCGTGTAACAGGGCAACGCATTCACAACGGCGAGATGCAGGGGTGACTTACCCGAGGTATCTGTGACGATTATACAAATAATTCACCGCAAACAGACTGCGCGTTCGTCCTTCCATACACCGACGAGACGAACGTACCCGTAGCTGGGGTTGGGTGCTAACAGGCATTTTGTGCGCTGCAGTCATCCACATGGCGCGACACTCCGAACGCATCGCAGTGCAGTGAACGTATATTGCGTGTACGTCAGAGTCACTAGTATCGACAAAATGGGGAAAGATCCGAATGATTATGTGGGAGGACCGTAATTAGTTAATAAAATAGAAAAAAAGCATAACGCGTCGGGAGAATGTGTGGGATGTGGGTTGAAAGCCGTTTGCAGTTGATGAAACAATTTACGATAGGGTATAATGAAACAGTCATCAAGACCATAGATTCGAAATCAGAGGAGTGTGTATGAAAGAGACGACCGCCAAAATTGTGGTGGCCTTTGCGCTCTTGTTGTCCGCATGTTGCGGCGCCTACACGGCGTGGCGCATGTCGGTGACAGACGACAGCATGGGCGATTCGTATAACGACGCAGCCTTGGCGCTGATTGTCGATGCGAATGCATCCATTCGTGCTTCCGGCGATGTAGCGAATCATGCGCGTGCCTACATGGACTTCCGTGTTGCAGTAGCAAATGAATCAATCGCGGGTGAAGTCTTCGAGGCAAATACCGACGAGACAATGACCGATGTGTTGGCTGAGGTGCAGGCACAGCAGGGAATCCCACGGACCGTTGCCAAGTCCTACTTCCCACAACGCTTTGTGCTCCGTGATGGGAGCTACAACCAGCGCGCCGACACACGCGCGAATTATGCAACCATCGTCGGTCGTCGTACCGCCGATGCCTCCGGGCCGTTAGCAGATGCGGCATCATTCCGCTCCAAGACAGACCAATTGGTCGTCTTGCTGTTCGTGTATGCGATTATCGTCTTGTTGCTGGCCTGTACCGAAATCATTCCTTCGCCATTGGTCAATACCATCATCGCGACGGTGAGTTCATTGGTATCGATTGGTTTGGCAATTCAAACCATTCTCATCGAACAGGTGGTAGCGAAATGATGAAGCGTATTGTCGACCGACTGAACGAATTTGACGGATGGATTGGTGTCATTATCGGTATCGTGACGGTATTCGCCGGTATAGTCGGCATGCTGCAAGTGCATGCAGGTAACCTCAATACCGACTACCGTGCCCAGACCCAACGATATTCCCTCGACGCCATGCGTATACGGAGCGTTGGCGAGACAATGGTCTCGGCGAATCTCGACTACGCATCACGTGTCGAAGAACTCCTGACCCAGCAGCAAGATTTGGCCGAACTCAATGGCCAGACCGATGCAATAACGACGCTGGGCGATGCAAAAGACGCATTGACGGTCATCTCACCAGCGTATGGCGAACCCTACGCATCAATGGGTGACAAAGGTCCTGCAGCATACGAAGTCGACGTCTACCTCCGTGACGCAACCAATGCGGAGCAGATGCGAACGTTTATGCAAGCGCTCGATATGGCCTGGGATACCAAGGCGAACACCTACATCGTGCACCTCACGCTGCTTGCGGTCGTGTTGGGGTTGTTGGGTCTGTGTTTGGTCATGTCAGACATTCCGCGCTTGATGATTTTCTCTACTGCCATTGTGATTACCCTCATCACCGCCAATTGGTCCATCCAGACCTACCGTGAACCACTGCCAGCATACTCGGCACCGGCAGTAGACGCCTACGTCAAAGCCTACACCTTGGCGTACCAAGCGGACGTCACCGGTGCTGTCGCTGCCTACGACGAAGCAATCGCTGCCCTGCCAAGCTACGGCGATGCCCACTATGAGCGTGCCCTGTTGCTCTACACTGAGGGTAAAAACGACGAAGCATTGGCCGGTTTTGCTGCAGCTCGCGCCGCTGGCTACGATGTTTCGAGCGTCGATTCGTGGCAGAGTTACCTCTACCTCATCGTCGGCGATATCGCGAATGCACGCACCATCACCGTAGAGTGGGTGAAGCGCGAGCCCGCATCACCGACTGCCCTCGGGACGATGATCGCCGTGACCGCCGCCGAGCAAGACCCCGCAGCCGTTGCCGCTGCCTCGAAGGCCATGCGTGACAGCGCAATCGCGACCGTCGCAGATGTCCGCGCCAAAGGCAATGAACCCGACGAAGACTTCTTGTATGCCATCGAAGAAGCCGCCGATGTCATCGCCGAATTGCGCGATAGTGAGCCCATCGCTGGTGCTCCCGAGCGCAGTGCCGAACAAGCGCTGGCAATCGATGCTGCCATCGCCGATGCCCGTTCACTCGTGACGACCCTCGCATTCCAATTGACACCGAGTGCCGGTTCACTCCAAGAACTGACGCTGGGTACCAAGGACGAGAACGACAGCTTCGTCGCCTCTGATACATTCGACAACACCTCGTTTGACGGGATCCCGTTGACCGTGCAGGCAACTGCGACCGGGGTCACCGCCGGTGCCCATGTCTTGGTCAAATTCTACGCCGATGGGTATGAGGACGAATCCCTCCGATTTATCGGCGATTGGGATCAGGCCAGTGACGGTTCTGCATCCATCGACGTCCCGATTGACCTTGGTCCGTCCTACGTGCTTCCCGAAGGGGACTATGCCGTCGAAGTCTATATCGACGGAACCCTCCAAGGCACACGCATGGCGTTCGTGGTCGAGTAGTCTCAGCCGCACACAGACACGACGCCCCCGATGTGCAAACATCGGGGGCGTCGTGTATTCATTGCGCAGGCTAGATAATGCGTTGGCCGAACAGACTCGCCGTCAAATCGACCGCGAGTTCTGCAGTGCGATTCAAATGGTCGAGGATGGGATTGACTTCCACCATATCGAGGGCGCGGACGCGTCCGTCGTCACACAGCAATTCCATGATGAGATGCGCTTCACGAATACTGAGTCCCCCACCCACCGGCGTCCCCACACCAGGGGCAATACTCGGGTCGAGTGAATCCATATCGAAGCTGACATGCAGGCTCTCGCAGGTTGAAAACTGCAACTGGATGCGCCGCATAATCGCGGGAATACCCTGTTCGTCGATGTCACGCATGGTATACACCGTGATGCCGCTGGCACGCAGTGCGCTGCGTTCTTCGCGGTCGAGGTCGCGTATCGCCACCATGATGATGTCGGATGCTGCCAACACCGGCGTGCCGATACGCAAGGGCGCTGGGCACATGCCCATCAGACTGGCGACGACCATGCCGTGGACATTCCCAGACGGCGACGTGTCGGGCGTATTGAAGTCTGCATGCGCATCGACCCACAGTACCCCCGTCCTGCCGCTGCGCGTCAACGACCCCGCCACGGTGCCGAGGGCACAACTATGATCCCCACCGAGGAAGATTGCCACGTCGTCGGCAGCGATGCAGGCCTGCATCGCTGCACAGGAACGATCCGCAATCGCTGCAACTCCGGCGGCATGATGCGCATTGGTGAGGATCGTGGCGTCTGCCGAGTCTGCGCCGAGCTCGATGTTCCCACCGTCGTGGACGGTATAACCGAGTCCGATGAGCCGTTCCGTCAATCCCGCATAGCGGATGGCACTCGGTCCCATGTCGACACCGCGCCTATTTTGGCCGATGTCCATCGGCAAACCGTGGATGCGAATGTGTGGTGTGCGCATGGCATTCTCCTCTTCCCACCATACAGTACCATTTTTTGATGAACGGGGCATTACCCCTCCCGACGGGAGTACGGACGGCCGCTTTCTTTTTTCATAGATAAAAAACCCATGCATCGTGCACAAAAAACACCCCGAGCCGTTGCTCGGGGTGCGTGCCAGACGATACCTATTCGACAGTGATGTCGAGGGTAATGACGGTCCCCATGGGGCTGGTAATGGTGACCACCGCTGCACCGGCGTTGATTGCCTGGAAGCCGGGGTTGGTCTCGTACGTGTCTTGGGTGCCGCCTTGTGAGACCGTCACGAGGTCGGGTGTGGTGGTTGCCACGGTCCACCCCTTCGATTCGCCGGCGAAGACCACAAAGTCGTTGACCTTGATGCTCGCCGGTGCGTCGCCAATGATGCTCTCGCCGCCCAATTCAATCATGACGGGCGGCAATGCTTGTGCGCCGCTGCCTTCGGCCGGGGCTGCCGCTGTGCCACAGGCGCTCAGTGCGATCAACGTCGCACCGGTCACCAGTGCACCCAAAAATGTTCGTCGGTTCATCTGTATCCTGCTTTCTCTGCATGCTAGTGCTGATTTGAGTATACGCGAGTGACAAAGAAAAAAGCAAATCGGTTAAGTTTTAAACAAAAATCACGTTGTAAAAATATGAATTTTTGAATAAAACGACGTTCTGCGCGCATTATCCGTTGCAGAGGGCATTCTGTCCGCGTCTCTGTCGTCGCCATGGTTGCATGTTTGGGCGAAAATGGGTAGAATAGAAAGACACCAAACCATCTCCTGAAGCCGGCCATTGGCGGCTTTTTTTGACCCCCAAATGCGTTGTGGCAGGGAGAAGCCGTGAATCTGGCCAAAACGTGGAATAGCGTCCTCGGGTCACTGGAACTCCAGTTGCCTCGCAGCGAATACAATACCTGGTTGCGCCGTACCGAACTGGTGCATCTCGATAACAACATCGCCGTCGTCAGCGTCAACACGCCGATGTTGCGCGAGGCCGTCGAGTCGCGCTATAGCGGCATGCTTACCACTATCCTCAAGGATATTTTGGGATATTCGGTGCGCGTGCGGGTCGTTGTCGGTGCCTACACACACGTTGACGGCAGCGCAACCAAGAGCAGCACGACCAATAAACTGCCCATCATCCGCGACGAAGGCAGCGATACGCCTGTAGCTGATGATTCGCTGGCCGATTTGTTGCAACCGCAGACGGTCAGTGCCAACGATCAGCCCAAGGCGACGCGCCCACCCACGGACCAACCCGGCCAGAAGCCCAAAATGCTGGGCAAGCAAACCACCGGCGACGACACTCCGCAGCAGATAGACTTCCTCAGTACGGCTGCGCGCGGCATGCTCAATCAACGCTTTACCTTCGACCGCTTTATCATCGGCTCGAGCAACCGGCTCGCCAGTGCCGCCTGTATGGCGGTGGCAGACCACCCTGCCCAAGCCTACAACCCCTTGTTCCTATATGGTGGGGTCGGGTTGGGCAAAACCCACTTGCTGCACGCCATCGGCAATGCAGCGTTGTCTCAGAACCCCGATATCAATGTGCTCTATGTCTCGAGCGAAAAATTCACCAACGATTTGATCAACGCCATTCGCCGCCAGCAGACCGAAGAATTCCGCAATCGCTATCGCAACATCGACATCCTCCTCATCGACGATATCCAATTCATCGCCGGTAAGGATGCCACCCAAGAAGAATTCTTCCACACCTTCAACACCCTGCACACCGCCGGCAAGCAGGTCGTGATGACCTCGGACCGCCCTCCCAAAGCGATTTTGACCCTCGAAGAACGATTGCGTTCGCGCTTCGAGTGGGGCCTCATTGTGGATGTGCAATTACCCGACTACGAGACACGGATTGCCATTCTGCGCACCAAAGCCGAGCAGATGACGGTCGATGTGCCGCCTGCGGTCATCGAGTTTCTGGCGCAACGCATCCAGAGCAACATCCGCGAACTCGAAGGCAGCCTCAATCGGGTGGTGGCGTTTGCCAAAATGAACGGCACTGGCATTACCGTTGAAGGCGCGCAGTCTGCCCTCAGCGATCTGCTCGACACGCGCTCCAAAAAACGCGTCACCGCAGATGTCATCATACGCACGGTGTGCGAGTTCTACGGCATCGACCTCAAGACCCTACAGGGCCGTGGTCGCAGTCGCAATATTGTGATGCCGCGCCAGATTGCCATGTATTTGTTGCGCGAAGAAACCGATGCCAGTCTGGTCGACATCGGTGTCCTGCTTGGTGGGCGTGACCACACCACGATTATGTATGGCTGCGAAAAAATCACCGACGAACTCATCACCGACACTCGCCTCAAAAACGAAATCAATACCCTGCGCGAGAAGTTTTATTCGTGACCATAGCCCCACGGCATGCCGTGGGGCTATGGTTTTGTTGCCGTGGGTCTATAGGCGATTCACCGCCACCGCAACTATTGCATCGCGCTGGGCTTCGATGCCGGCGCGTGCGGCGTTTTGGCGCGCCAAAAATTCAGCAAGGCGCGGGTGATCCACCAGCATCCCCACATTGGCATCCACATTAATCAACGCCGCATGCACACAGGCGACAGCTAGCTGTGCGCCGGCAACGACATCGCCGACGGCAGTGCGATTGCCATGCTGGGCGACCGGCAACGCCAACGGCAACAGTGCTGCCGCTTGCTCGGCGATTTGGAGCGGCACATCGGTTGCGATGACCATGGCGGCGACAATCGCAGCGGCCCGACTGGAGTCGTCTTTGGGGAGTTTGTAGGCCGCAGCGACCGTGGTGTAGGCGTCGATGTCGATTTGGATGAGGTCAGTCATACGTGCGCGGATCGCTTCGGTCTGGCTGAGGATGGATTGTGCCTCGGCCTCGAAGGCGGCATAGCGCGGCCGGCCCACCGTCAGCTGACACACCATACTGATGAGGCCAGCAGCCAATGCGCCGCTCAGAGCTGCGACGCTGCCGCCGCCCGGGGTAGGGCTAGCCGAGGCCAGTTGATCGAGGAACGATTGGACGCTCTGGCTGCGCAGTTCGGTGCTCATCCTGCTCACTCCTGCGTGCTGTGGTGGCGTTCGCTCAACAGACGTTGCAGACCGTCGACCAACGCAGACACGGCGTAGCGATGCTGCGTGCCGTCTTTCAGGTCACGCACCACGACTTCGCCCGCAGCCAGCTCGTCGGGTCCCTGCACCAGTGCATACGGGATGCCGCGGCGATCGGCAGTCTGGAGTTGTTTGCCCAGGCGTTCGTTGGCGTCGAGGGCTACTTCGACCTTGATTCCAGCGGCGCGTAACGTGTGTGCGTGCGCCAGATTGGCTGCGCTCAAATCACTGCTGAACATGGTCACAAAGACCTCGGCCATCGCGCCACGCGGGCCCATCCCGAGTTCTTCCATCACATCGTGCAACCGATCGAGGCCAAAGGCAATACCCACGGTTGGCAGTGATTTGTCTGCAAACAAGCCAATCAAATCATCATAACGACCGCCGCCCAGGAGCGAACCCATCGGCGGCGATTCGACCACCGCCTCGCAGACCATGCCGGTGTAGTACGACAAGCCGCGAGCGAGCCGTGGGGCAACGGTGTAGCGATTGCTGGGCACACCCATGGCTTCGGCGGCGGCGATGATGGCCCGCAGGTTGAGGATGGCTGCTTGGGCCCGCTCGTCGCCGGCCAATGCACTTGCCAATGCATCCAGGACGTCGTTGGAGGCACCGGTGAGCGAGACGAGGTGCAATATCTGATCGCAGGCAGCGCTGGATACACCGCTGTTGGTCAGTTCGGTGCGTACACCGTCGACACCGATTTTGTCGAGTTTGTCGATGGCCCGGTAGACCGACCCAGCGGCGGCTTCGTCTAATCCCGACACGCGGGCGATGCCGCCCAGGATTTGACGATGGCTGAGCAAGGTGACAAAGTTGTCGAAGCCGAGGGCCGACAGGGCGTCGGTCAGGACGGCGATGATTTCGGCATCGGCAACGGGCGATGCCGAGCCGATGATGTCGATATCTGCCTGATAGAATTCGCGATAGCGGCCGCGTTGGGTACGTTCGCCGCGATAGGACGCACCGATGGCGTAACGCCGCCAGGGCAGTTGCAGTTGGGATTGATATTGAGCGACCACCCGAGCCAATGGCACGGTCTGGTCATAGCGCATGGCCAACTTGCGGCCGCCATGGTCTTCGAAGCGATAGATGAGGCGTTCTTCGTCGCCCAATTTGCCTTCGAGCGTCTCGGCGTGCTCCAGCACCGGCGTCTGCAGTGGTTCGAAGCCGTAGCGTTCAAATACCGTACTGAGGGTTTTGATAATGTACTGACGCAACATCATCGCAGGCGGCAAGAGGTCGCGCATGCCTTTGACATTTTGGGGTTTGGTGCTCATAGTGACTCCGAAAAAGAACGTTCTGTTGCATGATAGCACGTCTGTTTGGGAGTTCTGAACCCGGTTATTGTTTTTTGGGTGGGGTCGTGTACCCCGTTCAGCGCTCGAGGGTGAGCTCCATTTTGATGATGAGCGGGGTCACGGTGTGCCGCGTTTTTTTGTAGGCATCATACAAGTACTCACCCGTCCGCGCGAGCCATGGTGTTTTGCGTGACTTGATATATTTGAGGAATCGAATAATCAGCAGGTGCAATGTCCGCAGAATCGGATCGCGTGGTCCGAGCAGGGCAATGCCGGGTATGAGGAACGGCCAGCCCGGTAAAATTGGTAACAGGATACCCAAAATGCCAATAGTGACACAGATTGCACCAATCACTCGACGAAGCAGTAACAACAGTGGTAAGTACATTCCGTATTCCTTACGGGCCGGTAATCACCGACCCCGCGAGTTGACCACAGGCTGCGGCAATCGACATCCCGCGTTCGACGCGGACGGTACAGGCGACCCGGCCTTCTTGGAGGACCCGTTGGAATGCGATTACGCGCTGGCGCTCCGAGCGACCAAGGGGCATGCCGGGAACAGGATTCCACGGGATGAGGTTGACGTGGCAGAGCATCCCTTGGAGTTTTTCGGCCAGCTCTGCGGCAAGCTCCGGTGTGTCGTTTTGCCCTTGCAACAGCACGTACTCGAACGACACGCGGCGGTTGGTTTTGGCGATGTAGTTACGCGTCGTCGCGAGCAGCTCGTCGATGTTCCAACGATCATTGACCGGCATCATGCTCGAGCGCAATGCGTCATTGGGGGCATGCAACGAAATCGCCAAATTAATTGGGTACGGTGCATCGGCCAAGCGCTTGATGCCAGGGACTAATCCGACTGTGGATACCGTCAAGCCGCGGGCGCCGATGTTGATTCCGTTGGGATCGTGGAGGCATTCGACGGCCTTCCACCAGCGATCGTAGTTGGCAAACGGCTCACCCATGCCCATAAACACCACGTTCCCCAAGTGTTGTGGCAGTGCATCGGGGTGACCACCGTCGTTACCCCACCAGTCGTCGCCATCGGCGTCGGTCTGTTTGGGCTGGGGAGTCAAGTCGCTGGGTTGGAGCGTGCGCAACGTGCGGCGCGCCCACAACACCTGTTCGACGATGTGATGGCTCTCGAGGTTGCGCAGAAAACCGAGTCGCCCTGTGGCACAAAATGTGCACCCCATGGCGCAGCCGGCCTGCGTCGAGACGCACACCGTAGCCCGATCGGGATAGATCATCAGCACACTTTCGATCTGTTCGCCGGTGGGCAGTTGGTAGAGTGCTTTGTGGGTCAGATTATTGTCGGCGCTCACGGTGCGTACATAGGTCAACGAGCCAATGCAGTGGTTTTGGGCGAGCTCGGTGCGCAGTGCCAACGGCAGGTCGGTCATCTGCTGGATGTCGTCGACGAGGTTGACATACAATTGGCGGTAGATTTGTTTGGCGCGGAAGGCCGGCTGCTGGTAACTGACCAGCAATTCGGCGAGTTCGGACGGGGTATACGCAAGCAGGTCGCGGCGTGGTGTCGTCATCATATGCTCCGCAGACGCAACGGTCTGGCATCGAAAAAGAGAGAAGCAGATGCTTCTCTCTCATCATACCATAGTCATCTGGCGCGTCAGGATGCGGTCAGGCCGGCGTGGTATCGCGCCGAATCAGTGTTGGAATCAATGCCAGCCAGCACAGACAGGCTGCGATAAACATCGTCGTCTGGAACCCACTCACCAGTGCGGCCTGCGGGGCTGCGCCAAAGTCGGTGTACGCTTGCCCGGTCTGCGCGAAAATCTGCGTCGACCAGATGAACGCACCCAACGTCACGCCGGCAATCTGGCCGGTGCTACGCACCACCGAGAGGACGCCGTTGGCGATACCGCCGTGTTCCCGCGGCACGTTGCCCAAGACGCTACTGGTGTTGGCCGAGTTGAATAAGCCGAAGCCGGTGCCGATGAAAAAGACGCGGAAGACGATGTCCCACACATCTGACTCGGCCGTCAAACCACTCACCCGGTACAGGCCCAAACCGAGGAAGAAGATGCCCGCTGTGGCAATCCAACGTGGGCCGAAGCGGTCCGTTAAGCGGCCGCTGACCATCGAGAAAATCGAAATCGCGATGGGCGACACCACCATCAACAGACCGGTTTTGCCGGTGTCGAAGTTCAATACTTTCTGCATGAAAAAGGGCAACAACACGAAGTTGAACTGTAACGTCAACGCCTGCAGGCTGGCAGCTACTAATCCCAAACTGAAGTTATGGTTGCTGAAGAACTGCAGATTGAGCATCGGGTAGTCAATCCGTCGCTCCCACCAGATGAACAGCGCGAGCCCGATAAATCCGCCGAAGAACATGCCCAGTGTGAGCGGCGTGCCGAAGCCCGTGTGTTGACCCTCGGTCAACGAATACAGAATCGACACCAACGAGCCGCCGAGGAGCGCCGCACCGATGTAGTCGAAGCGCTGCTGTATGCGTTTGGAATCGTCGGCCAAGACATAGTACGACAGGATGAGGGCCAGGATGCCGAACGGAATGTTGACATAGAAAATCGACCGCCAGCCCAATGTGGCAATGATGAGCCCGCCCAATACGGGGCCGGCTGCCACACCAGTGGCGATGATAGTGCCGTTGTAGCCGAGGGCACGACCGCGTTCCGATGCAGGGAATGCCTGTACCAGGAGTGCAATGCCCATGGCTTGTACCATGGCTGCACCGATGGCCTGGAGCACGCGGAACCCGATGAGTGCGGGCAAGTCCCAGGCGAACCCACACAGCGCTGAGGCGGCCGTGAATAGAATGAAGCCGCCCATGTAGACGCGCCGGCGACCGATCATGTCGCCCAGCCGGCCCATGCTGGGCAGCAGACAGACGATGCCCAACAAATACGAAAGGACAACCCATTCGACGTCACCGAGTGAGGCGTTGTAGGTCTCTTGGATGGTGCTGAGGGCAATGTTGACGATGGAGCCGTCGATGGTCGACATGAAGGTGCCGCTCCCGATTGCTGCCAGTGCCCACCATTTGCGGTTGGAGTCCGTGGTCATACCCATCTGTCCGTTTCGTCTATCTGATTACGCCTGTGTGGTCTGTTGTTTGGGTGTAAAGAAGTGCATAATCGACGGAATCAATCCGAGCGCGCAGATGACTGCGGCCACAATCATCGTGGTCGAGTAGCCTTGCTGCAAAATGGCCTGTGGCGCCTTGCTGATATCCTCGTAGGCGGTGCCGCCGATGCCGTTGACCTGGGCCGTCCAGATAAATGCACCAATCGAGATACCGCTGATTTGTGCGATGGTACGCACAACCGACATGATGCCGTTGGCGATGCCGGCACGTTCCTTGGGCAGGCTGCCCAGGATGCTGCTGTTCACCGGGGTAAAGAACAGACTAATGCCGATACCGATGAACAAGACGCGCACGGCCACATCCCATAATGGTGGCTGAGCTGACATCCCACTCATCAGGAAAAGCCCGAAAACCCAGATGATAATGGCGATCGGCGTGATGTACTTGGGACCGTATTTGTCAGACAAGCGCCCACTTACCGAGGCCAAAACCGCAGTCGTAATCGGCACCACAATCATCGCCCAGCCGGTTTTGCGGGCGTCATAGCCCGCTACCATCTGCAGGTAGATGGGTAACAAGACATAATTAAATTGTTGTGGGAGGGTGATCAGGTAGGTCTGGGCGAGACCAATGCTGAAGTCGCGGTTTTTGAAGAAGCTCAAGTCGATCATCGGCGCCTCGAAGCGCGCTTCCCACCAGAGGAAGAAGCCGATACCGAGCACACCCACGACCAACAGCTGCCAGACCCACGGGGTCGCCATGCCGAGGTGTTGCCCTTGGGTCAATGCGTACAAAATCGCCACCAACGACGCACCGAGGCTGATTGCTCCGACGAAGTCGAAGCGTTGTTTGCTGCGTTGGGTGTCATTGGTCAGCGCCCAGTACGACACCGCAATGGCCAGGATGCTGAAGGGGATGTTGACCAAGAAAATCGAGCGCCAGCCGTAGCTGGCGATCATGAAGCCGCCCAATACCGGGCCCGAGGCAACACCGACCGAGATGATGGTGGCGTTGTACCCCAGAGCGCGGCCACGTTCGGTTGCCGGGAAGGCCTGGATGAGCAACGCCACACCCATCGCCTGGATCATGGCTGCACCGACGGCCTGCAGAAGCCGAAAAACAATCAATGAGTTGATATCCCAGGCGAACCCACAAAAGACCGACGAAAACGCGAACAAGAAAAATCCGGTCATGTAGACCCGGCGGCGACCAATCATGTCCCCCAGCCGACCCATGCTGGGCAGCAGGCAGACGATGCCTAATAAATAGGTTAAAATCACCCACTCGGCTTGCCCCAGCGATGCGTTGTAGGTCTGTTGGATGGTGTTGAGCGCGATGTTGACAATCGAGCCATCGACCGTCGACATGAACGTGCCGCTGCCTACCGCCGCCAATGCCCACCATTTGCGCGCGTAGTCGTTTGTCGGTGTGGATTGCATCAGGGCATCCTCCTCTATTGATATGTATACAGGCGCGGCCGTCCCAGAGACGACCGCGAGCAGAACCTACTTGTTGTAGCCCAGCCAATGCAGCGAGCTGGGGTCGTCGCGCCAATTGTCGCGTGGCTTGATCCACAAATCGAGGAAAACGCGCTGTTGGAGCATGCGTTCGATGGCGGGACGGGCGTCGGTGCCAATCCGCTTGAGCATGGCGCCGCCTTTGCCGATGAGGATGGCCTTTTGGGAATCCTTTTCGACGTGGATGGTCATGCGAATGTAGATGTTGTTGTTGGGCCGCGTCTCCCACTCTTCGACTTCGACTGCCACGCCATAGGGGACCTCGTCGCCGATGAGGTGCATGATACGTTCGCGGACGAGTTCGGCGCACAGGGTGCGTTCGTTCTGGTCGGTCAGCGTATCGGCGGCGTAGAAGGCGGGTCCGGTGGGCAGGAGCGCGACGATTTGGTCGATGAGCGCATCGACGCCTTGCTTGCGCAGGGCGGATATGGCTATTTCCATCGTCCAGGGTGCCAGCGCGCGGAATGCTTCGAGGCAGGCGGTGGCGTTGGGATTGGGGCGATCGACTTTATTGAGCACCAGAATTTTGGGCGCTTTGGAGCGTTGAATCATGGCGGCGATGCGTTCGTCGAGTTCATTGGGCATGTGAGTAATATCGACCACCATGCACACGACATCGGCATCGGGCACGGCCTGCCGGGCCTGCTGCACCATGAACGTGCCCAAGCGGTTGCGGGGCCGGTGTACGCCGGGGGTATCGACAAAGATGATTTGGGCGTCTGTACGTGTCAGAATGCCGCGGATGGCAGTGCGGGTGGTCTGCGGTTTGGGCGAGGTGATGGCGATTTTCTGGCCGATGACGGCGTTGAGCAGGGTCGATTTACCCACATTGGGGCGACCGAGGATAGCCACGATACCGGCGCGTTCGACGGTGGGCAGGACCACTGCCTCGTCGACTTCGGGCAGGACGACGCCGTCTGCGACCTCTTCTTCGAGCGAAATGAAGTGGGGCTCAAGGATGGTGTAGCGGGCGACCTTCTCGTGGTCGACGTCGGCGACATCGATGCCCAGGATTTGGCCGGTGGAGTTGACGTCGAGGAAGGCCGGTTCGGGCAGTGCTTCGACGCTTGTGTAGGGGGCGAGGACGATGCGCAGGTGCTTGGTCTCGTCGTCCCAGCGCGCTTCGGCGTAGGGCAGGGCCAGTGATACGAGGGCAGTGTGGTCGTCGAGGTCACTCAAATCGAGCTGGATGCCGGCCACGTGGCGGGCGTCGTCTAGTAACACGGACACCGGGCATTCGAATTCTTCGGTCTCTTCGTCGGCATCGAGCTCGACGAAGTACCAATACAGGGTCCCGGCGTCACGGTCATAACTCAGTTGCATGGCTGGTCCTTAGATCATCATGTGCAAAACGGCACATCATACGTGTCCTTTTGGGCTACAGCATTATACAGGTTATAGGATTGAGGTTGGAGGTGGGAGGTTGGGGTAGAGGGAACGATCGCGCGGAGACGCAGAGACATGGAGGACGCAGAGATACCGTCGGGGCGAGGTGGGGCGGGTTGATGTGGGAACGATCACGCAGGGGCGCAAAGGTACGGAGGACGCAGAGATACTTCTCCCGCCATACCCACCGCCCACGCCCGCGACTGTATTTTTACACCACCCAACCTAATCGAGCCGGTTTTTTAAAATCTTCGCGTTCTTTGCCCCGCCGCGCCTCTGCGTGACCGCATCTCTTTCCCATCATCTACCACCCACCCCCATCGTGAGCGACCATCGAAAAAACTCTGCGTACTATCAAACTCCGCGCCTCTGCGTGACCCGCACTCCCCAAAATTTCTGCCCACCACCCAACCTGATCGTGGCCTTTTTTTAATCTCCGCGATCTCTGCCCCTCAGCGCCTCTGCGTGCCCGCTTCTCTTCAACATCACCCGTCACCCAACCTCATCGTGACCGTCTATCAAAAATCTCCGCGCTCTCTCTATCTCCGCGCCTCTGCGTGCCCGTCTCCCGATTACTTCTCCGCCACATGCAACGCCACCGCATTGGGCGGCAGTAGACGATAGGTGACGTTCTTCCAGCCTGCAGCTCGCAACATCTCTGCCAGAACCGGCGGATCAGGGAACAACCGCGACGACTCGGGCAAATAGCGATAGGCCACCTCATCCGCGCCGAACGCCCCCGCCAGCGCCGGCATGATGCGCTCGAAATAGACCCGATGCCCCCAGCGCACCACTGCCAGCCGTGGCCGGGCCACTTCGAGGATGGCCAGTTTGCCGCCGGGCTTGGTGATGCGATAGAGCTCGCGGAAGGTGGTATCGATGTCGACCACATTGCGAATGACAAAGCCGGCAGTGATGATATCAAACGTATCGTCCGCAAACGGCAAGCCCATCGCGTCGCCACACACAAACGCCGATTGCGCCGTCAGGCGCGCCTGACCGTTTTGCATCATGGCCAGCGTGAAGTCCGTCCCGACCGCATACCCCTGCGGCGCATGGGCCAGCAGGATGGGCAAAAACGGCCCGGTACCGCTGCCGATGTCGAGCATCAATGCGTCGGGTTTTGGGGCCAATGCACGCACGGTGATACGCCGCCACCAGTCGTCGAGGCCGAAGGTCATCAGCTTGTTCATGCGGTCGTAGCCGCTGGCGATGCGGTCGAACATGGCCGCTACGAAGCGGGCTTTGTCGGCAGGAGGGGGCAACACAGACATGTGCGTACCTCGTTATTTCTGTGTAGCGCCCTCGGGGCGGTTGTGTAAGTAGATCATGCGCAGGCCGTTGAGGGTCAGATTCGGTTCGACCGCCGTGATGACGGAGGTCTCTTTGGCGATGACATCAGCCAAGCCGCCCGTCACCACCACGGGGCAGGTCTGCCCCAATTCGGCGTGCATGCGGCTGACGATACCCTCGACCAAGCCGGTGTAGCCGATAATCACGCCGGCTTGCATGTGATGCATGGTGTTGCGGGCGATGACCGTCGGCGGGCGGATGAGTTCGACTTGGTAGAGTCGGGCAGCCAGCGAAAACAACGCGTCTGACGAGATACCCAGCCCCGGTGCGATACAGCCGCCGATGTAGACGTCGTCCACCACCACATCAAAGGTCGTCGCCGTGCCGAAGGCTATGGCAATCACCGGCGAGCCGTACAGACGCGTGGCGGCCAGGGAATTGGCGATGCGGTCCGAGCCCATTTCGTCCGGCGATTCGACATCGAAGCGCAGTCCCGACGGTACACGCGGCCCGACCATCAATGGTGCAATGCCCAAGTAGTTTTCGCAGACTTGCGTGATTTGGGTCGTCAATGGCGGCACGACACACGACATCACACAGCCGTGGATGTCTCTGCGGTCGATTTTGGCAAGCTCCAGCAGATTGTGCAACAACACCACGTATTCATCGGCGAGTTTATGACGTTCGGTCAACACGCGCCAGTGGGCGACGACGGTGTCGTTCTTGAACACACCGATTTTGATATTGGTATTGCCGATGTCAATGGCAAGCAGCATAGATCCCTCGCATAATGGACAATTACCCCATTGTACCACCGCGCTTTTCTGTGACCTATATGAGCACTTGGTGAGGAGGATACGGCATACGCTCCTTTGCGGTAAAATACAGACAATCTTTCAATACCTGATGAGGGCACCATGCAAATATATCCACCTGATGATCCGTTTTTGATTCAATTCATGCTGGGCACCTTCGAGGTCGCCTTGCGCTGGTACGGGGTGCTGATTGTGGCCGGTGCGATGATTGCCGGGCAATGGGCCGCCAATCGGGCCGCCAAACGCGGCCACGATCCCGAGCACATGTGGAACATGGTCGTCTTTGGGATGATTATGGGCATCGCCTTTGCCCGCATCTACTACGTGATCTTCGAATGGCCGCGCTTTGCCAATCAGAGCTGGCTGATGATTATCAATCCCGCCACCGGCGGGCTGGCCATCCATGGTGCCCTCATCGGCACCGCACTGGCAGCGTACATCTACACCAAGCGCAATAACCTCAACATGATCGAATGGCTCGACATCACAATGCCGACGTTCATGCTGGCACAAGCCATTGGTCGCTGGGGCAACTTCTTCAACCAAGAGGCCTATGGGCGCCCATCCGACCTGGGCTTCGGCGTGGTCATCGATGCCCCCTACCGCATCCCACCCTATAACGACCTCGATACATACCCCGCCAGCACGCTCTTCCATCCGACCTTTTTGTATGAATCGTTGTGGAATTTTGTGGGTGTGGGGTTGCTTATTTTGATCGAACGACGCTTCCGCGACGTGTTGCGCCGCGGCGACATGATTCTCTTCTACGCCATCATCTACGGCATAGGCCGCTTGTGGATCGAAGGCCTGCGCGTCGATAGTCTGTGCACCGACCTCATCGGTGGCGGCTGTGGTGACTCATTGCGCGTCGCCCAAATAGCCAGCATCATTCTGATTGTGGGGGGCGTCATCGGCCTGTGGTTCAACCACGCTCGCCACATCGAAGAAGCCGTCGATGTCGCTGACGACGAGGGCGACAATAGCGAAGTTGTCGAGGCTAAGTCATTGTTCGATGAATCTGCCGCGCCCGAAACCGTGCGTATCGAAGACGCCATGCTCGACAAAGTCAATCAGACCAGGCCGCTCACCATCGAATCGATGCCCGAAAACAAGCCCAAAGAATAATCAGCCCCCCATGGACCTCGAACGCAAACTGGATATCCTCGCGCCTGCGGCCGGCTACGAAGCGTGTGACACGCATTCCGTGGCTGGCCGTCGTTATCAATCCAAAAAAGCAGCCTGGTCCAATGCCCCACTGGGCACCGAGGCCGATGCCAAAGGCACACCGCGCCCTGTTTTGCGGCTGCTGATGAGTGCCGAGTGTATCCACGATTGCCCGTATTGCCCTCTGCAACGCGGCCGTGATGTGCCACGAGCAACGCTGACGCCCGAAGAAGTCGCCACTGCCGTCATGCCCCAGTTACGGCGCTATGACGCAGGATTACTCCTGTCGACGGCCGTGGCTGACTCGGCCGAACAGTCCGCAAGCGGGTTGGTCGATAGTGCCGTGTTGCTACGCACCACTCATGCGTACAAAGGATACCTGCACCTCAAACTGCCCCCCGGTGTGTCGCATGCACTGATTGAGGCAGCCGCCCGCGTATCGGATCGGCTCAGCCTCAACATCGAAGTGCCCAGTGCTGCCCATCAGGCAGCCATCGACCCGAGCCGTGATTGGCAGCGCGACGTGATTGCCCGGCTCGCCTGGATGCGTGACTTCCAGCAGGCAGGGTTGCTCAAAGCAGGCATTGCCACGCAGTTTGTCGTCGGTGCTGCCGGCGAAGACGACAAAGCGCTGCTCGACACGACTGCCTGGCTGCACAGTGAATTAGGAGTGCGGCGGGTCTACTATGCGGCCTTCCAGCCGATTGCCGGTACCCCAATGGCCGATCAGCGGGCCACCCCGGCGGTGCGTGGACTGCGCCTGACCCAGGCGGATTGGCTCCTGCGTCACTATGGATTCACCAGTGGCGAGATTGCCGGTGCCGATAATCCGCTGTTGTCGCTCCACAACGACCCAAAACTGGCCTGGGCACTGCGCAACCCGCAGTACTTCCCCGTCGAAATAAACACCGCGCCGCCTGAACAACTCCTGCGCATCCCCGGGCTTGGTCCCTTGGGCGTCAAACGGATTCTGCGGATGCGCACGTTGGGCAAACTGCGCGAGCCAGGGCACATCAGCATTCTGGGCGCAGCCAGCAAGCGCGTGGCGGATTTTGTGCTGTTCGATGGTAAATTCTATGGGACCGGGCAGACCATGCGCGCTGCCCGGATTGCTGCGTTGCGCCCGCTGGCAGACCAACTCAGCCTGTGGTGAACCCTTTTTCTCATGCAAATAAAAACTCCCGCACCCTCGTCGCATCGGATGTATCGCTATAATAGAAGGGTATACGAGGAGTACTCCACAATGGGATTCACGGTCAACGCTCCCTATAAACCCACCGGCGATCAACCCAAGGCCATCGAGCAGCTCGTGCGCGGGGTGCACGACGGTCTGCGCTATCAGACATTGCTCGGTGCCACCGGTACCGGTAAAACTGCCGTGATGAGTTGGGTGTTTGGCGAATTGAAGCGACCGACGCTGGTCCTGGCTCACAACAAAACGCTGGTGACCCAGTTGTACGCCGAGTTCCGCGATTTGCTGCCCGATGCCGCGGTCGAAATGTTCATCTCGTACTACGATTCCTACACGCCTGAGGCCTATGTGCCCAGCAAAGACTTGTATATCGAAAAAGAAGCCTCCATCAACGAAGAAATAGACCGCCTGCGCCACGCCGCCACCCAGGCCCTTTTGACTCGGCGTGACGTGCTGATTGTGGCGTCGGTGTCGTGTATCTTCGGTCTAGGCAGCCCGGTCGACTACGGCCAGGTGATGTTGCCGGTGAGTGTGGGCGAAGTACGCAACCGCGACAAATTGCTGCGCCAGCTGCTCGATTTGCAGTTCCAACGCAACGACATCGACTTCCACCGTGGCACCTTCCGGGTGCGTGGTGACACGCTCGACATCATGCCCGCCAATGCCGAAATAGCCATTCGCATCGAGCTTTGGGGCGACGAGGTCGAACGCATCAGTGAATTCGACCCATTGACCGGTGAGGTCTTTAAGACAGTGCAGAGCGTCGACATCTTCCCTGCGAAGCACTTTGTGACGACGACCGAGAAGCTCCAGCTGGCCATCACCGACATCCAGGATGAGTTGGCTGTGCAGTTGGCGAACCTCGAGAGTCAGGGCAAAAATCTCGAAGCCCAGCGCCTCAAGCAGCGCACCATGTACGACATCGAAATGATGAGCGAGATGGGCTACTGCTCCGGCATCGAAAACTACTCGCGCCACATGGATCGCCGGGCTTCCGGCCAGACGCCGTGGACATTGATCGACTACTTCCCCGATGACTTCGTCCTGTTCGTCGACGAATCGCACATCTCGTTGCCACAGGTACGTGGCATGTATGCCGGCGACCGTTCGCGCAAGACAACCCTGGTGGATTATGGATTTCGGTTGCCGTCGGCGTTGGATAATCGCCCATTGCGCATCGACGAATTCGATCAACACATCCGCCAAACGATTTTCGTATCGGCCACACCAGGACCGTATGAACACCAGGTGTCTGGTCAGATTGTCGAGCAGATTATTCGTCCCACCGGCCTCATCGATCCGGTCATCATCATCCGACCGTCGCGTGGGCAAGTCGATGATTTGATTAGCGAAGTGCGTGCCCGGGTGACCAAGGGGCATCGCTGTCTGGTGACGACGCTGACCAAACGGATGGCCGAAGATTTGGCCGATTATCTGCGTGAGTCAGGGATTCGTACACAGTACCTGCATGCAGACATCGACGTCATCGAACGTGTCGAGATCTTGCGCGATCTCCGCTTGGGCGTCTACGACGTCGTCGTAGGTATTAATCTGCTACGCGAGGGGTTAGACCTGCCCGAGGTGTCGTTGGTGGCGATTCTGGATGCCGATAAAGAGGGCTACTTGCGCTCGGCGTCGTCGCTGATTCAGATTATCGGTCGGGCTGCTCGTCACGTCGAAGGCACGGTCTTGATGTACGCCGACAATATGACGGGGTCGATGACGGCTGCCATTAACGAAACAGACCGACGTCGCGCCATCCAGATTGCACACAACACCGAGCACAACATCATCCCGATGGGCATCATCAAGGGTGTCCGTGATTTGAGTGACCGATTGCGCAAAGCAGCCGAAGAGCAAGGTGTCTATTCGGCGAATCCGGCCGACTTTAAGCGCGTCGACATGCCCACATCGCGTGAGGCGATGGTCAAGCTCATCAAAGACCTCGAGAAGCAGATGAAAAAAGCCTCTGCCGATTTGGAGTTCGAGAAAGCCGCGGCGTTGCGTGACCAGATTCTGGATATTCGCCGTACTTTGGCACTCGAAGAAGAATTTGCCATCATGCCACAACCCGCGGCGGCTGCCCGGCGCGGCCCCACCAAAAAACGCTAGCGATACGACATGGCAGTACAGATATGGATCGGCGAAAAACCTGAAAATCCCAACGAGCTCCGTGCGTTGACGCAGCTCGCATCGGCGTTTGCCCGCTTGGATGGTCTGTACATTGTGATGGCGAATTTCTCGGTGGGTGGACGCACGCTCGATGTGGTCGTGCTCAAGCACGACGGGATTTTCGTCGTCGAATTGAAGTACTGTGACGGCAAAGTCATCGGTGATGTCAACGGTCCGTGGTTCGTCGAAAGCGCCAATAAAGATCGTAAGCGCATCAATCCGGGCCGCAAAAATCCATACAACCAGGTGTTGACGTATTACTACGCGTTTTCGAATTTTCTCGATGAACATCGCAGTGAAATCGCCGGCAATCGCAACATCGATGTGCGCTCCATCCGCCGTATCGTGGCGATTGCGCCATACTTGCACCCGGAATCACAGATTGATACCGATTGGAAGGTGCAAGTGCTGGGGTTCGATACACTGGCGCTGTATGTCTTCACTGAGCGTTCGCCCGATATGCAGTGGAGCGATACCGAATTAGTGCGCATCCCGCAGCTGTTGCATTGCACGCGTTGGGAAGAAATCGAGCAGTTAGTTTTACCGGATGCGGAATCACGCCCCACACGGGTGCCGAATTTTGTGACACAGCTGCTGTCGACATGGACTGGGCAGGCGCTCATTGGTGTCAGCGTGTTGTTGATTATTTTGGCGGTGCTGTACGTCATCAACACCGTAGGAACACGGTTGGTGACATTGCCAGCCATGACCACAACACCCACCGTTGATATTGCCGGAACGAATCAGTTCATCACCCGTGCTACCCGCTGTACCTGGTTGCCGGCACAGACGATTGCGCGTGTCCGCGGGAGCGATGGCAGTTGGCAGAGTGTGTCTGTGGGGGCGGTGGCAGATGCATTATTGACGCTGACGAAGGTAGATACCTGCGATGGGGAGTTGCACATCAGTCTGACGGTGTTGCACACTGCGAGCGACCTCGAGGTGCGCATCCCGCTCGACAACGAGCACCTGAGCATTCGTGATTCGCTGGGTACACGCTACGAGCTGAGTGAACAACGCTCGAATCCCAAAACGTTGGTGGCAGTGCCCAATCTGACGGTTAGCGGTAGTGTGACGGTGCTCCAGGCAATTCATCCGAGCGCGACTTCGCTCATCGTGACCCTGCGCGACACGCCCTTTGGCGATGCGTCGTGGCTCGTTCCGTTGACTTCAAATTAGGTATCCCAGATATCAATTGATCGCACGAACCAGGTCAACCAATGCTCCACGGTGCTGGCACGCCGGTGGATGGTGACTTCTGTGTTCGCCGACAGGTACGGATGTTCGGTCATCGTCCGGATGATTTCACTCCGGGCGGGCACACTCCGCTGCTGGAGCAGTATCGGAATGAGTTCATAGAAGCAGGGGATGTTCATCATTGCTTCCATCAATAAAAAGCGCTGTGTATGCAGTGGTGCCTGCATCATTCTGCGGCCAAACGGAGTCAGTCGATAGGTCAGCATCCCGTCATCGCGATGACGTTCGATGACGTCCAATGCACGACCGGCACTCGTATAGTAGGCCGTTTGGCGTGGCGCATATCCAATGAACGCGGTAATGTCGGCACTACTCAGTGGGCGCTGTGCCAACGCCTCACACAGACGGCACAGGAGGGCAAAATTGTCAGCCTGCGGGAATGGTACCTGCGTGTAACGGGTAGGATCGGGTGGTTGGTGCAACGCCCGTGCACGCGCCACCATGCTGGCGCTGACCGTTTGTGGGTCGAGGGTATAGCAGAAGCGCCGGTCGAGCACGAGCGAGTTGTATTCCCCTTCGACAGCGACGCGATAACAGGATATGTAAAACGTTTGGTTGCTATACACCACGGCGATGGGATAAATCGGCTTGTTAGTACGCCCACGGATAAAACGAAAAGGGTAGTAGAGCTGGCGCAGGTGGAGCTCACTGACGTGCCGGTTTTTGGCTTCGCACAGAAAAACTGCATCGGTAGTTTCATACCCGGCGTCTATTTCGATCTGCGCGTTGTCGACGCTGATGTGCTGATTGGTGCCATCGGTGCGCCGGATTGTGTAGTCGAATTGGCCCGACGCACGCCGTCCTTGGAGTGTGTTGTGGACCTGAGTCGCACCGAACACTTCGTTCCAGACCCCGCTCTGCGCCAAAAAGAGGAGTGCCTCGGCTTCGCTGTGGATGTCGTGCGGATTGAGCGTGTCGAGGTGTGGGATGCGAATCGGCTGCGGGTGGGCGCGCGGGTAATCGAGGGTCTGATAGGTCTCGAACGGGCCGAGGATGTACTGACCGCGGCTGATGGGCAAAATCTGAATGCCGTATTGCACCAAAATCGGCGGGACGGCGCGTGCTTCGTCGAATTTGGCCATCAAACGCGCTTCGCGCACGGCATTGATATCGTCGGCGCTGATGATAAATGATCCGTCTCGGGCGATGCGCGCGGGGATGTCGTGGCGCTCAATCAGGGTCTGCCAACTCGCGTTGATGCTGCTGCGGGGACGGTCCATATCAGGACCAGTTCCGTACGAGTACTTCAGTGACCGCACCACGAGCCGTTGCCTGTGCATTGATGGCGCGACTTGCGGTGACAATGTCGATTGCATAGTCTGCGTAGAGGGTATGCATCAAGGGGGTATTCGCATTGCTCAATAGACAGCGTACAGCGCGAGAGCTCAGCCGCCTATAGAGCTGTGCGAGTGCAATCTGCTCTGCTTCCCCGAAACCTCCTGCGTCATACTGTGTAAAATTCCGCTGCGTCGGGCTGTGGTACGGGGGGTCGAAGTAGACCAGGCTACCTGCCGTGGCGTGTTCTGCAACCTGCGCATAGTCACCCTGCACAATGGTGATATCGTTGTCGCGTAGGTACGCATGCACTGCGTGCAACACCGGTGCATCGCAGATGACCGGGTCGATGTATGCGCCAAATGGGGTGTTAAAGTAGCCGGCTTTATTGACACGATAGAGCCCGTTGTAACAGGTCTTGTTGAGATAGATGAGTCGAGCTGCTTGTTCGACCGTGTCTATATTCGCATATCCCGATTCACGGTCTTGGGCGCGTATCGCGTAGTAGTATTCCTCGCTGTGTGCTGCGGCGTGGGCGCTGAGCCGATCTATCAGCTCATGGACATCTTGCCGAATCACTCGGTAACACGTGATGAGCAACGCATTTGTGTCGTTGATTAGCGCCTGTTGCGGCATCAGGTCGAACAAAACTGCGCCAGCCCCTACAAATGGTTCTATATAGAGTTGAGTTGAGTTGAGTTGAGTTGAGTTGAGTTGAGTTGAGTTGAGTTGAGTTGAGTGGAGTTGAGTTGAGTTGAGT